>CAZSBB010000019.1:0-113294 GCA_964605235.1 uncultured Phycisphaeraceae bacterium
GTCAGCCTAACGGCGCAACGGACTTTCATCCCCATCTCACGCTTCCGGCTCGTTGCATTCCGGTCATTCAGCACAACTGATACTCCGGCATCGCGGTGATCAGCAGCAGCGCGCCCAGCACGGTGCCGGCTTTGAGTCCCCGGCCGTCGCGCTCCACCGCCTCTTCCAGCGTCTGCACCAGTTGCTTTTTGCGGGTGGGCGACACCTCCACCGCGATGAGCGTCTTGAGCAGGTGATCCGCCACCGTCTGCGGCGTCTGCACCGGCAAGTCCGCCACCAGCGGCAGCGGATCGTAATTGATGTCACTCGAGCGCCAGCCATCGGAGTACGGCAATTTCCCGGTGAGCAGGTACACCGTCGTGTTCTGCCGGACGTACAGCGTGGAGGTGTTGATCCATGCCCGGCCTTCATCCCACCCGGCGACCGACGGCGGGCTGAACAGTTCCTGGCCCATCATCTCCAGCGCGCTGGTCAGCACCGACAGATCGCGCACCGGGGTCCGCAGCGTGCGCAACGTGCCCACCAGCAGTTGCACGGGATTCTTGATCTTGTTGCCGATCACCGCCGGGTCATAAAAATGCCGGCTGGAGAACAGCGTCTGAAGCACCGGCTTGAGCTGATAATCGTGCTGATGCACCAGGGCGGCGAGCTGATTGACCGCCGGCTCGTAGCGGTCGGCGGGCAGGTCATCCAGGTCGGCGACGAAATGGTTGTACAGCTTGTGGGCGACAAAGCGCGGGCAGTCGTCGCGCTGGAGCAGCAGATTGACGAAGGCGTCGCCGTCGTGCTTGCCCTTCTGGCCGAGGATGGTTTTTTCGCCGTCGTCGTGATTGCCCCGGCGAAAGATGAAGTCATTGTCATCGACGGAAAAGCCGGTCAGGGCGCGGGCGCCTTCCTTGATGTCCTGTTCGGTGTAGTGACCGACGCCCAGGGTGAACAGCTCCATCAGTTCGCGGGCGAGGTTTTCATTGGGCTTACGGCGATTGGAGTTGTTGTTGTTCAAAAAGATCAGCATCGCGGGATCATGCACGATCCCCCGCGCCAGGTCGGCGAAGCTGCTGCTGGCGCTGCGCCGGAAGAACTCGTTCTGCTGATACATGAGGTAGCTGTCGCGGACATTGCGGTAGTGGCTGGCGAAGTGATCGTGCCAGAGCAGGACGAGGTTTTCCTCCAGCGGTCGGCCGGTGGAGATCATGCGGCCCAGCCACCACTGTTCCAGGCGATGCTGCTGGCCGCGGTCCATGGCGTCGCGGCGGTTGCGTTCGGCGCGAATCTGGTCTTCGATGGAAGTATCGCCGCGCTGCCGGGCCTGACGGATGCGTTCCCGTTCCTCGGGAGTGGGCGGGTGCATGATGTCGGGGTCAACGTCAAAGGCGGGCAGGCTGCTCGCGTCGATCTGCTCGTAGTTGACCAGCAGGTCGACCGCTCCCTCCAGGCCACGGTCCACCAGCGCCTGCACCTGGTCTGCGGAACCGCCCAGCCCCGCGCGGGCGAGCAGATGTCGCGCCTGCTTGAAACCAAAGTTGCTCGCCGGCAGGGGTTGCAGGGAAAAGTCGATCGCCATGCAGCGGCTCCGGGTCCGGGTCCTGAGGGTTCGTCCAACACCACCATTATTCGCGTGGGGGCGGCCGATTTCTCCAGCACGACCGCCGCACACCCCAGCCCAACGCCCGGCCGATGCGGGGTATTGCATCCGGGGGCTAATCCGGGGCCTAATCCGGGGGCCATTTAGCCCCGGGTCATTGACCCGGGGCTAAGTGCGTCGTCGGCGTGGATTGAACCGCCTGTGGATTCATCGGCTGGAGCAACACCCGCTGGCGCGCCGCGCCGGGAGCCAGGTAAATGCTGGTCATGGCTTGCACCCCGCCGGGCAATTCCACTGTCAGGTCGTACAGCCCCGCCCACAGCGACAGTTGCGCCACCCCGCGGGCGTCAGTGCGCGGCGGCAACGGCGGATGCGAAAGCTCGGTCACCAGCGCCCGCAGCGCCTGCGCCAAGGCAGTGGGCATGCCGGCATCATCCAGCAGCGCCCCGCGTGGATCGCTCAAATCTTCCGCCGCCACCGGCCCCATCCAGATGCCGCGCACCCGTGATTCCCCCAGCAACAACAGCAGCGTCGTCTCCAGGGCCGCCTGCGCCTGGGCGTCGTCCGGCGCCGAGATGCGCAGGTCATCAACCAGCAAATCCACATCCAGATCATGCAGCCACGCCAGCCGTTGGAGCATCTGTGCCGCATCCACCGGGGCCGCGACATGCAGGCTCAGCGTCACCGCATCCACCGGCACAAACGCTTCGCGCAACTGGGCGACCGTGCGAATCAAATCCTGCAACCGCTCGCCCGCAAAGGCTTGCTCGAAACGCACGCAGCGCGTCACCTGCGGAGCGCCGGCCTGGGCGGTTTCAAACAGCCGCCGAACAGTGGCGGCGCCCAGGCGCTCGAGCAACTGCCGATGGTCAGGCAAGTCACCCAGCAGATCGACCTGCCCCACCCGGGGCGGAAACCGGCTGGTCCAGTCGCGCAGATGCTGCGCCAGCGCCTCGGCGAGCATGGCGTCATCGGGCAGATGCAGCCACGCCGGGGCGCGGTCCAGATCCATGCTGATCAGTTCGCCCCAGCGCACCTGAAGCTGCCGCTGCTGGGCGAAGCTGACTGCCTGTTGCAGGCGCGCGTCCCAGGCGGGGTCCGGCCGGGCTTGCGTCACATGCCACGCGCCCAGCGGGTGCAGCGAAATGCTGTTGAACGGATGGCCCACCAACGGCGCGGCCGGGGTGACTTCGGGAAGCTGCTCCAGATCGCGCTGCGTGAGCGTGAAACCCAGCGGAAACGCCCAGCGCAGCAAGGTCGGCCGCACCGCCACCAATGGGACCGGCTGCCCCGCGGCATCAACCACGATCACTTCCAACGGCACCCGTTGCTGCCGGGCGATGCGCTCCAGCGCCGCCTGGCGCCAAGCGGGTTTGGCATCCATCCCCTGAGCGCGCGCCAGCTCCGGGTTAAGCAGCGTCAGCCCGAGCAACAGGCTCAGCACCACGACGCGCGTCATTGCAGCATCTCCAGCGCTTCGCCGAGCGTGCGCACCGGGTGCAGCGTGCAACCTTTGGGCGCGCGGCCGGCGCCATGCGGAGCGATGATGTGCCCAAACCCCAGCCGCGCGGCTTCCGCCAGGCGCTGGGGGAGCTGCTGCACATGGCGCACCTCGCCGCCTAAGCCGATCTCGCCCACCGCACAGACGCCGCCGTCGAACGCGAGCTGCCGGTTGTGATGCGCCCCGGCAATCGCCAGCGCGATGGGCAGGTCGGCCGCCGGCTCGGCGACTTTCAATCCCCCCACCACGCTGGTGAAAATGTCCTGATCCGCCAGCCGCAGACCCCCGCGTTTCTCCAGCACCGCGATCAACATCGCCAGCCGGCTGCCGTCGAGTCCTGCCGTCTTGCGTTTGGCGTTGCCCAGAAAGCCGGTGGCGGTCAGAGCCTGGAACTCCACCAGCAGACAGCGCGAGCCCTGCAGCACCGGGCACACCACGCTGCCGCTGCGGGCTTGATACTCGCGCGCCAGCAAGCCCGCGCCGTCGGCGACTTCCATCAGCCCGCGCTCAGTCATTTCAAACAGTCCGACCTCCAGCGTGGTGCCGAAGCGGTTTTTGATGCCGCGCACGATGCGGTGGCTGTGGTAGCGGTCGCCCTCGAAATACAGCACGGTGTCGACCATGTGTTCGAGCAGACGCGGGCCGGCGAGCCGTCCTTCCTTGGTCACATGCCCGACCAGAAACACTGCGCACCCGCTGGCTTTGGCGTGGTAGACCAGTTCCAGGCAACAGGCGCGCAGTTGCGTGACCGAGCCGGGGGCAGCCGGGAGATCGCCTTTGTAAATCATCTGGATCGAATCGATCACCAGCACCGCCGGCTGGGTCTTGCGCACCTGTTCGAGAATGCGGGCGAGATTGGTGTCCGCCAGCACGAACAGTTCGTCAAGTTGCAGTTTTTCGGGGGACAAGCGCTGAGCGCGCAGGCGCAACTGCTGGGCGGATTCCTCGCTGGAAACGTACAGCACCCGCCGCTGCTGATGGGCGAGGCGCAGGGCGGCCTGCAACAGCAAGGTGGATTTGCCGATGCCCGGATCGCCGCCGAGCAGAATGGCGGAGCCGGGCACCAATCCGCGCGCGGCGCCAGCGCCGGCCTCCGCGCCGCCCAGCACGCGATCGAGTTCACCAATGCCCGTCGCCAGGCGCGGCACGCGCGCCTGGGGGTCGTCGATGAGGCTGGTGATGGGCTGAGCTTTGCTGTGGGTGGCCGGCACCACGCCTGCTTCACCACGCTGGGCGTCGGGCGCTTCGCGGTATTCCTCAAGCGCTTCCCATTGGCCGCAGTCGGGACATTTGCCCGCCCAGCGCAATTGCACCGCGCCGCAGTTGGTGCAGACAAAACGTTTGGAGCTGCGCGCCATCGCCAAAGCATACGCCAGTTGGGCGCGGCCGGGAATGGGCGTGGGGCGCATGACGACAAACGAGCCCGAAGCGTGAGCGAGGGGCAGCGGGTGATCATTACCGCAGCACCCGTGGTAGCCCATATGACCTTCGGCGTTCAATAACGCTGCCCCTCGCTGACGCTTCGGGCTCGTTGTTTGTCGTTGCGAGGCTAAAAGGGGGGGCTAAAAAAGGGGATAAGTACATTATTTTAAAAAAATAATGTACTTATCCCCTTTTTTAGCCCGGCGCGCGGTAGACCGAGCCTTCGGGGATGGAGCGCAGCCGGCCGTCCCGATCCACGCAGGCAAGGGTGGATTCCGCGGTCAGCAGCAGTTCGCTGCCGCGCAGCACTTCGTAGCCATGCTCGACCTTGGCGGCGCCCAGCTCGGCGGTCCAGACTTTAATGATGAGCTGATCGTCGAAGCGCGCCGGCCGACGATAGCGCAAGCTCAGTCGGGCGACAACGAAAAAGATGCCCGCTTCTTCCAGCTCCCGGTAGCTCTGGCCATCGCGTTCGAGCAGCGCGCAGCGCGCCAGCTCCAGCCAGGGAACGTAGGCGCTGTGGTGGGCCATGCTCTGCGGGTCGCACTCGGCGTAGCGCACGCGCACCGGGACTTCCAGCGGATCAGGATTGAAGGGATAACGCGCCATGTGCAGGTCCAATGCAAAAGCAGGAGTCAGGCCAAGGATGGAGATTATGGGCGCGACGCAGAGGGTTGCAATGCGGCCGGCTTATCTCCTTCTCCTGCTCTACTGTTCTACAGCTCTCCTACTCTCGCCACGGACGTGGCGCGCCGGTGGGCCAGCTCAACTCCGTGCCGGTGCTCAGCCACTGGGCGAGTTTGCGGGCGCTGAACTGCCGCGAGAGTGACATGCTTTCGTGGGTGGCGCCGCCCAGGTGCGGGGTGATGACTACATTGGGATGGTCCACCGCATAGCGCACCAGCGGCGACTGCAGCAGGTCGGGTTGCCATTCGTTGTGAATGACATCCGCGCCGTAGGCCGCGAGCGTGCCGTCTTCCAGGGCTGTCAGGAGCGCTGCTTCATCGACCAGATCGCCCCGGCTGGTGTTGACCATGATCATGCCGCGCTTCATTTTGGCGAACGTGGCAGCATTGAACAGGTGGTAGTTGTCCTGCGTCATGTGGATATGCACGGTCAATGCGTCCGCCTCGCGCAGCAGCGTGTCGAAATCCACCTGGCGCACGCCGGGCAAAGTGATCGGCTGACGATCGCAGGCGATGACGTTCATGGCGAAACCCTGCGCCATGCGCACCGACATTTTGCCCAAGCGCCCCACGCCCAGCACACCCATGGTCCGGCCCATGAGCTGGCGGCCGATGAACGGCTTGTGCCCCCATTGCCCGCGCTCCACATGCGCGACCGCGCCGCGCAAATTCCGATGACACGCCAGCAGCAGCATCCACGCGCACTCGGCGGTGGCGCTGAAGTGCTCGAGCAACCCGATGTCCAGGGCAGTGCACAGCACGCGAATGCCGTGGGCGGCACAGTAGGTTTTGTCGATGTGATCAGTGCCGGTGGTCGCGGTGTTGACGGTCTTGAGCCGGGGCGCGCGGCTGAGCACGTCGGCGTCAATCTTCTGGCTGAAATGACACCACAGCGCGTCGTAGCCGCTCAGGTCGGCGTGCAAGCGGGCGTGATCGCCGGGGTGGTAGTCCACCTGCGCCACAGCGTGCAACGGGGCCAGGCAGTCCGGCTCTGGTCCCAGCTCAACCAGCACCAGCACACGGGGACGGGCAGCAGTCGTCATATGGCAAACTCCGGCTAGATGGATGAACCGGCCCCGAGCGGTTGAACGCCCCGAGCGCCGCGAGCATAGCGAAGGACCAACCCGCGCGGCAAAGCAATAGAGAAATCATGATCCACCCCCGCCCCCCGGAAACCCCCGGACACCTCCGGACACCCCCGGAAACCCACCTCAGCAACGGGCTGAAATGAACAGTAACCACAGAGCCACAGAGATCACAGAGAGATGCGCACCGAGTACTGCAGGAGAACCCAGACGTTCATGCCCGTCGCACAGCTTGACTCTGTGTCCTCTGTGCCTCAGTGGTAATTCTGCAGATGAATGCACCCCCGCGCCGCCGCCGTCGTGCCCACCGTTCCGCGCCGCATCAGAAAATAATCCATCTGATTCGAAAACCGCGCCATTGGCGGCAGCGACGGGATGGATAACCTTGAGCGTGTCACCCTTTTGCCCTCAGGAGCTTTCGCATGCTCAATGATCTGACCCGCATCCGCAACGCCCGCACGGGGCGCTGTTCGTCCTGGGACCGCACCGGCCGCAACCGTGACTGCTGGCGGGTGCTCCCGGGGCAGACCGTGGTGCTCGCCGACATCGCCGGGCCCGGCTGCATCACGCACCTCTGGATGACCCAGCCGAATCACTACCGCGAATGCCTGCTCAAATTCACCTGGGACCACGCGGCGCATCCGAGCATTCTCGTCCCGCTGGGCGATTTCTTCTGCCTGGGGCATGGCCTGGTCAACTCCTTCCAGTCGCTGCTGTTCACCGCCTCGACGGATCAGAACTATGGTTATGGCGGCGGCTGCGCGCTCAACTGCTACGCTCCCATGCCATTCCGCCGGCACGCCAGGATCGAGTTGATCAATCAGAGCCAGGAAGAGCACCGACAATACTTTTACGTCGACTACGAAACGTATGACGACGCGCCGGGCGACGACCTGGCGTACTTCCACGCCGAGTTCCGCCGGACCAATCCCTTCGGCGGCTGGGGCCATGAAGTGACGGTCAACACGCCGACCGCCGACATCGTGAACCTGAAAAAAGAAGCGTGGGACAACAACTACGTCATTCTCGAAACGCAGGGTCGGGGACATTACATCGGCTGCAACCTGAGCGTCAGCAACTTTCAGGGCACCTGGTGGGGCGAAGGCGACGACATGATCTGGGTCGATGGCTACAAGTGGCCACCCGATCTGCACGGCACCGGCAGCGAGGATTACCTCAACCAGGCATGGGGCATGCAGCGCAACGCGTTCCTGCGCAACGGCTCAAGCATCTACGAAAACGACACCGCCCCGGGCGCCAATCGCAACCGCAAAGGCGGCTACCAGACCAGCTACGTCTTCCACCTGGAAAACCCCGTGCATTTCCGCAAGGAAATCAAGGTCACCATTGAGCATGGCCACGGCAACCATCTGCAGAATGAAATGGCGAGCGTCGCGTACTGGTACGCCCAGCAGCCGACGAAAGTCGTCACGCCCCCGCCGGTGGCGCAGCGTCAGCCCGTGCGCCGCACCGCCCAGGGCGACTGGCTGATCGAAAAATCCAACCAGTGCCCCGGCCGCCCGATCAAGCTCAACGCCGAGATGAAACGCCAGAAGAAGGAATGGGCGCGCCTGCAGAAGCCAAAGAAGAAAAAGAAGTGACCGCAGGGGCAGCCCGGCACGAAGCCTGGGGCGCAACGCGACACCCGTCGGCGTGCTGCATTTTCACCCGGCGCCGCAGTCCAGGAGCGCGACCGTTTGTGATCACCGGCAAACTGTATACAATTTCCCGCCGTCCTGGCGCAGGGCAGGATTCCGCCATTTCCCCGGAATTGGCGGGAAATTGGCGTGCCGCAGGCCCCTTCCGCCAGCAGGCGTCTGGCTGCGGGTCGGCACGCCGCCCGCAAGCGGCCGGCGCTGGGGCACGGTTTGTGACGATCGGCAGATGCGATGCGACGGCAACCAGCAGCGATGAATCCAGACGCCCCGGGGTCACCGCTCCCGGATTGGGTCACCACGCTGCGGGCCACGCTGCCGGTGACCGAGCGTTGCATTTACCTGCAAACCGGCACGAAGGGACCTCTGAGCCGACCCACGCTGCAGGCCCTGCATGACGCCGAACTCCTGAGCGCTCAGGAAGGGCCCGCCGCCCCCCGAGCCAAGTCTCCATTGCTGCAGGCCAGCGAAGCCGCCCGCAGCGCCCTGGCGCAACTGCTGCATACCTCGACCCGCCAACTCTGCTGGTCGCTCAACACTTCCACCGCCATGCGCTCGGTCCTGCACAGCCTGCGGCCCGGCGCGGCGGATCTGCTCGTCACCACCGATCTCGAGCACGTCGCCACACGCTCCTTGTGCGCCGGCTTACGCGACGCCTGCGGACTGCGGACGCAGATACTGGCGGTGGGCGACCAGGATGAGGCGTTCCTGGCGCGGTTGGAACAGGCGCTGCGCACGGCTGAGGCGCCGCGGAAAATCGTGCTGCTCTCCCACGTCTCCTGCATCGACGGCCGCCGCCTGCCGGTGGCTGCCGCCGTCGCCTGCGCCCGGAAATGGGGCGCCATCAGCGTGATCGACGGCGCTCAGGCCGTCGGCCAGTTTTCCGTTGATCTGGCTGCCCTCGATGCCGACTACTACATCGCCTCGGGCCACAAATGGTTGCAAGGGCCCGCCGGTTTGGGCTTCATCCAGGTGCATGCGGATCGGCTGGGCGACTTCAATCCCAACTGGCTGCCCACGGCGGACCGCGCGGATGCCACCGCCGCAGCGCTGGGGGAAGCCGGGTCCGTCGGTTATGCCCCCCCGGCCGGCTTGCGGGTGGCGCTCGAACAGGTGCTGGCGATTGGTTGCGACGCCATCGAGACGCACGTGGCCCATCTGCGTCAGCGCTTGTGCGCCGGCTTGGCGCAGCTCCCCGGCTTCACCGTGCATGGGCCGCGGGAAGCGGCGCGCACCACCGGGCTGGTCAGCTTCAGCCATGCCCAGTGGGATGCGGCCACCCATCAGCGCCTGGTCGAGGACTTGTATCTGCGGCCGCGGATTCTGTGCAAATTTCAGCCTGAAACCGCCGGCTTGCGCGTCGCGCTGGCGGCGTTCAACACCAGCGAGGAAGTCGACGCTTTGCTCCACGCGCTGCGCCAAGCCCAGCCGGCGGGCAAACTCGCCAGCGCGCCACCAAGGGATGCCGATCAGCCATGACCCACCCGATCGATCAGGCCTATCAGGCCGCCTTGCAGATTCTCAAACCCAGCCCGCGCGCTTTGGCGCATGGACTGGAACTGCACGCCCAGTCGCTGGTCGTCGACACCTATGGGTTTGGTCCCCAGGCGGCGGTGTCGCCCGCGGGATACCAGGCGCTGTGCGCTGCCGGCGCCTCGCCGCTGGAGTTGCAGGATTATCGCGAAGACCAGTCCATGACGCGCTGGGCTTTCGACCCGGAGCAGCGCCAGGAAGCGCAGCGCGCCTGGCGGGCGTCGGGCGTCAACTGCGTCTTCGTCAACGCCGGCGAGGAAAGCAATCACGTCGACACCCTGCTGCATCGGCTGGCGCGGCGCAGCTATGCCGCTGCCGTCGCCCCCGAAGTCTGCCGGCGCGCCTTCCAGCCGGACGACATCGTGCGCGCCGGCGCGGAGGGAGCGCCTTGCTACTACCTTTCAACCAACGGGGTGCCCCTGGCGAATCGCTGCGAGTCCCCGGAAGAGGAGCTGCGCTTCATCCGCACCTTCTTCCAGTTGGGCGCCCGCATGATGCACCTGACCTACAACCGCGCCAACCCCATGGGCGATGGCTGTGGCGAAGCGCGCGACGCCGGGCTGACGGACTTCGGGCGCACGGTCATTGCCGCGCTGAACCGTGCGGGGGTGATTGTCGATGTCGCCCACTGCGGCCAACGGACCAGCCTGGAAGCCGCCCGCGCGTCGGACCAGCCGATCGTGGCGAGTCATACCATGTGCCGAACGCTGGCGGATCACGCCCGCGGCAAGACCGACGAAGTCATCCGCGCCATCGCCGACACCGGGGGCTACGTCGGGATCGTCGCGTGCGCATCCTTCCTCAAGTGCTCCTACGACCTGAACGCGCTGCTGGACCATGTCGCATACGTCGTCAAGCATTTTGGCGCGGAGCACGTCGGCATCGGCACCGATGTCGGTTACGCCCCCGAAGGTTCAGACCGCGCCCTGGAGCCGTTCCATCCACCAGCCGCCAAAGCCCGCCGGCCCTGGCGCAGCCTCTCGCCGGTCAACTCCAGCAGCGCTCTGCCCGCCGGCTGGACGCTAACCCAGGAACTGAGCCTGCGCTGGACCAACTTCCCGCTGTACACCGTGGGCCTGGTGCAGCGCGGCCTGTCCGACGACGACATCCGCCTAATCCTCGGCGGCAACGCCCTCCGGGTCGCCAACGCCTTGTGGAACGCGCGCGTGCCCTGACTGACGCCGTCTGCAGAATGAACGCCGTGAAGCCCGAAGCGGACCACGGGCGGGTCCAATTATTGTTCGTCGTTCGCCGGGTGTTTGCGCGGCCGGCCGCGCCCCCGCAACACCACCGGCAGCCCCAGACGCTTGGCGGTGCGCTCCGTCCAGCCGACCGCGCCGAACGGGCGGCCACGATTGACGCTTAGCCGCAGCCGCGCCAGTTCCGCACTCGTCTCGGGCGCGTTGACCTGCTGGACCCAACCTTCAGGCAACGACACGGGCAAGGCGGTCAGCAGTTCCTGTTGCTCGGCCGACCCCGACGTCCGCCGCCACAGGCTCGACCAGCGCCAGGCTTCGGCGCGTCGGACCAACTTCGCCCGCCGCGGGTTGCGCTCGACGTACCGCAGCACCGCCAGCAGATGCTCATCGCTGGCGACGGGGAAGGACTTGAATCGGCCCTGGTAGATCGATCCCATGCCCACCTGCTGCCGCTGCACCAGCCAGCGCCGCACGTGGGTGACGGTCAATCGCTGCATGAAGGTCGTCAACTCGCCGGCCTGCCGCGGCCAGAGCAGCAGATGCCAGTGAGTGGGCATCACGCAATACCCCAGCAGCCGGATCGGGCAAGCCGCCATGGCGTCAGCCAGCACGCGCTCAAAGGCGTCATACTCAGCCGGCTGATCGAACAACGTCATCCGCCCCGCGCCCCGGTTAAGGACATGGTAGACCAGACCTCCAGGCGTGTGACGAACGCTGCGCGGCATGACGGCAGATTAGCCGGCCATCAGTCCCCGGTCAATATTGGACCCGGCCCGTTTAATTCTGCTGCTGGGGGATGACGAACCACCAAGACACCAAGTCACCAAGCGATTACTGGTTTTTCTTGGTGACTTGGTGACTTGGTGGTGACGAAGAAGTAATCAGGATAGGTCCAAGCATTTCTGTGCTCAGCGCCTGCCAAGCGGCGGGCCAGGATGGTGTTCGATGCCAGCGGGGGCTAACGGGCCGGTGTGTGAATGACGGGGGAAGCCATGCGCGTTCGGGGAACTATTGGCCGAGCCTGTTGGTGTGGGTGGGCGGCAGCCTGGTGCCGTCGCTAACGCTTCCGGCTCGTGGGGGGCAGGGGTTGGTGAAGTGACGGGCGCCAGCCGAAGGCCCCCCCCGCACCGGGCGTGTCATGTGACATCCGGGGTGACACACGCAGGCCTATTCACACCAGACACTTGCGCATCCATGTCACCCATGTCAGGTGACATGACATCGCCACCTGCGGGGCCTGTCCACCTAAATCCCCTGCCCCGCGTTCGCGTGTTCGCCGGCGCCCAGCGGGCGGCGGGTCAGGAGGAAGGTGCGGTCGTCGCCCTGGAGGTTGTGGCCCTGGTATTCGTCGAGCACATGGTTGAGCTGGTCGGCCGCCAGTTGCAGGGGTTGGTGCTGGGTGGTCTGGTGGATCTGGCTGAGGGTTTCGCCCAGGCGAGTGACGGTGAGCATTTTGCCTTGCTGGTCGCGGGCTTCGCTCAGGCCGTCGGTGAACATGGCGAGGAGTTGGCTGGGGTTGAGTTGGTCGGTGAGGAGATCGTAGGTGCGTTTTTGCAGGCCGAAGGGTTCGTAGGGGCCGGCGTCGAGCAGGCGGCGTTGGCCGGTGGGGTCGATGACGATGGGGCTGGGGTGGCCGGCGTTGATGAAGTTCATCTGGCCGGTGGCGGGATCGATTTCAATGAGGATGCCGGTGACGAAGCGGTTGCGCGGCAGGTACTGGAGCAGGTGGTCATTGAGCAGCGTGGCGGTCTGGAGCAGGTCGGCCCCGGCGCCGATGCTGGCGTGCACCAGGGTGTGGACGCTGGAGGACACCAGCGCGGCCGGCATGCCTTTGCCGCACACGTCGGCGACCACCAGCAGCGTTTTGCCGTGGCGCAGGGTCAGCACGTCGACATAATCCCCCGCGACCCAGCGGCAGGGTTGAAAGCCCAGGGCGACCTCGAGCCCCTGCACCTGCACATCGCGCGGGACCAGGCGCATCTGGATGTCGCGCGCCCGCTGCAGATCGACTTCCACCAGGGCGCTGACTTTGGCGAGCCGGCGCGCTGCCCAGCCGTTTTCCGCCTGGCGAAAGTGCTCGGCGGCGAGGGAGGCGAGGGTGAGCCATTCCTCGTTCGCCAGTTGCGGGGGCAGGATGATGTACAGCAGATCGATCGACTGCTCATCATGCCGCAGCGGGCACGCCATCGCGGCGACCCCGGCGAGCGTGGCGCCGGCGGTGGCGATTTCCGACTCCCGCGCCAGGGTGGGTTCGGGCTTCTGGCGCAGGGCCTTGAGCAGGCTGTTGGCGATGAAGAGCGAGCGCTGGCCGAACTGCGGGCTCATGACCGGGGAGCAGAGCGTCTGCGGGGCGGCGGCGGCATCGGTGCGGGCGAGGCGGATGATGGTGGCGGCAAAGCAGCGGAACTGGTCGTTGACCATGAGCTGACACAGCAGGCGCATGCGCTGGCTTAAGCGGTCGGCGGCATGGAGCGTTTTGCTCAGCTCCATGAGCTGGGTCAGTTGCAGAGCGCTGAGCCGGGCTTCGGCGCGGGAGTCCTCGCGCAGGGCGCTCATGGACTTGGCGGTGACGCTGGTTTCGCGGACGGCAATGGCGGGTCCGCCGGCCAGCGAGCTGTCCTGCATCGCCTCGCTGGGCAGGGTCAGGGTCAGGTGGAACTGCCCGATGGTGATGCGGTCCGCCAGGTCGAGGAGGCGTTCGGTGCTGGCGAAGCCGTTGATGAGGGTGCCGTTGCTGGAGCCCAGGTCGCGGAGCCACCATTTGCCCCAGCGGTCGCAGCGCAACTCGGCGTGGCGGCGGGAGACGCTCACATGCGGGAGCATGAGGTCCACGCCCTCCTGCCGCCCGATGATGATGCGATCGCCCACCAGCGGGAAGTGCGACACTTCGCCGGCGGGGTCTTCCACCTTCAGCAGCCGGTCAAAACTGCTGGCGACCGGCAGGCTGGACAACTTTTGCAGGCCCTCGGACAAACCCGGGCTCCGGCACAGGGACGTTGGGGCGAACGGCGGTTAGGCGTAGATTAGCAGGTCGCCGCCGGCGCGAACATGGCCGATCATGCCGACGTCGCGGATTGGCGCGGGATTTGCAGTGGTGGAATATCCTTGACTGGAATGACCCTGACTCGTAGCCTAATGGACAGGAAGTGATGAGCTTTCAGCGTGGTGTGGCCGATGGGCAATCCATCGGAAGGACGGCCGCCATGGGTTGTCCAAAGCGCTGAAACACAACCTGCCTCTGCGTGGGCTTGAGAGAGAACCGCCGGGGTTGTTCGGAGTCCGCCATAGACTCGGTTCGTGCGCGCACGGGCCGGGGGAGAAAGCTCATGCCCAAAACCATTCTGCTCGCCGATGATGAACCGAATATCCGCCTGCTGGTGCACACCACGCTGGACGACCCGGAGTACGAAATCCTTGAAGCGGAGGACGGCCGGTCGGCGCTGGACCTTGCCCGCCGCCATAAGCCGCAGTTGATCGTGCTGGACTGGGTGATGCCCGGTCTGACCGGCATCGAGGTGGCGACCGAGCTGCGCAAGCATCCCGCCACCTCGTCGATTCCCATCATCATGCTCACCTGCAAGGGTCAGCCGGGCGACATCGCCGCCGGGCAGGCCGCGGGGGTGAACATTTACCTGGTTAAACCCTTCAGCCCCATGGAGTTGCTCGACCGCGTGCAGGAAGCGCTGTCGACGGCGGTGGCGAGCTGAAACCTGGCTGTGTGACTGGCTTTATCACCTAAGCGTCAGGGGCCGCATGCCGTCTGATTCGCCCTGGAAACCCGGCAGTCTGCACCTGTCTGCAGCTCGTCGCGCAGGCGCGGGTTCCCCGTTGCCGCCTTCGGCCGTGGACCTGCCGGACGCTCCGGATGCTCCCGACACGCCGCCCCCGGTGCTCAGCGATGAACAACTCGCCCGCCGGCTGGAACTGCTCAATTCGCAGCTGGTGATGTACGCCCGCGACTTTCGCCGGCTGGTTGATTCCGAGCAGAAAAAGACGCTGGAATTGATGGAGCTCAAGCGGCAGCTTGAGGACGCCAGGGAGCGCTTGACCGCCATTGGCGCTGATGTGCCCCATGACGAAGCCCTGGCGGATCGCAACGGCGCCCCGCTGATCATCGGGCACGCGCCGGGCATCGCCAAGGCGCTGGCGCTGTGTGCCCGCGTCGCCCCCACCAACACCACCGTGCTGCTCACCGGCGAAACCGGCACCGGCAAGGAACTCACCGCCCGCCGCATCCACGCCCTTTCTCCCCGCGCCGGTCAGGCTTTCATCGCCATCAACTGTGCCGCCCTCCCCGAAGCCCTGCTTGAATCCGAACTCTTCGGCCACGAAAAGGGCGCCTTCACCGGGGCGGTCACCACCAAAATCGGCCTGTTCGAGCTGGCCCACGGCGGCAGCCTGCTGCTCGATGAAGTGGGCGAAATGCCCCTGTCCTTGCAGGTCAAGCTCCTGCGGGCGCTCGAAGAACGCCGCTTCCGGCGGATCGGCGCCACCAGCGAGGTGGAAGTCGACGTCCGCGTCATCGCCGCCACCAACCGCGACCTCAAACAGGAAGTCAACCAGAACCACTTCCGTGCCGACCTGTACTACCGCCTGAATGTCTTCCCCATCCACCTGCCCGCCCTGCGCCAGCGTGCCGAAGACATTCCCCTGCTGATCGGTCATTTCCTCGCCCAGCACACCCCGGCCGGTCGGGTGACCCCCCGGCTCACGGACACCGCGCTGTCGGCTTTGCTGGCGTACAGCTGGCCCGGCAATATCCGCGAGCTGCGCAACGTCGTGGAGCGGGCGGTCCTGCTGGCCAACGAGGACGAAATCACGCTGGCGAACCTGCCCCCGGAGATCGCCGAGGCCGCCCTGCCGCCGACCGCCGAGCTGCCCCCGGAACTGTCGCCCGATCTGGAACGGGCGGCCCACACGCCCGCGCCCGGAACCCCCCGGCCGGCAGCGCCCGTTGCGCCCACGACGCTGCTGCCGACGCACAAGAACTCCAAGCTTGCCGCCCATGAGCGGGCGCTGATTATCCAGGCGCTGGACGCCAATCACTGGAACAAAGCCGCCGCCGCCCGGCAGTTGGGCATCAGTTGGGACAACCTGCGTTACCGCATCAAGAAGTATCGGCTGCAGCCGCCCCCGGATCATGCCCCGGAAACCTTGCCGGGAAGTTCCGGGGACTCGGCATAGGTAAAATTACCGGGTGTGCCGAGCGGTAATCGGCAAAATTGCCGATTCGTCCCGACTCCGGCATGGGGTTTCCCGGCCTGTTGATTGTCTGGGAGATATTTTTTCCACTGACTTCTCGGTCCAGTCCATGCAGCAATTCACGGAAATATAAGTTTTATCTGACTTGCCCACGCCCCGGCGAAATCCGTCGCGGCGCGGCATGGTCTATGCTCGGAACCGTGCATCGTGGCAACGCTTTCGACCCATTCCACCCGCCTGGACCTCGTGAGCCATCCACGCCAGGACATGGCGGACGCCCTGACCCAGCTGGCGCGACAGACGGTCGCCTGCGGGCACCTGACGCAGTTGCCGCCGCTGGTGCTGCGCTGCCTGGCGGATACGCTGGGCGTCGCCCGCGTCGGCTGGTTGGAACTGCTGGGCGATCAACGAACCCTTCGCCTGCGCGCGGGGCTCAACCTGCCGGGCGACTGGATCAACCAACTGAGCTTCACGCCGCTGGAACAGGACCAACTGGGGTTCGCCCTGGCGGCGCGTGAGCCGGTGATCATTTCCGATCTGGC
The DNA here is from genome assembly GCA_964605235.1 of uncultured Phycisphaeraceae bacterium. Classification (GTDB taxonomy): domain Bacteria; phylum Planctomycetota; class Phycisphaerae; order Phycisphaerales; family Phycisphaeraceae; genus CAZSBB01. The sequence goes on from CAZSBB010000019.1 coordinate 16,411, forward strand.
GCAGGAACAGTACCTGCAACTGCCCAACCTGCTGGCGGAACTGGGCGTCAGCTCCAGCGCCGCGGTGCTGGTGGACCATGTGGAGCGTCCGTTGGGGCTGCTGCTGCTGCTGGACCCTTTGCCGCGCACCTACAGCACCGCGGATCGCCAGTTCCTGCTGCAGGTCGCCGAGCTGCTGAGCATCGCCCAGGTGCGGCTGCGCGAGCAGGAACTGACCCGCGCCCACAGTCAGACGCTCGAGCGCATCGCCCAGGACGAACCGCTGCGGGCGGTGATCAACGACATCTGCCTGCGCAGCGAAAACATGGTCAGCACCGCCCAGGCGGTCGTGCTGTTGTATGAGGAACGCACGCATCGCATTCGCCTGGGCGCGGGCCCCTCGCTGGCGCCGGAGCTGGCGCAATTGCTGGACAATCTGGAGCCCGGCCGCACCGCGGATGTGGAAGCCCACGCCCAGCGGTTTGGCACCAAGGCGTGCTGGTCGACCCCGGTGTTCATCGAGCAGGGCAAAGTCGTGGGCACCTTCGCCCTGCTGCATGGTCTGGACGCCCAGCCGACCGCTCATGACCTGCAGGTGCTCGACCACGGCGCCCGGCTGGTGGGGCTGGCGGTGCGCCGGGACCGCGAGCGGCGCACGCTGCGCCGCGCGGAGCTGACCAACGCCCAGACGGAAAGCCAGCTTCGCCAGCAGACCACGGAATTGAATCGCGCTGCCGACCAGTTGCAGGGCGAGATCACCCGCCGCAAGCGCGCCGAGGACCTGGTGCGCGGCGGGGAAGAGCGGTACCGCGACCTGTTCGAGAACGCCAGCGACCTGATTCAGATCGTCGAAGCCGACGGCCGACTGCGGTTCGTCAATCGCGCCTGGCGGCAGGCGCTGGGTTACGCCGAGAATGAAGTCGGCCGGCTGATGCTCATGGACGTGATCCATCCCGACAGCCGCCCGCGGGTCGGCGAATGGATCAAGCGCGCCCTGGCGGGGGAAACCTCGGCTGGCATCGAGGTCAAGTTCTTCACCCGCGAAGGCAAAACGCTGGTGGCGGAGGGTTCGTTCAACGGCTTCGTCGAAAACGGCCGGCTGACCGGCGCCCGCGCCATCTTCCGCGATGTGACCGACCGCAAGCAGGCCCTGGAAGAGCAGCAGAAGCTTGTCTCCCTGGTGCAATGCTCCAGCGATTTCATCGGCATGGCGACACTCGACGGGCAGTTGGTGTTCATCAACGACGAAGGCCGACGCATGGTGGGACTGGGCCAGCGCGAGCCGGTCAGCCATTTGAAACTCAAGGACCTGTTCGCCCCGGACACCTGGCCGACGATTGAAAAAGTCGCCCTGCCCGCCAGTCGGCAGGTGGATCGCTGGGCGGGCGAAGGCAAGCTGCGTCACTTGACCAAGCGTCTGAACGTGGACGTTCAGATCAATGTCTTTCTGGTGAGACACCCCCAGAGCCATGAGCCGTTGTGTGTCGGCATGGCGCTGCAGGACATCACCCACCGCAAGGAAGTGGATCGGATGAAAGACGAACTCGTCGCCACCGTCAGTCACGAGCTGCGCACGCCCCTGACCAGCCTGCGCGGCTACGCGGAACTGCTGCTCGCCCGCCGTTACCCGGAGGAAAAACAGCAACGCTTCCTCAAGATCATCCATGACGAAACGCTGCGGCTCAACAAGCTGATCAACGACTTCCTGGACATCCGCCGCATGGAGTCGGGCCAGCAGAGCTACAACCGCGTGAGCGTGGACCTGATCCCGCTGCTGAGCGAGGTGGTCCACGTCTATCGCCAGGAAGACACCCAGCGTTTCCAGTGGCGCACGGACCTGCCCAACGCGCTCCCGCCGGTGCACGCCGACCGCGACCGCATCTGGCAGGTGCTGACCAACCTGATTTCCAACGCCATGAAGTTCTCGCCCGCCGGCAGCACCATCACGCTGACCGCCAAACAGCAGGGGTCGAGCGTGGTGGTGGCGGTGACGGACGAAGGCATGGGCATCGCCCGCGCCGACCAGGCGCACCTGTTCGACAAGTTCTTCCGCGCGGTTCCCACCGACAACCGCCAGCATCAGGGCAGCGGGTTGGGCCTGGCGATCGTCAAGGAAATCGTCGAAGCCCACGACGGCCGGGTCACCGTCGACAGCACGCTGGGCAAGGGCAGCACCTTCAGCTTCTCGCTGCCGGTGATCAGCACGACCAGGTAAGCCACGCGCTCACATCCAACAGAATCTTCCACGAGCCCCGACCGTGAGGGAGGGGTTGCTTTCATTGCGCCAAATGCTGCGGCTGCGCCGCCCCCCCTGCTCACGCGCGGGGTTCGTTGTGCTGTCAATCCGGCCCCTGGCAATCGGTGGCAATCGGCGATTCCCGTCTTCCACTCGGCACAAGGTCATCGGCACTCGGGAATATTCCCGAGCGCCAACTCGGCAAACCGCGTTCGCACGCCGACGGAACGCTTTTCACCTCTGGCACGACCCTTGCAATGCTTCTTGGGGCGGGGAAAGCAAACAGCCGTAAAGGAGGAAATCAGATGAGCAGTCAGACCTACACCCTGGGATTCGGTTCCACTCAACGCCGCAGCGCCATCACCGTCGGCCAGGCGGCGCGCCTGCTGGGCCAGGACCGCGACAGCGTTTACCGCCGCGTCCGCGCCGGGCAGTTCCATGGCCTGAAGTTCAAACAGCAGTGGTTCATCCCGGCGACTGAAGTCACCGCCTCCATGGCGGCGATTCCCGCCTGACCGCTGGTCGGCCGTCGTTCACCATCCTGCACTGGGGCGCAGGTGGAGAAAGCTCTAGTCCGGGCGCTGGAGGGCGCCCATCCTGAAGTACCAAACCTTGGAGGAGAAAAGCTGTGGTGCAAGCAAACATGAATTATCCCCGACTGCGGATGCCCGGTCAGAAAGCGTCCAGCAAAGACGCACGCCTGCAACGGGCGTGGACCGAATTCAAAATCACCGGCTCGGTCGAAGCCCGCAACACGCTGATCGAAGCCTACCTGCCCATCGTCAAGTATCACGCCGACCGCGTCTCGGCGCGCACCGGCTACAAGACCCCCGCGGAAGACCTGATGACCGCCGGCGTGTTCGGGCTCATGGACGCCATCGACGCCTACGACTTCGGCCGGGACATCAAGTTCAGCACCTTTGCCGCCCATCGCGTGCGCGGCGCCATCCTCGATGAGCTGCGCGCCGTCGACTGGGTCCCCCGGCTGGTGCGCACCCGCACCGCCAAGGTCGAGAACGCCCGCGATCGGCTGAGCCTGGAACTGGGGCGTCAGCCCGACGACGAAGAGCTCGCCGCCGCCCTGCAGGTGTCGCGCCAGGAATACCGCAAGATCAGCCGCGACGTGGGCATCACCAACCAGGTGTCGCTCCAGCAGACGCTCAACGATGGCCAGTCCGCCCATGACCGCGACCTGGACGCCGAGCACATGCTCGCCGACCCGCGCCAGCCGGACCCGCTGAACCTCGCCCAGCAGCATGAGGTGCGCCATCTGGTGCTCGACAAACTGTCCCGGTTCGAGCGGCTGCTGGTGGAACTGTACTACTACGAAGGCATGACGATGCGCGAGATCAGCTCGACCTTCGACATCTCCGAGTCGCGCGTCTGTCAGTTGCACGCCCAGGTGCTCGCCAAGCTCAAGCGCGAGATGGAGCGGATTCGCTTCGAGCCGCGGCTGGCGGGCTGAGCGCCGGCACTCGCCCAGGAAACGATGACAGGCCCTTTTGCATAGGAGATTGCCCGACCTGGAAATCGACACCCCGCGCCGCCGCGCGTCGCCCTGGAAAGCGACGCCCGCGCCGACGATGGGCGGAGCTGTGAGAAAGAAAGAGTCAGGCCCTTAAGCGCTGGAGGTCGGCCGGCAGTCCGGCTTCCAGCACCTCACCCCTCACGGCGCGGCCGCGCCTCAACGCGGTCGCCGCCGTTTTTCTTTGCGCCCCCGCCGCCCCCACCGCCCAAGCCGCGGATGAGCGTAGCGAATCCGGGGGTTGATGCCGGGGGTTGAATCCGGGGAGGATTGATTCTGCGTTTGATACTCCCGCTGATTCTACGGGCCTTTTCCGCAATTCCGCGTTGCGGAAATTTCAGCCGCCAGGGTTCGCCACTGTTCACCCGCCGGGTTACGCTGCATGCTTCACATCCTTATCTGGAGCTGCGCATGACTCATCACACGCTGTGGGGTTGCTTTGGTCTGGCGATGTTGTTGGCTCTGCCCATCGGCTGCACCGCGGCCCCGGGGAAGGTCACGCTGATCGAGCAACAACAGGCGCGGGTCGCCATCGTGACCACCGCACGCGTGATGGCGGCGGACATCGACAGCAACAAGAAGCCCGCGCTGGAGCGCAACGCCGAGACCGATCGCCGGCGGCTGCGGGAATCGGTCAATGACCTGTCCCACTATCTGGGACTCATCGGCAGCGCCCAGGTGCCCGTGCTCACCGATGCCGCTGCGCTGCCCAAGGGCGCGTTGCCCATCCTCATCGGCGAAGTCGCCCAGGACCGCTTTGGCGCCTGTGCCGTCGATGCCCCGGGCCAGCAGGGCCTGCGCGTGCTGGTGAGCCAGGACGCCATCGCGCTCTATGGGCAAAGCGATCTCGCCGCCAGCTACGCCATTTATGAAGTGCTCGATCAACTCGGCTGTCGCTGGTACTTCCCCGGCGAAATGGGTGAAGTCATTCCCCGCACCGGCCAGGTCGCCCTCGCCGTTCAGGACCTGCAGACCGCCCCCTTCACCTACTATCGCTCACTCTGGTTCGGCGGCGACGACTACAAACGCCGCAACCGCTGCGGCGGCGTTTACCTCTCCGCCGGGCACGCGCTGGAAAGCTACATCACCGCCGAGCAGCGCCAGGCGCATCCCGAATGGCGCGCTGAAATCAACGGCAAACCCAGCAACGTCCGCCTGAAGTGGTCCAGCCCGCAGGTCGCCGACGCCATCGCCGACGCCATCATCGCGCGCCAGGATCAGGACTATCAGCCGACGATTTCACTGTCCCCCGACGACGGCGCCGAGTTCGACGAGTCGCCCGAAGACCGCGCCCTGGACACCGGCGCGATTGACGAAGTGATCGGCACCCCGGTGCTGACCGATCGGCTGGTCACCTTGTGCAACCGCATCATCGAGAAAGTCACCGCCAAGTATCCCGACACGCTGTTCGGCGTGCTGGCGTATGTGCAGTACACCCAGCCGCCCGCCCGCGTGAAGCCGCACCCCAACCTGGTGCCGCAGATCGCCCCCATCACCTACCGCCGCGCCCACACCATGCTCGACGAAGGCGTGCCCGGGAACCCCGGCCTGCTCAACCTCGTGCAGGGCTGGGCGAAGCTGTGCCCCAGTCTCAGCTACTACTGGTATGGCTGGTTCCTCGCCGAAGCCACCGCGCCCAATCCCTTCATGCGCAAATGGGGCACCGAACTGCCCATCCTCTACCAGAACCACTGCCGCTACTGGATGCCCGAAACCATCGCCAATTTTGAAACCACCACCCACGCGCTCTACATGAGCCTGCGTCTGGCGTGGGATCCGCAGCAGAAACCGCAGGACATCTTCGACGAGATCAACCGCAACCTCTACGGCCACGCCGCCGCCGAGATGGCGGCGTACTGGCAGTTCGTCGATGAATCCTGGGTGCGCGTGCCGGAATACTCCGGCTGCGGCTTTGGACACCTGGTGCGCTTCACGCCTGAAGTGCTCGCCCAGTGGCGCAGCAAAATGGATGCGGCCCTCGCCGCCTGCCGGACGCCCATGGAATACCGCCGGGTCAAGCTGGCGGATGACTCGCTCAAGTTGTTCGAACTGTTCATGCAGTTGCGCCGCGATCTGGCGGAAGGCCGGTGGTCCACGTTGAAGACCGACAGCCTGCGTTATGAATCCCGGCTGATCGCCCTGGCGGACGAGCATGCCGACAGCGTCGCGTTCGGGCGCATGTACTGGACCGGCCACGAAACGATCCACAGCAAATACTTCCGCGCGTTCTATGACGCCACCTACGACAGCGCCACCGACCTGGTGAACCAGAAACGCCTGCTCGCCGCCCCGGTGCGGAAGTTCCAATGGGCGCTCGACCCCGACCAGCAGAGCGAAACCAAGGGCTGGCAGAACGCCGACTTCGACGCCAGCGCCTGGCGCAGCACCGATGTCAGCTACGAAACCTGGTCCACCATCGGCCATGACAATTATCTGGGCACCATGTGGTATCGCACGTCGCTGCGCCTCGGGGCCGCCCCGACAGGCAAACGCGTGTACCTGTGGATCGGCGCCACCGACGGCAGCGCCAAGGTGTTCGTCAACGGCAAGCACGCGCCCTATGTCAACGACAAGGGTGAAAAGCTCGACGAGTTCGACGGCTTCTGCCAGCCGGCGCTGGTGGACATCACCGACGTCTACCAACCTAACCAGGTCAATCAGCTCACCCTCCGCTGCACCCGCAAAGTGGTCAACGAACTGGGCACCGGCGGCCTGCTGGCGCCCGTGGCGGTGGCGTGCGAACGCTGAGCCGGCGCAGGAAATAAGCTTCACCACAGAGACACAGAGGACAGCGAGAGAATGGCTGATTGAGCTTGCTCGGCTCGTCTGCTGCTTACTTCTTCACCTCGGTGTGATCTCTGCGCTCTCTGTGTCTCTGTGGTGAAAACCCAGGACGCGGTCAGCTCACGGCACGCGCTTGAGCCGATTCCACAGCCGGCGATTGACCTTGCCGTCGTGGTCGATCACGCGGTTGAAGTTCAGCGTGTACGCTCCGCTGGCGTCGGTGAACCACAGTTGCAGCGCCCGGCGATCCACGCGCCCGATCTTTGCATCGTGATTGCTCAGGATGAACACCTGCAAGCCCTCGGGCGCGGTCAGGTGCAGCACATCGCGTTTGAGTTCACAGCGACCGTGCCGCCACCATTGCAGTTGCGCCTGGGAGCCGGCGCGTGACAGCGTGCGCTGGCGCGCGTTGAGTTGCAGTTGCGCCAGCGTGGCTTCGTGCAGCACCCACCGGCTGCGCAGCACCCCGCGCCCGGCGTAACCGACCATCAGCACCACCGCTGCCGGGGTGAAGGCGTACAGTTCCCAAAGCTTCCCACGCCGGGTGCTGACCACGGTGCCGAGGCCCGGCGCTTCGTAGCCGTCGCCCGCGCCCGCGCGGCGAAGCAGCATTTCCCAACCTTCGTTGCCGGCGTCAATGCTGTCACGCGCGGTGTCCCACTGCCCGGCCCGGCTGCCGCTGGCGCGCGTATCCGTGTGCTGGACCAACGGCGCTTCGCTGCCCCAGGCGAAGCATTGCAAACCCTTGGCGGGATGAATGCCGCGGTACACCACGCCGGTCTGGTAACGCTGAGCGAACAGGCTGTAGCTGCACGGCGGATTGTCATAATGCCCGGCAAAATCGCGGGCCCAACGCGGCGGCGGCGCGGCGGGAATATCGCGCTCATGCGCCAGGTACGCCCACAGCGCCCCGTGCACGCAATGACCCACCGCATGCCGTTTGCTGATGGTCGGCCACCACTGGTCGATGACCTTACTCAACCACGGCTCGCGCGGGCTGTACATTTCCAGCGCCGCCAGCGTGTCCACAATCTTGCCCACCGGATAACAGGCGAAACGCACGGAGTTGGCGCTCGCCAGCGCGTGGCCGTCGCGCGTGTTGCTCTGCACCAGCCAGCGCACGGCGGCGAGTCGGCGTTCGTCATCGAGCATCTGCCCGCCCCACGCCCGGTACAGATGCACATAGGTCCAGCCGGTGTAGGTGTAATTGGAATCCGGCCCCCCGCCCAGGTATTGCAGCGTCGCTTCCTTGACCTGCCCCTGCTCGTCCACCACGCGCGGCAAAATCACCTGGGCATGCTCGTCGGCGGCGCGCAACAACTGCGCATCGTTGAAATACAAACCGCACAGCCGGGCCCCGGCGCACCACACCGCTCCGCGATTGTTGAATTGCAGGTTCTTGATCGGATCATCCGCGGCGGCGCGCAACCAATCGGCAGCGCGGCGCAGCATGGCGTCGATCCACTTGCGGTCCTTGCTCGATAACGTCGGCTCCAGCCAGACGCGCGCCATCAGCAGAGGTTCGAGCCGCCAGACGTGTTCGTGCGAACCCCACTGGTAGTAATGTCCGCTGCCCCAGATGAATCGGCCGGCGTCGTCCTGCTGCTGGCGGAAGGTTTGCAGGCCGTGCAGCGCCCAGTCGCGCAGCTCGGGGCGTGCGTGCCAGCGCGTGTGGGGATGGTGGAACAGGAAGGCGGCGCGGCCGATGTGTCCCGCGCCTTCGCGGCTGTGGTTGTATGCCGCGAGGCGCAGGTCTTCGCTGTCGCCCGTTCCGGGGTCAGACAGATCGCCTTGCCAGGCGGTGTTGGCGATGGCTTGCAGATAGCGGTTGCCGCGGCGGGTGCGGGGATGCACCTGACAAAGGTAGTGGGTCAACCAGGCGCGGCCGGCGCGGGCGGTGGTGGGATAAGGCTGCACGACTGAATCCTCCACAGCAATGGGTTGCGGAGCATGATACGATCCCCCCGCGCCAATGGTCGGCGCAGGAGCCTGTTTCATGGCAGATTCATTGTCATCCCGCCGGGTCGCTGCGCTGGCCGCGGTGCGTCTGGCCAGTGGTGTGTGTCGTGCGGTGCAGGAGCGCCGCATCAGCCCGGAAACCATCACCAAGAAGGATCGCAGCCCGGTGACTGTGGCGGACTTCGCCTCGCAGGCGTTGATCTGTCACACGCTGCTGGAGGCGTTTCCGGATGATCCGGTGGTGGGTGAGGAAGACGCCGGCGAACTGCGGCAGCCCGAGGAACAGGCAACGCTGACAGCGGTGCTCGAGCATGTGCAGGACGCGTGCGATGCCTGCGCGGATGAGGAAACGGCGCTGAGCTGGATCGACCTGGGCGGCGCGCCTGCCGAGGGCGACCGCTACTGGACGCTCGACCCCATCGACGGCACCAAGGGTTTTCTGCGGAAGGAACAGTATGCCGTGGCACTGGCGCTGATCGAGCATGGCCAGGTCGTGCTGGGCGTGCTGGGTTGCCCCAACCTGCCGGGGCCGGAAGGCAATGGTCTGCTGATGGTCGCCCAGCGCGGGCAAGGCGCGGAGCTTCTGCCGTTGTGGAGCGAAGCCACCACCGGCTCGGTCGTGAAGGTCAGCGCCAATACCAACCTCTCGGCGGCGCGGTTCTGCGAGTCCGTCGAGAGCGGCCACAGCGACCAGGACCAGTCGGTGCAGATCGCCAAGCTGCTGGGCATCAACAGCGAAGCGGTTCGCATGGACAGCCAGGCGAAGTACGCCACGGTGGCGCGCGGGGAAGCCGAGATTTACCTGCGTTTGCCCACCCGCGCCGATTACCGCGAAAAAATCTGGGACCATGCCGCGGGCATGCTGGCGGTGACCGAAGCCGGCGGCACGGTGACGGATGTGACCGGCGCGCCGCTGGACTTTTCCCGCGGGCGCAAGCTCGAACGCAATCAGGGCATCATCGCCACCAACGGCCCGATCCATCAGGATGTGGTCAAAGCGGTGCGGCAGGTGCTGGGCGTGTGAAGTTGGGAAGGCGCGAGCAACCGTCTTCTGCCCTCTTGTAGGTCCGGGCTGGCCGGGACATGCAGCGCATGGGGTGTTCGTTGTCCGGGCCAGCCCTCACCTACATAAGAACGTCGCGCTGTATTGCTTCAACCCTCAGCGATGCGCTTGAGCACTTCCTGCTCGTGGTTGGGGACTTTCACTTTGTCCCAGCGGGCGGCAACTTTGCCTTTGGGGTCGATCAGGTAGGTGGTGCGCACGACACCCATGTACTTTCGGCCGTACATGCTCTTCTGCTGCCATACGCCGTATTTGGTGAGCACGGTTTTGTCCGGATCCGCCAGCAGGGTGAAGGGTAGTTCATACTTGCCGGCAAACTTGGCGTGCGCTTTTTCGTCGTCGGGGCTGACCCCCAGCACCACGGCCTTGCTCTGGTCAAACGCCGGCTGGGCGTCACGGAACTGGCACGCTTCCTTGGTGCAGCCGGAGGTGTCGTCCTTGGGATAGAAATACAGCACGACCCATTGCCCGGCATAGTCACTGAGCTTGTGGGCTTGGCCCGTCTGATCCTTGAGGTTGAAGGCGGGGGCTTTGGCGCCCACTTCGATCAGGTCACTGCTGGTTTCGCTCTGGGCCATGGGAAAACTCCGAGAAAATGCGGTGAGGAAGGATGGTAGGCGGTCCAGCGCGGACAGGCAAAGCCGGCCTTCTTTGCAGGTCCGGGCTGGCCCGGACAACGGCCACCTTGCGCGCAACCTGTCCGGGCCAGCCCGGACCTACAAGTCAGATGCCCAGTTCGGTGCGCAGCGCGGCGAGGTCCTGTCCCGCGCCGAATTGCCGGCCCGCCATTTTCGGATGCGCCAGCTTGAGCAATTCCACGGCCGTGCGGGCGCAATCCTCCGGCGGACGATCACGCTTGGCGGCGACGGCTTCAGCGCTGGAGGGCAGCCACTTTCGCCCGGCGTCGGTGGTGATCTGCTTCTCCGTCATTTCCGTGCGCACGAAGCCCGGTCCCATGGCGAAACACAGCACCGCGGAGCCATCGACTTCCAGCTCTTTGGCGAGCAATTCAGTGAAGCGTGGGATGGCGGTTTTGGAGCAACTGTAGCCGGTGCCGCCGGGGATGCGGTCCCCGCCGCGCATGTTGATGATGACGCCTGCGTTCTGCTGGCGCATCGGCCCCAGGGCAGCGCGGGCGCAGAGCATGGTGCCCAGCAGGTTGACGGTCACATCCTGCCACCAGTCGGCGGGATCGACCTCCCACACCGCGCCCAGACAGTTGAAGCGCCCGGCGTTGTTGAACAGCATGTCGAGTCGGCCGCGGGCGTCGAGCGTGCGGGCGATCAGGTTGTCGACTGCTTGCGGATTGGTGATGTCAGTGGGCACCGCCAGGCCGCGCCCCCCGGCGGCTTCGAGCAGTTGCACCGTTTTGGCGATTTCCGTTTCCCGGCGGGCGGCACACACCACGAACATCCCCGCCTGCGCGAACGCCAGCGCCAAAGCCCGGCCGACGCCGCTGCCCGCGCCGGTGACGATGGCGGTGCGATCCTGCAATTCCATGCTGTTTCCCTTCATCAATAAGCAGTTTCACCACCGAGGCACAGAGGACACAGAGGACACAGAGTCAAAGCATATGAAGCAGGAATGCGCTCGGATTTTCCTGCATTTCTCTGTGAGTATTGCTCAGTGCTCTCTGTGGCTCTGTGGTTCATGCTCGGTAGAGTGCGTTGCTTATTCCGCCAGCGCCCGGGCGATCCAGCCGCCGCCGAGGCATTGCTCGCCCGCGTAGCACACCACCGCCTGCCCCGGCGTCACCGCTTCCACCGGCTGGTCGAAGCGCACGCGCAGCTTGCGCTCGGGCAATGCGTAAACCGTGCCCGGCACCGGCTGCATGTTGTAGCGCACCTTCACCTGGCAGGCGAGTCCAGACGTAGGCGGATCGATGAGCCAGTTGGATTCCTCCGCATCCAGCGCGCTCGAGAGCAGGTCTTCCTTGCGGCCGACCGTGACGGTGTTGGCGACCGGATCGCGGTGGGTGACGTAGATGGGATAGCCCAGCGCGACGCCCACGCGCCGGCGCTGGCCGATGGTGAAATGCTGCTGGCCGGGGTGTTCGCCCAGGGTGTTGCCGTCGCGGTCGAGAATCGCGCCCGGCTGCACCCGCGCCGGATCACGCCGGGTGACGAGGCCCGCGTAGTCGTTGTCCGGGACGAAGCAGATTTCCTGGCTGTCGGGCTTGTCGAACACCGGCAGCCCGCGCTCCTCCGCCATCTGGCGCACGGCAGATTTTTCATACGCACCAATGGGCAGCAGCATTTCGCTCAAGCGTGCACGACTGGCGCCAAAGAGCACGTAGCTCTGGTCCTTGCTGACATCCCGCCCGCGCCAAAGCTGGGGCGCGCCGTCCGCGCCAGCCACGATGCGGGCGTAGTGCCCGGAGGCGACGAACTGGGCGTCGATGGAGCGGGCGTAGTCGTGCAGCTTGCCGAACTTAAGCCAGTCGTTGCAGCGCACGCAGGGATTGGGGGTCCGCCCGGCGTGATACTCATTGACGAAGTAATCAATAATCCGGCCAAAATCCTTGCGGAAATTCAGCACATAAAACGGCACGCCCAGCAACGCGGCGACATGGCGGGCGTCGGCGGCATCATTGACCGAACAGCAGCCCTGATGGCCGATGCGGATCTTCGCCGGGTCGCAGGCGAGGGCGTCGTTCTGCTCGGGGCCTTGCAGGGAGTCATCGGTGCCCAGGCGCATGAAGCAGCCGACCACCTCGTAGCCTTGCTCAAGCAGCAGGGCCGCGGCCACGGAGCTGTCGACCCCGCCGCTCATGGCGACGAGCACTTTGCCTTTGGTTGCACCGGTGGACATGGGGGCATTGTAGGTTGGGGGGACGAAAAAAATCCCCGGGCGGAGCCCGGGGCTCAGGGGGGATAAAAAAGGGGATAAAAAAGGGGATAAGTACATTATATTTCGTGAAAAATAATGTACTTATCCCCTTTTTTATCCCTGCAACCGGCACGTGGGTTCGCTCCGGCTGGAGGCGAAGGAAAGCCATGATTGCCGGGAGAATGCGGTTTACTTCGCGGCCGTCGCGGCGGCGGGGTTGACGAAGTTGTGCACTTCATCGACGTTGCGTTTGGAGCCGATGATCAGCGGCGTGCGTTCATGCAGACTGCGCGGCTGCACGGCCAGGATGCGTTTGGAGCCGTTGCTCGCAGCGCCGCCGGCCTGCTCGGCGATGAAGGCGAGCGGGTTGGCTTCATACATCAGGCGCAGCTTGCCGCTGGGGGCTTTTTCCGTGGGCGGATAGAGGAACACGCCGCCCTTGAGCAGGATGCGATGGAAGTCCGCCACCAGCGAGCCGATGTAGCGCATGGAGTGGGCGCCTTCGCCTTCGGTCTTGCACCACTGCAGGTAATCGCGGTAAGACTGCGGGAAGCTCGGGGTGTAGGCTTCATTGACCGAATACTGCGGGGCGTACTCGGGCATTTTGATTTTTTCGCGGGTCAGCAGGTAAGCGCCGTACTGCGGGTCGAGGGTGAACATGTGCACGCCGTCGCCGGTGGTGTAGACCAGCACGGTGGAGGAGCCGTAGACCACATAGCCGGCCGCGAGCTGACGGATGCCCGGCTGGAGCACCGCCTGTTCGGTGTCGGTCGCCTGGGGCGGATTGCCCAGCACGGTGAAGATGGTGCCCACGGGGACGTTGGCGTCGATGTTGGAAGAGCCGTCGAGCGGATCGAACATGACGATGTGGTGCCCGCCGGCGCCCACGTCCTGGAGCACGCGCGGGGCGTCGTCTTCCTCGCTGGCGATGATGCCCACGCTGTCGCGGTAGCCCAGGGTGTGCATGAGGGTGTTGTTCGCCAGCACGTCGAGTTTCTGGACCACTTCGCCCTGCACGTTGGTGCCGCCGTTTTCCTCACCCCAGACGTCGACGAGTCCCGCCCGGCGGACATAGCTGGCGATGATCTTGGTGGACAGCGTGATGGCGCTGAGCAACCAACTGAACTGCCCGCTGGCGGTCGGATGCTTGCGTTGCTGTTCGAGGATGTGCTGTTGGACGGTGACGATGGCGCCGTTTTTGTAAATCGGCATGGCGGGATAATCCTTCTGTTGCACCCGACGGACGCGACGCGCGCCGGCCGGGCCAGCCTATGTCAGTCTTCTCGTGCGTCTGGACCCATATCCAATGGGATGTTCCCACATGGCTTGGTCTTGACGAGCCCCGACCGTGAGGGAGGGGTTGCTTCGCCACAACTCAATACCTGCGGCTGCGCCGCAACCCCTTGCTCACGCGCGGGGCTCGTCAAACATCGTCCACTGCTTCATCCGTGTTCATCTGTGTTTATCCATGGCAAAGCATCTGTCACTGCACGCCCTGGGCGCGCCACCAGTCGATGGTCTGCCGCAGGCCCGTTTCAAACGCCACCTGCGCCCGCCAGCCCAGGAGCCGCTCCGCCTTGCTCGTGTCAAGCTGCCGGCGGGGTTGGCCGTCGGGTTTGCTGGCGTCCCAGACAATGTTGCCGGTGAAGCCCACCAGTTTGGCGATCAGTTCGACCAGCGCCTTGATGGTGATTTCCCGGCCGGTGCCCAGGTTGATCGGGGTGGGATCATCCATCACTTCCGCCGCCCGCACAATGCCGCGCGCCGCGTCTTCCACATACAGAAACTCACGCGACGCGCTGCCCGTGCCCCAGCAGACGATCTCCTTCGCCCCGGTCACCCGCGCGGCTTCACACTTGCGGATCAGCGCGGGAATCACGTGGCTGGTGTGCAGATCGAAGTTGTCATACGGCCCATACAGGTTCACCGGCACGACGACGCTGGACCTGAGGCCATACTCCCGGGCATAGCCGTCGAGCATGACGAAGAGGGCCTTCTTCGCCACGCCGTAGGGCGCGTTGGTTTCCTCGGGATAGCCGTTCCAGAGGTCGTCTTCCTTGAACGGCGGGGGCGCGAACTTGGGATAAGCACACACGGTGCCGGTCTGCACGAACTTGCGCAGCCCGCGTGCCCGGGCGTGCTCGATCAGGTGCAGGCCCATCGCCATGTTGGCGAAAAAGAAGCGTCCCGGATGATCGCGATTGGCGCCGATGCCGCCGACTTCCGCCGCCAGATGCAGCACCACGTCGGGGCGCAGCTCGTCGTACATGCGCACGACGTCAGCCTCATGGGTCAGGTCGTATTGCTTGCGGCGGGGCACCAGCAGCCGCTCGTCCGTGACGCCGCGTTGCCGCAGCTCGGCACAGACGAAACGTCCGAGGAATCCGCCACCACCCGTCACGCACACCCGCAGTTGGTCCCATTGCATGGGGGTATCGTACTGCCCGTCTGGCGCGGGTGTCGGATTATTCCCCACTGCAACGCGCGCCGCCTGGCGCGACTGGCGCGGCTGTAATGCGCTCCCGGATGTGGGCGCCCGGAATGCGCTGGCGGGCGACGATACAACACATAGCCCCGGGTCATTGACCCGGGGCTAAATGGAATGCAGAGAGTGAATCGGGAACTGCCGGGGGGGGGGGAATTCCGGGGGGGGTTACTTCGCGGCCGGCGCCATCAGTTCGATTTCCACTGGCTCACGGTCGGAAACCTGGAGGCGGAGCTTCCACGGTCCCTGGCCGACGTGACGCAGCGGATACCACAGGTAGGTGTAGGGTTGATCGACGGTGGTCGAACCCATGCCCAGACCTTCGCTGGTGCGGTGGACGTTGCCCGCGTAGTTGCCCACGCCCAGCCGCACGTCCTGAGCGCGCGTGGGATGCTGGATCGACTGCGGGGGCAGTTCGCGCCCGTCGGGCAGCACGATCAGCGCCGAGCGCACCGGCAGGCCCTGGCTGTCGACGACGACCTGCAGCTTGTCGGTCAGCACAGTGCAGCCGGCCGCCAGTTTCAAACCGGTGGGCTGAACCGCAGGGGCATAGGGCAGGCTCGGGCTGGACTCGCAGCCGGCCAGGAACAGGAAGCAGGACACCAGAACCGCCGTGCACAGGAAAGATCGCATGGTCGTTCTCCTTGTTGATTGCCGGATCGTGGCGGCGGTCATGCAGCTAAGCCGACGCCCCGCCGTGCGACGTGAGGAACGTCGCCGCTGCTGCCGCAGCGATGGTAAAAGCATATCGCGTTGGGGCCGCAAAGCAACCGCTGGGGGTGGTGAACGCGGAGCATCAAGCGTTGCGCTCGCACAGCGAGCCCTGCTCAGCGTCCAGTGCCGGGCTCGCTGTGCGAGCGCGCCGGGCTGCCCATCACCGCAACTTCACCTGGGCGATCCACATCAACTCCGCCCGCGCAGCCGAGCCGCCGCCGATGGGTTGGGTGATGCGGATCGCGCTGTAGGGCTCAGCAGGCAGCGGACATTCCGTGACGTTCTGCGTGTGGTCGGCAAACGTGCGCACCGTTCGCCAGTCATCGCCTTGCCGAACCTCAATCGCAAACTGACGCGACGGAAAATACTGGCCGTTGTCCAGCGCCCAGTCGATCTGGAGCGTGCCCCCCTGCCGCGGCGTGGGCAGCCGAATTTCCAGATGGTGCGCTTCGTCCAACTCTGCCGACGCCCAGGCGTTCTTGCTCCAGTGCAGGCTGGCGCGGTCCGCCACCCCGTCCACCACCGGCTCCACGCTGTAACCGCCAAAACAACTCGACGGCAGCAGCCGCGTACCCGCCGGGAAACCGTTGCGCTCCTCCGTCAGCGTCACCGACAAATTCTCCGGCGTCGCCTGCCGCTGCTTCCAGCG
This sequence comes from uncultured Phycisphaeraceae bacterium, assembly GCA_964605235.1. Taxonomy (GTDB): domain Bacteria; phylum Planctomycetota; class Phycisphaerae; order Phycisphaerales; family Phycisphaeraceae; genus CAZSBB01. The sequence goes on from CAZSBB010000019.1 coordinate 32,634, forward strand.
TGCGTCAACATGACCCGTTGGCGGCGCGGGATACACCTGATCGAGTTGAATCGGCGCCACGGCAAACAGCATTCCGAATGTGGCTGCCCGATCCGCGCCCATCTGCCAGTGCGTCGCGTCGCGACCGGCATAATCCAGCACCAACCCCCGCAAACCCGTCTCCTGCATATACGGCAAAAGCCCCTGCCGAATGCGATGATGGCTGTGGTCCAGCGCAGCCGGCCCGAGCCGAAAGTAGCTGCGGGTGTCGAAGTCGTAGCTGAGCGAGAAGCTCTCGATCATCACGGCATCGACATACGCAGCGACCTTCGGCAGCAGCGGCAAACCCTGGTTCATGATGATGACCGCCTCGGGCAGCGATTGCCGCAGCTCGGTCAGCAACTGCACCATGCCCGGATAGCTGTCGGGGTACAGGCCCACGGTGTCGAGCGTGTCGAGGAACACGCCGTCGTAGCCTTCATCCTGCACCAGTCGGCGGGCTTCCTCCAGGCGTGTGGCGCGCCAGCCGGCATTGCCCGCGTTGGTGTAGTAGGAGTTCCAGACGCTGTTGCGGTCGGGCAGTTGATCGCCGTCGCGGTCGAAATACCACGAGGCGTAGCCGCCGGGCCCGGCGCCGTCGCCGCGCTGCATGTGATGGTCTTCGCCGAAGGTGATGTACGCGGTGGTGACGACGCCCAGTTGCTTGAGCGCGTCGAGGGCGGGCCGTTTCTGCTGGCGGGCTTCGAGAATCACCAGGTCATAGTGGGACAAGGCTTCGGTCTGGCCGGGGCCGTAGTAGCAGTAGTAGCTCTGGGCGTCGCGCACGCGCTGGCGCGCGGAGGCGGTGCGATTGGCGCGCGGCTGAGCGAAGGGCACGGGCGGCGCGGCGGCGGCGGCCTGGGCATTGACCTTCACCCGATAGCTGCCGTGGTCGGGGGCGGCATCGCGCACCTGCTGCCAGTCGGGAGACATCATCAGCACCACCACGCGGGTCGCGGCGGTCTTGAGCAGCGAAGCATCGAAGGTGAGCTTGAGCGTCGCGCCCTCCTGCGCGCGGGCGACATCGCCGACGCGCAGCCACGCCCAGGCGTCCCGCGCGGCATCCGGATCGTGACGGTACAAGGCATCGCCCTGAATGAGCATCTCGTAACCGCCGGGACGCGCCGGGGCGGCATAGCCGGTTGCCGGGTTTTCATCGGTGTCCAGGAAAATCAGCAGTTGGTCGTAGCTGCCGGGCCCGCGCGTCTGCAAGGTGAAGGTGAGTTTGCCGGCGGCTTCGCTGGGAGTGAAAGCGATCAGGTCCAGGCCGGCGTCGTCGCAATCACCCGACTTTTCGGTGGGCTGCGCATCGGCATTGAGCTTGACCGCCAGCGGCTCCCGGTCGGGGGCGTAGTCGAGCGTCTGCTGCCAATCGTCGCTGAGCGTGGCGGCGGTCAAGCCCACGGCGCCGCCCGGCAGCAGCGTCGTGTCGATTTCCCAATTCACTGCCGTGCCGTCGATGGTCTGCTTGACGTTGCCTGCGGACTGCCAATTCCAGGCGCTGCGGTCGGAGCCGTGGAAGCGGTGGAGTTGCTCGCCCTGAATGAGCAGTTCGAAACCGCAGTCAGGTCGGCTGGCGGGGGCGAAGCCGGTGGCGGCGTTGGCGTCGGCGTCAATGAACAGTTGCAGGCGGTCCGCCCCCCCGGGGGCCGCGAGCTTGACGGCCACGATGAGCAGTGGGCCGTCCTGTTGTGCCGAGAGATTGATCAGATCGCGCTTGGGCTCGAGGCAGTCGCCGCGCGGATCATCGCCAGCCGCCACCGGCCAGCACATCAGCAGTAACCCCATCCACGCCAGCGTCCAGCGCAAGCGCATCAGCAGCGAAGCAGCAGTCATAAGGACCTCACAGGTAAAGGCGGGAAAACAGCTACAGTCAAGCCCTACGCCGGGTCAACAACCAACCATTTGCAGACATACCACCAAGTGGGTGGTCCTGACGAGCCGGAAGCGTGAGCGACGGGCTACGCTGACGGCTGGGGAGGATCTATGGTTCACCACAGACGCCTTGGCGACTGCACGCCCAACCCGTCGCTGACGCTTCCGGCTCGTTCATTCGGAGCAGGTCCGGGCCCCCGGACCCCAGCCAGGGATCAGTTCGGATCCCACTTGTTCCAGGGATACAGCATGTTCGCCTGATCAATCGGCCAAGGCACTTCCAGAATGCCTTTGACCTGTTCGGTGTTCTGCGCCACCGGCGACACATGGCCATCGGCATAGAGCGCGTTGGTGACGCCGTCGTTGGCGTTGTACTTGCCTTCGGATTTGTCGTGCCGGGACCAGTCCCACTGCGATTCGTAGCCGCCGTCGTTGTCCGCCTGGCTGCCATTGATCAGGCCGATGTCGTTGGGGGTTTCATAGTCGATCTGGTAACCCCAGACGATCTCGGCATTGGTGATCACCCGGCTCGGATGCACGATGTCCGTCCGCCGCAGCGGCGCGCCCACCGGCCAACCGGCGCGGAGCACTGAGTCGTGCACGCGGTTGCGGTCGTCATCGCGGGTGGCGATGTACGGGTTGATGCCGTAGCTGCTGTACGCCACGCCCAGGTAGTCGGCATCGTCGTCGGCGGGACACACCAGCAGGTTGCGGGCGATCTGTGTGGTGGTGGGAATCAACTCCGCCCGATTGAGCTGCGTCCACCAGAACTCCGGCCAGGTCCCGGAATACACCCAGGGGTACTCCTCCTTGTAGTCGTTGGCGTAGATCGCCATCGCCTGCCCCAACCCCCGCATCTGGGCACTGCACTGCGCCTGCTGCGCCGCCGCCCGCGCCTTGCTCAACGCCGGCAGCAGAATCGCAATCAACAACGAAATGATCGAGATCACCACCAGCAGTTCAATCAGCGTGAATCCGGCGCGGCGACAGGCTTTGAGCATGACGAAATCCTCCCAAAGTGGTGAGTAAATAATATCGCAAAAAGTTGTATTGTCAACTTGTAAATACAAGTTCCCGGAAATACAATTTTGCCCATGAGCCGCATCGCCACCCCCAAGTACGAACGCGTCAAGCAGGACCTGATCAACCAGATCACCGACGGACGTTACCCCATCGGCGGGCCTTTTCCCCCTGAAAGTGAGCTGCTGCAACGCTTTGACGTCAGCCGGCCGACGCTGGTGCGCTCGCTGCAGGAGCTGGTGCGCGAGGGCTACCTCACCCGTCGGCAGGGGCAGGGCACGTTTGTCGCCGACTATCGACTCAAGCAGGAAAACCGCCGGCTGCCGCTGTTCGTCAGCGATTACACCGCCAAGCTCAGCGGCAGCGCCCGACAGGTGCTGTTGCGGATCCTCAGCGGCATCGAGGCGGCGCTGGGCGACCATCGCAGTCTGCTGAGCCTGCATCAGGCGCCGCAGGAAACGCTTGATGAGCCGACCCAGCGCCTGCTGACGGAGCTCAACCCCCGGGTGGCGTTGATTGTCGAATCCGACTTCAACCTGGAACTGGTGGAGACGCTCCGCGAAGCCGGCTGCCGGATCATCACGCTCAATCAGCCGACCACCAGCGATTGCGTCTACATCGACCAGCAGCACGGCGCCTATCTCGCCACCAAACATCTGCTGGCGCGCGGGTGTCGACGGATCGCCATGCTCAACGGCCCACTCGACGCCTACTGGGGCTTTGCCGCCCGGCAACGCGGCTACACCCAGGCGCTGGCGGAGTACGGCCTGGCGCCGGACTCGACCCTGGAACGCCAGGATGCCGATCCCATCGACGCCGAAGCCGGCCGGCGCATGATGGCGTCCCTGTTGCGCAGCGGGGTGGATTTCGACGGCGTGGTCGGCGCCAGCGATTCCAAAGCCATCGGCGCGATGTATGCCGCCCGTGAAGCCGGCCGACGCATCCCCGAGGACCTGAAAATCGTCGGCATCGACAACACCATCGCCGACCAGACCGACCCCGCCCTCTCCGCCGTGGACATGCCCTTCGAACAGGTCGGCAAGCAGGCAGCGCTGCGGGCGATGCAGTTGCTCGACACCCCGGCCGACCAACTGTCCCCCGCGCAAACCATTCTGCTGCAAACCTCCCTGGTTCGCCGCGCTTCGACGTGAACCCGACGCAGCGCGCTCGCACAGCCGACGCATAATCCACCGCGCTACGGCCACCGCTGCAGCAATTCCCTCGCTTCCCGTTCCAACTCCGCAAAGCCCGCCTGCTGCGCCAAGTCCAGCGCCTGCTGCGCGGATTGTCGCGCCCGGGTGACCTGCTCCTGCGCCGCTTCCGCGCGGGCGCGGGTCAGCAGGTAACGCGGCGCCCGCTGCCCGGTGAGCTGACAGGCATAATCCGCCAGCGTCAGCGCGTCGGGTTGGCCGGGGCGCACCAGTTCGGGATGCGCCAGCAGCAGCCGCGCCAGGCGGTCAAGCGTTTCCGGGGCGGGATGGTCGCCGCCGCTGCGGAGCGCCTGCCAGTAGCGCTGAGCGGCAGCGGGGAATTGCTGTTGGGTTTCGAGCACCACGCCCCCGCGAAAATGCAGGTCGGCCGCCAGCGAAGGGTCGAGCTTGAGCGCCTGTGCCCAAGCTCCGAGCGCCTCGGCCGCGTGTCCCCGTTCCGCTGCGGCGATGCCCAGCAGCCGCAGCGCTGCGGGATTCGCAGGCCGCTGCGCCAGCGCGCTGCGCATCTGCTGCGCCAGCGCTGCATACAGCGTGCGGGCGCGCTCGGCTTGCCCCAGCGCACCACACGCCCGCGCCAATCCCAGCAGCACGCGCTCATCGTGCGGAGCAAGGCCATACGCCGCCTCAAACTCCGGCAGCGCCGCCGCCGGTCGCCCCAGGTCCAGGAGCAGTGTCGCCAGATTCAAGCGCGGCTCCAACGCCGTGGGACTGGCCGCCACCGCCGCCTGACACTGCATGAAGGCTTCGTCAATGCGTCCCTGCTTTTGCAGGATCACCATCAGGTTGTTCGACGCCAGCCAGGTGTTGGGATACTTCGCCAGCACATCGCGCCACAGCGCTTCTTCCGTGATGTAAGTCAGGTTCAAACGCACCGTCCCCGCCGCCAGCAACAGCACCAGCACCGCGGCGACGCCGAACTGTCCGCGGGCCGGCAACAGCCGCGCCCCGGCAGACCTCAGCAGTGCGATCAGCAAGGCGATGAGCCACGGCAGCGCCAGATACACCATGTGATTGGCGACGAAGTAGTACCGCTGCCAGTAAATATTGAAGAACCCCAAAGCCGGCAGCATCGTCACCGAAAACGCCAGCAAGGCCGCCACCGGCCACCGCCCCTGTTGCTTGCGTGCCGTCCACGCCAACCCCAGCACCGCCAACACACCCGCCGGCCAAAGCCACGCGCGCCAGTCGCCTGCGTCAATCGTCCACAGCGGATACGCGAACGCCAGCTTCACCGGCCAAACGCTCGCCCCCACATACCACCACCACGCGCGCCCCGCGATCAACAATCGTTCGACCAAGCTGTAATGCCACTCGCCGCCGGCCGCCCCCACGTGCAGCTTTTCCAGATGCGCGGTGAACCAACCCATCCCCCCGCCCAGCAGCAGCCAGGGCAACATGAGCAGCGCCTGCCGCGCCAGCCCGCGTTTTTCGCTCGCCCACCAGCCGATCAACCAGACCACCGGCAGCACGCACGCCACCGTCTTGCTCAGCAGCGCCAGCGCGAACAACCCGGTCGCCAGCAGATACCCGCCCCACCACGCCCGGCGGCTGCGCTGCGATTCGCCGGCTTCATCCCCGATGCCGTGCAGTTTCAGCAGCGCGAGCAATGCCGCGAAAAACAGCAGGCCGCACAGCACATTCTTGCGTTCGGTGATCCACGCCACCGACTGCACGTTCAGCGGATGCAGGGCGAACACCAGCGTCGTCAGCAGGGCAGCGTGCCAGCGGAGTCGCCGGGCGCTCAGCAGCAGGAGCACGCAGGTGAGCAGGTGCAGCGCCACATTGGTCACGTGGTAGCCCAGCGGCTCAAAGCCCCACAGCCGCTGCTCGATCCAGAAGCTGGTGTGGACCAGCGGGTAGTACTGCGGCGTGGCGCTGGGCGTCAGCCAGATGTCGCGCAGCCCATGCTCGGCAGTCAGCAGCGGATTGGCGGTGACGTAATCATCGTCATCCCACACGAACCCGGCGGGCAACAGCGCGGCATATGCAGCGCTGGTCAGCAGGAGCAGCAAGACGATCTGCCGCCCCAGCGGCCACGGCTCGGCGGCACAGGTGGAAGCGTTGCGCGTCACGATGCGACTATTGTGCCACAAGCGCGAGCGCAGCGGCGCTAGCCGGCTATCTCAACCCCAGTTTCACCACCGAGGCACAGAGCACACAGAGGATGCTGCACAGAGAAATCCACCGGAAAGGAGGGATAGAGTTCGTCCTCCAGCTCTTCACTCCGTGCTCTCTGTGCCTCTGTGGTGAGAATTGAGCTGATTGCCTAGACGTGAATCTCCAGCAGCCGACTGTCATGCCCCGGCAGCATTTCGTACACGCCGTGCGGGTTGGGCGTGAGTGAATGCTCATCCCAGAAATCAGTGATGCGCGCGGTGGATGACACGCCGAGCTGCTGCCAGGTCGCGCCGATCAGCGCTGGTTCGTTGGACCAGTTGAACAGGGCGACATGCTTGCGGATGCCGCGTTGGCGGGTGGGGCTGTCGCGGGGGTAGTCGACCATGAGCACGCGCGGGAAGGGCAGGCCGGTGAATGCGGCTTCGTCGAGCACTTGACAGGGGTAGCCGCGGTCGGGATGGCGCAGCACCCGGGCGTAGAAGTCGATGATGTCGGGGGGGAATTTTTCCAGCTCGCCGCCGAACTCCAGCAGGCCCTGGGTGATGAAGCACCAGTTGGCGCGGTGGATATTTTCCGCGCGGGTGCAGTTGGGGTCCCAGCCGAAGCTGTCCATGTTCATCAGGGCGAAGTCCCGGCCGGGGATCGCCAGCGCCTGCAGCGCCCAGCGATTGGCGTCGACATGACGCTGCCAGCAAGCCGGCGAAATGTCCGAGCCGAGGCGGTAGGCGTCACAAGTGAGGGACAGGTGAGGATCGCCCAGTGACATGGCGATGCAGGTTTCGAAGAAGCCATCGGGGCCGACGAGCTGGCGGATTCGGCCGTAGTACCACTCGCGCCATTGGCGCCCGGTGCCGGAGCGGTAGCGCGCCAGATCGCTGTCGAACATCTGGCTCTGGAAGTCGAGCTTGCAGCCGGCAAAACCCCAGGTGACAAACAGTGTGCGCAGGACGTGATCCGCCCACTGGCGGGCGGCAGGGACGGAGAGGTCGATGTAGCCGGATTTCCCGATGCGCAGCGGCTGACCATCGTGGCCCGGCAGCACCCAGTCGGGATTTTCGGTCATCACCGCATCGTCGAGCAGGATCATGGGGCTCAGCCAGATGCCCGGTTGCAGGCCGAGTGCCGCCACTTCATCACGGTACGCCCGCATGCCTTGGGGAAACTTTTTCAAGTCCACATTCTGCTCGGGGTCGGGATAGAACCCGCCCATGGAAATCCAGTCGTGCCGCTGATAGCCCGAGTCGAGCAGGAAGTGGTGCGCCTGGGGCATGTGCTGGGCGATGACTTTCGCGCGGGCGATAAGCTGCTCGTGGTTGACGTTCATGTCCGGGCCATAGTTCCACGAACAGAAGCAGCCGCCGGTGCGCATGCGACTCTGCGGCCCACAGCGCTGGTGTCGCTCGGCGAACGCGCGCAGGTAGCCGGCCATGGCGTCCTGGGGATGGGTCTGCTGGAGCATCTGGTAGTAGGCGACGCCCAGCCGCACCTGCGCGCCGGCCGCGAGGGTGAGGTGCGCCGCGGCGATGGGTTGGAGTTCGCTGTGATAGGTCGTCAGGCCGCGCCCGCTCATGTTCGACTCGCCGCGCAGGGTGGTGATGCGGCGCAGCGGCCCATCCGCCAGCGCCGCTTCGACCAGCCCCAGCGTGTAGTTTTCATCCGTGATGTACAACCAGGGGATCGGGTTGGCGTCGCCCCGGTTGAGCGTGCGCTGCTCGAAGGGAATCTGCCGCACGTAGGGATACTCGCCGCGCGACACGGGAAAGTCCTCGGTGCGCAGGTTATTGCTGTGGGCGTAGCGCAGGTGCGCGTTGTCCGTCCACACCAGCAGCTTGCCGGCAGCATCCAACACACCCTCGCGCGGCGTCGGCAGCGTGACGTCCTGCTCAGCGCGCAGCAGACGCTCAACCGTCAAGCTGCAGTTCGCGGCATCGAACGTAAACGTCACCGTTTCCACCACCGGCAGCCCGGCATAGCGCAGCGTGAGCACCCGCTGCGCACCACGCTGCTCAACCGCGCCCACCGGCTCACCCAACAGGTCGCCCAGCGCGAAACGCTGCTGGCGCCAGCCAATGGTCTGATCGTTCGCCGGCGCGGTCAGCGACCAACATCCGTCGGCGATGACCCATTCAACCGTCAACGGCGGCGCGGCAACCGTGGCGACCGTTTCACTTGCCGACGCCGGGACACTGGTGGCTAGCGTGCTGGATGTGCTCATGGTGTTGTTATTTTAACAAATACATGAAGCGTGCAAAATCAGCGAGGAATGGGCGGATTTTCAGGCAGCGGGTTAAGCCAAAGCGTCGGGTTCGCACAGCGGGCATTCGATGCCGACGAGCATGCGATCGATGCTGGGGGCGTCTTTGAAACCCACGCCGGTGACGATGCAGACCACGCGTTGGTCGGGCGAGATTTCACCGGCTTGCAGCGCCTGCACGGCGCCCGCCAAGGCGACCGCGCCCGCCGGCTCGCAGAACACGCCGGCCGTGCGCGCCAGGCGCTGCTGCATCTGCCAGACGGCTTCGTCAGTCACGGCGTGGCCGGTGCCGCCGGTGGGTGTGCAGGCGGCAATCACCATATCGCCGTCGATGACGGTGGGCACCTGCAGGCCGGAGATGCGCGAGGTGCAGGTCACGGCACGGGCGGCGGTGTGCTGACGCAGCGGCGTGGCAATGGTGTCGTTGCCTTCGGGCTGCACGCAGTGGATCGCGGGGCTGTGCGGCAGGTCGCCGGTGCGCACCATATCCGCAAAACCACGGGCGATGGCGAGCGTCAACCCCCCACCGCCGGCGGGGACGAAGACATGCTCGACCGGCGCAGCGGCTTGCTGGACGATCTCATAGCTGATGGTCTGCACCCCCGCCATGCCGGCTGGGCTGTGGGTGTAGGCGCTGATCTGCAATTGCACGCCCGGCTGCTGCGCGCGGGCATTGAGCTGGGCGAACGTCGCGGCAGTGGCGGCGGCATCCAGGCCGAACCCGCGCACGCGGTAGACCTTCGCGCCGTAGAGCATCATCTGTTGCAACTTCTGCGGCGGCGCGGGTTCGACGGCAGCGATCTCGCAGGTGAGTCCCGCGGCTGCACAGTATGCCGCCAGCGCTGCCCCGGTGTTGCCGCTGCTGGTCGCCAGGCAGTGCGTCTGGCCATGCGCCAGCATGTCCGCGATGGCGGCGGCGGCGAAGCGATCCTTGTAGGAACCCGTGGGGTTGCCGGTTTCAAGCTTCAGCAGCAGATGCGGCAAACCCAGCTCCGCGCCCAGGCGCGGCACGGCCACCAGCGGCGTATCGCCCTCGCCCAGCGTGAGCTGATGCGCGGCCGGGGTGGTGCAGAAACGCGAAGTGAAGCGCCAGATGGTCATGGCTGAAGGCTCAATATTGCCCAGGGAACATGCGGTGTTTGAAGCTGTAGGGCGACAAGTTGTAGCTGATGCCGCCGTCGGCGATGACGCTGACGCCGGTGATGAAAGTGGCGTCATCACTGGCGAGCATGGCGATGGTGCGGCCGACTTCCTCGGGGGTGCCCACCCGCGCCAGGGGCGTCATGTCGCGGCACCAGTCGAGCAGATCCTCATTGAGCTGGCGTCCCTCGGCGGAGGGATAGTCGTTGCTCATTTCGGTGTCGATCGCGCCGGGGTTGAGTGCGATGACGCGAATGCCCTGCCGACCGAAGGTGATCGCCTGCTCGTGGGTCAGCGCGTCCATCGCGCCCTTGGCGGCGATGTAGGGCGGGCAGACGCCGGCGGCGAGGCGCGACTGAATGCTGGAGATGTTGATGATGACGCCGCGCTGCTGCGCCGGGCCGGCCGGGGCGTTCTGCGCCATCGCGGCGGCCGCCCATTGGCTGAGGAACGCCGGGGCGGTGAGGCTGATGCGCAGGCATTTTTCCCAGTTTTCCAGCGTGACCTGGGGCATCGGTTCCAGCGCCCGCCAAGCAGCGTTGTTGACCAGCAGGTCGACGCGCCCGAAGCATTTGAGCGTGCGCGGGACCAGCGTTTGCAGATGATCCCAGTCGCCCAGATCACCGGCGAGGACGAGCGCCTGGCCGCCGGCGTCGCGTACGAGCTGGGCGGTGGCTTCGAGTCCAGCAGCGCTGCGGGCGCAGAGCGCCACGTCGTAGCCGCGCTTCGCCAGAGTTTGGGCGGTCGCCTGCCCGATGCCGCGCGACGCGCCGGTGAGCAAAGCGATTTTGCGGGTGGTCATGCGTTAATCTCCGGAGTTCCATTGCTCATCGGTCGGCAGCACGGTCACCAGGCCGTCGCCCTGCTCGACTCGACACCCGACGCGCAGGCAAAGCACCAGTCCCGGCTGCTGGGCGTAAAGCGGTTCCACGTGGTCGCCCAGCTCATCGGTGATCGTGCCGAGCAACTGGCCGGGGGTGACGCGCGCGCCCAGTTGCACTTGCGCCGTGAAGAAGCCGGCACACGGCGCGGGGTGCTGCACCTGCAGATGGCCGGCGGTGGCACCGGTTTGCTCGACGACGATGCGCCGGCGCGGGGTCGGCGCGGGTTGGTCGAGCATGTCCAGCGCCGCCATGACATTCAGACAGCCCTGAACGTAGTCGGCAATCGCGGCGGAACGCAACGGCCCAGGCCCGCCATGCTCGGCGTACAGCGCGGGAATGCCGGCGTCGCGCGCCACCGACAGCGTTCGGCCTTCGTAGTGCGCGGGTGTGCCCCAGACAATCGGCAAATTGAACGCCTGCGCCAGCGTTCGTTGCTGCGCGAGGATGGCCGGATCGCTGTGCAGCAGATAGCCCACCAATGGCAGCAGTTCGTACGCCTGGCCGCCGGTGTGCAGATCGATCAGCACGTCATGGCGACGAATCAGCTCGCTGACGGCATGGGCGATGCGCTCGGTGATGCTGCCGTCAGCGCGGCCGGGACAGGTGCGGGCGAGGTCCAGCCCGTCTTGAGCAGTACGTGTGCGACGTTCGAAAGCGGGACGATTCACCACCGGCGCGAGCGTGACCGCGCCCCGCAGTTGCGCCGCGTCGATGCGGGTCATCAACTGCCGCACCGCCGCCATGGGTTCATACTCATCGCCATGCACCCCGGCAATGATGAGCAGGCGCGGCCCGGGCGCGACGCCGGTGATGACCCGCTGACTGAGAATCTCGGCATCCATCGTCATCCCCGCGTGCTCCAGCACTCGTTCCAGCCTCAGCGCCTGACCAATCGGCGGCAGGATGGAACATCATATGACGGACGACGCCTGCGACACCAGTACATGGAATGATCGGTTCACGCCAACGGAACCCGGATGACTATGACCAACCCAATGCGGTGACCCAATTGCTTAACGAGCCGCGCGCGTGAGCAACGGTTGCTGCCTCCGCGTCAGGGCCCTGCGGCTGCGCCGCAACCCCTTGCTCACGCGCGGGGCTCGTTCCGCACAGCAGCCGGAGGGCAAAGTAAACTGCCGCGCCATGACTGACGTGCAACCGCTCCGTGTGCTGGTGACGGGCTCGGCGGGAACCATCGGCGCCTCGGCCTGTGCCGCGCTCAAGGCGCGGGGCCATTTTGTGCGCGGGCTGGACCGCCGGCCGGGCCTGTCCACCCGCATGCACGAACAGGTGACAGCGCAGCTGACGGACGCCGCGGCGCTGCATGAAGCGGCGCGCGGCATGGATGCGGTGGTGCATCTGGCGGCCCGTCCGGGCGACGGCAATTTTCTGACCGACCTGCTCGAACCCAATGTCGTGGGCCTGCATCATGTGTGCGAAGCGGCGCGGCTGGGCGGCGCGCGCCGGCTGGTGCTCACCAGCACGTGCCAGGTGCTCATGGGGGGGCCGTGGTCCGGGCGCCTCAACCGCACGGATGAACCCTACGCCGTCGCCAATCACTATGCCGCGACCAAGGTGTTCCTCGAAGCCCTGGGGCAGCTTTACGCTTACAAACACGGGCTGGAAGTGGTCATCGCGCGCCCCGGCTTTTGCCCGCGCGGGCAACGTGAAGTGAACATGATCCATGGCGATGCGACGGCGAAATCCATCTATCTGAGCCACCACGACGCCGGGCGCTTCTTCACCGCCGCCGTCGAGCATCCGTTCACGGGCTACGGCGTGTGCTACGCCGCTTCGCGCTCGGCGGCGCACCGGCTGGACCTGGAACCGGGGCGGCGTCTGCTGGGTTATGACCCGCAGGACGATTTTCCCGGGGGTCTGGACCCGGAGATTCTGCAGCCGATTTAACGTTGCTGGAACACGCCGCCGCCGCGCCAGCGCCCCCGCCCGGCGATTCCGACTACACTGAAAGCATGGCAATCGGCGGATTCACTTTCGTGCTGCACGGGCATCTGCCCTATGTGCTGCGTCACGGCGTCTGGCCCCATGGCGAAGACTGGCTCTATGAAGCCGCGGCGGAGACCTATCTCCCGCTGCTGGACATCATCGGCCACTGCGCCCTGCATGGCGCTTCGCCCAAGCTGACCATCGGGCTGACCCCGGTGCTGCTCGAACAGCTCGCGCATGAACATTTCAAGCGCGGCTTCGAGCACTACCTCGAAGACCGCATCGAACGCGCCCGCGAAGACCGCAAGGACTTTGAGCGCTGGAACAACGGCCACCTGATGTACCTGGCGGATCGCTGGGTGGAAGTCTTCACCCAACTGGGCCAGCAGTTCGCCAGCATCAACCGCGATATCCCCAAAGCCTACGCCCAGCATGCGCGCGACGGGCACATCCAACTGCTCACCTCCGCCGCCACGCATGGTTACTTCCCGCTGCTGTATGAAGATTCCTCCATCCGCGCCCAGCTCCGCGCGGGGTTGTCCAGCTCGCATCGCATCCTGGGCTTCAAACCCACCGGCATGTGGCTGCCCGAGTGCGCCTACCGGCCCGCCGGCCCGTGGCAGCCGCCCATCGGCTGGGCCGCCAAAGACGCGCGCATCGGCGTCGAACACCTGATCGCCGACGAGACCATCAACCACTTTTTCGTGGAAAGCCATCTCGTCGAACGCTCACGCAGCGAGTGGGTGCTCAACGACGGCCAGTGGCAGCGCGTGGGCTGGGACGAAGCGCTCAAGTACCCCAACCGCGGCTGGCGCAGTGTGCAGGAACCGCACCTGGTCAACTCCGACGGCACCGGCGCCGGCCGCGCCGCGGTGTTCGGCCGGGACGCCCACATCTGCGAACAGGTCTGGTCCGGCGCCATCGGCTATCCCGCCGACGGCTCCTATCTGGAGTTCCACAAGAAGCACGGCCCCAAGCGCGGCCTGCGCTACTGGAAGATCACCGGGCCCAAGGTCGATCTGGGCTACAAGCACATGTACTTCCCCGACGATGTGCCGGGCAAGATTTACGCCCACGCCCAGCACTTCTGCAATCAGGTGCGCTCGCGCCTGTGGGATTACCACCACCGCACCGGGCGCTTCGGCGTCGTCTGCGCCAACTTCGACGCCGAGCTGTTTGGCCATTGGTGGTTCGAAGGGCCGCAGTTCATCCGCGATGTCATCCTTGAACTCAACAAGGATGAAAACATCGACCTGCTGACCGCCGAGCAGTTCCTGCATCACCATCCGCCGGACAAGACGGTGAGCCTGCCCGAGGGTTCCTGGGGCGAGGAAGGCGACCACCGCGTCTGGACCAACGACAAGATCAACTGGATGTGGGACATCGAATATCGCTGTGAAGCGACCTTCGGCCGGGCGACCTGCGACCTGCCCTGGCAGACCACGCCGCAGGTGCAGGACCTGCTCAAGAAAGCCGGCCGGGAGCTGCTGCTGCTGCAGGCGAGCGACTGGCAGTTCATCATCACCCGCGGGCAGGCGATTGACTACGGCATCAAACGCTTCATGCTGCATGTGTCGCGCTTTGAAACCCTGGTCGACCTGGCGGAAAAAGTCGCCGCCGACTCGGCGTATCTGGGCAAGCTCACCGAAGTGGAGCTGCTGGAAATCAAGGACGCCGAGATGCACGACATCATCTTCCCGGACATCGATCTGAACTGGTGGCGGATGTAACGGCCGGCGCCGGCGTGCCTCCGCAGCAGGGAGGACCAACGGGCGCTCCGGCGCAGCGTAACCATGTCGCGGCCGCGCATGACCATCGGCGCGGGGCTGCTCTGCGCCGGGACAGGCGGGAGCCAGGGAAGGAATTACACTACCGTTTTCTCTTCCACCAGGAGCCACGCATGCAGCGCCACGAGTTGTGTCTGGAGTATCTGGCCCCGCAGCAGATCGCAGCGCGGCGGGCGGTGTTGGACATCGCGGTGCTGCCGCTGGGGGCGTTGGAATGGCATGGCCCGCAGAACCCGATCGGGGTGGACCTGCTCGCGGCGCACCACGTGGCGTGTCTGGCGGTGGAGCAGTTGGAGGGGGGTGGCGTGGTGGCGCCGGCGTTGGTGTGGGGTTTGCCGCGCGACAGCTTTTTTGTGGATCAGACCATTGCGACGCCGGAGAAAGCCGCCGGGGTTTACAACACGACGCCCGAGCGCATCCGCGGGCTGACGCGCCACGGCGGGATGGACCTGCAGGAGCAGTGGCTCAATTACCAGCGGCTGGTGCGCATGGCGCTGGAACAGCTCGCGGGGTTTGGTTTCAAAAGCATCTTCCTGCTGGCGGGTCATGCGCCGTTGGTGCACTTCGCCCGCGCCCCGGCGGTGGCGTTCACCCGGGCGACGATGATGGCGGGCGACACGGTGACCACCGCGTGGGGCGGGCACTGGGAGCCGAGCAACCAGCGCTGCGACCACGGCGGGCTGTGGGAAACAAGTTACATGCTGGGTCTGGATGAACCGCTGGCGAATCTGGCGGTGCTGGACGAACGGCCGGAGCTGCGCGGGGTGGGCGCCGGGGCGGATGCGGTGGACGCGACGCGCGAGATGGGGCAGACGTATTACCGCAAAGCGGCGGCGGCGCTGGCGGAGGAATTGCGGGCGGTGGTAAAGATGTATCCGGCCGTGCCGCCGGGGCATCAGCATCGGCGGACGTATGGGGCGGGGTGAGTGGGTTCAAAGAGTCCCCGGGCAGAGCCCGGGGCTAAAAAGTTTGATCCGTTAGCCCCGGGCTTTGCCCGGGGACCATGATGACCCGGCGGGTTATTGAAACAAAAAAACCGGCCGACCCTGCGCAGGTCGGTCGGCTGTATTTTCGTTGCGTGATCCGCCGGCTTGCGCCGGTTTCCCCGGCGTTTTACGCCAGTTCCGGGAAGATCTGCGTGACCACGCCGACCAGGTCCTTGACGTGGCTGGCGGAGGCGTCGAGGAGTTTTTTCTCTTCGCCCGCCAGCGGCAGTTCGAGGATTTTTTCCACGCCGGCTTTGCCCAGCACGCAGGGGACGCCCACGAAGTAGCCGCCCACGCCGTATTCCTTGTCGCAGAAGCCGGCACAGGGCAGGATGCGCTTCTTGTCCTTGACGATGGCTTCGACCATCTGGATCACGCCGCTGGCGGGCGCGTAGTACGCACTGGTGCCCATGAGCTTGACGATCTCGCCGCCGCCGACTTTGGCGCGCTCGACGCAGGCGTTGATCTTCTCATCGCTCAGCAGCATGGAGACGGGAATGCCGTGCACCGACGTGAAGCGCGGCAGGGGCACCATGTCATCGCCATGACCGCCCAGCAAGAGCGCCTGCACATCCTCGACGGAGCAGCCCAGTTCCCAGGCGATGAAGGTGCGGTAACGGGCGACGTCAAGGCAACCCGCCTGGCCGATGATGCGCTGGGTGGGGAAGCCGGTGACCTTCCACGCGGTGTAGACCATGGCGTCGAGCGGATTGCTGACCACGATGACGATGGCTTCGGGGGCGAACTTCTTGATGTTCTCGCTGACAGACTTGACGATCTTGACGTTGGTGGTGATGAGGTCGTCGCGGCTCATGCCGGGCTTGCGCGGCAGGCCGGCGGTGACGACGACCACGTCGGAATTGGCGATGTCGGCATAGTCGGTGGTGCCGGTGATGGCGGCGTCGAAGCGTTCGATCGGGCCGCACTGGGCGAGGTCGAGCATCTTGCCCTTGACCATGCCTTCGGCCTGGGGGATGTCGAGGACGACAATGTCGCCCAGTTCCTTGCTCGCCGCCCACAAAGCGCAGCTCGCGCCCACGTTGCCGCCGCCGATGATGCTGATCTTCGCACGTCCTGCCATGGCCTGACTCCTTTACGCTGTTGCGATGGATAATGGTTGTTGGTTGAGCCGGGCATGATAGAGCAAACCGCCGGGCAAGGTGAAGTTTCGCGGCATGATGGGCGTTCACGTTCCACCCGGCCCTGCCGCACCCACGCCCCGCCATATTGCTGCCGACCCCCGTCCACTGACGCTGATCAACCGGATTTCCCCGCTGGCGAAAAAATTTGTCAAAACCACGTGCAATTGGGCGCGAAATTAAATAGGATAGTTTTGTCGTGAATACCCCCGCCGCCCAGTCCGACCCCCTCGACGCCGCTCTGCTCGATGCCGTGCAGCGCTGCGTTCCATTGACGCCCCAACCGTTTGCCGCCTTGGCGCAGCAGGTGGGAATCCGTGAAGCCGACTGCCTGGCGCGACTCCGTCGGCTCAAGAATGAGCAGCGCGTCATCCGCCAGATCAGCGCGATTTTCGACACCCATGCCCTGGGCTATCGCTCCAGCCTGGTGGCGTGTCGGATTCCCCCGGCTCATCTGGAAACCGCTGCCGGGATCATCGGGGCGCATCCGGGAGTGTCGCACAACTACGAACGGCAGCACGCCTTCAACCTCTGGTACACCGTGGCGGTTCCCCCCGACAGCAAGCTGGGGTTGGAAGGCACGGTGCAGCGGCTGCATGAGCTCAGCGGCGCGGACAGCTCGCGCCTGCTGCCTACGCTCAAGCTGTTCAAGATCGGCGTGCGGCTGAATGTGGCGGACGACGACGCCCTGGGCAAGGACGACACTCCCGCCGGCTTCACCGAGAGCGATCGCGCCATCGCCAGCCAGTACACGCTTGACGACGCCGACCGCCGCATGGTCGCCGTGCTGCAACAGGACCTGCCGCTGGTGGAGCAACCCTACGCCGACTGGGCGCAGCAGGCGGGCGTGAGCGTCACTGAGCTATTGACCGCGGCGGAGCGCTTCCTCGCCCGCAAGCAGATGCGCCGCTTCAGCGCGGTGCTGCGCCATCGCTCGGCGGGCATGAACGCCAACGTCATGGGCGTCTGGGCAATCGATCCCGACGACGCGGTGCGCGTGGGCGAAGCGCTGGCGCAATTCCGCTGCGTGAGTCACTGCTACCTGCGCCCGACCTACAGCGATTGGCCGTTCAACATTTTCACGATGATCCACGCCCGCACGCGCGACGAAGCCGACCGTCTGCTGGCGGAACTCGCCGCCGCGGCCCGTCCACGGCAGCAGGCGGCGCTGTGGAGCCTGCGCGAGTTCAAGAAGGTGCGCGTCCGCTACTTCACCAATGAAACCGCCCAGTGGGAGCAACAGCATGCTCCGGCGGGTTGTGCCACAATGAAGCCCGCGACCGAGCTTACGGCCGGCACGCGTTCTGACCCGGAGTCCCAGTCATGATTGACATCAGCGTTCTCTACAGCGGGCTGGAAACCCCCAGCACCCCCCACCGCTACGGCCGGGCGATCACGCAGATCGATCCCCCGCCCTACCAGCGCATGAAGGTCGCCAGGAGCGCCCAGTCCCGCCGGCCGATCGTCGTGTGGAACATCACCCGCACCTGCAACCTCAAGTGCGCCCACTGCTACACCGACTCCGAAGCCAAAAAATACAGCGGCGAGCTGACCACCGATGAAGCCAAGACCGTGCTCGACGATCTGGCCCAGTTCCATGTGCCAGCGGTGCTGTTCTCCGGCGGCGAGCCGCTGACGCGCCCCGATGTGTTCGAACTCGCAGGCTATGCGCGGAGCAAGGGCCTGCATGTCGTGCTGTCCACCAACGGCACGCTCATCGACCGCGAAACCGCCCAGCGGCTCAAGGACCTGGAATTTGCTTACGTGGGCATCAGCCTCGACAGCGCCATCCCTGCCATCCACGATCAGTTCCGCGGCATGCCCGGCGCGTTCGAGCGCACCATGCGCGGCTTCCGCCATTGCGTCGACGTGGGTCAGAAGGTCGGCCTGCGGCTCACCCTCACGCGGCAAACCTTCGTTGACCTCGACAAAATCTTCGACTTCATCGAACGCGAAGGCATCAACCGCGCCTGCTTCTATCACCTCTGCCCCGCCGGGCGCGGCAAGAGCGTGATGGACCTCACCACCGCCGAGTCGCGCCAAGCGGTCGACATCATCATCAACCGCACGGGCGACCTGATTAAACGCGGCAAGAACATTGAAATCCTCACCGTCGACAACCATGCCGACGGCCCGTACCTGTACCTGAAAATGCTGGCGGAAAACCACCCCCGCGCCCAGCAGGTGCTCGAAATGCTCGCGTGGAACGGCGGCGGGCGCTACTCCAGCGGCGTGGGCATCTCCAACATCGACTTCAACGGCCACGTCCATGCCGACCAGTTCAGCATGTACCGCAGCTTCGGCAACGTGCGCGAACGCAAATTCAGCGACATCTGGCAGGACACCAGCATTCCCATCCTCGGCGGGCTCAAGGATCGGCTGCCGCTGCTGCAGGGGCGGTGTGCGACCTGTCGGTTCAAGCCGGTCTGCGGCGGCTCGCTGCGCGCCCGCGCGGAAATCTCCACCGGCGAACCCTGGGCGGCCGACCCGGGCTGCTATCTGACCGACGAGGAAATCGCCGGCGAACTGCACCTGCCGCAGCTGGCGCAACCTGCCCCCGGCCCGGACGCCAGCGCGACGGTGGCGTTGGCGCGCGAGTGAGTCAGCCAGTTCGTGACACCCGACAGACGTACCTGACCACATCACGAGCCGCGCGCGTCAGCAAGCGGTTGCTGGTTTGGCGTCAGGCGCCTGCGGCTGCGCCGCAACCCCTTGCTCACGCGCGGGGCTCGTCAGCATGGGTGCTGCGTTGATCCGCAGTCAGATCGATTTACCCGGAAAGTGCGCTCACCAGCCGTTCGATGTCCTCGGCATCATTCCAGATGTACGGGCTGACGCGCATCAGCCACTGCCCATCGGGACGCTGGTAAATCGGCACCGTCAGCTTGTGACGCTGATACATCTCCTCGCGCGCCTGCCCGTGGCGCCAGCCAGCCGGCGGGGTCACCGCCAGCAGACCCGCGTGCAGTGAGGCCATCGGCGAAAGGCACGGCAAACCCAGGTCGTCCAACAGCCGCTGCCGCAGCAACGCCAGCAGTCCGTTGGCGTAAGTGCTGATCGCAGCCTCGCCCAGCGCGTGGCGGTAATCCAGCGTGGCGGTCAGTGCGAGGAACGGCGACACATCGCGCAGGCCCTGCAAACTGAAGGCGTGCACAAATCGGCCACATGCCGGGTCCATCGGTTCATGAAATTGCGCGCCATCCTGCCACGTTCCGCCGAAGCCCACCACCAGCGGCTCAAGCTGTGGTTGCAGATCGGGGCGAACATGCAGAAACGCGGTGCCCTTGGGGCCCATGAACCATTTGTGCAGATTGCCGCCGTAGAAGTCGACATCCAGCTCGGCCAGTGACAAGGGCAGCAGGCCGGGCGCGTGGGCGCCGTCGACGATCAGCCGAATGTCGCGCTGGCGCAGGGCGGCGTTGATGGCGCCCACCGGCAGCACCAGGCCGGTGACGCAACTGACGTGACTGAGCAGGATGCCGCGCGTGGCGGGGGTGACCGCGGCAAGCACCGCGTCAACCAATTCGCTTGCACTGCGCGGCTGCGGCGGCAGATCGAAGCAGCGCACGGACAACCCGCGCCGCCGGCCCACTTCACGCAGCGCCCGGATGATCGCGGGATATTCGTGGTTGCTGTACAGCAGTTCGCCATCGGAGGGCCAGGCGTAACCCAGCAGCGCCTGATTGAGCGCCTGCGTGATGTTCAGATGCAGCACCAGGTCCTGCGGCCGGGCGCCCAGGTAAGCCGCAATAGCGCCCTGCGCCCGCCACAAGGGCGCGCCCTTGCGCCCGGCGGCGTCACGCGTGGGGTTGGCTTCGGCGCTGCGCTGCCACTGCACCAGGGCGTCAAACACCGGGCGCGGCAAAGCGCTGAACGTGCCCGCGTTCAGGTAGGTTTCATCCTCGGCCAGCAGAAAATCATGGCGGCGACAAGTCAGCATTCCGTCACTTTACCTGCGCGCCGCGCGGCCGGGAAAGCGCAGCGCCGGTGCGGCGTGTTCTGCTATCGTGATGACATCATGCCCAGCATTACCCGACACACGCACGAACGGCTGCAGGTGGTCATCGGCGTCACGGCTCAGGATGCCGGGGCGCAGGCGGCGGCGGATTTCGCCCAGCAGGTGCGCACGGTGCTCGCCGGCGCGGAGCGCTGCGTGGTGTACCTGGCGGGCGCGCTCTCGCAGCAGGCGTTTCATCAGGCGCTGGCGCGCCGCAAGGACCTCGACTGGCATCGCGTGATCATCTTCGCAGTCGATGAGTTTTACGCACCGGGCATGGACCTGAACCTGGCGGTGGCGGCTCAGCCGGCGCGGGACCTGTTGCCGTTCATCAAACCGCTGGCGGCGCATCGGCTGGACCCGCATGCGCCGGATCCTCACGCCGAGGCGCAGCGTTATGCCGCGCTGGTGCGGACCCACCCGGCGGACATCGCGTGCCTGGGCATTGGTGAGTCAGGTCATCTGGCGTTCAACGAGCCCGGCTGCGATCTGGGCGACCTGGAGCCGGTGCGGGTGATCGACGTGTGCGCCTCATCCCGGCGCCAGCTCGAGACGGACCCGAATTTCGCGGCCCTGGGCAATATTCCCGACCAGGGCATCACCATGACCATCCCCACGCTCCTGCGGGCGAGATTTGTCCTGGTGAACGTACCCTACGCCAGCAAAGCGGCAATCATCCGGCAATTTGTGGAAACGCCCCACCCCACGCCCAGCCTGCCCGCCAGTGCCCTGAAAACCCACGGCCAGGCGTGCCTGTACCTCGATCGGCAATCCGCGCAGCTCACGCCCTGGGCTGCCGACGGCACCGCGGCGTGAACGATTTGCCGAATCGGTACAACAGAGCAATTCCGGTTTTGCACTAGCGGGTTATGTCCGGATAAATCGATGATTTACGACAATCCGCATTTTCACAAAATCGCGTCGCACGATAGTTGACTTGGCTCCGTTGCACGCTATCTTTTAAGCAGAGTCAGTGATGACTCGCTTACAACTTTGCCCCCGGAAGGGCTCGGTTCCACGTAATTGTGGACCGGGCCTTTTTTCTTTTCCGAATTTCTTTCTGAATCCCGCGGCGACGCGCTGCGCCATGCTGTCGCCCAGCACCCGACGACTCGCGTCGTCGGCTCGGAGAGTCGTCGGGATCACCGGCCAGCACTGCATCCTCCGAGCCCCCGATGCCAGTCGGGGGATGACGCAGCGCCGCACCAGCTCCCCTGACGTCGTCATGCCAAATCCGCCGCCAGCGCGCTCAATCCGCAAGTTTTCATCAGCGTGCAGGTTCCTTTTGCCGACATTTAGGAGTAAAATGTCCACAAAGGAGCTTGTCATGCAGAGCCTGCCGGAAATGGATGTGATCAAGCGTGCGTTGCGCAGCCAGATTTGCCCGCAATGCCACGCCCGTCCCGCGGGCAGCGAACGGCTTTCGCCGGATCAGCCGCGCAGTTGCGAGCCGGGCTGTTCGATTTTCCTGCACCTGCCGCGGGTGCGTGACATTGTGATGACGGTGCACGATCCGTCGCTCGGGCCGTATGAGCATGCGCTGGTGGAGAACGTCTGCGAGAAGTCGTGCGATGTCAGCGCCACGGCCGGCGATTTCTGCGCCGAGCGCAGCGTGCGGCGTTGCCCGCTGGCGACCTATGCCGGGCAGGTGGTGGAGGTGATCGAGCGCGTGCATGGCCGCAAGCACGCCGGCTGAGGCGCGCCCGCGCGTTGGTATTTTTTCACGTCTGATTCCCTTGAGCCGCGTTGCGACAGCGCGGCTTTTTTTGTCGGCGTCGCCCGCCCATTGGCTAACCGCATTCCATCCCTCGGCTTTTTCCATTTCACAAATCGAAACTCCCCCGCACTTGCGGGCGTGCGTGGGCGCGACTGCCGATAAAATCAAAGTCCATTTCCGAAATCCCAGCCGATCGAGAGGCTGGCTGTATGAATCGTTCCGCGTCCAAACCGTCCCCCCGTAAAACCTCCAACCGCAAAACCAAGTCCACCTCGCCCCCGGCGCCCACGGCGGGCATCGCCAACGGCGACGTCGGCGGTGGCCTCTTCTCCGACGCCATCAAACGCCTCGATCAGGCGGCGGGCATCGCGCAGCTCGACCCCGAAGTCGTCGAACGCCTGCGCCATCCCAAAGCCATCCTGCAAGTCTCCATCCCCGTGCGCATGGACGACGGCTCGCTGCGCGTCTTCACCGGCTACCGCGTGCGCCACGACGACACCCGCGGCCCCACCAAGGGCGGCATCCGCTATCACCCGCAGGTCTCCCTCGATGAAGTCATGGCTCTCGCCTTCTGGATGACCTGCAAGTGCGCCGTGGTCAACATCCCCTACGGCGGCGCCAAGGGCGGCATCATCGTCAATCCCAAAGAACTCTCCCACCTGGAACTCGAGCGCCTGTCGCGCGGCTTCATCCAGCAAATGGCGGATTTCATCGGCCCGGACACCGACATCCCCGCCCCCGATGTCTACACCAACGCCCGCATCATGGGCTGGATGATGAACGAGTACTCCACCATCCGCCGCCGCCACGAACCGGCGGTCATCACCGGCAAGCCCATTCCCCTGGGCGGCAGTCAGGGCCGCGATGACGCCACCGGGCGCGGCGCGTACTACTGCCTCAAGGAACTCGAACGCCATCGCCGCTGGAAACCCAACGACATCACCGTCGCCGTGCAGGGCTTCGGCAACGCCGGCCAATCCGTCGCCCGCCTGCTCCATGCCGACGGGTACAAGGTCGTCGCCGTCAGCGATTCGCGCGGCGGCATCCACAGCCCGCAGGGCTTCGACATTCCCTCGCTCATCCGTTTCAAAAATGAAAACCGTCAGCTCAAGGCGGTCTACTGCAATGGCGCCCTGTGCGAAGCCGTCGAAGCGCAGCAGATCACCAACGAGGAATTGCTGGAACTGAAAGTCGATGTGCTCATCCCGGCGGCGCTGGAAAATCAGATCATCGCCAGCAATGTCAAACGCATCCAGGCCCCGGTCATCGTGGAAGTCGCCAACGGCCCGACCAGCAGCGATGCCGACGCGTATCTCGCCAGCGCCAATAAGCTGGTGATCCCCGACATCCTCGCCAACGCCGGCGGCGTCACCGTCAGCTATTTCGAATGGGTGCAGAACCGTCAGGGCAACTACTGGACCGAGGAGGAAGTCAACGAACGCCTCCAGCGCATCATGGCCCGCGAGTTCAACACCATCTACGACCTGGCCCTGGAGCGCCAGATCGACATGCGCACCGCAGCTTATGCCCAGGCGCTGCGCCGCATCGGCGAAGCCGTCGAAGTCGGCGGCACCCAACGCTACTTCCGCAGCACGGAGTGAAGCTTTTTTTGCCACGGATGAACACGGATAAACACGGATGAAGAGATAAGGCAGAGGAAGAACCCAGCAGAATAAGCTTCATTCAAACATTGAAGCCGCGGATGAGCGCAGCGAATCCGGGGGTCCAGCGAGAACTACACTCCCCCGCGCTCATCCGCGGCTTTTCTCTCTCTGCATATCCGTGTTCATCCGTGGCAAAAACTGCTGCTCACAGCCGCCGCAGATGAAACCCGCCATCGACATCCAGCACCTGCCCGGTGGAGTACGGCAGCAGGCCCTGCGCGATCGCCACCACGGCTTTGGCGATGTCCTCGGGCTGACCCCAGCGCGGGATGGGCAGCAGGTCTTCCTCGAAAATCAGTTTGTCGTACTTCGCTTTCACCGGGCCGGTCATGTCGGTTTCAATGACGCCGGGTCGGATTTCGTAGACGTTGATGCCTTCCTTCGCCAGCCGGGCCGCGAACAGTTGCGTCAGCATGGCGATGCCGGCTTTGGACAGGCAGTACTCGCCGCGGTTGATGCTGGCGGTGTAGGCGCTGATGGAGCTGATGTTGATGATCGCCGGCCGGCAGGCGTCGTCGTAATCTCCGCGCCGGTCAATCATGTGCTGAGCGACCAGCTGCGTGAGGAAGAAGGGACCTTTGAGGTTGGTGTCCATCACGGTGTCGTAGCTTTCCTCGCCGGTCTCCAGCAGATCAGCGCGAACCTTGGGCGCCACGCCCGCGTTGTTCACCAGCAGGTCGATGCTGCCGAAGCGTTCTTCCGCTTCGCGCACCAGTCGCTGCCGATCGGCGGTGCTCCCGATGTCCGCCTGCACCGCCAGCGCCTGGCCCCCGCCGTCCTCCACCAGATTCACCGTGCGATTGGCGGCCTCGGCGTTGGCGGCATAGTTGATCACCACATTGCACCGTGCCGCCCCCAGCGCCGTCGCCACCGCTCTGCCAATGCCCCGGCTCGCCCCGGTCACAATCGCTGTCCGTTTCATTCCGCCCTGCGTCATGGCTGTGCTTCTCCAGCGGGATTGCGCTTGTTCCGCAGCGCGCGGAGCGCCGCAGCGCTGCAACATACCGCGCTACCGGCCGGCGTGTTCGACCACGATGGTGTGGCTGGGTGACGACATCACCACCTTGCCCCCCAGCAGCACGCACAGCTCGGGAATCAGCCGACCTTCCACCGGCGCGAGCAACTGCTCCGCGATGATGCGCCCCGTCTGCCGTTCCAGCACGAACAGCGCGTAACCCTCGGCGGTCGGCTCGGGCGCGGCATCGCCCTGGGGCAACTCCAGCGGCCCGACGATCATCGCCCCATCCTCCACCACCACATCCCTCGGCAGCACCGCCGGCCCACCGAGCGCACGCGGCGGATGCCCGCCTGCCGCACCGCCGGGATTGCCCAGCGCGACCGGATTACCGGGGGCATTCGCCCGGCTGACCAACACCACATGCTGTTCCGCCACCAACTGGCTGATGACCCGACGGTAATCACTGCTGAGCGCATCGCGCCACAACAGATGGCCCTGCTCATCGAGCGCCAGCGCCTGCTCCTGACTGAGCACCAGCCACAGCCCGCCGACCTGTTCGATCATCAAGCCGCGTCCGTCCGTCAGCGAAGGGCCGAAGGTGCGCAGCGTTCGGCCGTCGGTGGCGTCCAGCAGCAGCAGGTTGCCGTTGTCCTTGCGGATCACCAGATAATTGCCCGCCACCTTCACGAACGGAGCTGGCATCTGTCCCGACAGCGGCAGCCGCCAGATGACCTGCCCCTGGCGCACATCATGCGCTGCGATCTGACTGTTGGTCAGGTAGATCAAACGTTCGTCGCCGCTGAGTCCCACCCACACGATGGGGCTGCGCTCCTCCACCACTTCGATCACGCGCTGCCCGGTGGCGGGATCAACCACCTGAATGGAGCCCGACTGCGTTTCGTTCTCCGGCCCGACATCGCCCGCCAGCAGCAATGTCTGCTCATCCAGCGCCATCTGCCGCAGGGTGGTGAAGTCAAAGAAATGCTGCCACAGCACGCGCCCGCTGGCGCGCTCCAGCGCCAGCACCCGGCCGGTCGGGTCGGCGATCACCACCTGACTGGCGTTGGCGGCGGTCCACGCCGGCGGCTCCTCCGGCGCGGGGGCGGCGCGGCCCAGCAGCAATTGAATGTTGCCCGGATTGAGCATCTCCTCAAACTGCCGTTGCGCCAGCGGCCGGGCCTGGTCGCGTTGCTGCGGATCGCCCACGCCTTCAAGCAGGGCATCGACATCGACCAGTTCCCAACTCGGCGCACCATCGCGCATTTGCCGGGCTTCGAGCAGTTTTTCGCCATGGTAGTAGAGCAGCAGTTGATCGCCATCGGCGCGCAGCAGCGTGACATTGGGCAGCGGCAACTCACAGGTCCACAGTTGCGCCAGCGTCTGCACCTCAAACGCGCGCAGCCGCAGCCCCGCCTGGGTGATGATGATCTCCGCCGGCGGCGCGCCGTCACGCGGCAGCAGCAGGCGCCCCGGCAATGCCGCGGCGCGATCCAGCGGCAGCGTCAACTGCGGCAACTGCGCCTCGCGCACCACCTGCGTGCCCAGCCGCCCCAACCAATCCGCCAGGCTGCGCGGCCGACCGTCGACCAGCGGCGCCTGCTGCGGATGATCGCGCTGCAACTGCCGCAGCCAGCGCGCGGCGCGGGTGGGTTGGCCGGCGTCTTCACAGCTTAGCGCCAAGGCGCCGGCAATCGCCCCGCGCAACTGGGCGCGCGGGCCGGCGTCGTGGTAGGCGCGAATCAGCAGGCTCCCCGCCCGGTCATGCGCGCCTTGCTGCGCCAGCCGCTGCCCCGCGTGGTACAGCGCTGCCGGGCTGGCGGCCGCGGTGGGGTATTGCTCCGCCAGCGCCACCAGCGGGTCAGCACCGGCCGCCGGATCGCCGAGCAGTTCCGTCAGGCGCTGCTGGGCGGTCAGTTCATAGGTGTCGCGCAGTTCGGGTTGGGCTTCGAGCAGGCGAGTGATGAGCAGGCGCGCTTCCAGCCGCGCCTGCCGCGCCCCGCTGCCGTGCTGGAACAGCTGGGCCGCCAGTTGCGGGTCCGCCAGCACGCTCTGGTAATGGTCCAGGGCATCGCCGCCGCGCCCGCTCGCCTGCTGGAAGCGGCCGGCGGCAAGTTGGTACGCCACTTCATCCGCCGGGGTGCGCGCCAGCGACGCCAGCCGATCGAACAGCGCCTGGCGCAGCTCCGCGCCGGCGTTGAGCAGGCTCAGGTACGGGCCGCGCCGGGTGTCGCTGTCGGGCAGGCTTTCCGGATCCGCCAGGGCGCGCACTTGTCGGAACAGTTCACGATGCAGCGCCTGCAGCGCGGAGGTGAGTTCCTCGCTGCGCTGGCGCAGGCGCGTCTGATCCCAGGCGCTGATGGCGGCATCCACCGCATCGAGCATGTCCGACCACTGCTGCCGCTGGGCCGCCAGGTGCGCCAAGGCGAGCGCCGGCTGCGGGTCATCCGGGCGCGCCGCCACCTGGGCGAGCAGTTGCTTCCGCGCCTGTTCCCAGGTCATGAGCATCTGCAGGCCCTGCGCGTCGGCGATCAGCAATTGCTGCTTGCCCAGCAGCAGGTTGCCCCCGGCCTCCAGCGGCTGACGCTGACGCACGGCGCCGTCGCGCAGGTCGATGGTCAGCAGTTCGTGCGCCCGCGCCAGCAGCAACTGTTCGCCCACCACGCAGGGCGCTCCCGCCAGCGCGCCCGGCTCATCCGGCGCGGCAGGCATCTCCCAGCGCGGCGCCAGCGTCTGGGCATCGAGCAAACGCAGCCCCGCGCCATACACCAGCAGGCCGTGGGGCGTGAGCAGCATCTGGTCATCCCCGCGCCAGTTGGCGACCAGCACCCGCTGCAGCACGCCGGTGTCCGGGTCCAGCAGCAACGGGCCCTGCGCTTCGCGCGCGGATATCACCAGTAAGCCAGCGGGCAGCCGCAACGGAGCGGGCAACTGGCTGGCGGACCACAACTGGCGCACCACCGGCATGCGGCGCGGATCAGGCTTCTCGCCGCCGAGCACGCGCAACCAGCGCACCGCGCCATCGCGGGCATTCAGCGCGGCAACCGCGCCTAGCCCGTCATTGACGTACAACTGCCCGTCCGCCAGCGTCAGCGCGCCCAGCGTGGCGCCGGCGCTGCCGGTGGCGGCGGTGCTCGCCAGGTTGCGTTTCCAGACCAGACTGCCGTCGCGCCGGTCCAGAGCGATGACGTAGGAACTGTGAAAACCCGACTGCTGGCTGCGGCGAATCAGGGCATACACCCGCAGGGCATCGACCGCCGGCGTGCCGTGAAAAAACGCCGTGTCGAGCGTTTCATCCAACTGCCGCGGCTCCACGCGCCAGCGGGCGACGCCGTCGCGCTGCGCCAGGCAACTGAGCCAGGTGTGATGCATTTTGAGCCGCCAGCCGAAGCGGTTGTTGGAGACGCGCCCGACGATGGTGTACAGCTCGCCATCGGCGGGGGCGACGCCCCGAGCGTCGGCGATCCACTGATTGGCGGACGCCAGATTGCCCAGCACCGCGCGGAGGTCGACCTCGCGCGGCGCGTGCCGCCAGCGCAAACGTCCACTGACCGCATCGAGCGCCGTGACCACGCGCCCGTCGTTGACCACCAGCAGGTCGCCCACCAGCGCCGGCAGCAGGTTGTCGTCCAACGTGGAGCGCGGCCGCTCCATGCCGCGCGGCCCGGCATGGCTCGTGTCACCCTCCTGACGCAGCACCAGCGTCCACAACGACTCACCGAGCTGGCCCGGTGGAACGGCAGCGTCGGCGACGGACTGGCCCACCTGCACCACGGCCGGCAACTGCGGGCGCGCCAGCTGCTGCTGCCACTGCGCCAACTGCGCCAGCTCGGCGTCGGCGTGCAGGGCGCGTAACCGCACCCGCGCCGCCTCCAGCGCCGCGGGTTCGGCGCCGAACAAGCCGCACGCCCCCGCCAGCAAACTGTAGCGGCGCTCAAACGCCGGCAAATCCGGATGCTGCCGCAGCGCCCGCAGCAGGCCGGCGGCATCCTCCAGCGCGCCTTCCTCGAGCAGCATCGCCGCCAGGTCCAGCGCCCCGGCCGCCCCGCTGGGCGTGAGCCAGTAGCGGGTGGTCAGGTCCGCGAGCTGGGCGCGCCGGGCATCGGGCGCGGCGGGCAGTTGCGCGAGCAAGCGCTGCGCCGCCGGCTCGTACTGCTGGCGATAGCTTGCCAGCAGCGCGGGGTGGTTCGCCAGCAGGCGCCAGACGGTGGTGGTGAGGTCTTCGTGCAGGTCGGCTTTGGCGGGGTGCAGCTTGCGGCCGTATTGCTCGAGCGCCTGCTGATACTTGCCCACCGCCTCACTGGTGCGCTGCTGCCCGAGCAGATGCTCCGCTTCGTTGAGCAGATCGACCGCGGCGGGCGAGTCATCCAGGTAGACCGGCGTGACGGCGAAATCGACATCCGCGCCGCCCCGGCTCAAGCCCACCCACCACACCAGCGCCGCCAGCAACGACGGGAGCAAGCGGCCAGCAGTGCAGCGGAAAGTGTGCATGGCAGGATTCTAGGCCCCGGAGGCCGAAACCGCATCGGAAAATGCCCGCCTGGTCGTCCGATAAGCAGTGATACATCCAGGAAGCGGTGTTCAGCATTGGGCAGGTGTTGGCGCGGCGGCGGGTGTACCGATCTAGCTTTGACGCCGGCTTGTCGACGCCGTCTGCCGAATCACGATGGGAGCAGCCATGGAACGCGCCAACACCGCAGCGTCTTCGGAAACCGCCGCCGCTCTCCCGGCGGAAGTGCGTGAACTGCTGGCGTGGTGTGATGATCAACCGGCGGCCCGGCAGGCGGCGGCTTCGGTGGATGTCGAGCCGCGCCCCTCCCGGCTGGTGCGCCCCGCGGCGTGGCGGTTGTGGGCGGCAATGCTGGTGGTGGCGCTGCTGCTGGGACTGAAGCTCAGTGAGTTGCAACTGACCACCACGCACGCGCTGGCGCTGCCTCCGCCGGGTCAGCCGCTGATGGCGCTGGAGGAACAGGTGATCGCCCCCGCCCCGACGCCGACGGTGGTGATTCTCGGCAGCGGTCCGGTGCGCGCGGCGGTGCAGGCGCGGCAACTGGAAGATGAGTTGGGATTGCCCGTGGGTTCGGTGCTGAATCTGGGCATGTCGGCCGGCAGCGCCAGTGACGCGCTGACGCTGTACGAACGCAACCGCTCCAAGCTGCAACAGGCGCGCTGGCTGGTGGTGGCGGTCGATGGCTGGGACCTGCAAACAACCGAAAGCGTGACGACCCCGGCGGCTGACCGGCCGGCGCTGGAGAAACTCGTCGCGCTGGCGCAAGCCGACGGCCTGCAGGTGGCGGCACTGCAAACGCCCACGCGCCCGGCAGCGGCGGATGAATTGATTGAGCCGACGAACACGAGCCGACGGCAAACGCTGGGCGCCGTGCCGTTCTGGTGCTTTCCCACCGGCGCGGAAGCGGACATTCCCGCGCAATGCTTCGATCCCGCTGGTCAACTGACTGCAGCGGGCGCGGCGCGATTCACCTGTCGCCTGGCGGATCTGCTGAGTCTGCCGCAGGCCGATGAGCAGCCCACGCGCGTCGCGCGCAGCAACTGACGCAGGACGTAACGGCGAGCTGCAGCATCACGACTGCGTGCGGCTCTGGAGCTGGCGCAGCAGGTCGAACGCCTGCAGCGGGGTGAGCGCGTCAAGCTGGGCGTCGCGCAGTTCCTGCACCACCGGGTGGTCGAGATATTCCGTGAACAGCGACATCTGCCCGGGCGGTTCACGCCGTGGGGCTGCGGCTTTGCTCGCCATGCGCGGGGCGCTGTGGCTGACTTCCAGTTGCGCCATCAGTTCATTGGCGCGGGTGATGACGCTCGGCGGCAGGCCGGCGATTTTGGCGACATGCACGCCGTAGCTGCGGTCGGTGGCGCCGGGGACAATGCGGTGAAGGAAGACGATCTGGTCCTGCCATTCGCGGACGGAGACGTTGAGGTTGCTGACGTTGGGATACTGTTCGCCGAGCTGGGTGATCTCGTGGTAGTGGGTGGCGAAGAGCGTGCGACACCGGCGGCGGGTCAGATGCTCGGCAATCGCCCAGGCGAGGCTCAGGCCGTCGAGCGTGGACGTGCCGCGCCCGATTTCATCGAGAATGACCAGACTGGCGGGGGTGGCGTGATGGCAGATGTTGGCGGTTTCGGTCATCTCGACCATGAAGGTGGATTGGCCGGCGTGCAGTTCGTCGGACGCGCCGATGCGGGTGAAGATGCGGTCGCACAGGCCGACGGTCGCGGCATCGGCAGGCACGAAGCTGCCGGTGTGCGCCAGCAGGGTGATGAGCGCCGCCTGGCGGATGAAGGTGCTTTTGCCCGCCATGTTGGGGCCGGTGATGAGCGCGAGCGTGGGGGCGGCTGCGTCGTCGGCCGCACCGCCGAGGGTGACGTCGTTGGCGACGAACTGTTTGCCCAGCAGTTCATCGAGCACCGGATGGCGCGCCCCACGCAGTTGCAGCGTCGGCTCATCCACCAGCGTCGGCTGCACGTAGCGCCAGCGCACCGCCCGGCGGGCGAAACACGCGAGCACATCCAGCTCGGCGACCAGCTCCGCAAAGCCATGCAGATGGCGCAGCTCCTGCTGGGCGGCTGCGCAAAGCTGGGCGAACAGCTCCTGCTCACGGGCGACGGCGCGCTCCTGGGCGGTCAGGACTTTGCCTTCGTATTCCTTGAGTTCGGGCGTGATGAAACGCTCAGCGTTCTTGAGCGTCTGCTTGCGGGTCCAGTTGTCGGGCGCTTTGTCGCGCTGGGCGGCCGTCAGCTCGATGTAGAAGCCGAAGACTTTGTTGTAGCCGACTTTCAGATTGGGAATGCCCGCCTCGTCGATGAGCTGCTTCTGGTAGTGCGCCAGCCAGGCGTTGGAATCCTGTTGCAGCGCCCGGCATTCATCGAGCTGAGCATCCACACCGTCGCGGATGAGTCCGCCATCGCGCAGGTGGTGCGGCGGTGCTTCGACACAGGCGGCGGCGATGTGGGCGGCAAGCTGCGCCAGCGCAGCGGCGACTTCATCAGCGCGCTGGTGATGCGTGCTGACCGTCGGCCGCTGGGACAGCAGTTGCGTCAAGGTGCGGGCGTGCGCCACGCTGGCGCCCAGCGCCACCAGATCGCGCGGGGTGGCTCGCCCGACGGCGATGCGCGAGGCGATGCGCTGCACGTCCTGCACTTCCCCCAGCGTGGTGCGCAGCTCATCGAGAAACCGGCTGTCATCCACCAGGGCGCGCACCACGCGCTGGCGGGCTTCGATCGCTGCGCGCTGCCGGAGGGGATAGCAGAGCCAGGCGCGGAGCAGGCGCTTGCCCATGGCGGTGACGCATTGCTGCATGACCCCCAGCAGGCTGCCGTCGGCCGAGCCGGTGCGCAGCGTGCGTTCGATCTCCAGGCTGCGCAGCGAAGTCTGATCGATGATGAGGTGGGCGCTGCGTTCAAACCGGCGCGGCGGCTGCAGGTGACGCAGGGAGCGCGGCAGCGGATGGCGCGATTGGCTGGGGTCCACGCGCTCGCTGGCGCATTGGGTTTCAAGCAGGTAATGCACCAACGCCCCGGCGGGCGCGAGCAAGGGGTCGTCCTCGGCAAAGCCAAAACCCGCCAGACTGGCGACGCCGTATTGCTGCCGGAGCACCTGCGCTGCTTCGCCCAGCCGGAACTGCCACGCCGGCCGGGGGGTGCAGACGGCTTCGAGCCCCAGCAGCGCCTGCCTGACCCGCGGCGGGGTGACGCGGTCGGCGGTTTCCACATAAAGCAACTCGCGCGGATTGATGCGCGCCAGCTCGTCACGCAAAGCGGCAGCGGACAACGCCGCGACGGCAAACGCGCCGGTGCTCAATTCCACCCACGCCAGCAGCGCCTGTTCATCGCTGGGAAACAGCACCGCCGCCAGCGGGTTTTCCTGGCCTTCCTCCAGCAGCGCTTCGTCGGTGAGCGTGCCGGGGGTGATGACGCGGGTGACATCGCGCTCCACGACGCCCTTGGCCTGAGCGGGGTCTTCCACCTGATCGCACACCGCCACGCGGTAGCCCGCCTGGATCATCTTGCGCAGGTAGCCCTCGACGGCATGGTACGGCACGCCCGCCATGGGCACGCCCTCGGTGCGCTGGGTCAGCGTGACGCCCATGACCTTGTGGGCAAGTTTGGCGTCGTCGTAAAACAGCTCGTAAAAGTCGCCCATGCGGAAAAACAGCACGCAGTCGGGATACTGCTGCTTGAAGCGCGCGAACTGGCGCATCGCGGGCGTGAGCTGGTCGGCGTTTTTCGGTTTCTGCGGAGGCATGGGAAATGATGAATGTACCGCATGACGGGGGCGGGCGTTGCCGTGGCGCGGGGAGGGAGCGCCCCCCGGCAGAGGCGAAGGCGAACGGGGAGAAATGCGGGGCAGGTTTTGCGGTACGCTTGATGTATGTCAATGCTTGCGGATATGCAGCTGCTGTCGTGGTCCAGTGCGGTGGTGGTGGTGCTGGGCTTGATAGCCGGCGTGCTGGGCGGCATGCTCGGCGTGGGCGGCAGCGTGCTGATGATCCCCGGCCTGGTGTGGCTGTTCGGACAGGACCGCGACCCGGCGCTGGGCCAGCATGTCTATCAGGCGGCAGCGATGATCGCCAACGTGGCGGTGTCGGTTCCCGCGGCGCTGCGGCATCGCAAGGCGGGCACGATGCGGCATGAAGTGCTGCGCTGGATGCTGCCGGCGGCGCTGGGCTTTGTGCTGCTGGGGGTGTGGATGAGCAACTGGCCGGTGTTTGAAGGCAAGACCGGCGGCATCTGGTTGGGCCGACTGATGGGCGTTTTTCTGTTTTATGTCGCCTATGAAAACGTGCGCAAGCTGCGCAGCCAGCCGAGCGCCAATGTCGAGGAACTGGGCGCCGAGCGCATTCGGCCGGGCGTGTGCGTGGGCCTGGGTTTCGTGATGGGCATGTTCGCGGGCCTGCTGGGCATCGGCGGGGGCGCGCTGGCGGTGCCGTTGCAACAGATGCTGATGAGGCTGCCGCTGCGGCAGTGCATCGCCAACAGTTCGGCGGTCATCTGCGTCATCGCGGCGGTGGGGGCGGTGTACAAGAACGCCACCCTGGGGCTGCATCATTACGACTGGCACACCAGCCTGTGGCTGGCGCTGCTGCTGGCGCCGGCGGCGTGGATCGGGGGCCGCTTTGGCGCGAACCTGACCCACCGACTGCCGCTGCGGCAGGTGCGGATGGTGTTCATCGCCCTGATGCTGGTGTCGGCGTGGAAAATGCTCAAACTGCCCTGGCCATAAGTCTGCGGGGGAAAGCCAGTAGCGACCTGCCTACCATTGCACCGCAACCGCGCGGCAGCGCGGAACGTACGCTCTGGCGACGGCATGCGGATTGCTGTTGTGAACGCCAGACGTCGGTCCGCGCCGACGGTGGGAGATCGACCGATGACCCGTTTCTTCAACAACGTCAAAACCGTGGTCCTGCTGGGCGGCATGTTCGGCCTGGTGCTGCTGATCGGCGCCCAGTTCGGGCAGCAGGGGCTCCTGATTGCCTTCGTGCTCGGCGGGCTGATGAACGTCATCGCCTTCTTCTTCAGCGATCGCATCGCCCTGGCGGCCATGCAGGCGCAGGAAGTCGATGAACGCAGCGCCCCGGACCTCTATGCCATGGTGCAGCGCCTGGCCGACCGCGCCGGGCTGCCCATGCCGCGGGTCTACATCTGCCCGCAGGAAGCGCCCAACGCTTTCGCCACCGGGCGCAGCCCCAGCAAGGCGGCCGTCGCGGTGACGCGCGGCGCGCTGCGGCTGCTCAGCTATGACGAACTGGAAGGCGTGATGGGCCACGAGCTGGCGCATGTGAAGAACCGCGACACGCTGATCAGTTGCGTGGCGGCAACCATTGCCGGGGCGATCAACATGCTCGGGTACATGGCGTTCTGGTTCGGCGGCGGCGGCGACCGGGAGCGCGGGGGCAACCCGCTGGTGGGCCTGCTGCTGCTGCTGCTGGCGCCGATAGCCGCGGCGCTGATTCAGATGGCGATCAGCCGCAGCCGGGAGTTTGTCGCCGATGCGGATGGCGCGGAAATCGCCGGCTCACCCCATGGGCTGGTGGCGGCGCTGCGCAAGCTCGAATCGGTCGCCCGGCGGGTGCCGCTGCAGGGTGAAATGAGCACGCAGAATCACATGTTCATCGTCCAGCCGCTTTCGGGCGACAGCCTGAGCCGCATGTTCTCCACCCACCCGGCGACGGAAGAACGCATCGCCCGGCTGATGGAACTGGCGTAAGGCGACAGCAACGTGCGCCCCTCGACTTTCCGCCTGCCCGCCTTTGCGATACATTTGCCGGTGCAGGAGACTTCGACGATGGCGCATGCGACTGATTCATTCC
This sequence comes from uncultured Phycisphaeraceae bacterium, assembly GCA_964605235.1. Taxonomy (GTDB): domain Bacteria; phylum Planctomycetota; class Phycisphaerae; order Phycisphaerales; family Phycisphaeraceae; genus CAZSBB01. The sequence goes on from CAZSBB010000019.1 coordinate 67,671, forward strand.
GACCCGGCCAGCAGGTGGTCGTCACCCAGCAGATTCCCCAGACCCGCCGCGTCTGGACCACCCAGACCGCCGGCGAAGTGGTGCGCTTCGAGCAGCGCAAGACCGGCTCGTGGTTCGCCCACGCCAAGGACGATCGGCTGTGGCTCGACCGCCTGGTGGTCCGCAAAGCCGACGGGGAGATCGTGGTCTTCAACCTCGACCAGTACACCCATGTGGAAGTGACCGCCGCCGCGGCTCCCGAGGGCGATGCGGATGCTGCCACCCCCGCAGCCGACGCGTCGGAAGCTGCCCAGGATTGACCCGCCGGCCGAGTTTGCCCGCGCACATTTCAGCTTCCCGCCCAACCCACCTATCGCAGGGAGAGAGCCATGCCGATCACCACCATGCCGTTGGGCGTCACTGCGGTGATGTTGCCGGAGCTGGATTTGGCGCAGCAGTTGGCGTTGTGCAAACAGTTGGGCATCACGCATTACTGCGTGCGCCCGCGGGTGATTCCCGAAGCGCAGGTCGGCAAGCCGTACAGCAACTGGGGCAACCACAAGTTCGACCTGACTCCGCAGCGCCTGCTCAAGGAAGCGGCGGCGATCAAAAAGCAGATCAACGACGCGGGGCTGACGGTGTTCGGCTCGGTGCCGGCCTGCTCCATCGATTCGCCGGTGGAGGAGCTGAAGCTCAACTTTGAAGGCGCTGCCGCCGTCGGCGCCGGGCGGGTGCGCGTCGCGCCCCACCGCGTGCCCGCCGGGCCGTTTGACTATGCCCAGGAGCTGGCGCGCAACCACGCAGGCTTCGCCAAAGCGATCGAACTGGCGAAACCCTATGGCGTCAAGCTGGTCATCGAAACCCACGCCGGCAGTTTCGCCACCAGCCCGGGCCTGGCGCTCAAGCTCTGCGAGCCGTTCCCCGCCAGCGCCATCGGCACCATTTTCGACATCGCCAACTTCAACATCGAAGGCAAGGTCCAGCCCCACTACGCGGTGGCGGTGCTGGCGGATTACATCGACCACGTGCACATCGGCGGCGTGCGGCAGCAGGCGGGCGTGCATGATGAATTCGGCTTCCGCAAGGCGGACTTCACCATGTGCCCGGTCACCGAAGCCAGCCTCTACATCCCTGATTGGATTGCCGCCCTGCATGCCGCCGGGCGCGACGTGCCGTTGCTGATTGAAGACTACACCCCCAACAAACCCGGCGCCTGGCGTCTGACCGACTCGGCGGTCGCCCTGCGCCGCGTGCTGGAAGGACTGCCCGCTTGAGCAAAATCGATCCGCAGACCGGCCTGCCGCGCGGCTACAACTTTCGCCCCGACTGGGAAGTCACCCCGCGCCAGGTCCGTGACCGCCTGCAAGCCGACGAAGACCTGGTGCTCCTCGACTGCCGCACGCCCGACGAGTACGCCCTGTGCAAAATCGAGGGCGCTCAGCTCGTGCCGTTGCAAATGCTCGCTCAGTACGTCGACCAACTGGAGGAACTGCGCGACCGCCCGGTGGTGGTGCATTGCCACCACGGCGGACGCAGCCTGCAGATGACCGCGGTGCTGCGCCAGCAGGGGTTTGCCGACGTGAAATCCATGGCGGGCGGCATTGATGTGTGGGCGCAGGACATTGAGCCGGGCATGACCCGCTATTGAGCGTCGTTCAAGCGCGCTGAACCTGGTCCGTTGCCGGCAGGAACACCATTCAAACCGATCAAATCGCGCCGAACCTGCAGGCGCAGCGGGCGATTTGCCGAAGTAGTAAGGCATGACCGACTGGAACAGTCTGCACGGCGATCATTTTCGCAACGCCCGCGTGCTCGTCACCGGCGGGGCGGGGTTCATTGGCTCGCACCTGGCGCAGGTGCTCGCCACGCCGCGCGCCCAGGCGCTGGCCCCGGCCCCCCTCCCCGGCCGCCCCCCCAGCAATCTCCATTTTGCCGACCACCTACCCTCCGGTGGCGGCAGCGTCACGTTTGTGCAGGCGTCGATCCTCGATCGCGCCGCGCTGGAGCGCGTGACCACCGGCTGCCGGTATGTATTCCACCAGGGCGCGCTGCCCAGCGTGCCGCGCAGCATCGAACACCCCGTGCTGTACGAACAGGTCAACGTCACCGGCACGCTGTATGTACTCGAAGCGGCGCGGGCGGCGGGGGTCAGGCGGGTGATGTTTGCCGCCAGCAGCAGCGCCTATGGCGATTCGCCCACGCTGCCCAAGATCGAAACCATGCCGGTGCTGCCCAAGAGTCCCTATGCCGCCAACAAGCTCGCCGGCGAACACCTGATGCGGGCGTACGCCAACTGCTACAACCTCGATGCCGTGTCGCTGCGCTACTTCAACATCTTCGGCCCGCGCCAGAACGCCAACAGCGCGTACGCCGGCGTGATAGCCGCCTTCGCCAAATGCCTGGCGCAGGGGCAGCCCCCGCGCGTCGATGGCGATGGCCAGCAGTCGCGCGATTTCACCTTCGTCGACAATGCCGTGCACGCCAACCTGCTGGCGGCGCGGCGGAATGATCCGCTCAAGGGCGAAGTGGTCAACGTCGGCTGCGGCGCCCGCGTCACGGTGCTGGAACTGGCGCAGCAGATGGCGCAGCAATGGGGCGGCCCACTCCTCGAACCCACCTTCGGCCCCGACCGCGCGGGCGATGTCAAACACTCGCTGGCGGATCTGTCCCGCACGCGCCAACTGCTTAAATATGAACCCATCGTGGACTTCACCACCGGCTTGGCGCAGACGGTCCAGTGGTACCGGACGCAATTCGCCAAGTCCTGACGAAACCCCCTCGGCCGCGCGGCACGGCGCGGCATAGAATGCCAGTATGGGCAACGCCCCCACGGAAGAAATCACCTCGCAAGGCTACGAGCCGCCGCAGAACACCCAGTTCAGCGTTTTCCTGCCCAACAAGGTCGGACGCCTGCTGGAACTGGTGGAGTTGTTCGAAGGCCAGGCCCTCGTCGTCGCGGCGCTAAGTGTGCTCGACTCGGCGGACCATGCCGTGGTGCGCCTGCTCACCTCCCGCGCCAGCCTGGCGCGCCGCCTGCTCGACCGCGGGCACATGTCCTTCAGCGAATGCGATGTGCTGGTCGTCGAACTTGATGCCGTCAACACCCTCAGCCGCATCTGTTCGACCCTGCTGCAGGCGGAGCTGAACATCCACTTCGCCTATCCCCTCATGGTCCGGCCGCACGGCCACAGCGCCATCGCCCTCTGCTGCGACAACTACGTCCTGGCGGGCAATATGCTGCGCCGCCGCCACTTCACCCTGCTGGCGGAAAACGACCTGGGCGAAAATCTCAATCCGGGTGATGTGTTTCCCAACGACTGAGCAGGTAAATTACGAGCCCCGCGCGTCAGCAAGGGGTTGCGGCGCAGCCGCAGAGGAATCGAGGCGGGAAAGACCACCCCTCCCTCACGGCCGGGGCTCGTTCAAGCATCCGCAAACAGGCGCAGCTTAAATGAAGTACCTGCTGGTCATCGAAACGACTGCCACGGGCTTCTCGGCCTACTCACCGGACCTGCCCGGCTGTGTCGCCACCGGCGAAACCCGTGCCCAATGCGTCGAACAGATGCGCGAAGCCATTGACTTCCACATCGAAGGACTGCGTGCCGAGGGCGAAACCGTGCCGCCCCCGAGCAGTTCCGTGGCGTATGCGGAAATCGGGTAAACAAGCACTTTGCCAGCAATCTGGGGAGCCTACATGAACACGCCAAATCCCTGGACCGACCTGCCCAACGAACAGCCTTGGGTATTGCCGGGCGACCGCGTGATCATTAACAAATTCAACGAGAGCAAACATGAACGGTTTCGGGTTGATCCATCATTGCTGCCCGAACCATTTATTGGCCGCCATGATGCACCAGTTGTGTTGTTGGGCCTGAACCCCGGATGGGATGCGAATGACAAACTGCTTCATGCCAATCCTGAATTCATTCGCCTGTGGCAAGACAACATACAGCAGAAGCCCAATGCCTTCCCCTTCTATTACCTGAGCCCAAATATTGCAGCACCAGGCTTCACTTGGTGGAAAAAGAAAATTCGCTGGCTAATCGAAGATGCAGGTCCAAAACTGATCACACAAAGCCTGCTGTGTGTTGAATACTTTCCATATCACTCACACAAATACCATCAAGGAATGCCGCTTATTCCGTCACAAGCTTACAGCTTCGAGTTGGTGCGATCGGCGATCAAGCGTAGGGCCATCGTCGTGGTCATGCGGAGCAAAAGAATCTGGTTCGAAGCGGTACCTGAATTGGTGTCCCACTCACGCTGCTATTGCCTGCGTAATCCCCAGAACGTTGCCGTTTCACCTGGAAACTGCCCCGCCGGCTTCGACGCCATCGTGCAAGCCATCAAGGACCACCGGCCCACCGGCTGACACCTGCCGCCTTGGCTGCCCCCCATTCCCGCCCCCTGCTGCATCCCCGCTAGAATGCACCGATGCCCAATCTGCGTGGAGGCATGGAGTTCTGGCGTGGACCGGTGGTGCAGACGCCGCCGCCGCCGGGGATGATCCCGGGGCAGACGCTGCAGCTCGTGGTGGAGCAGCGCCCGGACATTCAGCCCGGCGCGCCGGTCACCTGCGGCCAACTGCTGGTCCATCCCACCGATCCCCGGCTGACCCGGCACATCAGCCCGGTCGCGGGCCAGGTGCGCGAAATCACCGAACATCAGGGGCATTACGTCATCAGCATCGTGCCGCATGAGCCGAGCGTGCCCACGCAACTGACCCGGCCGATCCCGCGCACGCGCAAGCTCGAAGGCTGGCTCACCGCCATGCGGCCGCTGGGCGCCTGGGGCGAAGGCGATGGTCACGTGGGCCTGCTGCCCCAGCTCGAAGCCGCGCTGCTGACCCGCCCTGACACGGTGCTCTGCCTGGGCGCCGACGCTTACCCCCCCTATCCGGTGGCGTCGAGCCTGCTGCGGAGTTTCGCTCCCGAGGCATGTGCGGGACTGCAACTGCTGCGGGAAGTCACCGGCGCGAAAACCGCGTTGATGCTCGCCGAGCGCGACCGCTCTCTGCTCAGGCTGCTGCGGCCGCGCTGTCGCACGCATGACATCAAGCTCATCGCCCGGCATGTCAACTACCCGGCGGGGGATCCGACGGTCGCCATCTATCAACATGTGCCGGGACGTCGGCGGCTAGGCGCCCGCGCCAATCCGCTGGAGCAGCGCGTGCTGGTGGTGCGTCCCTGGACCGCCATTCGATTAGGTCGTTGGCTGGCGTCCGAACAAGTGGACCTCGCCCGTCCGATCTTCCTGTGCTGGCCCGAAGCCGACACGCCGATGACCGTGGCGTACGCCCTGCACGGGCAGCCGATCTCCAGCCTTGACGCCCGTCTGTCCGCTGCCGTCACCCGTGAACCCCACCGCCTGATCCACGGCCACCCGCTCACCGGGCGACCCGCCATGCTGCGGCTGCCCGACGGTTCCTGGCGCGAAGGCGCGGTGCCGATGGATGAGTTGGCGATCACCCTGGTCGATCCGCCGGCTCCCCGCCGTGAGTCGCCCTGCATCGCCTGCGGCTGGTGCGCGGAAGTCTGTCCCACCGACCTGCGCCCCGCGCGCCTGTACCAACTGGCGCAAAGCAATCTGCGCAGCGACCAACTGCGCCTGGTGGATGAACTGAACTGGTGCGTGCAGTGCGGGCTGTGTTCGCATGTGTGCCCCAGTGCCTTGCCGCTGATGGACACCTTCCATCGCCGGCAGCATGAGCTGGACCAACTGCTGAGCGTCAGCGTGGGAGGCAGCGCATGAGCCGGTCCACCGCGCCTGCCGCCCCGCCGCTGGGCCCGCCCTGGGTGCGCGCCCCGATGACCCGCGCCCAGCTCGACGGCGTATGGCTGACCAGCGCTTTGGCGATGGCTGCCTGCGCAGCGCTCTTCTTCGGCTGGCGCGGGCTGCTGCAGGTGGCGCTCAGCACCGCCATCTGCATTGCCGTCTATCTGCTGCTGACGCTGGCGATTTATCTGGTGCGCCCCAGCCATCGTTTTGACTCCCCGGCGCACACCTTCACCCTCGCCCTGCTGGTGGGTGTGCTGCATCCGCTGACGCTCAATCCCTGGCAACCGATGCTCGCGGCGGTGCTGCTGGGGGTGGCGATGCATCTGGTCGGGCGCATCCACGCTTGCCGGGCGCACCCGCTGGCGCTGGCGATCACGCTGGCGTGGTTCATTCCCTTTGTCAGTTCGCAGTTGGAATTGCATCAGATGCAGGCGCTGGGCCAGGAGCCGGCGCCGGCGGTGCTGCGGATCAATCGGCTGGTGCTGGGCGATGTGCTCGATTATGCCGACCCCGGCGTGTACGAACCGTGGTGGACGCGCCCGGCGCACCCGGATGAACCCGACGCGCTGCCGCGCCTGGAGCCGGGCGAAGTGCTGGTCAAGGATCAGCAGACCATGCTGCTCTATCCGCAGATGCTGGTGCACATGCTCACCAGCGGCGAGCTGCCGCGACTGGAAGAACTGCTCATCGGGTGTGTGCCCGGGCCGATGGGCGCGACCAGTCGCCTGCTGCTGATTCTGCTGGGGCTCTACCTCATGACCCGCCGATTGTCGTGGTGGCCCCAGGCGGCCGGGATCGTGCTGGCGGCGCTGGTGACGCTGCTGCTGATGCCGGTGCAGGGACATGACCAGGTGCAGTTGGCGCTCTGGCGTCTGGCGGATTTTTCGCCGGCGGTCGCGGGCAGCTATCTGTCCTACTTCCTGCTCGCGTCTCCGCTGCTGCTGACCGCGCTGGTGCTGGCGCCGATGTCCGACCCGATGTCCGGCCCGGGCAAGCTGCTCTACGCCCTGCTCATCGGCGCGTTCGGCGTCGGATTGCAATGGATTCTGCAAGTCCCCCAGGCGTGGATGGCGGCCCTGCTCATCGCCAGCCTGCTCAGCCGCCCGCTTGACGCCCTGCGCCTGGGCGGCTTCCACTGACCTGTCCGTGCGCCGGCGCTGCGACCAAACCGGACCAACTGCCGCCCCGCAGGCAGTAATCCCAGTCATACCGGCTATGCTCGCCGTGGATTCCCCTTCCTTTGCAGGCGATCTTCCATGAGCTTTCCCGACCTGCCCGCCATGCTCGACGAACTGCGCCTGCCCGACGGCCGCATGGGCGCGAGCTTCGATCAACTGAACCACGGCCGGAGCATCGTCCGCACCGCCGACGGCCGGTGGATCGTCGTCGGCAGCGCCGATCGACATCAGCTTGCGCAATGGCGCCGGCTCAAGCTGTGGACCGCACCCGCCTCTGCCGACCGCGGCGAGCAGTTCACCCCGCCCGTCGCGCTGCTGGACTTTCGCCCCCAGCATTCCTTCACGCCCGTGCTCAGTGAGGAGAGCTTCCTCGGCTCCGCAGCGTTGCACATCGACGCCGGCGATCGGCTTACGCTGTTTTATGACACGGATCAGGGCGTGCGCAGCCGCTCCATCGCACTCCAACCGGGCGACCTGACGCCGCAGCTCACGCAGGCAGGCAACTGGTCCGCGCCAAGATCGTGGACCGCTCCCGGTGCGCGGCTGGCGGAAGTGATCGGCAATCCTGCCGGCGCGCTGGAACTGTTCTACACCGATGACGCGGGGCTGTGGTGGAGGTCATCCGACGGCGAACCCCAGCATCTGGCGCCGCACGCGCTGCACCCCAGCGCGTTTGTCGATCGCGCCGGCGTCACGCATGTCGCGTTTGAACAGCATCGCCTGCTGTATTACCTGCGGCGCGCTGCGGACGCTTCCACTTTCACCAATCGCGCGGGACAGCCGAAGCCGGAGCTGGTCGCTCAATTCTGCAGCAGTTTTCCCTCATTGGCAGTCACTGACACAGGACAAGTGGTGATCGCATATCAGGGCGAAGGCAAGGCGGTGCTCAAGGACTATCCGCAGTTGTACGCCCAGATGCGTGCGGCCGGCGGTTCCACCATTTCCTACGCGGTGCTGACCGACGCCGGCTGGCGGCGCACGGATCTGCTGCGTTCGAGCGAAGTTCTGCTCAAGCGTCGGCCGCACCATCGCAAGCCGCAGAAGGACCCGCGCTTCATTGCGCATCTGGAAGAGCTGTGGCGCCCGAGCTTGAGCGTGGACCGGCATGGCGTGGTGTGGATGTTCTGGAGCAACACCACCCGCCGGCATGTGTATTTCAGCCGATTTCTGGGGGAATCCTTCACCGCGCCGCTGGAAGCCGTCGGCCCGCTGGACGCGCTGGAGCGCCCCGTGCTGGTGCAGAAGGACGCCACGCGCCACGAGCGCCTGGGCGTGCTGACGGTCGGGCTGGGCGGCTGGCACTTCGACAGCCTGCCGGTGCCCACGCTTGAGCAGCCGGCGCGCCGCGTGGTGTTCCTCGACCAACTGGAACTGATCGAAAGCCGCGGCCTGACGCAACAAGTCGGCCAACTGCGCAAGCACCCTCAGCCGCTGTTTGGGCATGGCCTGCCCGGCCCACGACCCACGGAAAACCCCTGCTGGCTCGAAGCCTTCCGCGAGGGCGAAGCGTTTGCCATGCACCTCATGTATGTCGATGGCGTGGACCGCTGTTGCAGTTTGCCCGCGCGCCTGCATTCAGACGATGGACTGACCTGGCGTGAAGGCGCACGGGCGGATGACCGCGATTGGACGCTCGACGGCGCGCCGTTTCCCAACGGCTTCTGGCGGCCGATCTTCCTGCGTGATGATGCGGAGCCGGATGCGCAGCAGCGTTACAAAGGTTTGCTGGGCGATTACCGCTACGCCGGCGAGGTGGAGCTGCGCTATCACAGCGTGGTCGTCTCGCCCGACGGCAAACACTGGCGGCGCGTGCCGAACCTCCAGCCCGTCTGCTGCGGCGACATCAGCGTGCCCAGCCATCTGCTGCGTGATGATGACGACCCCGACCCCACCCGGCGGTACAAGTTCCTCTGCGTGCCCGGCTCCATGGCGGGGCGCGGCGTGGCGCTGTTTACCAGTCCCGACCTGCTGCACTGGAACGCCCCGCGCTGGCTGCGCGAAGACCCCAACGATCCGCTCTCGCCTTGGTGTCCTTTCCCCACCGGCCCGCTGCCGCTGGACCCCGACGGCGGGGAAAATCCCTGGGAGGAAGAACTCCATGATGCTGCCATCTGGCGTGAGAACCGCCTGCTGATGTTCCACTATGACGCGTTCTACCTGGGCGCCAATCAGCACACGCAAAAGGCGCTGGCGGTGTCGCGCGACGGCCGGCACTTCTGGCGCGTGCAGCGCGGGGCGATCAACCTGCCCAATGGCGCAGCCGGCGATTTCGACTCCGGGCGCGTGCGCACCGTGCCGCCGGTGCGGGTGGGCGATGAGCTGTGGTTTTATTACTGCGGCATGCCCGCGAGCTATTTCGACAACCCGGATGAGCCGGGCTACAAGCCGGCGTTGTTCGCCAATGCGTGGGGCCAGGAGGTCGCGGGGCTGCGGCAATTGCAGCGGCCGTGGAAGGTGGGACTGGCGAAGCTGCGCGCTGATGGCTGGGCGTACCTGCAGATGCAGCGTGAAGTGGAGGAAGCGAGCGCGACGACGATCACGCTGAAACCTGCGGGCGGCAGGCTGGTGGTGAACGGCATCGGTCTGGGCACGGCCGGGCTGAGCGTGGCGGTGCTGGATGCGGTCACGCGCCAGCCGTTGCCGGGGTATGGCTTTGACGAATGCCAGTGCAGCGCCGCCGACGGGGTGAATGTGCCGGTGCGCTGGGGCGCGCGGGCGGCGTTGCCGACGGGCGCGGTGCGGCTGGCGTTTCGGTTTCGGGATCTGCGGGCGAAGTTGTTTGCGTTTGAGGTGGTGGGGTAGGGGCAGAGCGCGGCGAGCGAGCTCGCCGGCTAAGCGGGGGAAACTTCCGGGGGATGGTGCGTCAAGGGTTATGCGTTGGCGATGCGGGGCATGCGCATGGGTTCGCGGCGCATCTCGGCGTTGACGAATTGCTGCATCAGGTCCGCTTTGACGCCGGCGAATTTCGGGTCATCCCAGTGGTTGATCACCTCGGCGGGTTGCTCGGCCAGGTCGTAGAGTTCGCCGTAGGGGTGATCGCGGTAGACCGTCATTTTGTAGCGTTCGGTGATGAAGGAGCGCATGTGGATGGCGGTGGGCTGATGGCGGTGTTCGCAGATGACATGATCGCGGGCGCTGGGGGATGAGCCGCGCCACACGTCGAGTTGATTGACGCCCTGCATGACGCCGGGGATCGGCGCGCCGGCCGCGGCGAGGAAGGTGCTGGGCAGGTCGATGAGCGCTTGCAGCGACGCACTGCTGGAGCCGGCGGCGACCTGTCCGGGCCAGCGCACGAGGAAGGGCAGCTTGATGAGGTCTTCGTACAGGTGGGCGGCCTTGGCGGTCAGGCCATGCTGTCCGAGGAAATGGCCGTGGTCGGTGGTGAAGACGACGATGGTGTGGTCGGCAATGCCCAGGCGGTCGAGTTCGTCGATGATGCGCCCGATCTGCTGATCCATGAAGCTGGTCATGCCGTAGTAAATCGCCATGTCCTGGCGAATTTTGGCTTCATTCTGCATCTGGCCATGGAAGCCGTGGTTGCCAAACGGCGTTTCCTTGTAGACCGACCAGTCGGCGTGGGGGTCGCGGGTCATGGCGAAGTGCGGCGGTTTGTCCGCCAGTTCGCCATCGATGTACTTGCCGATGGGCATGTCCGCCGGGTCGTACATGGTGTCCCACGGCTCGGGCACGACGTAGGGCGGATGCGGGTCGTGAAAGCTCGCCCAGCAGAAGAACGGGCGTTGCTCGGAGACATGCTGGCGCATGTAGTCGATGGTTTTGTCAGCGGTCCAGGTGGAGTAGTGCAGTTCCTGGGGCAGGTTCCACTTGCCGTAGCGTTTGGGGGCCTGCGGATCGGGCGGATAGGAGAGGAAGTAATCGCGCCAGTTCTTGAAGCCCTTGCTTTCCATCCACAGGGCGTAGTGCTGGCCGGTGTGGGCTTCGTCGCCGTGCATGCGCGCGGTTTCGACAAAGCGGAAGCCGTACCACGGGCCGCGGAAATTTTCCCAGTAGTTCAGGTCGCGCAGCACCGGCTGACACTCGATGGACTCCATGCCCGGCTGGGTTGCCAGCGGCTGGAAGTGCGCTTTGCCGATGAGCGAGGTGACGTAGCCGTGCTGCTGCAGCGCGTCGCCGACGGTGGGCACGTCTTCGTAGAGCTTGGTGCCCAGCGACCATGCGCCGTGCCAGCTTGGATACATGCCGGTGATCAGGGTGGATCGGCTGGGCGTGCAGGTGGGGTTGTTGCAGTACGCGCGGGTGAAGTTGCAACCCTCGCGCGCCAGGCGATCAAGCGCCGGCGTTTTGATGTGCGGGTTGGCGAACCCCAGGGTGTCGTAGTGCTGCTGATCGGATGTGATGAGAAGGATGTTGGGTCGGGTGCGGCTCATGAGATCAGATTGTAGAAACTTCCCGCGCATGCTGACGCGGAACGGGTGGGCGCAGAGTCAGCGTCCATGCAAAACGCCAAGACCGCCGCGGCGCTTCGGCAAGTCCATCGCCGCAGCGACCGTCAGTAAAAAAAATCTCGCACAGAGACACAGAGGCACAGAGCATGGGCCTCAGACACGCAATCGGAATGGTCTGATCTCCGTGTTCTCCGTGGCTCTGTGAGAAACCGGTCTTGTCGGTTCTCAGCCGTATTTGGCTTTGACCGCCTTGCCCGCCTTGGCGCTCTGGTTGGCGAGGTCGAGGATGTGGATCGGCCGGCGTGCCCATTGCGGGGTGATGATGAGCTCTTTCTGCCCGGTGAGATATTGGGCGATGTTCTTGTAGAACAGCTCGCCGCGGGTCTTGAAATGGTTGCCGGTTTTGGTGACCAGTTGGCCCTTGCGGTCGGGCTTGACGAGCGTCCATTCCTTCCAGTTGATCAGGTACGCCCCGCCGGTGCCGTGGATGGTCAGGATGTTGGGCTGCGGGGCGGCGCGCAGCGTGGAGATGGAGAGGTTGACATACGCGCCATTGGCGAAGCGCACCAGCGCGGCCGCGTCGTCTTCGTTGCAGTCGTTTTTCCACGGGTGCGTCTTGGGCATCTTGCTGGCCCAGTGGCCGTGGTGCGCGAAGCCGGTGACTTCGACGACTTCGCTGGGGATGAGCTGCAGGCAGTATTCCAGCAGGTGCACGCCCCAGTCGTACAGCACGCCGCCGGAGATGGTCTTGCTGGTGCGCCACCAGTCGCGCGGCATGCTGTAGCCGCCCATCTGCGCGTCGATGCGATACACCTCGCCGATGACGCCCTTCTTCACCACCTGATCGACGGCACGGAGAATCCAGCCGTCCCAGTGGCGGTTGTGATAGGTGCTGACCATGACCTTGTGCTTGCCCGCCAGCTTGATCAGGTCATCCGCCTGCGCGGTGGTGATGACGAACGGCTTCTCGGTGACCACGTGCTTGCCCGCCTTGACGCACTTGACCGCCAGGGGGTGATGCAGGTTGTGCGGGGTGATGTGCGCCAGCAGGTTCACGTCCGACTTCTTGAGCATCTCGTCGACGAAGCCATAGGTCTCGATGCCCGGCCACTCGGTCTTGGCGACTTCCAGGCGCGCGGGGTCGACTTCGCAGACGGCGTACGGCGTCATGCCCGCCATCTTCATCTGGGTCAGGTGCGCCTTGCCCATGTTGAAAGCCCCGCCGTAGCCGATCACGCCGACCTTGATGTCCTTCGCTTTGGCAAACCGTTGCATGGCCGAGTTCCTTGGGTAGCAGGAAAGAAGTAAAGCGCGACAGGATACCAGCGGGGTAGGTAGGGGCAAACGGCGCGCGGCGGATGGTGCTCAGGGACGAAACGCCCAGACGCGCGCCAAAGCACATGAGCAGTTGGGACTCCCTCAAACGGGCAGCCCATGCCGCGCCCTCGACCTGCCCGGGCGGGTGACGCAGGCGAGGCGAGATCGCCGCCGGGTCCGCTGCTGCCGCCGCAGCCTTGGCTGAGGTGTTCCGGCTACGCAGGAAACAATACAGGAATCCGTCAAGCAGGCCTGCCCGGACGATGCGCTTGCCCTGGTGGACCGGCGGACGGCTTTGTGTTAACTAAATTTCACTTGACAGAACCATAAACATTAATAAATTCAATGCCGGTTGTTTAGCTCAGTTGCCCCGCCCGACGCTCGAGGGAGCTTCATGTCGCGCTCTAGTGCAAAATCCGTGACGCTGCGGGACATCGCCCGGGAAGCAGAGGTGTCGGTGGCGGCTGTTTCGCTGGCGCTGCGCGGACATCCCTCGGTCAGTCATGACACCCGCCGGCGGATCAAGCGCATCAGCGAGCGGATGCACTACGCACCGACCCGCCGACGTCCAATCGCGGCGGAAGCAGGGTCAGTGACCCGGATCGGCCTGGTGTTCAGCGGACTGGAGCGGTCCGAGTCGGTCGCGGAACTGCTCAATGTGCTGGGGGCCGTCGGGGACCGGCGCGAGCTGTCGGTGGAAGTGGTGCGTTCGATCGAAGGCACGCAGGGGGGCGTGCTCGGCTCGCTGGCGGCGCAAGCCAGTCGATATGCCGGGCTGCTGGTGGCAGGTCATCTGCGGACCACCGAAGTTGAGTATCTGCTGCGAATCGAGACCCCCTGGGTGGTGATGGGGATGGTGGAAGGCACGCCACCGCCCGCCTGTCGGATGGTGATGGCGGATATGGTCGGCGCCGCCCGGGCGTTGACCGGGCGACTGCTCGCCGGCGGCCACAAAGCTGTGGGATTTTTCTGCGGGCCGACCGTGCCGGGGTTGTGGAATCATCAATGGCTGCTGGGCTATCTGCAGGCGCACCAGTTGGCGGGATGCCCGGTCGAGCCCGCCCGGGTGCTGACCAATCTGGCGGTGCCGGTGCATGAAGTGGGAACCCGGGCCGCCGAGCTGTTCGCAGCCATGCCCGACCGCCCCAGTGCCTATGTCACGCCGACGATTTTCGCCGCCACGCGCTTTCTGGTGCGCAGTTGGAAACTCGGCTCGCGCCTCGACGCCGCGGCGGTGCTGTCGGGGGGCACGCTCGAACAGGCGCGGGATTGCCACGGCGAAAGCCTGCCCCTGGCGCGGCTGAACCATCGCCGCCTGGCGCAGGTGGCGGTCGCCGCCCTGGTGGAAGCCATTGAACAACCTGATTTGCCCGTGGTTACTCGTCTCCTGCCCGTCGAGTTCACGCCCGGTGCGGAAACCGGGGGCGGCGTGCCGGAATGGCTGGGTTCTCCGATGGCACTGCATTGAAAGGATCCCGATATGGCGCAGTCCGGCTCTGGTTCGCGTGCGGCTGGCGCGGGCTTCACCCTGATCGAACTGCTGGTGGTCATATCGATCATCGCCCTGCTGATCTCCCTGCTGTTGCCCAGCCTGGCGGCGGCTCGGGAAAGCGCCCGGCGACTGGCGTGCGGCAGCAATGTCAAGCAACTGACCTTCGCCCTGCTGGCGCTGGCGAGCGAGCAGAACCAGTGGATCGCCCAGAACCAGTCGGGCAATCCCGGACCCGGCGTGACCAACACCGTCGGCTCGGTGACCTATCAGGGCTACATCCCCTGGCCGGTTCGCTTGCGCCCGTACCTGAGCCAACGCACCACCACGCCCACCGCCAGCGACCCGGCGACCACCAGCTGGAATGATGACCAGCTCACCGGCTGGACCGCCGGCACCAACGGTTGTCCGTCCAAGACCGGCCTGTGGTACAGCTTCGGCATCAATACCGCCTTCGATGGCGGCCCCGGCTGGTGGGTCGGCAGCGGCGCCGGGGCCTACAGCGGCGGCTACGGCGGCAAGCCGGTCATGCACTCGCTCAACGAAGTCCGCAGCACCACCCGCGTCTTCCTGCTCGCCGACTGCGCCCAGACTTACGCCCCCTTCCAGTGGACGCAGTTCGATGACATGTTCACCGACTCGCCCTACGTCCCGAGCCTGGGCAGCAAAACCCGCCACAGCCTCCAGGGACTGAACTTCTCCTACGTCGATGGTCATGCCGCGTTCATGGGTGCGCAGCAGAACGGCCCGACCTATGTGACCACCGCCTTCGCCTGGGCGATGGAACCCACTTCCTCCGACGCCTGGGCGTGGTATGGCGACAACGCCCCGGCGCGGGTCAACGGCATGTGGGCCCAGTAAACCCCCGGCCTCCCCGCCATCGCCCTGCGCCGCTGCGCTCCTGCGTTTCACTGCTGTATCCGCGCGCTTCGCGCCTCCTGGTCCTCCCGGAAAGCATCCTGCATGTCCAATGTCAGCATCATCGGTCACCCGCTCGTCGGTCTGTTCCTGAGCCTGCTCGCCCTGGCGCCGACGCGCGCCCAGACGCCCGCCCAACCCTTGACCCTCATCGACCAGGGCCAGGCGCTGGCGGTCATCATCACCCCCGCCGACGCCCCCAAAGCTCACGCGGCCGCGCTGGAACTGCAAACGCATCTCCAGCAGATGACCGATGTGCTGCTGCCGCTGGTCACCGAGGGTCAGTCCGTTGAAGCGGCGGCGGTGCAACTGCATGTGGGCGCCACCGCGGTCGTGCGCCAGCTGCTGCCCGACCGGCCCGCCGGCTATGACCCCACGCCCCGGCCTGAGGCATTCGAGGAAGAAGGCTTCGTCCTGCGAACCGTCGGCCGGCAGGTACTGATCGTCGGCAACGACGACGGGCCCTACCGCGGCACCAACGACGCCGTCTGTCGCCTGCTGGAAAAGCTCGGCGTCCGCTGGTACTTCCCCGGCGAATGGGGCACGATCATCCCCCGTCAGACCACGGTCACCACACCGGCGCTGGACCTGCGGGTCAAGCCCGATTTCCCCGTACGCCATACCATGCTCAGCGGCTGGGTCCCCACCTCCCGGGAAGAGTACGCCCTGTATGACCTATGGGCCCAGCGCATCGGCATGACCGACGGCGATCCCTACCCGCTGGTGGGCGATGGCTTCCTCGCCACCCTGGTGCATCCCCAGGAATACTTCAGGCAGCATCCCGAATGGTTCGCCCTGAATGAGAAAGGCGTCCGTGAAGCGTACGAGCACAGCCCCAACGTGTACTACGACCGTTACACGATGCTCTGCCTGTCCAATGAGGAGATGTTCGCCCAGGCGGTGCGGAATCTGAACCTGGCGTTCGCCGGCCAGAAGGACATGAACACCGTCAAGCCCCACGGCGTGGGCATCAGCCCGCCCGATGGCACGCCCTACTGCTACTGCGACGCCTGCCGCGCCCACAGCGCCAACTTCAAGTATCCCCGCTACGTGCACCGCACCACCGACAGCGAGGAATTCTTCGGCTTTGCCGCCAAACTGGCGCGGACGATCCCCGGCAAATGGGTCTCGACCATGGCGTACTCGCTGCGCGAGATCGTGCCTCAGGGCGTGGCGCTGCCGGGCAATGTGATGGTCAAGATCGCCCCCATCAGTTGCGATGTGAAGCATCCCAACGACTCGCCCCTGTGGCGCCGACGGGATTTCATGCGCAACCTGCGGGCGTGGCGGGCCATGACGCCGCACGTGACCATCTACGACTACAACCCGGGCATGCTCACGGGCATGTGGCTGCCGGAGCGGGACGTCGCCAACTCGGCGATCAACGTGCCGATGTACCGGGACCTGGGCATCAAGGGTTTCACCCGCGAAGGCCGCAAGGCGTTCATGCAGACCTGGATCAGCTACTACATCTTCACCAAGCTGCTCTGGGACGCCGACGCGGATGTGGCGGCGCTGCAGCGCGACTTCTACGACACGTTCTTCGGCCCCGCCGCCGGCCCGCACGTGCAGGCGTGGTGGGACGCCCATGAACGCCTGCTGCTGGACGATCCGATGCAGGCCCACGAGGATTTCGTCATCAACCACATCTACACGCCGGCGTTCGCCCAAAGCCTGCAGCCGCATGTGGAAGCGGCGCGCCAGGCGCCGATGACCGACGCCCAGCGCCGCCGGCTGGACGCTTTCGTGCTGATTGACGCCCACTTCCAGGCTTACACCCGCATGAACGCCGCCGAGCAGGCGATGGACTACGCCGCCGCCGCCCGTCACGCCGGGGAAATGGTCGAGTTGAAGAACCGTCTGCACCAGTTGTACTCGTTCTTCATCGAAGTGCCCGCGGGCAAGCCCCGCATGTATTTCGCGGAGGGGCGCCAGCAGCTCTTCGAGCAACAGCACGCCCGCACCGCCGGCGCGGAGGGCGAACTGGTCGCCTCGCTGCCGCTGGAGATGGCGTTCGCCCGCGATCCCTACAACGAAGGCATCATCGCCGGCTGGCATCAGCCCGAGTTCGACAGCCGCGGCTGGGATACCCGCAACACCTTTTTCACCTGGGATCAGCAGGAAACGCCCCAGACTGAAGCCGGCCACGACTGGGACGGCATCGGCTGGTATCGCGCCACCTTCACCGTCGATCCGCGTTTCACCGGCCGCACCTTCCGCTTCTGGTGCGGCGGGACCATGAACGAAAGCTGGGTCTGGATCAATGGCCAGTACGTGGGGCATCAGGAACACAAGCTGTGGTGGGCGCATCCGCATGAGTTTGAACTGGATGTGACCGCCGCCCTCAAACCCGGCGCGGAAAACACCATCGCCATTCGCGTGCTCAACGACGCCGAGATCGGCGGCCTGTTCCGCCGCGGCTTCATCTGGGCGCCCCGGTAACTCGACCCCCGCCCCATGAAAAGGCCCTTCAAATGAAAACCCACCCTCCCGCGCCGGCGCGGCGCTGGTTGTGGCTGCTGGCGCTGTGTCTCCCGGCGCTGCCGGCGCCGACCGCCGCCGCCGAGTCGACCAACTACCACGCCCTGATTCACTGCCCCCCCGACGCCGCCGCGCAATCGCTGGCGCAGGAACTGGCGAACCTGTTGCAGCGGATGACCGGGCAGACCTTCACCCTCGACCAGCAGACGCAGGGGCCCGGCATTCATCTGCGCGTGCATCGGCCGGATGACGCGTTCCCCGAACTGCGTGACGCCGACGCCGAAGCCTTCCTGCTGCGCAGCGCCGGCGCGGCGCAGTTGTTCATCGTCGGCCGCACCGTCCGGGGTCTGCAGCACGGCGTCTACGCCTACCTCGAAAAGCTGGGCGTCCGCTGGTATCTGCCCACCGAACACTGGACTCTCGTGCCCCCGCGCGCCGACCTCCGTCTGCAACTGGATGAACTGCACGCTCCGACCTTCGCCATGCGCGAATTCGCCGGCACCGGCGGCTTCGGCGGCAGCCTGCCCCTGGATCCCCAGCGCCAGCTCGAACAGCGCTGGGCCGCCTGGCAACGCCATCTGCGCCTGGACGGGCGCGTCGCCGTTTCCGGGCACTACGGCGAAGCGTTCAATCTCAAGCACCGAAAAATCCTGGAAGCCAACCCCGACATGCGGGCGGAAATCGGGGGCCAGCGCCAGCCCTGGGACGAGATCGGCAAACCCTGCTACTCCAACCCGAAACTGATCGAACTGTATGTCAAGGATCGCGTCGAAGGCTACGCACAATTGCAACAGTGGTATCCCGCATCGCCCCGGGCTTTTGCCGTCTCCGTCGAACCCGCCGACGGCGGTGGGCATTGCCAGTGCGCTTCGTGCGTCGCGCTGGGGGGCGTGTCCAATCGCGTCTTCACGCTGGTCAATCACGCCGCCCGCGCCGTCGCCCAGGCACACCCGGGCGGGCATGTCAGCCTCTTCGCGTATAACGAGCACGCCCTGCCGCCGACCTTTCCGGTGGCGGACAACGTGCTGGTGGTGGTGACGCCGTACGCCTTCCAGCGCACCGGGCTGTCGCCCGACCGCCTGCTGGAGCAGTGGGCCAGCCGAGCGCGCACCATCGGCATCTATGACTACTGGTCGATCCCCGACTGGTCCGACGACCTGCCCGACTTCAACCTCGATGTGGGCATGGCAAAGGTCCGCAAATGGCGCGAGCTGGGCGCGCTGGGGGCGCTGTTCGAGAGTTCCTACAGTTCCGGGGCGATCGGGCCGCTGATGTATCTGACCTCGCGCGTCTACTGGGACCCGCAGACCGATCCCTGGCGCGAATTGGACCAGTTCTGCACCGGCGCCTTCGGTGCCGCCGCTGCCCCCATGCGCCGCATGCTCGGCCGCTGGTTCGAGGATTTTCTGCTCAGCGATCAGGAACTGGCGCTGAGCCTGCAGGACCTGCTGGAAGCCGACCGCCTGGCGGACACCGAAGCGGTGCGGCTGCGCCTGGACGACTACAAACGCTATGTCCACTACATCCGCCTGTGGCACGAATACCTGCACAGCGCCCCCGAGCAGCGGCATCAATACACCGATCGCCTGATCGAATACTGCTGGCGCATCTACGACAGCACCATGATCCATGCCTTTCGCATGACCCAACTGCTGGCGTATCGCCATGAACGCGCTGACGAAGCGCACCGGCTCAAGTGGGATGTCCATCAAGGCACGGTGGACTGGACGAGCATCAAACCCGTCGAACGTGCGGAACTGGATCGACTGCTCGCCGACGGCGCGACCCGCTATCAACCCGCGACCTACGAGCGCCGCCGCTACAGCGCCGACCTGGTGCCGCTGCAGACGCCCACCCCCGCCGCCGAGGGCTGGACCAGCACCCCGACCCTGGGCGGCGCGGCCAGCTTCCGCTTCCATGTCGCCGCCGCCAACCGGCCGCTGACCCTGCGCCTGGCGTGCGGGCTGATGGACAACCGCGCCCCCACCACAGCCGTCCGCATTCGCGGGCCGCAGGACCAGGTCGTACTCGATGTGCTGCAACCGACCGATGGCCAGACGCGGGACCTGACCTTCACGCCGCCTCAACCCGGCTCCTATCAGTTGCAGATCGACGACCAGAAGTCGCTCTTCCAACTGCATGTGCCCAACTCATTGCCCCTGGTCATCACCGCCGGTTTGATGTCGGGCGACCTCTCCGGGCCGCTGTACTTCTTCGTGCCGCAGGGACTCAAACGGGTGGCGCTCTATTGCCCGGGGGTGATTCCCGTGGAGATTCGTGACGGCGCCGGGCAACTGGTTCCCGGGCCGGCTCAGGGTTCGATCATCCTGGACGTGCCCCCGGGACAGGACGGGACGGTGTGGTCCATCACCCGCTTCAAGTCGTGGGAACACCTCAAGTTGCTTAATGTTCCCCAGGCTGTGGCGCTGACCCGCCAGACCATGCTGGTTCCCGCAGAGGTCCAGCCAAAACCGAATTGATCCGAAAGAATGGGGATAAGTACATTATTTTCACCCAATAATATTGTACTTATCCCCTTTCCCCGGCCCGCCCGCCCGGTTGCTTCCCGCCCCGGCTTCTGGTCTAATGTTGGGCTCGCTCGCAGGTCCGCTGTGGACCTGAAGTTCCTGCAGCAGGGGAAAGCCCAAGCCCGGGCCGCACCCCCATGGAGCCTCCGCCGCAATCCATACCGGCGGGGATCAAGTCATGGCCAACTACACCGGCCCGAAGGTCAAGCTGTCTCGGCGCGTGGGCGTGCCCATTGCCGACATCCCCAAGCACACCACCAAGCGCCAGCTCAACCCGCCGGGCATGCACGGCTTTCGCGGGCGCCGGCTGCGGGACTACGGCGTGCGTCTGAACGAGAAACAGAAGCTCCGCTACCACTACAACATTCTCGAAAAGCAGTTCCGCCGCACCCTCGACGAGGCCGGCCGGAGCAAGGGCAACAGCGGCGAAGTCATGCTGCAGTTGCTCGAACGCCGGCTCGACAATGTCATTCGCCGGCTGGGCTGGGCGCGCACCATCTGGGCGGCGCGTCAGCTCGTGAGCCATGGCCATGTGCTGGTCAACGGCCGCAAGACCGACCGCGCCAGCTTCCGCGTCAGCGTGGGCGACGCCATCACCCTCAAGCCCGGCCTGCATAAGCTGGTGCGCGAGAACATGGAATCCCTCGCCGGCCATGAAGTGCCCGCCTGGTTGAGCTTCGACCCCTCGAGCCTCACCGCCAAAGTCGAAGCCGTCCCCACCTCCGACCAGGTGCCCTTCGACGTCAACATGAACCTCATCATCGAACTCTACCGCTAACCCCCCCCGGCCCCCGGAAGTTTCCCAGGGGAAAGCCAACTGGGTTGGTCAGCAGCAAATCGATCCTTCACGCCGAGGCAACCCCTCGGCGTTTTTTATTGGTGAGCCAGCATGTCGCGCGTGACGCGCTGCGTTTGGACCCTAGAATCTCCGCATGAACCAACCCGCCCATCCCAAACTCGCCGTCACGGATCATCCCATTCTGCCCCTGCTGACCCAGCGCTGGAGTCCCTATGCATACGACCCGCGCCCGGTTCCGCCGGCGGATTTGCGCGCTTGTCTCGAAGCGGCGCGCTGGGCGGCATCGAGCTACAACGAACAGCCCTGGGCGTTCATCGTCGCGCCGCGCACGAGCGAAGCGGGCTTCCAGAAAGCGCTGAGCTGTCTGGTGGAAGCGAACCAGGCGTGGGCGCAGCACGCCGGCGTCCTGCTGCTGACTTTCGCCAGCCGCACGTTTTCGCGCAACGGCAAACCCAACCGCGTAGCGGAACATGACCTGGGGCAGGCGGTCAGTCACCTGAGCCTGCAGGCGACGGCACTGGGACTGCAGGCGCACCAGATGGGCGGCATCGAAATCGCCAAGACGCGCCAGCTTTACAGCGTGCCCGAAGGCTGGGATCCCGTCACGGCCGTGGCGCTGGGTTATCCCGCCGCATCCCCCGCCGGCGAGCTGGCGGCGCGCGATGCCGCGCCGCGCAGCCGCAAACCGCTGGGGGAGTTCGTCTTCGCCGAGCGTTTTGGACAGCGCAACGAAATGGTGTGAGCCGCCGTTTGTCCCGCCAACTGCTCCTGCCGGAGCGTCCGGTATCATGTGGCCAGTCCAGATTGGCCTGAACCGGGTAAGGATGCGGGCATGAAGCGGATTCTGGTCACCGGCTCCTCCGGCTTGATCGGCTCGGAGGTGTGCCAATACTTCGCCGACGCCGGCTGGGCGGTCCATGGCGTCGACAACAACCAGCGCGCGGTGTTCTTCGGACCCCAGGGCGACAACCGGCCCAATCAGGCGCGGCTGCAAGCTCGCCTTCCCCACTTCACCCATCACGAACTGGACATCCGCGATCGCCCTGCCGTCGCCCGGCTGCTCCAGCAACTCCAGCCCGACGCCCTGGTCCACACTGCCGCGCAACCTTCGCATGACCTGGCGGCCCGCATTCCCTTTGACGACTTCGACACCAACGCCGGCGGCACGCTCAACCTGCTCGAAGCGGCGCGGCAGCATTGCCCGCAAGCGCCCTTCGTCCACATGTCCACCAACAAGGTCTACGGCGACCGCCCCAACCAGTTGCCGCTGACCGAGCTGCCCACCCGCTGGGATTATGCCGACCCCGCCGACGTGCGCGGCATCAACGAGAACATGAGCATCGACCAGTCGCTGCACTCGCTGTTCGGCGCGTCCAAAGTCGCCGGCGATGTGCTGGTGCAGGAGTACGGCCGATACTTCGGCATGCCCACCTGCTGTCTGCGCGGCGGATGCCTCACCGGGCCGCATCATGCCGGGGTCGAACTGCACGGCTTCCTGAGCTATCTGGTCAAATGCCAGGTGCAGCAGCAGCATTACAAAGTGTTCGGCTACCTGGGCAAGCAGGTGCGCGACAACATTCATGCCGAGGATGTGGCGCGCTTCATTGCCGCGTTCATCGAGCAGCCCCGCTGCGGCGAGGTCTACAACCTCGGCGGCGGCAAAGACAACGCCTGCTCGATTCTCGAAGCCTTCGCCCTGGTGGAGGACGTCACCGGCTGCAAGGCGAAATACGAATACCTCGACCAGGCGCGGCGGGGCGATCACATCTGCTACTACAGTGATCTGAGCAAATGCCGTGAGCATTACCCGCAGTGGGACATCACCCACCGCCTGAAGGACATCATCGCCGCCATCGCCGACGCCTGGCGGCAGCGCGGCGCCACCGGCGGGCGCTGACGCCCGGCGGCGTCGGAAGGAAACTCATGCGGATTCTCCTGACCGGGATCGCCGGCTTCGTGGGCCAGACGCTGCTGCAGACCTGGCGTCGCGCCGGCGCCCCGGTGGAAGTCATCGGGCTGGACAACTTCAGCCGCGCCGGCAGTGAAGCGGCGCGCGCCGAGCTGCGGCGCCAAGGCGTGGCGCTGCATCATGGCGATCTGCGGCTGGCGAGTGATGTGGACAGCCTGCCCGCGGTGGATTGGATCGTCGATGCCGCCGCCCAGCCCAGTGTGCTGGCGGGGCTGGACGGGCGCGTCGGCAGCCGGCAGGTGGTGGAGCACAATCTGCTGGGCACGGTGAATCTGCTGGAATACGCCCGGCGCTGCGGCGCGGGGTTGATCCTGCTGAGCACCAGCCGGGTGTACAGCATCAATCCGCTGGCCGAGCTGCCGCTGCGGGAGCGCGACGACGCCTTCACCCTGGCGACGGGCATGCCCCTGCCGGCGGGGGTGTCGGCGGCGGGCATAGCCGAGGACTTTTCGACCACTCCGCCGCTGTCGCTGTACGGCGCCACCAAAGCCGCGTCGGAAACGCTGGCGCTGGAGTACCACAGCGCGTTCGGGGTGCCGGTGTGGATCAACCGCTGCGGCGTGCTGGCGGGCGCGGGGCAGTTGGGCATGGCGGAGCAGGGCATTTTCAGCTATTGGCTGCACGCCTGGCGCGCCCGCTGGCCGTTGCGTTACATCGGCTTTGGGGGGCGCGGCCTGCAGGTGCGCGACGCGCTGCATCCGCGCGATCTGGCGCAGGTGTTGCTGACGCAGATGCAGGACACCGACCCCGCCAAGCCGCGCGTCTGTAATTTCGCCGGCGGGCTCAGTCAGAGCATGTCGCTGGCGCAGCTTTCGCGCTGGTGCGCCAACCGCTGGGGTCTGCGCGAAGTCCAGGCGGCGCCGGACAGTCGGCGTTTCGATCTGCCGTGGGTCGTGCTCGACAGCGCCCGCGCCCAGCGCGTGTGGCACTGGCGTCCGACCACTCCGTTGCCCGCCTTGCTGGAGGAGATCGCCGAGTTCGCCGAGCAGCATCCCCACTGGCTCGAGCAATGTGCCCCGGACCGCCGGTAAACTTTGAGCTGCGCATGGACCCCACGCCCGACCAACCTGTTGCTCCTGAGGCTCCCGCGCCATCCAGCGCGGCCCCCGCGCCGCTGGGCAAGCTCAGCGTGGTCATTCCCGCGCGTGATGAGCAGGACTGCATCTGCTCGACCGTCGAGCATCTGCATGTGGAGCTGCGCCTGCAGGGCGTCGAGCACGAAATCGTGGTGGTCGACGACGGCAGCACCGATGAAACCTACCCCCGGCTATGTGCGCTGGCGCAGCGGATTCCCCAACTGGTCCCCGTGCAGAACACCGGCCGCCATGGCTTTGGCCGGGCGCTCATCTATGGACTCGAGCGTTTCACCGGCGACGCGGTGGTCATCATGATGGCGGACGAATCCGACGACTGCCGCGATGTGGTGCGCTACTACCGCGAACTGCAGAAAGGGATCGATTGCGTCTTCGGCAGCCGCTTCGTCAAAGGCGGCGGCACCATCGACTATCCCTTCATCAAACTGGTGCTCAACCGGATGGCGAACTGGTTCATCCGCCAGCTCTTTCGCATTCGACTCAACGACACCACCAACGCGTTCAAAGCCTACCGCCGCACGGTCATCGAAGGCTGTCGCCCGCTGCTGGCGCCGCATTTCAATCTGACCGTCGAACTGCCGCTCAAAGCCATCGTGCGCGGCTACACCTGGAAGGTCATTCCCATCACCTGGCGCAATCGCCGCACCGGCATCGCCAAGCTCAAAATCCGCGAGATGGGCAGCCGATACTTTTTCATCGTCATGTACTGCTGGCTGGAAAAACACTTCAGCCGGGGCGATTACCACCGCGGGGAACGGTGAGCACCCCCCTGCAAATGCCACCACAGAGACACCGAGAACACCGAGCAAAAGCAGGAGCAGAGAACGATGCTGCTTTCACTGCAATTCTCTGTGAGTGACTCAGTGTTCTCTGTGGCTCAGTGGTAATTCGGCGGCGTTGCTCAGGCAGTCGGCGTGAGCGTCATTTCCAGTCGCCCCTCGGCGGGCACGTTCGCAGCTCTCCAGCGCAGGCGCGTCAGTTGCTCGCCCCAGCAGTTGCGCAGGATGGCGTCGTCCAGCGGTTTGACCTCAATCTCCCACTGCCCCGCTTCCGCCAGCAGACCGCCTAAACGCAGCACCGCAGCGCCGGCGCAGCGACCCTCCGGCAATTCCCGGGGCAACAGGCGAATCTCGCTGGCGCTGACCAGCTCCACCGTGCTGGCGGTCAGCAGGCTCCAGGTCAACGTGTTGTTCGGCTGCGCAAAGCGGAACGCATCCACACAGGTGACGCAGCCGGCGGCGCGGTCGAGCGCGAGCTGGCGCTGGTAGGTCTCCACGCGCGCCTCGGCGGGATACGCGCCCGCGAGGTCGAGCGTGAGCTGCACGCGCGGGTCGCCGGGTTCGCAGTGCACCTGCCGGGCCGCACACTGCTTGCCGGGGGCTTGTTCGATGCCGTTGAGCGTCGGCAGGTTGTGCCAGCCGGATTGCATGTACCAGAGCGTGTAGCGCTGAGCGCTGAAAGTGATGCGGGTGTAGGACGCCACGCCGGCGTCGACCAGCAGCGGGCGGCCGTCGTGATGGACGATGAACTGCCCCACGTCGTTGTGGTTGTGACTCTCGGCGTTGTGCCCCCCTTTGGCGGCGAGGAACAAGCCGGCGGGACGGTCGGCGTGCTGTCGGGCGGTCAACAGTTCCAGTGACGGATACCACGCGGTCGCGGCGTGGACCGGGGCGCCGTGGTCCTGCTCCAGCGCCGCCAGCACCGGCAGCGCGCGAAGCGTGCGGCCCAAATCCGGCCAATCGCCGGCGGTTTCGCCCTGCTGCTGATGATGCAGCCACGCGCCAAACTGCGCCAGCCCCGCATCGCCCACCGCCACGCCATACTGATGCACCAGCGCGCCCGCCGGCCGACAGAGCGGCGGCGAGTCGGCAAAATTCGCGTACTGGTTGCCCTCGATGTGCACGTCGGCGATGTAGCGCGCCATCCGGCGGAACATCGGATCATCATGAAAATCCAGCTGGCCCTGGGTGGCGCGGTGCAGGATCGACACCGCATCAAACAGCGAAGCGCCCGCGCGGACCCAGTAGCGGTTGCCCTCATCGCACCCGCCGTCGGGACAGTGCCGCAGCACATACTGCCGCAGGCCATACAGGCAGCGCTGCACGCCCAGGAGTTGGTTGGAAGGATCGGTTTCAAACACGAACAACCCCGCCAGCCAGTTGGCGCAGCACCAGGGGGTCCAGTTGTTGAGCGGCCGCTCGTTGTAGCCCATCCAGCCGAAGTCGTGGCGCGTGCGACACGGGTGGAGCAGGCGGCGCTGCACCTCCAGACGCAGGCGCGAACCGATCAGCGGCGAGATGGCGTCAAAGCGACTGCCCAGCGTTTGCCAGATCCACGCCAGCAGCGCCACGCGCTCGCCCACGCCCAGGTCGACGGTGGGCGCTTCGACATCCGGCAAGCCCCGGCCATCATGAAAGACATGCAGATGCGCCGGCCAACCCCACCAGCTTTCCTCGCACGTCGACCAGACGGCATTGAGCAGCGGATCGACAAACCGGCCGCGGTTCTCCACGCACTCGGCGAGCGTGAGATGCGCGAGGATGCGGGTGCGCAGGAAATGCGGCCGCTGGTATTCCTCGCGGTCGCCGTCGCGGACGTAGCGCAGCATCGCGGTGGCGGTGGGCTGGGGCCAGGGCGTCGCCAGCGCCGCTTCGCCGGCCGCCAACCAGCGCTGGCGCCAGACCTCGGGCACCTGCTCCCAGGTCGCGCGGTCGTCAACGTGGGGAACGAGTTGTTGGGGATCCGCCTGCGCCAGCGCAGCCGCCAGCCGGGCAGGTTCGATGGGTTCAGTCAGCAGCATGACAGCTCTCGCGGTGGAAGGGGATCACCGCGATTTTAGCGTTGCCGGCTCGGAACACATGCTCAGCGGCGCTGCAACTTCGACAGCAGGCGCAGGATTTCGATGTACAGCCAGACCAGCGTGACGATCAACCCGAACGCGCCGTACCACTCCATGTAGCGCGGCATGCCGTGGGCGGCGGCATCTTCGATCAGGGCGAAGTCGAGGATCAGATTCAGCGCGGCAATGGTGACGACAAACAGGCTGAACCCGATGCCCATCCAGCCGGCGTCATGGATGAACGGCACCGACACGCCAAACAGCCGGAGCACGATGCTGACGAGGTAAACCGCACCGATCGCCAGGGTGGCGATGATGACGCCGCGGGTGAACGCGGGCGTCGCGCGGATGACGCCGGTGAGGTACGCGGCGAGCATGGCGGCGAGGGTGCCGAAGGTCAGGCCCACCGCCGGCAGGACGATGCCGGGGTAGCGTTGCTCCATCATCCAGGAGATGCCGCCGACGGCAGCGCCTTCCGCCAGGGCATACAGCGGGGCGGTGACCATGCTGATGCGGGGCACGAAACAGGTGATGATGGCGAGGATCAGACCCACGATGAGCCCGCCGATCATCCAGCCGGTGACGCTGGCGGGGTCGCCGGTGGTCGCGCCCTGGCGCCAGACGAGTCCGGCGGTGACGAGCAGGGCGCCCAGGAGGATGAAGGTTTTGTAGACGGCGCCTTCGATGGTCATCACCGCGCCGCCGGCGTTTTCCCGGGCTTGCTGGAGGAGAATGTTTTCCCGCAGGACAGGGTTGCTGGTGCGCATGATCTGGCTCCGGAAGTTAAGCGAGGGCGGACACTCGCGGGTTGGACATCATGATACCGTCGTTCACCGCCAGCCGAACGCTCGGCCGGGGTTGCACGACGAATGTTCCTACCGCCGATAGGGCAGCGCCAGTTGCGGGGTCAGCACACGGACGCCGGGGGTGGCGCGGGCTTGCATCATGGCGGCGGTGATGCCGGTGCTCAGCAGCACGCGCCGGGCGGGCACCGTGGGGCGATCACCCAGCAGAACGTCTTCGATGTAGCGGGCGAAGCCGGCAAAATGGGCGTAGTGCGTGCTCTCGCCTTCCATGAAAGCGCTGGTGGCGTGAATCTGTTCCCCCTGCCGCCAGGCGCCGCTGAAGCCTTTGATCTTGCCGTTGAGATTGAGGTATGCACAGCGCAGGCCGTCGTGGTGTTCCACCATGAAGGCCGTGACCGGCCCGGCCGCGGCGAGGGGAACATCGGCCCGGATGGCGTCGCGGGACAGTTGGCGCATGTCGCCGGGAATGCGTTCTGCCTCGGGCAGCGCCGCCACCGCAGCTTCCACCAGCGCAGCATCAATCACGCCGGCGTCGAGCTGACGCCAGACCTCCGGCCCGCGCCAGACGGTGATGGCGGCAACGCCCCCCTCGCCGCCGGCGCGCTGCTCCAACAGGCTGAGCATGTACTCGGCGCTGTGGTACCCGTACGCTTCATCCGCACCATAGAAGCAGCCGACCGCTTGCTTCACCGGCACATCCACCGGCAGCAGCGCGGCGGGGAGCCGCGAGGCATGCGGCACCGACGAACCGCCAAACAACAGGAAGCCCAGCTCCCGCGCCGTCTGCTCCATCTCCACCGCCCAGTCCTGGCGCCAGCTATAGAACTTGTCGCAGAACACCGGCACGCAGCGCCCGACCTTGCGGAACACCGCCACGATCTGGTCGAACAGCTCTTTGCGCGGATACAGCTTCTGGCCCAGCTCGTTGTACATGTACCGGCCATGCTCGCCGATGAGCAGCACCGCATCGACCGCCAGTTCTTTGCCGTCGGGCGTGGTGAGCGCGTCGGCGACGCGGAAGCCCAGGGGAATGCCGTGCCGCCGGCAGAACGCCACGCCGATGTCGTCATCCTGGGTTTGGTGGATATGGGCGCTGACCAGCCGGGTGCGGGGTCCGGTCCAGCCCCAGGGCGCGTCGCCGGGCCGGACGGTTTTCCAGCGTGACACGATGACGTCGGCATGGCTCTTGTGGAACCACGCCGAAGCCACCACCGCCACGCGCAGGCCATCGGTCGGCTGGGGGTACACCGCCGCGGCGGCACTTTCCGGGGGTTGATTCATTGCGGACGATCCTCCAGGTCATGCAGACCCTGTGGGGTGACGTATTGTTGAGGGATGTAGCCGATCTTTCGTGCAGCGGTGAGGTCCACGTAGCGATCCGCGCCTTCGCTGACGATGCTGCATACATGGAACTTGAGATTCGGCACGCGCAGGGCGCAGCGCACCGCGTGGGCGGTGTCGGGATAGCCCACCACCGCGCCGCGGTAGCGCGGCCAGCTCATGCGCGTGGACAGGGGCGTGTGGTCCATGTGGTCCAGCGGATAGGGTTGCCCCAGCCGGAGGCAGATGACGCTCATGGGCGTGTCGTGGGCGTAGACCTCGCCGAGCACTTCGCCAAACCATTTGGTGCAGGCGTACAGGTCGCGCGGGCGGGCGGGATCGCGGGGGTCGAGCAGCGGGGGCAAAGGCTTGCGCAGTTGCACCGTCAGGCTGCTCATGTAGACCACGCGTTGCACACCGCCGCTGGCGGCCCCGGCATAGACATGCTGCGTGCCCATCAGGTTGACGCGCATCATCTGGTCGTCATTTTCCGCCAGTGTTTGGCCCGGCAGCAGGCGTTGGCTGGCGATCGCCAGATGCACCACGGCATCGTGACCCTCAAGCGCTTGCGCCACCGCCACGGCATCGAGCAAATCCACCGCCCGCACCGGCAGGCCGTCGACTTCGCCCGCCTGCCGATCGGTCAGCGTCAGGTCATAGTCCTGCCGCAGCACCGGGGTGATGGCTCGGCCGACACGTCCCAACGCTCCGGTCAACAGCACTTTCCACCGCTTCGCGCCCGCCATGGCTCAAACTGCTCCTGAGGCGCGCGTGGCGCGCTGCCGCCGGGGTCACCGGCCTGAGTTCAGCAACCGATCGCCAGCACATCCAGCGCCACGCGCTGGGCGCCCAGACAGTCGAGCGCCGCCACCGCCGGCAAACGACCGGCAGGCCGAAAACCGGCGCGCATCAGCGCTTCGCGCCGATGCTGGCTCTGCGAGCTGCAGTACGCCAGCACCGGCTGATTCGCCGGGAAGCCGGTGCGCAGCTTGACCATCATCGCCGCGGCCTGCGCCCAGTGGTCCGGGTGGCAATACACATCCGCCAGCGTGGTCTGGGGCCAAACCGGGTGCGGACCAAATGCCGCCAGCCCCACCACCGCCTGGGTCTGCGTCTGCCGCAGCGCCAGCGCCCGCGCCGGCTGGGCGTCGGCAGCGCGCTTCAGGTTGTCCATGATCAGCGGCAGCAGCGGGCCTTCGGTGAGCTTGCGGCCCACCAGGTGGGCGCAGGTCAACCGCGCGGCACCGGGAAACGGGCCGGCGGTCAACGGCGAACTGGTGGGCCAGTGCCGCCAGCCGACGGGTTCAATTTCCGTGGCGCCGGGGGCGAACCATTCGGTGGCGAAGCGTTCGGCGTTCTGGCTGTACCAGCTCATGACGCCGCTGCCCGGTTCGATGCTGGAGAAGCCGCATTTGCGGTAGATGTGGTACGCCGGCGAATCATAAGCGGTGCCCAGCAGCAGGCAGCGTGAGCCGCGCTCTTTGACCTCGCCCATCATTTTGGCGAACAGCGCCGAAGCGCAGCCGAGTTGCCGCGCCGTGGGCGCCGTGAAGACATGTCCCACCAGCCCGACGCCGACGCGCTCGGTGGTCATGATGTTGGCGATCGGCTCCTCGCCGCGCAGCAGCAGATAGAAGCGGGTTTCCAGTTCCAGGTCCTCGAGCAGGCTGCGCTTGATGTGCTCGTTCCACAGGCCGCCTTTGTGTCCCAGCAGTTGGCTGATGCGTTCCTGCCACGAGGGACATGGCCCGCGCAGCACCCCCGCCTGCACGCGCTCGCCGTTTTTCAATTCCACCTCACCCAATGCCTGCAACATGTGGTGCTCCTGTGGCGGACCGGGATCGCTCACGGCCGCTCCTGCTCGGGAAACAACGAATCGTCCCGCGCCGAGGCGTCTTCGTCCACCGCCATCGGCAACGCCAGCCCCAGGTGCGCCCCGGCCCGCTGCGTCAGTTGCCGACCTTTGCGCGTCCGGGCGAGAAAGCCCAACTGCAGCAGGTACGGCTCCACCATGTCCTCCAGGGTGCCGGCGTCCTCGCCCAGACTCGCGGCGACCGCTTCCAAACCCACCGGCCCGCCGCGGTAAATCTCACCAATCACCCGCAGGTACTTGCGGTCCAGTTCATCCAGCCCCAGTTCATCCACGCCTTCCAGACGCAGGGCTTCATCCACCAGTGGAATCGTCAGCAACCCGTCGCCGCGCACCTGGGCGTAGTCCCGCACGCGCCGCAGCAACCGGTTGGCGATGCGCGGCGTGCCCCGGCTGCGGTTCGCCACCGACCCGAGCACTTCCAGCGGCGGAGCGCTCAGGCCCAGCAGGTCGGCGCTGCGGCGGAGGATTTTTTCCAGCTCCGGCGCGGGGTAAAACTCCAGGTTGTGCGTGATGCCAAAGCGTGAGCGCATCGGCCCCGACAGCAAACCCGCGCGGGTGGTGGCGCCGATCAAGCAGAACGGCTTGAGCGGCAGCGTGATCACCTTGGCGTGCATGCCTGAGTCGATCGGCACATCGATCTTGAAATCCTCCATCGCCGAGTACAGGTACTCCTCGACCACGGCGGGCAGGCGATGGACTTCATCAATGAACAGCACGTCGCGGGCGGCGAGTTTGGTCAGCACGCCCACGAGGTCGCCGGGCTTGGTCAGCGCCGGGCCGGAGGTCACGGTGAGCTGGGTTCCCAGTTCGTTGGCGATGATGTGGGCGAGGGTGGTTTTGCCCAGGCCGGGCGGTCCATGGAGCAGGACATGTTCCATGGGTTCGCCGCGCTGGCGGACGGCTTCGAGGGTGATGGCAAGTTTTTCGACGAGCTTGGGTTGGCCGACGTATTCGTCGAGCCGGCGGGGGCGCAGGGCCTTATTGAGCTGCTCTTCCGCAACCCCGGTGCTTTGCCCGGAGATGATGCGTTCTTTGGCCATATGAGCAGTCGCCTGGGTGGCAGGGAGGGGGATCAGGACGCAAAGGATTAATGTAGCCGGTGCGGTGATGCGAGCCAAACGGTCCAGCGGTGGGATGCCGACGAGTACGTTGCTTTGGGTATCGCGGCGTGATTGCGGGACAGGGAGAGGACGCAGTCATTTCCCTGCTCAGCAGATGCATACATCAACAAATCGCCAGCCGCCGCCCCCCCGCATGTCACGCGACATCGTCGGTGACATTTACAAGTTATTACCTGCCCACCCGTTACGCGAATACACGCAGCAACACCGGTGACATGACATGCACCCCCACTGCAATCGGAGCACCGGGGTGACCCCAATCACCCGCCGACTTGCGTCGACGGCTCGGAGGAGATGCAACAAGTGAACGCTGCGGAGACACGACACTTATCCTCATATCGTTTGCACCAATCGCTCGCGCTGCACCTCGGCTGTCACCACCGCCAACCTGCGCCGTTTGCGCTGGTTGCAACGACCTTCACGCCATCTACAATAGCCAACCTGTTGCAAGGGTGGACTTTCTGATCGCCTGGGAGTCAGCGTCACCGATTCGCGGGACAGCACGACACGCCGCTGGGGGGCTGTTTCGCGACGGACGACGGTTCTTTTACCGACGCCGCCTCGGCGTCATCGCGCTAGTCGCACAAGTGGAGATTGAACATGATGCACGGCAAGGGGCGTGGCGGATGGATGCGGGTTGGCCTGGGCGCAACGGCGCTGCTGACCCTGATGACCACAATCTGGACCGCCAGCGCCGCGGCGCAAGCGCCAGCCCCCGCCCCCGGAACCCCGGCACCCGCTGCGGCTCCGGCGCCGGCGGCGCCGCACGGCGTGGGCATCAATCCCACCACCGGCGAACTGCCCCCGCTCATCGAGCTGTTCAACACCAGCCCGATCATCAACGGCATCATCGCGGGCCTCTCCGTCCTCGCCCTGCTGCTGTTCCTCTACTTCTTCGTCACCATCAACACCGGCACCCTCGCCCCGGCGGCCTTCGTCGATGACGTCAACAAACTCGTCCTCGCGGGCAAGTATGACGAAGCCGCCAGCCTGTGCCGCAGCCATCGCCGGGTGTTCGTCGCCAGCGTGATTCAGCGCTGCGTGGAGAACGCCGGCAAGGGCCACTCGGTCATCATGGACATGCTCGATGCCGAGGGGCGCCGGCGGGCGGACATCATCTGGAACCGCGTGAGCTATCTGGCGGACATCTCCAATGTCGCCCCGATGTTCGGCCTGCTGGGCACCGTCGTCGGCATGATCCGCGCCTTCTTCGGCATGCACTTCGAATCGCTCAGCGTCGAAAGCAAAGCCCTCACCAACGCCATCGGCGGCGCCATGAGCACCACGATGTTCGGCCTGATCGTCGCCATCGTCGCCCTGTTCTTCTACTCGGTCGTCAAAGCCCGCGCCACCAAGGCCCTGGGTTCCGCCGAGCAGATCGTCCACTCCATTGCTGACCATGTGAAACGAGGCGCCGCATGAGTTTCACTTCCGACACCCGCGACCGCGCCCGGCCGGCGCTGCCGCTCTCGGCGATGGTCGACATCATCTTCCTCCTGCTGATCTTCTTCATGACCGTTTCGGTCTTCCGCCAGCAGGAACTGCAGATCGATGTCTCCCTGCCCGCCAGCGACACCGCCAAACCCGCCGCCAGCAAAACCCAGATTGTCGTCAGCCTCACCGGCGACAACCGCATCTTCATCGGCGACCGCGAGTACAACTATGAGGCGCTGCAACAGACCCTCACCCGGCTGGCGCAGCAGTTCCCCAATGAATCCGTCGTGATCCGCGGCGACAAGGGCAGCAGCTTCGGCTTTGCCGTCCGCGTCCTCGACACCGCCTATGCCTGCGGCCTGCGCAACGTGTTCATCGCCACCACCAAAGCTCAGAGCGAACTTTAATGACCCCGCGCTTCACCCGGCCTGCCTTCGGCTCCTCCTCCGCCCGCGCCCTGACCCTGGGAGCGGCGCTCGCCTGCGGCAGTGCCATCCTGCATCCCCTCGCGCTGCCCTCCGCCGTGCTGGCGCAGCCCGCCGAGCCGGGACAGGAAAGCAATGCCGGGCATCAGCAGTTCGTCTTCGCCTACCGCCTCCTGCAACGCGGCGAGGACGCCCTGGCGATTGACGCCTTCGACAAATACCTCAGCAGCTTCCCCCGCGACGCCAAGCGTGGCGATGCGTTGTACTACCGCGCCCTGCTCTCCCGGCGCGCGGGGCGCAACGCCGAGGCGCTCAAGTATCTCGAAAACCTGCCCACGCCCAAGCACGTGCCCGACCATGCCGTGCTGCTGCTGCGCGGGCAACTCGCCAGCGATCTGGGGCAGCATCAGCAGGCGATTGAAGCCCTCGAAAAAATCGACCTGTCCAACCTGCGCCCGGACGTCAAGGCGTCGATCCACTACCTGCAGGGCCAGAGCTATCGCGGGTTGGGCAATCTCCCGGCCGCGGCGGTGCAACTGGGCGAGGTGGTCAAGCTCGACAGCACGCTGCGCCCTGGCGCGCTGGTGGATTTGGCGCGGGTGCAGATGGAACTGAAGCAACCCGCCGAGGCGCTCAAGACGCTTAAGCAGTGTCTGGCGCTGGATGATCCGCGCGTCGCCGCCGATGCCGCGCGGCTGGCGGGCGATCTGAGCTATCAGCAGAAGCAATACGAACCCGCGATCGAGTACTACAAACTGGTGCTCACCAAGTACACCACCAGCAGCCATGTGAGCCCCAGCGCGGTCGGGTTGCTGTGGTCGCAGTTTGAACTCAAGCAATACGGGCAGGTGCTCGCCAGCTTCGAACAGTACAAAACCAATCTCGTGGGCCAGGACCAGGTGGCGGGTTGGTATCTCGCGGGCTCGAGCCAGCAGGAACTGGGCAAGCACGAGCAGGCGATCACGCTGTTCACCGCCATCCTCGCCGCCGCCACCGGCTCGCCGCTGGAGGACAAGGTGCTGTTCCGGCTGGCGTCGTGCCAGTATGAAGTCGGGCAGTACCACGGCATGACCGATGCCATCGCCCGGCTGCGCAAGGCGTATCCCGACTCCCCCCGGCTGGCGGATGCCGGCTTCCTGATGGCGTCGGCGGCGCTCAAGCAGAATGACCTGACCAACGCGGCCGCCCGGCTGACGGCGATCATCGATGCCGGGCAGGCGCATGCCTACTACACGCAGGCGCTGCTGCAACGCGCCAAGCTCTATGAATCGAGCAATCAGCTCCAGCCGGCCGCCAACGACTACCAGACCTATGCCGCCGTGTACCGCGATGCCCAGGGCCAGTACAAGCTGCCGCTCACTTCGGTGCACGAAGCCCTGCTGCGGCTGACGGACCTGAACTATCGGCTGGAGAAGTACGAAGCCGCGGATCAGGCGGCGGCGCAGCTCCTGGCGCTGGACAACCTGTCCCCGCTGGTGGAGAGCGAAGCGCTGTACCGCCGCGCCCTGGCGCTGGTGAAGCTCAAGGATTACCAGCGCGCCCATGATGTGCTGACCACGCTGCTGGATCGGCATCCGCAGAATCCGTATCGCGCGGACGCTCTGTACTACCGCGGCCTGCTGCTGACCACCCTCAAGAAGCCCGACGACGCCAACCGCGATCTGCTCGCCGCCGCCGGGAGCGATCAGTTGGCGCAGCCGCTGCGCATCAACGCCTGGCGCCTGCTGGGCATTCGCCACCGTGAAGCCAAAAAATCCGCCGAGGCGCTGGCGGCGCTGACCGCCCTGGAAGAGCTGGTCAGTCTGCGCGGGCTCACCAGCGATGAGAAGTTCTGGTTGGGCGACTACCACCTCAAACAGCACGACGCCAAGCTGGCGCTCAAGTACTTCCAGCCGCTGCTGGAGCCGGCCGCCAACAGTTCGCGGGCGCTGCGGGTGGAAACGCTGCTGCGCACCGCCAAGGCGCTGCGGCAACTGCAGGACCGCGATGCGGCGATCCTCGCCCTGCGTGAAGTCATCGCCACCGGCCAGGGCCAGGGCTTTGCCGCCCGGCTGGAGCTGGCGCAGACGCTGATGGAGAAGCAGGAGTACGAGGAAGCGCTGGGCGAACTGGACGGGCTGATCAACGTCGAGGATACGCCGATTGCCGCCAACGCGTTGTTCGATCAATCGACCTGCCACCTGGCGCTGGCGGCCGACCGGCTGCGGGCGTCGGACCAGGCTGGGGTCAAGCTGCAGCGCGAGGAAGCGCGTAAGGCGCTCAAGCGGCTGGTGCTGCTGTACTCATTCAAAGAGCTGTCGCCGCTGCCGGAGCTGAGCTTCCTGGGCTTGGCGGAAATCGCTTTGGAGCAGGGCAACGCCCCGGCCGCGAAGGCGGAGTGGAACGAACTGCTGGAGAAGTTCCCCGAGGGGCCGTTCGCGGTGTACGCCAAAGCGCAGCTCGCCAAGGCGGACAATCAGGTGAACGTCGCGCGGGGCCTGCTGGCGCAGTTGCAGCAGCAGACGAATCTGGACCCGCGTCTGGCGGCGCGGGTGGCGGAAGCGCTCAAGCAGTTGGAGGGCCGGTCATGATTCCACGTGACGCCGCGCCCGCCCACCTGGCGCGGAAGCTCAACCAACCTGGCGGTCCGGGGGGCGGTCCGGGGGGCGGTCCCGGCAGTCCACCGCCCAGCGGGCCGATGCGCTACCACCGCTGCGCGGCAGACTACGCCAACGGGTTGTTCTTTTTCTGTCTGGTGATCAGTCTGATTGCTCACCTGCTGCTGGCGTACCGTTTTTACAACGTGCCGCTGGGGCGGATCGACCCGAGCCTGCTGGGGCATCGCGAGGACACGCTGTACGTGCAGCGCCGGCAGGACCAGGACATCATGGTCGCCGAGGAGAGTTCCGCCCAGGGGACCCAGGCCGTGGAGCCGTTGGAGAAGAAGCTGCCGGATGTCGCGGAACTGAGCGCCGCGCTGCTGGCGGACAAGCCCACGCCCAAGGAAGCGCCCACGACGCTGCCGCCGGTGGAAGTCAAGCCCGTGGTGGATCAGCGTCCGGAGGAAACGCCCGGCGGCGCGGGCGTGGAAGGCGCCCCGCCGGTGACGCTGCCTGACGCGGTGCGCGACATGCTGGCGGTCCGGCTGGATGTGGATGTGAAGTTTCAGGATGGCGACAGCAAGCCCGGCGCGGGGACTGGCAGCGGCTTTGGGGTTGGTCCGGGCACGGGTGAAGGCACGGCCGTGAACATCCTCGCCGCCAGCCGCCTGATGGGTGGCAGCAATCCGCAGCCGCCCAAGCTCGAGCCGCCCAAATTCCAGGACAACCGCACTGAACAGGTGGTGGATGAGCGTCTCCTCCCGGCGGCGCTGCCGCCACCGGACATCGACTTCACACAGATCGCCCTGCAGGGCACCACGCAACTGGATATTCCCGAGCATCTGGATGCGGACTTCGATTATTTCGTCACCCGCTACATCCCGCCCCAGCAGGACCGCAAAGGCTGGTTCGGCCGCAGCGAGGATCCCGACGACGACCGCCCCTACTTCCGGGTCGATATCGTCCCGCGCCAGACGCTCAAACGCCTGCACACCATGCCCAAGGACCTGGTGATCCTCATCGACACCTCCGGCTCGGTGCCGCAGACCTGGGTCGATCAGATCGTGCGCGGCGTGCGCGACGGGCTGGCGACGCTCAACGAGGGCGACCGCTTCAACATCGTCTTCTTCAACCAGAACGCGGTGTTCTTCAACCCCAACCAGATCGTCCCCTTCAACGATGAAACCTTCCGCCAGGCGCAGGCGTTCCTGACCGACCGCAAGAGCGACGGCTACACCGATGTGAATGCCGCCCTGTCCCGGCTGCTGGTGCGCGACCTGAGCGTGGAACGGGTCTACAACCTGGTGCTCATCAGCGACGGCCGGCCGACCAAGGGCGTGCTCGACACGCGCGACCTGATCAACCTCATCACCCGCGACAACGACCTGGTCGCCAGCATCTACGCGGTGGGCGTCACCGGCCGGCAGAACCGCGAACTGCTCGAGTTCCTCGCCTACCGCAACAAGGGCTTCTGCGTCTTCAGCACCGACGAGTTCTCCTGCGCCCAGGACGTGCGCGACCTGCTCAGCCGGCTGCGCTACCCGATCATGAAAGACGTGCGGGTGAGCGTGATGGGCGTGGACCCGGAGGATGTGTTCCCCGAAGCCCTGCCCAACCTGCATCAGGGTCAGAAGTTCCTGCTGTTCGGCCGCTATGACCGCGCCCGCCCGTTCACCATGCGGCTGGTGGGACACAACGGCAAGCGGCTGCTGGACCTGACCTTCACCAAGGACCTGGCGATCGCCGAGACCAGCGACGAGAAGATGAGCTTCGACTGGGCGTTCTGGAAGCTGCATCACCTCTACAGCGAGATGATCCGCAAGGGCGACACCGAGGAAATCCGCAAGCAGATCGACTACCTCGCCCGCAAGTACAAGCTCAAGACGTACTGAGCTGCGCCGCCGTATGCGTTGGCGCCCTCGCACTCGCGCGGGCTCCTGTCTTCAACGAGCCGGAAGCGTCAGCGACGGGCAGTGCGCACGATTGCCATGCGGCATTCGTGCTCGCCCAGTGACCTGCGTACGCCCAGAGTTTGCTCGTTAAGCACCATCAAACGTCCCGGCTGTGCTTCGGCAGCAAATGGCAATCGTGCGCCCTGCCCGTCGCTGACGCTTCCGGCTCGTTGGCGCTGCGCCAAGTCCACTTGCATGCCAGTAATCCGCCAGATCCGCACGCGGCGCTGGATGATCGACTGAAATCCCCTGTTTTCATCCCACTTTCGCTCCGGCATTCCGGTCGCTATGCTGATTCTGATATGTCAGTTTGCCCAGGAGCAACCTCATGAAAATCACCGCCGTCCACACGGTGCTGCTGACCGGACCCTGCACCGAAGACCCGTTTCTGCTCGAATCGCGCCAGCGCCGCAGCGCCGCGTTTGTCGAGCTGCACACCGACGCCGGGGTGATCGGGCTGGGCGAAACGTACATCGGGTACTTCATCCCCGAAGCGGTGCCGGCGGTGGTGGAGTTCTTCGCGCCGATCCTCATTGGTCAGGGCGTCGACGATATTCCCACGCTGTATCGGCGGATGTATCAATGCGGCAACTACTGGTGTCGCGTCGGGCTGGGGGCGGCCGTGATCACCGCGCTCGAAGCGGCGCTGTGGGACCTCAAGGGCAAGCTGCTGGGTCAACCGGTCCATCAGTTGCTCAGCGCCCACCCCGCGCCCGCCAGCCTGCCCGCCTACGCCACCGGGGGGCCGAGCAATTTTCCCACCGACAAGCTGCGGCGCAAGCTGGAGTTTTACCTGTCCCTGGGGTTCAACGGCTTCAAGATCGGCGCGGGTTGGCATCACCTGGGCAAGGGCTATGAGCATCACGCCCAGCCCGAGGCGGCCGCCCAGCTTGAAGCGGACAAGCTCGCATTCGTCCGGCAAACCGTCGGCCCCGACGTGCGCGTGCTGATGGACGGACACATGGGCAACAGCGACGGCGTCACCTGGACGCTCCCGACCGCCGCGGCGGTGATGCAGGCGGTCGCGCCCTACAACCTGGGTTTCTTTGAGGAGCCCCTGCACTACACCGACCTGACCGGCTACCGCGAGCTGTGCAAAGTCAGCCCCGTGCCCATCGCCGGCGGGGAATGTCTCGCGGCCCCGTGCGAGTGGCAGCCGTTCATCGAACAGGACGCCTTCCACATCGGCCAGCCTGATGCCGCGTTCAACAGCGGGCTGAGCGCGTTCGTGCAGATCGCCGCGCAGTTCCACCAGCGTGGGCGTCAGATCGCCAGCCACGCCTGGGGGGCCGGCGGGGCGCTGATGCAGAATCTCCATGCCGCCTTCGCCTGTCCCAACACCTTCATCCTGGAAATCCCGCCCGCCTTCGGCCCGCTGCACCGCGAAGTGGTCGGCGACAGCTTCGTCATGCGTGACGGCCGCGTGCTCGCCCCCACCACGCCGGGGCTGGGCATTGTGCTGACCGACGAACTGAAGCGCCGCTTCCCCTTCGTCCCCGGCAGCGGCGAGTTCAACAGCATGCCGGGCAAGATTCTGCGTGATTAACTCAGCCTGGGAAACCAGCGCCGAAAAAAGTAACCACAGAGACACAGAGCACACCGAGTCATGCCCACAGAGAAAGATGGATGCGCCTGAACCGGTCCACTCCGCAGGCATTTCCTCCGTGTTCTCTGTGCCTCTGTGGTGGTCTTGAATTGCTTCCAACTTACCCGTGAAAACCCTATGAAAATCCTCATCGACCTGCCGTTGGATGAAACCGCCTATGCCGCGTTGCAAGCTTTGCCGGGCGTGCAGGTGACCTTGCCAGCCGACCACGCCGAAGATGCCGTGCGACCGCTGCCCGCGGAGGTGATCCGCGATGTGGAGGTCATGCTGTCGAGTCGGCCGCCGGCGAACCTGGACGACATGAAACAGTTGCGCTGGCTGCAACTGGGCTGCGCCGGGTTCGAGCACATCATCCCGCTGAACTTCCCGGCGCGCGGCGTCACCGTCACCAACGGCGCGGGCGTGTTCGACACCGCCATCGCCGAGTGGAACGTGATGATGATGATCGCTCTGGCGCGTCATCTGGTGGAAATGATCGACCATCAGCGCGGGGCGGTGTGGGATCGCTCTGCACGCTTCCAGTACGAAATCCGCGGCTCGACGGTCGGCTTCTGGGGTTATGGCGGCCTCGCCCGCGCGACGGCGCGCCACTGCAAAAGCCTGGGCATGCAGGTGCACACGCTGACCCGCAACGGCCCCACGCCGCGTCATGACAAGTACTGCGAGCCGGGGGCCGGCGATCCCGACGGCACGCTCCCCGACCGCGACTTCCGCCCCGAGCAGCGCGCTGAGTTCCTGCGCGGACTGGACTTTCTCATCATCGCCATGCCGCTGACTCCCGCCACGCGCGGGCTGGTCGGCGCGGATGATCTGCGTCAGCTCAAACCCTCGGCCTTCCTGCTCAACCCGGCGCGCGGGCCGTTGATTCAGGAGCAGCCGCTGGTTCAGGCGCTGCGCGAGAAATGGTTTGCCGGGGCGGCGCTCGACACGCACTACGTCTATCCCCTGCCGCCCGAGCATCCGCTGTGGGCGCTGCCCAATGTGATGCTCACCCCGCACATCTCCGGCTCCGACGGCAGCCCGTTTTTCACGCAGCGCGTGTGGCGCATCTTCATGGAAAACCTGCGCCGCCAGCGGGCGGGCGAGCCGCTGCTGAATGTGCTGTCGGCGGCGGCGCTCACGCCGGCGTGAAATGTTCTTGTAGGTCCGGGCTCGCCCGGACAGGATGAACCATTGGCGTACAAATGTCCGGGCAAGCCCTCACTCTTACCCACAAGTCCCCAAACCCTCGTTTTCACGGTAAAAACAAGGATTGCACTACGTAAACGGGGGCTTGAGAATAGGCAAACTACAACTGCCCGGACCTTGCAGAAATCAGCAGGCCGCCCTGATGGCTCTCGAAGGTGGCCCAACAAGTGAATCGACAGGGCTGGTGAAGCACCATAAAAAGATGTGGGTAAGAGTGAGGGCCAGCCCGGACCTACGAATGCCGTTGCGCCCGGGGCGTCACGGGGCGGACGTGATTTCCTGCACGGCCACGAGGATATGGGTCAGCATCGCCCGCGCGGCAAGTTCGCCATCGCCGGCGGCGAGGATGTCGACCAGTTGCTCGTGAGTCACGTTGGGGCCGGTCGCCGGCCGAGCGACGGGTCGGCGCATCCAGGCCGCCACGCAATCGACCACCACGCGTTGATCGAGCAGCGCCCGCAGCAACCAGCGATTGCCGCTGGCGCGGGCGATGGCGGTGTGGAAGGCGGCTTCGGCTTCGGTCAGCACGGCAGGCGTCTGCGGGCGGGACAGTCGATCCAGTCGCTGCGCCAACTGCCGCAGCTCGGTTTGCTGCTCGGCGGTCAGTCGGCCGGCGGCGAGACGGCACGCCATGGATTCCAGGGCGGCGCGCAGGTGGAGCAGTTGCAGGTAATCCTCGGGGGACCATTGCCCGACATAGGAGCCGGAGCGCGGCCGGCGCTCGACCACGCCGGCGAACGCCAACTGGTCCAACGCCATCTTCACCGGTGCGCGGCCCACGCCCAGCCGTCGCGCCAGCATGCCTTCGCCTAAACGCTGGCCCGGCTTGAGCGCGCCGCTGCGGATCTCCGCCAGCAGTCGCGCCACGGTCTGGTCCACCAGACGCCCCCCGCCGGCGGCGTCTGCGGGTGCTGTTGCACGCGCGGGCTTGCGGGAGGTTCCGGGGGTTCCGGGGAGTCCGGGGTTTCCGGGGGTTCCCTTAGCT
Organism: uncultured Phycisphaeraceae bacterium; assembly: GCA_964605235.1. Lineage (GTDB taxonomy): Bacteria > Planctomycetota > Phycisphaerae > Phycisphaerales > Phycisphaeraceae > CAZSBB01. The sequence goes on from CAZSBB010000019.1 coordinate 109,735, forward strand.
CGACGTGGCTTGGGGGTGGAACGTGATGCGGAGGACGAGCCGGTGGCCATGTGGTCATGCTACGTCAGATGATGGGGATTTGCCCGCAAAGTTGAACGAGCCGCAAGCGTGAACGACGGGCAGAGCGCACGGTCACCCGGGCGTCAGGGATTCACCGTGTACTGCCTGGCGTCTGTTGACGTAGCCCGTCGCTGACGCTTCCGGCTCGTTCAGGCCAGCGTTTGCACGACGCGGCGGGGACCCCGCGCTGGGGGGGCGAGTTTGCTACGCTATGCCGCATGAGTCAGAACATCACCCGCGAGGACGTGCTGCACGTCGCCAAGCTGGCGCGGCTCAAGCTCAGCGATGCGCAAATTGACCAGTTCACCGGGCAGCTTGCCCATGTGCTGGAGTACATCGCCAAGCTCAATGAGCTGGACGTCAGCGACGTGGAGCCGATGGCGCACGCGTTGGAGTTGTCCAACGTGCTGCGCGAGGACGTGGAGCGGCCGGGCCTGGCGGTGACGGCAGCGCTCGCCAACGCGCCCCAGCAGGCCGAGCCGTTCTTCCGCGTGCCCAAGGTGCTCGGCGACGCCAGCGGCGCGTGAGCCGATCTATCCCCAGGCGGCTTTCCTGGCGTTTTGCTTCAGACTCACCACAGAGGCACAGAGCACACAGAGGTGAAGCAGGAGAGTGAAGCTGAACCTGCGGCAAGCGTGCGGTTCTCTGTGGATATGCTCGGTGTTCTCGGTGTCTCGGTGGTAAGAACTTCCTGATCGGCAATTGAGACTTGAATCGGATCGGCAGCCATGAACGCCACGTCAAGCAGTGCGATTGTGCAGATGACCCTCAGCGAATTGCTGGCCGCCGTCGCGGGCAAACAGCTCAGCGCGGTGGAAGCGACGCAGGCGTGTGTGGCGGCGATTGAAGCGCACAACGGCGCGCTGCATGCGTTCCATGAGCTGTATGCGGCGCGGGCGCTCGAGCAGGCCAAAGCCGTCGATGCCGGGCAACGCACCGGCGCGCTGGCGGGCGTGCCCCTGGCGCTCAAGGACAACCTCTGCACGACGTTCGGCCACACCACCTGCTCGTCGAAAATGCTCGCCAACTACCAGTCGCCGTTTGACGCCACGGTGGTGCAGAAGCTCGAACAGGCGGGCGCGGTGAGCCTGGGCAAAACCATTCTCGACGAGTTCGCCATGGGCTCGAGCACCGAGCACAGCGCGTTCGGCCCCACCCGCAACCCGTGGGACACCAACCGTGTGCCCGGCGGCAGCAGCGGCGGCTCGGCGACGGCGGTCGCGGCGCGGCTGGCGTTCGGGGCGCTCGGCTCCGACACCGGCGGGTCCATTCGGCAACCGGCGGCGCTGTGCGGCATCGTCGGTCTTAAACCCACCTATGGCGCGGTCAGCCGCTATGGCTTGATCGCCTTCGGCTCCAGTCTCGACCAGATCGGCCCGTTCGCCCGCACCGTTGAAGACGCCGCCCGGCTCCTGCAGGTCATTGCCGGGCACGACGATCAGGACTCGACGAGCATCAATCAGCCGGTCCCCGATTACCTGAGCCAACTGCACGAAACGCCGCGCCAGCTGCGCATCGGCCTGGGCAAGCAATACCTCAGCGACGCCAACCATCCCGCCGTCGCCGCCGCGATCGAGCAGGCAATTGCCGTGTACCGGGATGCCGGCGCGGAGATCATTGAAGTCGATTTGCCGCACACCGAGTATGGCATTCCGGTGTACTACATCGTCGCCACCGCGGAGGCTTCCAGTAACCTCGCCCGCTACGACGGCGTGCACTACGGCCACCGCACCGCCGCCCCGGAAGACCTGCTGGATTTGTACGCCCGGTCCCGCGCCGAGGGCTTTGGCGATGAAGTCAAACGCCGCATCATGCTGGGGACCTACGCCCTGTGCAGCGGGTATTTCGACGCCTACTACCTGCGGGCGCTGAAGGTTCGCCGACTGATCGCCCGGGACTTCGAGCAGGCGTTCACCCAGTGCGACGCCATCCTGTGCCCCACCACCACCGCCCCGGCCTTCGCGTTCAATGAGAAGACCGACGATCCGCTGTCGATGTATCTCAATGACGTGTACACGGTCAACGCCAACCTCGCGGGCATCCCGGGGCTGAGCCTGCCCGGCGGGTTCGCCACGGTGGACGGCAAACAGCTCCCGGTGGGCATCCAACTGCTGGGCCCGGTGTTCACCGAGCAGAAGCTGCTGCAGATCGGCCGGGTGTACGAGCGCGCCACCGAGCATTACCGCCAGGCGCCGGTGCTGGGGTAAGAAACGTTTTGAAAACTCACCACCGAGGCACAGAGGACACCGAGAGCAAGAATGAGAAGCGGGTTGATCCTCTGGACTTGCCCGCTTGCCTCTCTGTGAGCATGGCTCGGTGACCTCTGTGGCGAGTTGGGGGATGATTTCTTAACGAGCCGCGCGCGTCAGCAAGCGGTTGCCCTGGCGTTACAACCTATCGCTGCGGCTTGCGCCACAACCCCTTGCTCACGCGCGGGGCTCGTTAAAATCGATACAAGCCCTGATCCTGCGGACCGAAGCACTCCGGAATTTTTAACACACCCGTCCCGCCGGCTGGGCGGTTATGCTGTGGCCGGCGCGGGGGCACTGCGGATGGTGCTGCTCCCGACCAATATCGCTACCACCAGGAGATGATTTTCATGGGGCAGGACAAGCTCTGGCTGGGCGTGGACGTGGGCGGCACCAACATCACCGCGGCGGTGGTGGACGACAGCGGGCGCGTGCTGGGGGATGAGAAGGTCAAGACCAAGGCCGACCAGGGCTCGGAGGCAGTGCTGGACCGCATCGTGAAGGCGGGTCTGGCGGCGGTGGCGAACGCCAAGCTGACCCTCGGCGACCTGCGGGGCGCGGGCATCGGCGCGCCGGGGGCGATAGATCCCAAGACCGGCGTGGTGCTCGAAGCAGTTAACCTGCGCTGGACCAACTTTCCGCTGGCGGAGCAACTGGGCAAACAGTTGAGCGTGCCGGTGGTGGTGGACAATGACGTGAACGTGGGCGCCTGGGGGGAATACAAGGTTGGCGCCGGTCAAAAATTTGATGATTTGCTGGCGATCTTCGTGGGGACCGGCATCGGCGGCGGGCTGGTGCTGGGCGGTCAGCTTTACTACGGGCACTTCGGCTCGGCGGGTGAGATTGGCCATACCTGGGTATGTCCTGACGCCCCGCTGGGCCGGCGCACGCTGGAGAATCTCGCCAGCCGCACCGCCATCGCCAACCTCGCCGGCGACCTGATCCGCTCCAATCATCCCAGCGTGCTCAGCGACCTGGTCGAAGGCAAACTCGACAAAATTCGCTCCAAAGCGCTGGCGACGGCCCTGGAAAAGAAGGATCCCCTGGCGACGCAAGTGGTCCGGGCGGCGGCGCATTACATCGGGGTGTCGGCGGCTAACATGGTGACAGTATTGAGCTTACCGTGCGTGGTCATCGGCGGCGGCCTCGCCGAGGCGCTCGGCGACACGCTGATTCACATGGTTCGTGAAAGCTTTGTGCGGGTCTGCCCAAAAACCCGGGGGGCTGCGATAATGGTGGTTCCGGCCTTGG
>CAZSBB010000020.1:0-110886 GCA_964605235.1 uncultured Phycisphaeraceae bacterium
AGGTGACACTTCTATTGAAAGCAAGCCCTGTCATTTCTATTGGAGTTCAACACCGTGGCGCGACAATAGGCGTGCATGGATCAACCACGAGCCGGAAGCGTGGGCGACGGGCAGCGTGCCCGGACACCAATCACGCCTGGCATGATCGTCGCGTCATCGGCATCCACGCGCCCTGCCCGTCGCTCACGCTTCCGGCCCGTTCATTGCCCGCGGTAAGCAACGTGAGCGTGTTGCCGCGCGAGTCACTTCCGCCGCCGTCGTTCGCGCCGGTCATTGCTCCAGCGCACGCTGACCGGGCGCTCCCCCGGCTGACGGGCGAGCCAGGTCAGGAAACGGGCGATCTCCGGATGGCAGCGCAGCGCCTCGACGCTGGCGTAATCCTGTTGCATCTGCCGCTCGGTCAACACGGCATGGATCATGCCATGGCAGGGCGGGCAGAGGTCCACCGTGACGGCATCGGCGTCGCGCTCGGCGCGGCGCTGCTTCTCTGGTTTTTTACGGGCGCGGCTGCGCGGAGTCAGATGGTGGCGCGTGGTGCGGGGCACCGCGCGCAAGCACAAAGCACAGGCTTTGCTGGCAGCCTGATCGGACATCACTGCATCATCGCAGGAAACACAGCACCGGGCGCTCGGCCGGGGAGACTTCCAGAGGCCGCAGAGCTTAGAAGTCGTGACGGACGCTCAGGGAGCGGCCTTCGCGGCGTTTGCGGTTGATGATCTTGCGGCCCTTGCTGGTGCGCATGCGGGCGCGGAAACCATGCAGACGAACGCGCTTGATGCGGCTGCGGCGCTTGGGGTAATGCGTGCTCATGGCCTGGGTCCTTTGCGGTCATGGGCTGTGGGGCATCGGCCGGCAACAGCGCCAAGATTCCCTAGTCGTTGACGAACACCGCCTGGTAAGCGGCATTCCCGCGCTGGTCCACAGCCCGTAAGGTGATCACGTGGCTGCCCGGCGCAAGACCGGAAATAGTAACAACCAATGATTCGCTTGTCGAGTCGCAGATGCCGTCGCGGGGCAGCACGGTGCGCCAGTCGTCCGCCGAGTCCACCGCATAGTGCAGGCTGGCGATGGGCGAGAGGGTGTCGACCACCTTGCCGGTGATGGCGACGGTCTGGTCCTTCTTGCCGCCTTTGAGTCCGACGAACGCCGGCGGGGTGTTGTCCACCACCACCGGGTCGCTGGTGCGGCTGCTGGTCAACTCGCCGGCGGGGGGGTTGTCGGGCAAATCACTGGCGGTGACCTGCAACTGGTAGCGCCCGTCGGGCACGTGCTGGGTGTCCCACTGGTAGCGGTTCTTGTCCAGGTCGTCCTCCAGGGTGATCCACTTGTCGCTGCCGGCGATGCGAAACGCCAGGCGGTAGCGCAGGTTGTCGCCGTTGGGGTCCACCGCTTCCCAGGCGATGTCCAGCTTGCTTTCATGCTCGCGCAACCGATCCCCGCCGGGGGTGGGGCTGGGCTTGCCTGCCGCCGGAGCGCCGGGCTTGGCGTCGCCGGGGTAACTGGCGGTGATGGAGCGCACGCTGGGACGGAGGTTGGGCATGGCGTAGTTGATGGTCACGCTGTCGATCACCGGGGTGCTGTCGGGATCGCCCTTGAGGAGCAGGCGATATTGCAGATAGCGTGCCGGCGGACTGCTGACGCGCCCTTCGCGCGGGGCGACCGCCAGGTGGTGCTCATCGTGGGCCATGGTCTGCGGCTCGCTCCAGTCGGACCAGGCCGCCCGCTCCGGGTCTTCCACATTGCCGCTGCGGGTCTGCAGGGCGACCGACGCGCCTGCGGGCACATCGGCGGTCAGTTGCACCGCGCCCCAGACGCTGATCTGCCTGGCGTCGAGCACGCTGCTGGTGAAGGTGCCTTCGGGGGCGAAGCCGGAGCTTAAGCGCAGGAGCTGCGCCGGGTTCGCGGTGCCGATGAGCAGGCTGCCTTCGGGGCCGCGCAGGAGGCTGACCAGTTGCTGCGGTTCGAGCCGGGCGACGATGGTGCGTTCCTGGGCGGCGAGGTTGACGCGGTAGAGGTTGCCCTCATTGCCGGTGGCGACCAGCAGATTGTTGTCGTTGTCCAGTGCGAGTCCCAGCACCATGACCGACTCGCGGAACACTTCGCCGACGAAGCCCTGCCGGGTGATGCGGTAGACGGCATTGCCCTTGTTGTTGGCGGCGGCGGGCTTGGCGGCAGTGCCGCGCCGGGGAGCGCTGCCAGGCTTGAGCGCTTGTCGTTGGAAACCACCGGGGGAAGCCTGCAGCGCGCCCGAGTCGCGCGCCGCTTCCAACCGTTGCTGCACGATCTGGCGCAATTGGTCGTATTGCTGTGCACTGGGTTGGGCGGGTTTGGCGGCACTGTCGCCGGCGCTGGGGGCGGCGTCGGACTTGGCGTCGCCCGCGCCGGGCTGGTTGGGCTGACCGGATTGCTCCGCCAGCACCAGCAGGCCTGCTGCGCCGGGCATGGGTGAACTCGACAACGGGCGCAACTCGGGCAACTCCCGGGTGTAGGCAGGGGCGGCCTCCGCCGGCGGCAGGTCCGGTTGGGCCGGAGCCGCCGGTGTCCCGCTGGCATCATCTTTGGGCTGGGGCGTCGATTCACCAGCCGCCGGGTGCGGAACATTTCCCGGTGTGGGGGCGGGCTGGGGCTGCATGGGCTGAGGGTCGGGCTGGGGCTGGGGCACCGGGGGAACGGGTTCGGATTTGGTTTTGTCGACAGCTTTGACTTCAGGCCGGCCTGATTGCGACTGCGCGGCCCGCGAGAGCCGGCCCGGTCGCGCCTGGTCGGCGTCGGCGGTGCCGGCGAAAACCGTCCCATCCGGCAGCACCAGCAGAGCGCCGATCTCCGGCTCGGGGGCGTCAAACATCACAAACACCTGCGGGTCGCCCTCCGCCTGCTCGGTGATGCGGTACACCAGACCATCGGTGTCCGTACCGGCGTAAATCCGGCCCTGCTCGTCCCGGCCCAGACACAACACGTTGGTTTGCCTGGTCGCCAGCAAGGTCACCACCACCGGCGCGTGGGCGTTGGGCGTCACCGGCCGGGCGGGGTCCTGCTCGGTCTCCGCCGGCGGCTGGTCCGTCGTGGGAGCGGCGGGTTGGGCTGCGGTTTCAGTTTTAACCGCTTCCCCAGCGCTTGCCGAAGCTGCGCCCTCGGCGCCCTCGGCGGGCGCTTCAGTGCTCTTCGCCTCCGCGGGCGGCAGGTCGGCTTCCAACTCATCGCCCACCATGTTCGGCGCGGTCGTCTCATTCGCCGGGGCGGCATCGGCGGCGCTGCGGCTCGCTTCCTCGGCCACAGGCGCTGCGGGCTTCGCCGGGGTGGACGCTTCCGGTTTGGCGGCAGCCGGCGCGGGTTGGGCGGGTTCCACCACTGCAGGCTTCTGGGCGCCGGGCAGGTCCACCCGCAGCACCTGGCCATCGGTGCCGGTGGCGACATAGAAGCGTTGACCCGTCACCAGCACGTCCCACACATACCGCACCCCCGGCAGGCGCACGACATCCACCAGCTTGTCCTCACGCAGCACCGCCAGCCGGCTTTCCGGGCCGCTGAGCGCCACGAGCAGTTCGCCTTCGGCGGTGAGCGCCAGACAGAAAATCTGTTCCCCGGCCGGCTGCGCAACCACTTCGATTTTGCCGTTGATCCGCCGCAGCAGCTTGCCCTCAGGACCGGCCGCCAGGTACAGCGTGCCGTCATCAGTGTGCTGGAGGTCGAACACCACGCTCGCCTGCTCGGGCATCTCGCCCAGCGTCTCAGCGCTCAGCGCGAGTTTCACATCGCCCAGGTTGGTCACCAGCGTGTGCTGGGTTTCCCCCGGCTCGAAGTCGGCTTCGGTGGTCTGCTCCCAGCGCTGGGGCTGCACCGCCAGCACACTGGCGCTCAGCCACGCCAGCGCGGCCGACAACGCCAGGGCGCGGCCCCACACCGCAGACGTGGAAAACTTGCTCATGGTCTGGTCCTTCACTTCAATCCCACGCCACGCTTGTCACGCGCGTCGGCTTACGATCCACCTTCATGCTCGGCCCGCACCTGAATGTTGAAGTTCATGTTGCTGCGGGTCACCAGCCCCAACGGAATCATCTGCTCGTGCCACTGCGGGTACACCGTCGCCGCGGTGCTGGTGCTGGTCGCCAGCAACGCCCGCCGGCTCGAGGGCAGATCCGCCAACTCCCGCGCGCCGATCGCCAATCCTTCCTGCCGCAGTTGCAGCAGCACCATCAGCGCGTCGTCCGGCACCGTGAGAATGCGCTCCAGCAGGGTGAACAGGTCATCCACATTGCTGGTCGACAACAGATGCGGACGCTGCGACACCAGCAGCGGGAGATAGGTGCGGGCATCGCAGATGGTCAATTGATAGTCGCCCTCGGGCGTGTTGGCGGGAATGACCACGGGCACGCGTTTCTCGAACACATCCGCGCCGTAACGCTGCACCCGCAAGGTGAGCATGAGCTGTTCGCCCGGCGCCAGCTCGCCGCGGTCGAGACGGGCCTGCGTGAGAATGCCCACGCGCAGCTCCGGCTCGATGCTCAGCTTCACCCGCAGCTCACGCAGCAGCACGCTCTGATGCGCGTTCTCCGCCAGCGTGGCCATCGCCGGCGCCAGCGCCAGCAGCACATCCATCGCCCCGGCGTTGGGCAGCAGGTTGTCCAGGTGCAGCACCCGGTCGCCGTCGAAGCTCAGACGCGCTTCCAGACGCAGCGTGCTGTTGACGGGCGGGCTTTGCAGGGCGGTCATGCTTTGCAGCGCGGTGACCGCGCTGAGCACGGCCGTCATCTGCGGATGGCGCACCACCTGGTAACGGTAGGAGCGCACCGGCTGATCGGGCATGTGCACTTCCGTCACCACTTTGGCGGTGTCATAGTTCAGCACCGGCGCCGCCACAATGCCGGCGTTTTCCTCGCGCACCAGCGTGCCGGCGCGCAACCCCGAGCCGGCGACCTTGAAGCTGATGTCGGTGCGCGGCATGACCGTATGCACAAATCCGGTGGCGATGGGCAGGTTCGCCGCGCCTTCACCCGCCCGGCCGTCGCCCGAAAAAGCATGACCGAACGCCAGCACCTGACCATCCGGCAGCACATCGGTGACCGTGCCGTTGGCGGAGAGGTCCAGATCGCCCCACGCCAGCGGCACGTTGATCGCACTGCCCGGCGCCAGCCGCACCTTTTCCATATCCAACCACGCCGGCGGCTTGCCCACGGTGACTCCCGCCGGCGCGGCGATCGGCTGCAGGCCCAATGGTTCCAGCCATGGCGCCAGCACACCCTCCAGGGTCGGCACACTCACCAGCACCGGCAGCCGCAGCGCTTGCAAACCATGCACCGCAGCCGGCGCGGCCGACAGCGACGTCAGAGCTGGCGCCGGTTGCTCCACACCATTGAGCGCCGGCCCACGCAGCGCCTGCGCCAGCAAGCGCGTGCGCGCCAGCTGCGGCGAGTCCACGCCTTGCCCCGCCGCCGCGGCGATCAGCCGTTCGAGCGCCTGCGTGCCGGAGCCGACGGCCAGCGGGCGCGGCTTCTGCTCTTTGGCGCGCTGGGCGATGGCGCGCATCTGCTCGATCGGTTGCACGCCCACCAGCGTTTCTTTCAGGTTGGTGTAGCCGAAGGCGAACGCGCCGATCAGCCGGCCGCCCTGTCCGAGCACCTGCGGCTCGGCGTCCGCCCACAGGTAGATGGGCGAACCGCTCATGCCCTGCACCAGGCCGTTGTGCGCCATGCGGGCGTCGGTGCAGCGGATCCAGATGGCGCCCTGCGCCGGCTCGGCGTCGTGCATGACACTGACCACCTCGACGGCGAAAGGTTCGATGGCGACGCCCTGAAAGACCGTCAGCCCGTAGCCGCGCATGCCTTGCCGCACCTCTTTGAGCGGCAGGATGGGCGCGGCCTGGGCGGGCACGAGCGTGCGCGCCGCCAACGGGGTTTCATCGGCGGCCTTGACCTGCAGCGCCGGCAGCCACAGCAGGGCGGTCAGACCGAGAATGCAACACAGGAATTGGGGCTCAGCGCCGCTTGCAGCGCGCCGCGCCGGCGGCAGGAAGCTCATGGGCTCAAGGTATCCGGGGCAGAAACGATTGACAAGCGATCACTGCTTCCAGATACTCGCCGAATCCTACAGGGGTTGCGACTTTGGGGCCGCTCCTCGCCGCTGGCAGCATGGCATGGTCGATGAAGCCGAAAAGATTCTGGGCTATCGGTTCCGCAATGCGGATCTGCTGACCAGCGCCCTGACGCATGCCTCCAGCGCCGACTCGCGCCTCGACAGCAACGAGCGCATGGAATTTCTGGGCGACGCGATTCTGGGCTACGTCGTCTGCGAACATCTTTATCAACAGTACCCCGACCTGCTCGAAGGCGAGCTGACCAAGATCAAAAGCGCGGTGGTCAGCCGGACGGTGTGCGCGCAGATCACCGATGAGCTGGGACTCGCGGAATTGCTGAACCTGGGCAAAGGCATGGCGGGCGGCCGACAGTTGCCGCAAAGCGTGCAGGCGGCGGCGTTGGAGGCGGTGATCGCCGGGGTGTATCTCGACGGCGGTCTGGAAGCCGCGCGAACATTCATCCTGGACAAGTTCGCCGGCATGATTGAGCGCTTTGCCGCCAGCACCCATCAGCAGAATTTCAAGAGCGTGCTGCAGCATCATGTGCAGAAGGCGGGCGCCGGCGTGCCGCAGTATGTGCTGCTGGATGAGAAAGGCCCCGACCACGCCAAGTGCTTTGAGGTCTGCGTGGAGCTGGCGGGCCGACGGTATTCCTCGGCGTGGGCGAAAAGCAAAAAAGAAGCCGAGCAACAGGCGGCCCTGCTGGCGCTGCAGGAAATGCAGGTGGCGCAGGTGGACGACGACGGCCACGTGCAGATCGTCGAGCAGCCGGTGTCGGGCGAGTGAGCGTCAGGTTGGCGTCGTGCAGGTCAAGGTGAGGCGGGGACGGGGGCTTGCGGGCGGTCGTCAGCAGTCAATCGCACATACGGCCGAATCTGCTGCAGAATCGTCGGGCCGATCCACGGCACCGCGTCCAGTTCCCCCAGCGTGCGGAAAGCGCCATGCGTCTGGCGATGGCTGACGATCGACCGGGCGATGCGCGGCCCGATCCCTGGCAGCAGCGACAACTCCGCCGCATCCGCCTGGTTGAGGTACACCCATGTGCCGGTGCCGCGCGGCGTCAGTTGCGCCACGGGCGTGTCGAGTCGCCACGCCCGCCAACTGCTCGCCGCCAGCAGGCCCAGCAACAGCAATGTCAACACCGGCGGCGCCAGCCGCGATGGGGGCATCGTGCTTGTGGCTGGTGCAGGTACGGGCGGGGTGGCGTCGGTGGGCGTCATGGCAGGTTGCCTGAACGAGCCGGAAGCGTCAGCGCCGGGAAAGGCGGTCGGTTGCCATTGGACGTGTGCCTTCACCCGGCTGCATGGGTATGCGATCACGCTGCCCGTCGCTCACGCTTCCGGCTCGTTTGATGCGCTAAACAACGCAGTGACGTCCGCACCTTCACCTCACCGACCCGGCAAGGCGTTGGCGGCCAGGGCGCTCGACGGCAATGGCGCATCGGTCGCCAAGCTCCGGCGGAACTGCGCCATCTGCCGCAGCGCCGGCTTGGGCTGCAAACCTTCCGTCACCAGCCCGCCCATCGGCAGCTCGATGTCCGGATGGTCGATCACCTCATTCCATGTCACCGTTTCCACAAACGGCTTCGACAGCGCGATGTGCAGCAACGCTTCGTACCATGCCCCCTGCAACTGCGGCGACCACGGCTTACGCCAGGCGCCGCTGTTGGGGTCCACCGCCGGGCCGTTGGGCGCCTGGGCGATCATCTCGCGCGTCACCTGCCCGCTGGGCACGGAGATCACCACATTCAGCGGCTTGCCCATGGGCGAGAACTGGTCCAGCAGATTGCTCACCTGCATCAGATCGCGCGTGTACTGCCCGGACATCGCCTGACCCATCAGCAATTTCAGCGACAGGGCGTCAAACGCGATCGACCCCTGCACCATCAGGTCCGCGTACATCATCGGCGGGATCGAACGCTGGTTCGACCCGTAGTACTCGCCGAACGGTTCCCGCAGTTCCACCAGCACCCGGCTCTGCGGCGCCAGCTTCTTGACTTCCATCACCACCATGCGCGTCAGGTCCATGAGCTGATCGAACGCAATGGTGAAATGGTTGTTGATGTGCAAGCCCGACAGCACGTTCCAGGTGTTCACGCGATCCTTGAACCGGGTGACGACTTTCTCCACGTGTTCGTAGATCAGGTCGCGCACGGTTTCGTAATCGTGTTCCCAGATGAACAGCCAATCGGGCAGGCAATGCGGCTCAAAGCTGATCAGCGGCCCGGCGATGATGGGCATTTCCTTGCTGCGCGCCCAGGTCACCCAGTCCTCCAGCAGATCCCACTGGTACTGGCCCTCCTCGGGGTTGAGCAGCTTCCACGGCGTGGGCAGGCTCAGGAAATCGAAGTGGGCGCGAATGCCTTCGCGCAGCCGGGCGTGACGCTGCTTCAGCGGCGTGCCGCAACCGATCAGGTGGCGCGGCAATGAGCCAGTGGAGCGGCGACGGTTCAGCAACAGATCGGCATGCACGATCGCCAGTTCTTCCGAGCCGTCGATGGCGGCGACAATGGACTGCCGCGCCATTTCATCGCACTTGCCCGGATCGGATTCGGTGAAGCAGAGGGCTTCGATGAAGAGCTGCCGCGCCTTCTCCATGTGCTGAGCGATGCTGTGTTCGGGGCGGATTTCAAACATGCCCCAGTCTTCGCACTTGTTGTACAGGGTCATGACGCGCTTACGCGCCAGCTCGAGCATCAGCAGGTACGGCTCTTCGCGGTCGGGCAGCAGGCAGGTCGAGAGGGTCATCTCGCCGTGGTCGCCCAGGGAGACCTGCAGCGCCAGGGCGGCGACGCCGGTTTCGCGTTTGTCGCAGAACAGCACACCCTGATCGACAGTGAAAGTGGCGCGCACGGCATTGTTGTCGGAGCCAATGAGATAAGCGTTGCGCAACGGGAAGCGCTGCGCCGGTTTGCCGTTCTCAAAGATGCGGAACTTGATCATGAGCGCCCAGCCGATTCTCCGCCGATCTCCCGAACTCCTCCAGCGCCGCACGGCGTTGCCGATGCGTGGGGATTATGGAGCATTCCCCGCAGGGAAGCAATGCCGTTTGCGGGAAAATCCGGCACGCCGTGGGGGCGGTATCATGGCGGGCATGATTCCCGGTTTGATCATCGTAAGCGTGCTGCTGGCGCTCGCCCTGGCGGCGGTCGGCTGGTTGTGGGCGCAGCGCAACCACCTGCGGCAGCAGGTCGCCAGCACCGAAACCCGTGCGCTGGGGGTGGAAGCTCGGGCCGCCGACCTGGAAACCCGCGCCGCCGAGTTGAGCGATCAGCTCCATCGCGCCCGCACCGACGCCCAACTGGCCCAGCAGGCGTTGACTGCCGCCCAGGAGCAATTCACCGCCGCCCAGCAGCAGGCGCGCGACACCTTTCAAGCGCTTGCCGCCGATGTGCTGCAGCGCGCCAATCAACAGTTCCTGCAACTGGCGCAGCAGAATTTCCGCACCGAGCAGGTCGAAGCCGGCAAACAGCTTGAAGCCCGCAAGCAGGCGGTCGAAGCGCTGGTCAAACCCATCTCCGACACGCTGGTGAAGTACAATCAGTCGCTGCAGGAAGTGGAAAACGCCCGGCAAAAATCCTACGGCGCCCTGAGCGAACAGGTGCGCCAGCTCCAGGAACATCAGCAGGCGCTGCTGGGCGCCACCAGCACCCTCGCCAGCGCGCTCAAGCGCACCGACGTGGGTGGGCGCTGGGGTGAAGTGCAGCTCCGCCGCGTCGCTGAGTTGGCGGGCATGATTCCCCATTGTGATTTTGACGAACAAGCCAGCGTGGGCGATGCCTCCGCGCGGCAGCGGCCGGACATGGTCGTGAAGCTGCCGGCGGGGCGGGTGATCGTGGTCGACTCCAAGACCGTGCTCCGCGGCTACCTCGACGCGCTGGAAGCCGGCGACGAGCGTCAGCGCAAACAGCTCCTGGAGGAGCACGCCCGCAACCTCGACAACCGTGTGCGCGAGCTGGCCGCCAAGGCGTACACCCAGCAGTTTGAGCGCACGCCCGATTTTGTGGTGCAGTTCATCCCCGGCGAAGCGTTTTTGTATGCCGCGCTGCAGGTCCGGCCGGATCTGCTGGAAAACGCGCTGCAGAAGGGCGTCATCCTCGCCACCCCCAGCACGCTGGTGAGTCTGCTGCGGGTGATCGCGCTCGGCTGGCGCGAGGAACAGGTTGCCGAGGGGGCGCGGCAGATCAGCGACCTGGGCAAGGAACTGCACCAGCGCCTGTTCGTCATGATCGACCACATCACCAAGCTGGGCCAGAGCCTGGACAAAGCGGTCGGCAGTTACAACAGCTTCGTCGGCTCCCTCGAATCGCGCGTGCTGCCTTCAGCGCGACGGTTCGAGCAACTGGGCGCCAGCGGCGGCAAGACGCTGCCCGAAGCGCTGCCCGGCGTTGACACCGCGCCGCGCTCGCTGCGCGAGGTGGAAGAGTCAGCGTAGTTGGAACAAGTGTGCTCGCTGCGCAACAGGTTGCGGTTGGACCCCGCCACGCCTAGCCGGTGACAAAATTGGCGCACGCACCGCGTCGCCTGCCTGTGCTTCGACCCCGGCAGGGGTCGTGGGCAGTAGCCATGGGAGAAGCGCAGCGCAACCCGTGGAAGGTGATTTCTCAGAAATTTCCTTCCGTCCCGGAGGGACGGCGGAAGCTTCCTTCACCCCTGCCGGGGTGAGACATTGCATTGGATGTCAGTTCCCACGAGTTCCGCTGCGCTCCACTCGTGGCTACTTACCTGCGCCCCGTTCGGGGCGAAGACTGGCGCAGAAATGTACGGGCAACAATACAAGCAACAAGCAGTAGCTGCCTCACGCCACATCGTGCTCCGGCTACATGGTGGAGCAACACGGACTGAGGTGCCGCATCAAACCCGCGAACGCCAACTTATGGCGGGTTGGCGCTGTACATGTGCTGGCCGTTGATGGAGTAGATGCGTTCGCCGGTGTCGGCGTAATGCTGCCGCGGGCCGGCGTGCAGGTCCCAGTAGAGGATGTTGGCGGAACCGGCGTGGCGGAAGCCGATGCTTTTCCAGACGTCGTAGCCGCCGCCGGGTTGGCCGAACATCGCACCGGAGGTGTTGTCGATGGTGTTGTGGAACCACGCCTGGGAGTTCTGCGCCGCCGAGTCCATGTTCAGGGCGACATCCGAGAGGCTGCGGTAGTTGCGGTCCGGGCCGCGTGACCAGCCGGGGCGGGTGCGGGTGTAAACGCTGTAACTGATGTCCCAGCGCTGGTCGTAGGAGGAGAGGGTGTAGCTCATCGCCCAGCGGGGGAAGCTCTGGTTGGCCGCCGCGCCGCCGGTGCCGATGTAAACGCGGGGCGCGTCACCGGGGCAGCGGAGCACCTTGGGCACATCGCGGGACCAGACGGAAGTGAAGTCGGCGTGAATGACGGGCGCGACGTTGGGCCCTGACGCACCGAAGGAGGCGGAGCCGCCCAGCACGCCGGTGACGCCCAGCTTGTACTGCCAGCCGTCGGCGGGATAGCGGGTGTTGGGGATGTAGTCGTCGAACATCTGGGCGTACATTTCATAGCCCATGCCGAACTGCTTGATCTGGCTGAGGCACTGAGCGGCCCACGCCGCCTGGCGCGCTTTGCTCAGCGCCGGCAGCAGCAGAGCGATCAGCAGCGAGATGATCGAGATGACGACCAACAGTTCAATCAACGTGAACCCGACCGGCTTCCCCCGATGCCAGCCGCCGAGACGGCGCGCCGTGGACATCTTCAGTGACTCCTCTTCCCTAAAGTGGTGAAACTGCTGCAGGGCATCCCATCCTGGATCAGCAAACCCGAATACAACGTTGTGAGGATTGTAGGCATCGTTTTATTACCAGGCAACAACGATTTATAAACCATATCGGCGAACCGGTTTGGGGCGTGTGGTCGGCACTGCCAGAGGCACGTTTGCCGCCATACACAATGGTGAAAGCGTTCGCGGGCGTCCGGGGGTATATCCCCAGGGCTGAATTCGAGGTGCAGCCAAGTCCTGCAGTCGGCTGATTCAAGCGATTGCATCTGGGACGTTTACGGCATGACGGGCACTGTGTTCAACTGGCTGGGGGATCAGGATGAGCCCATACCCGGCACGGGCTTGGAGCCGCTGGGACTGACCGCTACACTCCGCGTCATGGAGCAGATGATCGTGACGCTCGATGGTCCAGCCGGCAGCGGCAAAAGCACCGTCGCCCGGCTGCTGGCGCAGCGGTTGGACGTGGAATTCCTCGACACCGGGGCGATGTACCGCGGCATTACCGCCGTGTGTCTCGACGCCGGCT
This sequence comes from uncultured Phycisphaeraceae bacterium, assembly GCA_964605235.1. Classification (GTDB taxonomy): domain Bacteria; phylum Planctomycetota; class Phycisphaerae; order Phycisphaerales; family Phycisphaeraceae; genus CAZSBB01. Next base: position 12,334 of record CAZSBB010000020.1, read on the forward strand.
GCGATCCCGCGGTCGATGCTGCCGGCGCGGTGAAAATCGCCCGGCAGGTGCAACTGCATTTCGACTGGAAAACCGATCCCCCGCGGTTGTTTGCCGGCGGGCGCGATCTGACTGATCGCCTGCGCGATCCGGATGTCACCACGCGTGTCAGCCCGCTGGCGGCGCTGGGGCCGGTGCGACAGGTGCTGGTGGACGCCCAGCGGCGCATCGGGCGCGCGCATCCCCGGCTGGTGACGGAAGGCCGCGACCAGGGGTCGGTGGTGTTTCCCCAGGCGCAGGCGAAGTTTTATCTCGACGCGGCGCCGCAGGTCCGCGCCCGCCGTCGCGCCGAGCAACTGCGCCAAGCCGGCCGGGTTGCCGACGAGGCGCAGATTCTCCAGCAGATTCTCGAACGGGATGACCGCGACGCCCACCGCGCCGATGGACCGCTGATCTGTCCGCCCGACGCCATGCGTCTGGATACCTCCGACCTCACGCTGCCGCAGGTGGTGGAGCGCCTGGAACAGCTGGTGCGTCAGCGCGTCGGCGACCACGCCGGCACCTCCTCCGCACCCGCCAGCGCCGGAGAGCACCCGCGGTGAACGCAGCGACGCCCGCAGCGCGCTTGCCATGGCCGCGGCTCCTGACCTGGAGTGGGATCTATCTGCTCAGCTACGGCGTGCTGAGTTGGGCGTTTCGCTTTCGCGCCTGGGGGCAACACCATCTGCCGCCCACCGGCCCGGTGCTGCTGCTGGCGAATCACCAATCCTTCCTCGATCCGTTGCTGGTAGGTGTGGCGGCGCGCCCGCGTCCGTTTCACAGCATGGCGCGGGTGACGCTCTGGCGGCATCGTCTGCTGGGGCAGATGATCACGCTGCTCAATGGCATTCCTGTCGATCAGGAAGCGCCCGACCTGCGGTCCATGCGGCGCTGCCTGGAAGTGCTGCGGCAGGGGCATGCCCTGCTGGTGTTCCCGGAAGGTTCGCGCACCGAGGACGGCGCCGTGGCGGCCTTCGCACCGGGCGTCATGATGCTGGTGCGCCGCGCGCTGCCGATGGTGGTGCCGGTGGGGATTGAAGGTGCTTACACCGCCTGGCCGCGGCACAGCAAACTGCCGCGCGTGGGGCCGCGCGTGGGGGTGGAGTTCGGCCCGGCATGGTCTGCGCAGCAGTTGCTGGCGCAGCCTCCGGCCGCGGCGCTGGCGCAGGTGCGCAGCGCGGTCGATCAGCTTCGCCTGCGGCTGCGGGAGCGGCTGGAACTGGACGAGGCCGCGGAGTGATTGGGTATACTGCTGCTTTCCCGGCGGCGCTGGGTGCGCCGGCTGTATTGACCTGGTCTGGCCTCACGTCCCGGAGTCGCATCCGCCATGCAGACTTTGCTGATCGCCCTGGCTTCAGGCGTGGGCTTCCTCATCGCCTATCACACCTATGGCCGGTGGCTGGCGCGGAAAATCTTCCGACTCGACGCCCACGCCACGGTCCCCGCGGTCGAGCTCAACGACGATGTGGACTACGTGCCCACCGCCCGGAGCATCGTGTTCGGCCATCATTTCACCAGCATCGCCGGCACCGGGCCGATCGTCGGTCCCGCCATCGCCATCATGTGGGGTTGGGTTCCCGCCTTGCTGTGGGTGGTGTTCGGGTCGATCTTCATCGGCGCGGTGCATGACCTGGGGGCGCTGGTGGTGTCCCTGCGGAACAAGGGCCAGACCATCGGCGACATCGCCGGCCGGGTGCTCAATCCCCGCGTGCGCATCCTCTTCCTCACTGTCCTGCTGCTGAGCTTGTGGATCGTGCTGGCGATCTTTGGTCTGGTGATCGCCTCGGTCTTCACGATGTTCCCGGAAGCGGTGCTGCCGGTCTGGCTGCAAATCCCCATCGCGGTGTGGATCGGCGTGGCGGTGCATCGCAAGGGCAAAAACCTGCTCTGGCCCTCGGTGATCGCCCTGGCGCTGATGTACCTGACGGTGTGGTTCGGCGCGGAGTGTCCGGGCATTGAATGGAAAGGCGGAGGACTGGGCGCGACGATCCACCAGCTCAACCTCACGCTCGCCGCCTGGCCGATCTGGACCTGGACGGCAATCCTGCTGATTTACTGCTTCATCGCCAGCGTGCTCCCGGTGTGGGTGCTGCTGCAGCCGCGCGATTACATCAACAGTCTGCAACTGATCAGCAGTCTGGCGCTGATCGTGCTCGGGCTGGCGGCGGCGGCGTTCTTCGGCAGCGCAGGTCGGCCGCTGGAACTGGTCGCCCCGGCGGTCAAGCTCGATCCGCTCAACGCGCCGTCGATTCTGCCGTTCCTGTTCATCACCATTGCCTGCGGCGCGGTCAGCGGCTTCCACTGCCTGGTGTCCAGCGGCACCAGCAGCAAGCAGCTCAAGTGCGAAACGGACGCCCATTTTGTGGGCTACGGCTCGATGCTCACCGAAGGTTTCCTCGCCACGCTGGTGATCCTGGCGGTGGCGGCGGGCATCGGTTACGGCTGGCCGGCGAAGTATCCGAACCTGATGGGCAGCGCCTTGTGGCAGGAGATCTACCACGACTGGGCGGCTGCGGACAAGGGTCTGGCGGTGAAGGTGGGCGCGTTTGTGGTGGGGGCCGCCAACTTCATTGAAGCGCTGGGCGTGGACCGCACCATGGCCAAGGCGATCATGGGGGTGCTGGTCGCGAGCTTTGCGGGCACCACGCTGGACACCGCCACGCGCCTGCAACGTTACGTGGTGCAGGAGTTGTTCAGCAGTGTGGGCCAGAGCCTGCCGGGTTTGCGGCCGGGGCTACGGCCGCTGGTGAATCCCTACGGCGCGACGGCTTTTGCCGTGGTCACCGCGTTTGTGCTGGCGCTGCTGCCCATGGGCAGCGACCCCTGGACGCTCAAGGATGCCGGCAAGGGCGGCATGTTGCTCTGGCCGATGTTCGGCGCCACCAACCAGTTGCTCGCGGGCTTGAGCTTCCTGGTCGTGTGCTTCTGGCTCTGGCGACGTAAGCTGCCCATCTGGTTTGCCGCCATCCCCGGCGTGTTCATGCTGCTGATGCCCGCCTGGGCGATGCTCAGCGACATGGGCAAGTGGCACGCGCAGGGCAAGACCCTGCTGGTGGTCGTGGGCGTGGTGGTATTGGTTCTGGAAGCATGGATGATTGTCGAAGCGCTGTTGATGTTCCCCAAAGTGCGCGGCGTGCTCGAAACGCCGGCGCGGGGTCCAGCGCCAGCTACGGCAGCAGAGGGAGGTCCCAATTGTTGACGGTTCGTTCTGGTTCGCGGCAGGTGCTGGCGCTGACGGCAATGCTTTTGCTGTTGACCGCAGGCGTGGGGCCGCTGGTCGGCTGTGCGGTGTACAAGAAGTTCCGCACGCCTGCGCTGGCGGCGCTGGTGGTCGAGCAGGTGACGGTGCGCCTGGTGGAGCAATCCAGTGAAGGCGCCAGCTACCGCATTGAAGTCACCCTGCAGAATCCCAATGACGTGGATTTGCCGCTGCGCAGCGCGCAGTACCAGCTGTCGGTGGGGGAGAACAGCAGCCCGACCATGTCCGCCAACCCCCATCGCACGCTGGCGGCCAACGCCCGGCAACTGGTGGAACTGACCGTCGCGCTGCCGCAGGCGCCCGGCGGCGCCTGGCGTTGCCAGGGGTCGATCACATTTGAGCCGCCGGGGGAAATCCGCAAGATTTTGACCGACTCCCACGTGCCGTTGCCCAGCGTGGACTTTACGGGCGCAGGCACGCTCTAGTTTCTTCCGCTTCAATGAACGACTGCTTAGCCGGTTTGCGCCTGCACCGGCGGCTGGTAGCATCATGCGCTGACGTTGCATGACGTCGGAGCGGGATGAATTGGCGGGTCAACACCTGACCGGGGCCGGTGCGGCGCTGCTGCCGTGGTTGGAATCGCCCCACCGGTGCAGTTCAGGGATTCGGCAGCGAAAAAATGCGCCCTGCGGTGTCATGCAAGCTGGCACTGCTGATCCTTGTGCAGCATCCGCAGGTTGGTTGAATAGGGAAGGGTAGGGGATGGCGCTCAATCGGCTGCATCGACTGATCCGGCTGATCACGTTGCTGCAAAGCGGCAACTTCCGTCATTCCCACGATCTGCAGGCGGAACTGGGCACCAGTCGGCGGACGCTCTTTCGGGACTTGCGCATGTTGGAAGCGGCGGGCATCCCGTACTACCACGACCCCCAGCGGGGCTATCGCATCGTGGGCAACTTCTTCCTGCCTCCGGTCAATCTCACCATTCCCGAAACGCTCGCGCTGCTGATGGTCGGCAAGCAGATGGCGCAGCAACGTCAACGCCCCATGGCGGCGGCGACCCTCTCGGCGATCTGCAAGCTCATCTCGTCCGTGCCCGAACCCATGCGCCAGGCGTGCGGCGACCTGCTGGCGCATGTCTCGGTGGATGCCGGCCCGCAAGCGGCATCCGACCGGGAACACGACCACTTCCTCCTGCTGCAACGCTGCATCGAGGAGAGCCGGGAGTGTGAGATCACCTACCACAGCCGGATGCGCGATGAGCCGGACCCGTTGCGGCTGCGGTTGCAACCCTATGTGCTGCACTTTGCCGCCCGGTCGTGGTATGTGCTGGGGCGTACCGATCGCCACGCCGAGGTGCGCATCTTCAAGCTGGCGCGCATCGGCGCGGTGCGCGGGCTCGACCGCCGTTTCACCCGCCCGGCGTTCAGAGTGGCGGACAAGATCGGCCAGGCGTGGCAGTTCATCCCCGAAGGAAAGCTGTATCGGGTGGAACTGGTGTTCAGCGCCCAGGTGGCGATCAATGCCGCCGAGGTGCGCTGGCATCCCAGTCAGGAACAGGAAATGCTGCCCGATGGGCGGTGTCGCATGCGATTTGTGGTCGATGGGCTGACGGAGATCGCCTGGTGGATTTGTGGCTATGCCGACCAGGTGCAGGTCATCAAGCCCAAAGCCCTGCGTCAGCGCGTCGGCCGCATGCTCGCCGCCGGCGCGAAACAGTATGAGCAGACGCCGTGACCTGCGGGGATTGACGGTCGGTTGCGGGTGCGGTCGATAGCACGTGTCGGCGACTCCTGCCGGTGGGGTGCAGTTGGCACGACGTGGTCTGCGATCTGCGGGGTAGAGCGACACGGAAGGGAGTGGGGCGGCTGGCGTCTACTGCCAGCGCGGCGTGGAGAAGACGAACTCACGAGATTGACGGCCGGTGGGGGGCCGGGAGAGGGGCTTGCATGGAAGAGCAAGCATTGCGGTCCAAGCAGGATGCCGATTCACCTCCAGCGGCGCCGGCGTCGCAGTCGTCGGATCAGAGCGCGTTGTCCCGAGGTGCGACCACGATTCTGGTCGGTCCGTCGCGCCAGGAGCAGGCTTCAGTCTCCCCGCCGCAGCGGGCCGGCATGGTCAGCGCCTTGGGTATGGAACTGTCGCCGCCCCGGCTGCGGGCGCACCGACGCACTGCCTCCAATGCTGCGCCGCTGGGCACGCCGGCGAACGCTCGAAGCTCCACGCCCGCCGGGGAGGTTCCGGCCGGGCAGCATTTGCAGCCTGCAGCCGCGGGCGTCATGACCCCGGCGACGGCGATGCCCGCATTCGCATCCAGAGCGCTGCATGCCGCGAGGGACCAGGATGCGAGCCCGCCCCCGGCGAGTGCCGCCTCGTCCATGCTCGCCCCCGCCGGCGATTCCACCATCCTCTGGAATCTGGTGCTGCTGACCTGTCGCCAGACCACGCAGCCCCTGCAGGCGCTGGTCGCCGAGCTGGGGGCCGCCCGGCGTCTGCTGGCGCGTGCGCCGGCGCCCAACCATGCGCCTGAGCAACTGGAGCACATTCAACAGCGACTCTCAGCCGCCGCCGTCCAGGCGCAGCGCGCGAGCGAAGCGCTGCGTCGACTGCTGAGCCTGCAGACCACCGCCCCCGCGCCGGCGGCGGTGCAACTGAACATGGCGCTGCTCACCGCCCTGGGCCTGGTGCGGCCGCTCCTCACGGCGGCGGGCATCGAGGTCGCGCTGCGCACCAGCTCGCGCATGCCCACGCTCTGGATGTCGCCCCCGTTGCTCCAGCAGGCGCTGGTGGCGCTGCTGTTGACCGCCGAGGAATCCATGGCTCCCCCCGGTGCGTCATCGGATGCGGACCATCCAACGCCGACGTCGTCCGAAACGCCGATCCGCGAATTGCTGATCACCACGGAAGTCACCCCGGCCGGCGCTCCGGTATTGCAGATGGGCTGGCTCGACCCCGGCTGGCGCTCCCGCCCGTCAGTTCATTGCAGCAGCCTGCGCAGCCACGCCAGGCTTGCCGCCGGCGCGCTGCTGCGCCAACTTCATCTGGAACTGAGCGAACTCCACCAGCCGGGCGAAGACGATGAAATCCGCGTGGGTTTGCGTGTGGCGCTGCCTTGCGAAGTGCTCCTGCGCGCCGCGTCGTGATGCGGGTCGCCGGTTCGTCCGGTGGCATGCTCGCCAGGGGGTTGGGTCAGTACGCATACGGCGCGTCCCAGGCGGCGCGGAAACGCACCACCGCCTGCACGACAGTGAAACCCAGCGGCAGCAAGGTGGCTCCGGTGACCAGCGCCACCCCCAGCCAGGGACGTCGTTGGAGCCGGCGCCAGCGCAGCAGCCAGAGCGTCTGGGGCGCCAGCAGCAGCAGGGTCAGATGCAGATTGTTGACGTCCGCCAGAAATCGCCCCAGCAGCAGCAGCGCCAGCCAGAGCACGATCGCCAGGTGCAGCATCACGGTTGGGCTCGCTGACGCCGAGGCGGATGGGGCTGCCGCGGGCACTGCTTCGGGCGATGCCACATGCTCATCCTGCTGGCTCGGTGCATTCCCATTCTCATTCCCATTCCCATTCCCATTCCGGGGGCGGGGGTGGGGGACTTTCCGGGGGCGGAGGTTGACCAACCAGGCGCCGCCGAGTCCTGCCGCCAGGCTCAGGCCCCACTGCCCCATGGTCTGCGAGCTGCTCAGGGCGATGGTTAGTCCGGTCGCCAGCAGCGTCAGTCCCAGCACCCACCCCGCCGACCGCGGGCGGTTGAGCTGGGCCGCCTGCTGCACACTCGCCTGCGCCAGCAGACCCGCCAGCGCCAGCACGCCGGACCATCCCGCCAGCACCGCGAAGCTCCACAACCGGGAATTCGGCCCCGCCAGGTCGCTCACATACACCGTCTGATGCAACAGCAAACGCGGCAGCGCCAACAGCACCAGCGCCCGCAATCCCCAGCGCACCGCCGGCCTGGCGACCTTGGCTGGCAACCACAGATTCAGCAACTCAACGCCCACCGCCAGCGGCAGCGCCCACGCCAGCAGGCGCTGCCCGGGGTCCGCCGCCGGCCAGCTCGGCCAGCCGTACACCGCGCCGTAGCCCAGCACCAACGCGCCCGCCAGACCCAGCAGCGGCCACGGCTGCGCCCAGCACGGATCGCCCGCGCCCGGGTGCCGACGCTGCGTCAACCGCCACGCCAGCACGCCCAGCGCCCCGCAGAGCAAGGGCGCCAGTCCACCCCACCAAAACCACATGGGTTCGATCATGGTTGCTTCACTCAGTCAGGCGCAGCATGGTCCTGTAGGGCCGGGCTCGCCCGGACACTGGCCGCTTTGCGTCATGCGGGACACCTGGCGCATGCGGAACGCCTTGCGTCATTCCTGTCCGGGCCAGCCCGGACCAGACCTACGCAGGCAGCGTCGGCCCAGCCCACTCATGGTGACGCGCCGTTGGCGAGGTTTTACTTCTTGAGCAGACCTTCAAACGCGATCATCAGGTGGACTTCATCGCCCACGCCTTTGCCGGGCATTTTGAAGTCGCTGCGTTTGATGGTCAGGTCGCCCATGAGCCCCACGCGTTCATTGCCCCAGGGGTCCTTGCCCTGGCCGGTCAGTGCCAGCGTCAGCGTGACGGGTTTGGTGGTGCCGTAGAGCGTCAGGTCGCCGGTGATCACATAGGCTTTGTCTTTGGCCTGCGCTTTGGTGCTGGTGAAGGTGGCGACGGGATATTGCTTGGTGTTGAAGTAATCGGGGCTGCGCAGGTGGTCATCGCGTTTGGGGATGCCGGTGTCGATGCTGTCGGTTTTCACCGTGAAGGCGAACTTGCTGTTGTCGCCGGCGAGGGAGAAGGCGCCGTCGGCTTCATTGAATCGGCCGAAGGTGTAGCCGATGTCCACATGCTTGATGCGGAAGTAGAACGCCATGTGCGCCTGGTCGAGCGTGTAATCCTGCGCCGAGGCGAACGGCGCGAGCGTCAGCACCAGCAGACCAACCAACGACAGCAGCGAAAAACGGCGGGGCATAAGCGTTCCTTTCCTGCACACTTGGCGGGGCGGCATCAACCCTGACGCCGCGACGGGCCCGCCACCAACGGCGAAAGTTTAGGCGCGACCGGCCGCGCCGTCGTCCCTGTCAACCGGCTGACCCTATAATTTATTCGCTGGTCCTGATTAACCCTGGTGCGCAGGCTGAGGTCAACATGACGGATAAATCCAAGATTGATCCCTACCCCGGCGCCGCCGGCGGTTGGGGGGCCCTCATCAACAGTGGTCGGCAACTGCTGCGCCAGGAAACCGTGCTGCGCGGCTCCCTGTCGCTCCTGAAGGTCAACCAGCCCGATGGCTTTGACTGTCCCGGCTGCGCGTGGCCGGAGCCGAAGCACGCCCACACCTTCGAGTTCTGCGAGAACGGCGTCAAGGCGGTGAGCTGGGAGACCACCAGCCGGCGCGTTGATCCCGCGTTCTTCGCCCGGCATTCCGTCAGCTCCTTGCTCGAGCAAACCGATCACTGGCTGGAAAAGCAGGGCCGGCTGACGCACCCGATGCGCTACAACCGCGCGACCGATCATTACGAGCCAATCAGTTGGCCCGACGCATTCGCGCTCATCGCCCAGAAGCTGCACGCGCTGGACCATCCCGATCAGGCGGTTTTTTACACCTCGGGTCGCACCAGCAACGAGGCGGCGTTCCTCTACCAACTGTTCATCCGCCTGCTGGGCACCAACAACCTGCCCGACTGCTCGAACATGTGCCACGAGTCCAGCGGGGCGGCGCTGTTCGCCAGCATCGGGATCGGCAAAGGCACCGTGACCGTCGAGGACTTCGAGTTGGCGGACGCCATTTTCGTGGTCGGGCAGAACCCCGGCACCAATCACCCGCGCATGCTCGGCGAACTGCAAAAAGCCGCCGAACGCGGCTGCAAAATCGTCGCCATCAATCCGCTCAAGGAACGCGGACTCGAACGCTTCGCCCATCCCCAGCGCCCCACGCAGATGCTCACCGGATCGAGCACCGATATCGCTTCGCTGTACCTGCAGCCGCAGATCGGCTCCGACCTGGCGCTGTTCACCGGCCTCATCAAACTCGTCCTCGATGCCGAGGACCAACGTCCCGGCTCCGTGCTCGACCATGCCTTCATCCGCCAGCACACGCTGGGGTTCGAGGAAATGGCAGCCCACGCCCGCGCGGTGACGTGGGACACCATCGAGCGCGAAACCGGCTTGAAACAAGCGGAAATCGCCCAGGCCGGCGAGGTGTACCTGCAAGCCAATCGCGTCATCATCTGCTGGGCCATGGGGCTCACCCAGCACAAGCATGCGGTCCCCACCATCCAGAATGTCGTCAACCTGCTCCTGCTGCGCGGCATGATCGGCAAGCCCGGGGCCGGCGCCTGTCCGGTGCGCGGGCACAGCAACGTCCAGGGCGATCGTACCGTCGGCATCACCGAACGCCCCGGTCGACGCTTCCTCCAACGCCTGGGCGAAGTATTCAACTTCACTCCACCCGACCATCATGGCTATGACGTGGTGGGCGCCATCGACGCCATGAGCAAGGGCGAAGCAAAAGTTTTCATCGGCATGGGCGGCAACTTCGTCAGCGCCACCCCCGACACCCACTTCACCATGGCAGCGCTGCGCAACTGCGCGCTCACCGCGCACGTGTCCACCAAGCTCAATCGCAGCCATCTGGTGGTGGGCGAGGATGCGCTGATTCTCCCCTGTCTGGGTCGCACTGAGCTGGACCTGCAGGCGGCCGGCCCGCAGTGCGTCACCGTTGAGGACAGCATGAGCATGGTCCACGCTTCGCGCGGCAGCAACCCGCCGGCGTCAGAGCATCTGCTCAGCGAGCCGGCGATCGTCGCGGGGCTGGCGCGGGCGACTTTCCCCGACAGTTCCATCGCGTGGGAGGAGATGGTGGCGGATTACCGCAAAATCCGCGACAAAATTGCGGCTGTGCTGCCCGCCTTCGCCGACTACAACCAGCGCATCACCGCGCCCGGCGGGTTCTATCTGGGCAACTCCGCCCGCGAACGGCAATGGACCACGACCACCGGCAAAGCGAACTTCGCCGTCGCCGAGATTCCCACGCTGGCGACCGCGCCCGATGTGCTGCGCATGATGACCATTCGCTCGCACGACCAGTACAACACCACGGTCTACGACCTCGACGATCGCTACCGCGGCATCTACGGCACCCGCATGGTGGTGCTGATGAACGAACTGGACATCATCGACCGACGACTCGCCGACGGCGACGTGGTGCGCCTCGTCTGTGCATGGGACGACAACCAGCGCCGGGCAGTCGATGGCTTCCGGGTGACGGCGTATGACATTCCCCGCGGCTGCTGCGCCACCTATTTCCCGGAGAGCAACCCGCTGGTGGCGGCCGACCAATTCGCGGAAGTCAGCCGGACGCCGGTGTCCAAGTTCGTCCCGGTGCGCGTGGAGCGGATGACGGGGCAGGATGGAGCGGTGGGGCGGTAGTCCAACGTGCGCCTGCCGCGCCGCGTGCGTCAACACCGACCTCTGAGTGGGGGCGCAGCGGCTGGATGGGCAGCGCCAACCGCCGGCGTCAGGGCCCCACGGGACTGAGCGTTTTGCCCACCTCCGGGCTTTCCCGTTCGAGCACCCAGCGCAGCTGCGTGCCGGCGTCATGCCCCATCGACTCGAGCGTGATCTCATACGACTCCTGGCGGATCACATTGTTCTTCGTTCCGCTGGGATCCAGGCGATATAGCACAAACGCCGGCGGCTCCAGGCGGAAGACCGCGTTCTCCACCAACTCACGATGTTCGATCGTCTGGGTGAAGTCCCGAAAGACCAGTTTGTTGGGCATGCTGCGCTTCATCGCGACATCAACCTTGAATTCCTCGGGCAAGGGGGTAAGTCCCCAGAACACCTCGGTGAGTTTCGCGTAGTACACGCCGCCGCGCCGATCCACCTCCACCCGGAACGGCACCCCCAGCCGCAGCGTCTGCTGCACCACCGGCGCCACCCCATTGACCGCTTGCATCACATGCTGCGCCAGTTTCTCATCCAGTTCCCAGCTCTGTTTGATCGAATGCCGCTCCTGGTCGGTGGTCGCCGCCGCCAGATTCTGCTCCATCTCCGCCCGCGCTCGCCGCCGGCCTTCGGACATCATCGCCGCCAGCGCATCCGCCGGCGCCCCCGCCGTCATCGCCACCATGCCCTTCCACGTTCCGATGAAGGGATCGTGCGTCTCGACTGTTGCTTTCGCGCTCTCCTGGTCCAGGATATCCACCACACTGACCGTATAGGTCCATGGTCCCGGGTCGGGGGCGGCTTCGCTCCAGGTGTCAGCGGCCGTGGTCCCGATCACCTGCCATGCACTGGGCGGATCATCCCAGCGTTTGCGATACACGTTGTAATGCTTGAACGCGCGCGGCTGGATCTTCAGGGTCGCGGCTTGCTGACTCGATGGATGGATGCCCACGTGATCCCATGAAACCGTCCAGTTCTGTGGGCCGGAGCGCTCATCCCGATCCACCCGCGCTACTGGCGGGGGAACCAGCAGCCAGCGTCGCACGGAGACTCCTGGAATTGCCGCGCTCAGGGACTGGTTCACGAACAGCAGGGTGATGCGGTTGGGTTTGCCCGGCAGGCCGAAGTCCTCGATCACGTGGCCCACCGGTTGGGGTTGGAGTTCGATCCGCGAAACCGTGCCCGCGTTGCCGCGCAGGGGCATGCCCAACTCGCCATTGCGCTGCGGCGTCGCGTGGTGGTCCGCCACTCCTTCCATCACGTACACGCGCAGGTCGGCGGCCGGGGTTCCCCGGGGTTCAAACCAGACCACCAATTTCGGCTTGAGGGTTTTGGGGAGCGGACACGCGTTGATGTACTGCGCATGCGCGGTGAGCGGCGCCAGCATGCCGAGGGCATCCTCGCCATAGTCCCGGCGGATGATCGCGGGGGGCGATTGGTTTGACGGTCGCGCCACATTCTGAAACCACAATGCGATGTTCTGCTGCACACTGTCCAGCGCAATCGAAGCCTGGCTGAAGGCCTGATCCTTCGCCGTCACTGCAGGGCCGTGCATCCGCGTGAGCAATCCTTCCCACTGGTCCTCGTGATAGAACCAGGCGGCAAAGCGGGTGAACGCCTGCCCCAGGGTTTTCAACTGGGAATTAGGGGCTGCGGCGCGGAAGGCGTCGTCGCAATCCTGCAGCGGATTCACGCCGACGCCTTCGCCCGCCGACAGCTCCATCGCTTTGAGGCTGAACGGCCAGCCCGAATCGTCGTGCATCTGCATCCACTTGGGAAAAGCCGCATAGGCGTAGGGATCATCCGTCTTGTTCCAGGGCACGGTCAGCAGCCTGCCGTATTCCAGTGTCAGCAAGTGCACCTCCGCATTGGAGGAGGGATACACCATCTGGGCCGCCACCTCCGCGACAGCTTCAGCGATGAACTTGATGGATTCCCCGTCGGTTTTCACCGCCAGCGAACCGTAGTACGCTCCCTGCAGCAGATGCGTCAGTTCGTGCGCGCAGGTCGTGCGCACATCCATCTCCGGGTCGGTCCCATCCCGCAGCGCCATGCTCGGCAATTGACAGTTGATGTAAAGCGGTCCCCCCAGCGGCGATTGCCCCAGCACGCCTTCCCCCAGGTCCACCAGATAAACGTCATAACGCGTCAGCTTCGCGGTCGGAGCGTTCAGTCCCAGTTCCCCCAGCCGTTGGAGCGAATACTCCAGCGACTCGCCCACCAGCTTCACGAAGCGCGGCGTGTCGCCCGCCGGCACGCCCTGCTCAAACTGCTGATCGAGTTTGTGGTTGCCAAAGCTGTCTCCACTCGCCGGGTAATAATGAACCGCGAAATTCCCCTCGGGCGTGTTGTAGTTGCTGATCCCGGCGTACGCGGTCACCCTAAATATCGAACTGCGCAACGAGTTGCCGATGGCCCCGGTGATCCAGTCGAGCGTACTGGACTCCGCCCGCGTTGAGGCTGTGTCGATCGAGCCCGCTTCGCTCGCATGGGGCGTGCTGGCGATCAGCACTTTGTTCGCCGCATCCACCCGCGTCGGCAGCGGTTTCCAGCGGTCGCCTTCCCAGACCGCCACCACCGGGTTGCCGCCCGCCGCACGCTCTGGGGAATACGGAAAACGAAACTCCACCGGACGCTCGAACTGGTAGTGCTCATGAGGCCCGATCCGCAGGTCATACACCGGGCCCACAAATGCGCTGGCCATCCGTGGGGGAACCTTCGAGATCGGCGTCAATTTCACCAGCGCATGCTCGCGCACCGCGCCGGGCGGAATGATCACCTCGCCGCCAACGAGTTTGTCCTGCAGCCGCGCCCCGCCCTGCAGCGTGTAATCCGCGCGATCGCTGCCCAGTTCAAACAGCACCGGCGCTGTTGCCGGGCCATGCAGCCGCGGCCCTGGAGCCGTCGTCGCGAACGACAGGCGCTGCGGATCCAGCTGATCCACCTGGTCGTAGGCGTATGCCACTTCCTGTTCCACCAGCGGCGCGCGCCACCACGCATGCCGTTCCACCCAGTACGGGTTGAGCCACAACAGCAGCGCCAGTTCACCGACCGTGAACAGCGTCAGACAGAAAACACTGAACACTCCCAGACAACCAAGGCTGCTGGTCTGCTGCGGCGCTCCAGATGACTGTTTCATCGCAGCACCCCTGTCATGGTGAGCGCCAGCACCACCGCCAGCGCGACGTTCAGTGCCAGCCACGCCTGCAGCACGATCCAGATCATCCCGCCCATTCCCGACCGCCCGCCTTGCTGGGCCATTCGTCCCGCACTGGCATAAGCCGCGACCGCGCCGATCAACCAGGGCAGCACCAGCACGCTGGTCATCAGCACAAAAAACCCCGCAATCGGATGACCGTTGTAGGCCTGCCCCGCTCCGGGAATGAGCAGGCCTGCCGCCATCGCCACCGCCGGCGAATGATGCCGACCTGCGGCGCCCAGCGTTAAGCCGCCACCGGGATCAGTGCCCGGACTGCTTCCTGCGCTGGTTTTGCCGGGGGCTGAAGCGGCGCCAAGCCCCATGCCACAGGCCGTGCAGAAGGCTCGGTTGCCAAGGTTTTCCACGCCGCACCTGGGACACCACCGCTTGACGTTCGACTGCGTCGGTGACATGCGAATAACTCCTGCCACGGCTGCCCGAGAACATCGGCCTGGATCGGTCACGGAGATGTAAGCAAGGAATGCGCTGCAAATATAGTCGACGCGCATTTACAATGACAGTCATAAATGAAGGCTCCGGCCTGGATCCAGTGGTCAACAACCTGACGCCATCGTGTTCTCATGACCGCCTGCATGAAAGGACATACGCGTATGGTCGAAAACTGGCCCACTGAATCGACCGGGTCACTGAACATCACGGTCCTGCTCGGCTTGTTGGCGCTGCTGACGCTGGTGGGCTATGTTTACTGTTGTACCTGTCTGATGATCATTGCCAGGAAGACCGGTGATCCGTCCGCAGGGCTGGCGTGGATTCCGATCATCAATGTCTTCACCCTCCTCAAGGCGGCCGGCAAATCCCCCGCGTGGTTTCTGCTGTTGCTGATTCCTGGCGTCAACCTGATCTGCATGGCGCTGCTGTGGTGTTCCATCGCCGAGCGCCGCGGCCGCGCTTATGGCACGGGTTTCATCATTCTGGTTCCGCTGCTGGGGATGCTCCTGCCCGCGTGGCTCGCAGCCGGGCCACCCGTCGGTCCAGCAGCCGGCGGCAATCCGGTCCGCCCGACCCGTCCAGCCGCTGCCCCCGGCAATGCCGGCGCGTCGCGCGGCAGTTCCGTCTTCTGCTCCAACTGTGGCGATCAAACCAACCCGGGCGACCGCTTCTGCGGTTCCTGTGGCCAGCCGATCGGCGGGACCACACTTACCGCCCCCGCAGCGGCGAGCGGTGGGGCTGGCGCCGCCCTGGCAGCCGTGGTCGTGGTTGTCCTGCTGCTGGCCATGGTGGGGGCAGGCGGCTTTGTCTGGAGTCGGATGGCGGCGCCGACGCTCGCCACCACGCCGGCTTCACCCCCGATGCTCGAAGCGCCGGCGCCCCCGACACCAGCCGATCCCTTTCCCAGTGAAGCCAGATCACCGGAAGTAATCGTCGATATTCAACCCGATGGTTCGCGCGTCTACTCGGGCGAGGGAGCAATCGAAAAAGCCATCTTCGATGTGCTTCAAACCGAGGTTGACAAGATCAGGCAGGAGCAGAAGCCGGTGGACCAACCGAAAAACTGACCGGCCGCCTATGCTCCAGGCGCGGAGCCCGTTGTCACCGCAAGTCGGCAGGGCTTTTATGATTCTCTGAACAGGTCTTTTTCGAGCGCCAGCAGGCGCTGGGCGGCTTGCTGTTGTTGTCGCCCCGCGAGGGTGCGGAGGTAGCCCTGGGCGTGGTGGCGCAGGGTGCGGTCGCAGAGGATGAGCGTGAGGGGATTGCTCAGGCCGCTGTGCCGGGCGACGCGGACCAGCAGCCATTGGGTGCGCAGGTCGATGCCGAATTGCCGGGCGACTTCGTGGAACACGACGACCGGTTCGCCGCGGTCTTCATGCGTGTTGCGCCAGCGGTGCAGCCAGTACAGCGCCAGCACCAGCAGCAGGATGCCAAAGAGCATCAGGAAGCTGGAGGTGTTCATCAGCGGCTTGTTGAAGTTTTCGCTCAGGCCGCGCAGGATGTCGTTGGTGTTCGAAATGTACGGCCCGGGCTCGCGGGGGCCTTTGCTCAGCGGCGTGAAGGCGAAGGCGTGCTGGAGCAGTTGGAGCAGGTTCATGCCTGGACCTCCGGGGCGGGTTGCGCAGCCGATCCCGCGTCGGCGGTTTCCTGCGCGGTGGCGAGCGCTTTGCCGGCCGACATGAGCAGTTCGGCACTGGTGTTGAGCGATTCGATCAGGCGCTGCATGACCAGCCCCGCCCGTTGACGGACCTGGTGGTCGGGATCGCGCACCGCCAGTTCGGTGACCTGGCGCGCCATTTCGTTGAGGCCCATGTGCTCGACCAGCCACAGGCCGCTGATGCGATGACGGGGGCGGTCGTCGCCGAGCATGTTGCTCAGGGCGGAGAGGGCGTCGTTGAAGCGCAGCTCCATCAGGGCGCCGATGGCGTTGGCGCGCGGGCGGTTCTCATCACGCTGCGCCATGTCGGTCAGCTGGTTGACGTGATTGACCGAACGCACCTGTTCCAGGGCTTCGACGGCATTGGCGCGCACGCGGGAATCAGGATGGTTGAGCGAACGTTCCAGCGTATGCACGGAAGCGTGGGTGGTCAGCGCGCCCAGCGCCCGCACGGCTGCGGAAGCGACCCGGGCATCGGCGTCGGCGGCGAGGCTCAGCAGGGGACGCTCAAACACTTCCGCCTGATTGAGCGTGCGGATGATCTCCAGCGCCCGCAGCCGGCAGTCGTCATCCGCCCGCGCCAGCTTGTCGCCCAGATGCACGTGGAAGCGGGGGTCGATTTTGATCAGCGCCCGCCCGGCCGCCAGTTGGTTGGCGTAGCTCAAACGCGGCCAGGCTTGCCACAGGCGCTCGAATCCCAACGGCGACACATGCGCCCCCGCCAGCAACCGCACGCTGCTGTGGGGCGAGTTGACCAGCGCGAGCAGCAGGCTCGGCAGCTCCGGCCAATCCTGACGAATCAGATGCCGCAGCGCCAGCCGGGCGACGTTGGCGTCGGCGTCACGGGTGAAGTCGGCGATGTGGCGCTCGGCTTCCGGATTCCGGTGCAGCCGGCTCAGTTCGATCAAGCGACGCAGCGCGCCCAGGCGGGTGGGTGCGTCGGGCGCTTGGCGCAGCCGCGCCAGTTCGTCGGCTTTGCTGGGGGCGTCCAGATGCAGCCCCATGATCCACGCGGGCATGGCGCGCAGTTGGAAGTGGTCGAACTTGCGCCATTCCTCCTCGGCGGGCATCAACAGGCTGGGGGTGGGCGCTTTGCTCAGTTGCCGGGCGATGCCCGGGACCGACAGCAGATGGCCGTGGGTCAGCGCTTCGCGCAGTTGACGGCGTTGGACCATCATCCGCAGGCCGTCGAGCGCCGCTTCGGTCAGCGTCGGCAGGGCGAGGTAGAACAGCATTGCCCGGCGCAGCAGCGGCTCGCCCGCGCCGGTCAGGGCGACGGCATAGTCTTTGACCGCCGGGTGGCTCGGATCATCCAGCAGACCTCGGCGGCGCAGCAGCGGACGGGGGACGAACGCCGCCAGCGCCAGCAGCACGGATTCGCATTGGTGATGGGCGTAGTAGCCCAGGGCGTCTTCCACCGCGGTCTGCAGGTACGCAGCGCTTTCGGTGTCGAAATAGCTCTCGGCGTCCGGGTCGGGGTCGGAACTCGCCCATTGCGCCAGCTCGAGCAGGGCGTCCCCCGCAGCGCGGCACAAACCGGCCGGGGCATGCCGAAGCTCCTCCGCCAGCAGGTACGCCAGCCGGGCAGCTTTGGCGCGCCGGATGATCTCGACGGCATTGGCGCGGGGCTGGGCAGCGCGACGTTTGGTGATCTGTCGAAGTGCTCCATATAGATCGTCAACGCTGGTGATCACCTCGGATTGCAGGGCCGGCGACAGCCGATGGTAGCTGGCGACCGCGCCGACCAACCCGGCCGGCTGCTTGCGTTGGAGCACGACCCGCAGGAGGGGGGCGAGGCTGGGCGCGTCGGCGGTGGCGAGGGTGTCGGCGAGAGCCTGGTCCACTGCCGGGTCAGGCAGGGATTTTACGTGGTTCAGGATGGCATGCGCCAAAGCCATATGGTTTATACAGATGAGCGCGCAACCGCACGCGAACGCCGATCCAGCGGATTCTTAGCTGTTATCGGCCCATTCCCCGGCGATTCTGCAGCCTTCGTGGGGCTGTGCGGGTAGGTCAGGGGGCAGGAAATGGCCCTGGAGGACGAAATTTCCAAGAAAACCCGAAAGTGCCATCTTCCCACCACGAAGACCAACGCTATAATGTCGCCTTCTCACCCAATTTCGAATGGAATCGAAAAGAGGTTACGCATGAGCGTCAGCCATAAGTCATCTAACACACAGATTTTCCGACTAATGTTGTACCGTCGGGCGTTGCACCCCGAGCTGTTCGACCTGCAGCAGCGCCGGGTGCTCCGTCATGGCGACTACGAGGTCGAAGCCTGGGTCGTGCCCTCGGGTCACGCCGTCCGCTTCACCGTAGGCGGCCGGTGCCTGACCGAGACGGTCCTCGAGCATGCCGACCACTTGCCGGAGCTGGGTCTGGTCCACGCTCTGCCCTGCCTGGGCGAGAAGGACTACGAAATGCCCCGCGAGCCGGGCAAGCCGAGCATCGGCTACGTCACGACCATCCAGACCGAGTCGCTGACGGAAAACCTGTACACCACCACCATGCAGGAAATCCGCGACTTTGCCGACACCGCTTCGTCGCTGATCCACACGTGGAAGGATGAGGACGGCGCCGTCAGCATGTCCATGCTCGACATGCAGAAGTACAAGCGCGAGTTCCACATCCAGTCCTACCACCTGACCGGCAACAACGGCCTGGTGCTGCGGACCCAGTCGATCTTCGAAGTGCACTGACCCCCGGCCCCCCCCGGAAGTAGCCCTTGGAAAAGGGCGGTCATGGGCTGAACCACGGGTTCTTTGCACCGCTGCCTCACAGGCTGGAACGAGTTTTTCACGCGAACGCCGAGCAACCCTCGGCGTTCGCTGTTTTTTTGCTGGCCCTCACAGCTCACCAAACGCCTGACTCACCCCATCTGAGCCGCCGACGCGAGTCGGCGGGTCTGACGCTTGGACAGCGCATCGTGTGATCCGCGCCACCCTGCCTTACCACCATCCGCCGCCAACTGGTGTCTCATCCCAGACCAGCTAAGATGCACCGGCGTTGACCGCAGCCCTCGTTGAGCCCGGCTGCGCACTTGTGCCTGTCGGATGCTGCCGCATGTCGCAACCCACCGCGTCTGTTCCCATGCCGCCGCCGACCTCCTGTCGTGAACTGCTGGCGGCGATGGTGCGGATCAACACCGTCAATCCCGCATTCGGCGGCCAGCCGTATGCCGAGCGCCCGCTGACGGATTACCTTGACCAACTCGCCCAGCACTGGGGGATGCACACGCTGCGGCTGCCCGTGGAAGGCATGGGCGACAACCTGCTGGTGATGCCAGCTCCCCGGAAGGTTCCCGATGCCGATGAGCGCCCCTGGGTGTTCTTCGAGAGTCATCTCGACACCGTGGGCATCGCCGGCATGACCATCGATCCCTTTGCCGCCGAGGTGCGTGGCGAGCGACTCTACGGCCGAGGCGCCTGCGACACCAAAGCCACCGGCGCCGCCATGCTCTGGGCGCTGCGCCGCTACTTCGAACTGCCCGGCCAGCGCAATCGCATTGCCGTCGCGCTGACGCTTTGCGAAGAACACCAGAAATCCGGCGCCGCAGCCCTGGCGGAAACGCAACTGCCCCAACTGGGCATCCGACCTGCAGGCGTCATCGTCGGTGAGCCGACGGGCAATCGGCTGGTCACCGCACACAACGGCGTCACCCGCTGGGCACTGTCCACGGTGGGCAAAGCCTGTCATTCCTCGCAGCCGGAGCTGGGCGTCTCGGCGGTCAGCGCCATGTGCGAAGTCATTCTGGAACTCGAACGCCGCTACATCCCCAGCCTCACCGCCAGCCATCCCATGACCGGCCGGGCACGCTGCTCGGTCAACACCATCCGTGGCGGGAGCGCCATCAACATCATTCCTGATCGCTGCACTTGCGAGATCGACCGGCGCATCGTCCCCGGCGAAGACGGCCGCGCGGTGGTGCCCGCCATCGAAACGCTGTTGCAAACGCTCCAGCAACGTCTGCCCAACCTGAACTGGGAACACGGGCCCGCTTACATCGACCCGCCGTTGGACCCGGCGGTCTCCACCCAATTCGCCGGCGTCATCAGCGCGACGCTGCGCACGCTGGGACTCAATGGCGATCCCTGCGGCGTGCCCTATGGCACCGATGCTTCCAACTTCAGCGGCGAAGGCATTCCCGCCGTCGTGATGGGCCCCGGCGACATTGCCCAGGCGCACACCGCGGATGAATGGATCGACCTGCGCGAGCTGGACCAGGCGGTGGAGATTTACCTGGCGCTGATGAATGCGGAGTACGACCATGACGGCGCTTGAGCAGCCGGTGCGCATCGGCATCATCGGCCTGGGCGCGTTTGGGCAATTGCACGCCCGTACGCTCGCGGCGCTCGCCGAGGCGCAGGTGGCGGCGTTCGTCGGCCGCGATGCCGCGCGACTCGAACATGCCGCCGGGCAGATTCATCAACTTCATGTGCCGCGCTTCACCGACCTGTACACAGCGCTGCAACAAACCGGCATCAAAGCATGGATCGTCGCCAGCGCCACCGCCAGCCACATCGCCCTGGGCGAACAACTGCTCCGCGCCGGCTGCACCGTGCTGATGGAAAAACCTCTGGCAGACAGCCTGACCGAGGCGCAGCGCCTCGCCCCGTTGGTCCCCAGCGATTCCCGCAACCTGATGCTCGGCCACGTCGTGCTGTTCAACAGCGAATTCCTCGCCCTCAAACGGGAAGCCGCCACGCGCAGCCCCATCGTGCATCTGGCCACCAGTCGCCAGCGCGGGCAGGACCATCGCACCCTGTACCCCGGCGAATCGCCATTCCATCTCACCATGGTGCATGACCTGTACTGCGTGCAGATGCTCATGGGCGGACGCGAACCCGTCAGCTTCACCGCCCAGCGGCATCGGCATGCCTCCGGCGAAACGGACCTCACGCTGGCGCAACTGCGCTGGGCGGACGGCGCCCTGGCGTCATTGTCCGCGGGCTTCCTGCTCCCGGCCGGCGCGGGGTCGCAGGGCTATGACTGGCTGGAAGTGTTCGGCGCTGACTGGGCGGCGCGGCTGAACACCAACCCGCGCCCGTTGACGCTCTGGACCAACCAGCGCGCTGAGCACCCGCTGCATCTGGAAATCGGCCTGGATGACGCCCAGCCCACCGGCATGCTCGCCGAGCAGTTGCGCTGCTTCAGTCGCGTGGCGGCCGGCGCACAAACCCCGCCGCTCGGCACGCGCTATGGCGATGCCCTGCAACTGATGCGCTGGTTGGACCTGCTCGAACAATATGCTTCTGATTCGTGATGCCTGCTGCGTAACGATCTCAAAAAGCAGTAACCACAGAGGCACAGAGATCACCGAGAAATACTCGCCGAAAGCTGCGGAAAAAGTCGGACGTTCATCCTTATCTCACGTCTTGACTCTGTGTGCTCGGTGCCTCTGTGGTAGTTTTGAGTTGAGTTCTTTTGCCTGGAGCTGGTTTGATGTTGACCCTGGCTGACCGCGAACGTGATTTTCCCAGCCTGCTTGAGCGCACCTATCTCAACACCGCCGCCGAGGGCATTCCCCCGCCGGCGGTGCTGGCGGCGCTCAATCAGTACGCCCAGGACAAGCTGCTGGGCATGGACGGCCGGCCGTTGCACGAAGCCCAGTGGCGCGAGCTGCGCGGCCGCACCGCCGCGATGTTCGGCCTGACCGCGGACGAAATCGGCCTGTGCTCGTGCAGTTCCGAAGCCTTCAACCTCGCCATGCTCGCCCTGCGCCTGCAGGCGGGCGATGAAGTCATCATCAACGACCTGGACTTTCCCGCCGGCGCCACGCCCTGGATGCTGCCGGGCAGCCCGTCGCTCACCCGCTTGTGGCCAGCCCGGGCGGGCGCGTTGCGGTTGGAAGACCTTAAACCCTTGCTCACGCCGCGCACCCAGCTGGTGACGGTCTCGGCGGTCAGCTTCTACAACGGCTATCGCATCCCGCTGGCGCCGCTGGCGGAGATGATTCGCGCCCACAGCAACGCCATGCTGGCGGTGGATGTGACGCAGGCGCTGGGGCGTGTGCCGCTGGATTTGTCGATGGCGGATCTGATTGTCAGCTCGACGCACAAATGGATTCTCGCCAGCCACGGCGGGGGGCTCGTCGGCGTGCCGCAGCGCCGCAGCCGGGAGTGGACGGTGCCCGCCGGGGGCTGGTTCAACCTGGAAAATGCGTTTGCTGAGGACCGTTTCCAGCGCGCGGTGCTGCGTCCGGGCGCGGGCAGCTTCATGGTCGGCATGCCCAATTATGCCGCGATTTATGCGGTCAACGCCGGGCTGGGTTACATCCAGTCAGTGGGGGTCGACAAGATCGCCCAGCAGGCCGACCCGCTGGTGCGTCAGTGCTTGACGGGTTTACGCGCCCTGCCGGTGGAGGTGATCACGCCCGACGATCCGAGCACGCTGGCGGGCATTGTGGCGTTTCGTCATCCGCGCGCCGAGCAACTGCGCGCCCGGCTGCATGCGCAGAACATTCATATCATGGCCACTGCCGGGCGGCTGCGCGTGGCGCTGCATGGCTACAACACCGCAGCCGACGTCGATCGATTCCTATCTGTTTTACAGGAGTCTTTGCATCATGTCTGATCGCGCCGACGCCCACATTCATCTGTTTGCCGACAGCTATCAAGGCCAGTCCTTCACCCACCGGGAGGGCGTGCGCATCGAGGAGCCGCGCTGCTTCGATTCGCTGGCGCAACAGCATGGCGTCAAGGCGGCGCTGGTGGTGGGTTACGCCGGCGAAGCCTGGTGCGAAGAGAACAACACCTTCCTCACCGCGGTGCGCACGGATTGGCCCTGGCTGTATCCGACCGCGTTTGTCGAACCGCAGCGAGGGTTGAGTCGCGCCACGCTGGAAATCCTGGCGGAAAGTGGTTTCGTCGGCCTGAGCTTTTACATCTTCAGCGATGCCGACCAGGCGGCGCTGCTGGCGCTGCCGGAGGAAGTCTGGAACTGGCTGGTGCGGCAGCGCTGGGTGCTGAGCGTCAACTCCACCGGCGAACGCTGGCGCGCCTGGGGCACGATTCTCCAGCAATTTCCCGACTTGCGCGTGCTGGTGTCGCATCTGGGCCTCCCGCCGCGCGTCGCCACCCCGCCGGCGCGCGAGGAAGCCCGCCGGACCATGGCGCCGGTGCTGGCGCTGGCGGACTACCCCGGCGCCCGCATCAAGCTCAGCGGGTTGTACGCGCTGACGGATCCCGGGCATGACTATCCGCATCAGGCCGCCTGGCCGCATATTCATGCCGCGCTGGATGCGTATGGCCCGGAGCGGATGCTGTGGGCGTCGGACTTTTCGCCCTGTCTGGATTGGCTGACGTATCCGCAGACGTTTGGCGTGATTGAACACCTGCCCTTCCTCGCCCAGCGCGATCGACAGGCGATTGCAGGCGGCAACCTCCTGGCGCTGCTGGGGGAAGTGCGCGGAGCATGACCATGGATGCAGGACACGGCGACGAACGCAACGCAGCCATTCAAGCCCTGGTGGAGGACGTACACCGTCTCGTCGCGCCGGTGATGCCCTTCACGCCCGGCAGTGATGAACTGCTGCTCCCGGCCGCCTGGCGCGCGGGCAGCGCGGACCCCGAATTGCTCCCTCTGGTGGACGACTTCAACGGCTGTCTCGCCAAGCTCTGGCCCAACGAATCGCCCAGCGCCAACCCCGCGCGGATCACCTTCGCCCGCGCGCCGGGCCGCGCTGCCGTGGAAGTCACCGACGCCGGCGTCACCCTCACCGGCGAAAACTTCCGCGAGTTGTGGCGCGCTTCCGTCTGGGCGCAGCAGCAGATGACCTACCGTCACGCGCCCATCCTGCCGCGCGGCCGAGCGGTCATTCAGACCACCTACGACCGCCGCATCACCGCCAGCATGTTCGCCCAGGGACTCGAACGCGCTGCCGACCCCCTGGCGTACACCGACGGCTACCTATGCAGCCTCGCGCATCTGGGTTACACGCAACTGTTCCTGTACATCAATCTGTGGGAGCACTGCACCAGCGACCTGCTGCCGCAGATGGCCGATGCCCAGGCCCCGCGCCGCCTGACGGAGATGGCGCAGCTTGCCCGCCGCGCCGAGCGTTACGGGGTGGAACTCCAACTGCTGGTGGCAGCCCCGCGCCTGTTTGCCGACCATCCTGTTTTCGCAGCGTTTCCCCAGCTTAAAGGCGGAAATGTCATGCGCGCCGCGGGCCATGCGCTGTGCACGTCCTGCCCGCTGACGCATGATTTTTATGCCGAACAGATGAGCCGTCTGGCGCAGCAGATTCCCAACCTCGGCGCGCTGGGCTTCCTGATTGGTGGCGAAGGTTTTCTCCACTGCTACACCCGGCCGGTCCCGCGCACCGAGCGCGTCACCAACTGCCCAACCTGCGGTCAGCGTCGGCCGTCCGAGGTGCTGGCGCCGCTGCTCAATCGCCTGATTGCCGCGGTCAAGCAGGTCAATCCCACCACGCGCTTGCTGTTCTGGCCTTACAGCAGCTACATCTGGACCCCGCACAAACCAGTGGACTGCGATTGGGCGGAAGACCTCAACCTAGCCCGTTTGCTCGATCCGCGCGGCAGCCTGGTGCTGGAAATTGACAAGGACGCGGTGACTCATGTCGACGGTGTGGGCCGGGTGTCGGTGGGCGATTACAGCATTCAGCAACTCGAGCCATCCCAGCGCTTCAAACACCTGACGCCGGTGTTGCGCGAGCGTGGGGTGGAACTGGTCATCAAGTCGGAAATCTGCATCGACGCCCACTTTCACAGCGTGCCGTATATCCCGGTCATGCAGCGCTGGGCGACGCGGCTCAAGACCATGCAGGCCCAGGGCGCGAAGGTGGCGTGGGAGAGCTGGCGTTTCATCGGCGCATGGTCGGCTCCCAGCGTGCTCATGGCGTACTGGGTGGATGCTCAGCCGGCGCTCAGCAGCGAGCAGTTGGTGGCGCGCGTGGCGCAGACGCTGTACGGGCCGGCCGGCGCGCCGCACGCCGTTGCCGCGTGGGAGCGCTTCTCCGCCGCGTGGGACACCATGCACCGCCTGTATGGCCCATACTGGCAAGGGCCGCTGGTCATCGGCCCGGCGCATCCATTCGACATGGGCGCCGGCTTCCTGTTCCGCAACAGCTACGGCCCGGGGTTTTACGACATCATGCCGGGCATGCGGGAATCCGAGAATGCGGCTTACCTGAGCAATCCACGCAACGAAGCGGCACGCTTCTGCTTCACCCCGTTGCCGCCGTATGGCCCGCGCCTGCGCGATCACACGACCGCGCTGGAGCGCTTCCACGCCGGTTTGCCGCTGCTGCAACAGGCGCTCGACGCCGCGCCGCCCGCGCTGCAACCGATTGCGCAGCTCGATCATGACATCGCCTGGACCAATGCCCTGATCCTGGAGGAAGACGTGGCGTTCGCCCGCTGGGTGAAGCTGCGCGATGAGTTGTGGTACCTCGATCAGGACGATCCGCAGCACCGGGCCCATGTCGAAGCGATGCTGCCGATCCTGCGCGAAGCCATTCACCGCGCCCGGCACATGCTCACGCTGATGGCGCGGCAACCGTTTTTAGGCTGGGGTTACACCTTCAGCGTGCGCTTCACCCAGGCGATGGTCGCGGAAAAACTGAGCAAGACGCAGGCGCTGCTGGGGCAGCTGGAAGCGACGCTGGGTTGACGGCACAGCGTGTTCAAGGCTGGCGTCAATGGTCCAGGCTAGCGTGAGCCGCGCACGAGTTGATCGTACGCCGCATGCGAGCCGATCCATACCCAGATCATTTCGCCTTGCGCTTCGATGCCCAGGGCGCGATAGTGCAGGCCCACCCGGACCGACCAGAAATCACCAAGGCGTTTGAAATGAAGCGAAGGGTGACGTTCATCCTGGCGCAGCAATTGATAACAGCGATCCGCCTGCTGCTGTACTTCCACGGGAAGCTGGTGGTAAAGGCCCCAGAAGCGCGAAGTGGCACGGTGCTTCATCGTTCCGTGCAGCGTCCAGCCTGGCGTTCCTGTCGGGCTTCTGCCGCGAGCCAGTCCAGGCGTCCCTCGGCAACGTCGGCTTGCATCTGCTGATCCCAATCTGCCGCGTCAAGTTCCGCCAGCCGGGCCCGTAGCCGCGCGCGGTCCTCCGGCGTCAACTGGCGAATCGCCTGCTCGATTTCCTGAAGCGTTCCCATGCCAATAAGTCTATCCCCAGCCCCGTGAGCAGCCAAGGTAAATCAGCGCGCCTCAGGGCATGGTGAGGATGGACGCTGTCTCAGTTCCCGCCCAGTTCCTTCGCCAGCACTTTGATCATGTTGTGCTGTTCGGGCGTCAGCGTGAAGGCTGTGCTGCCCAGTCGGCCTTCCACCAGCTTGGCGCTGGCGAGGGTGGTCAGGGCAGTAAAGTCCAGCTGATAGCTCAGCCGCTCGTCGTACAACAGCTTGGGATTCTTGCCCCCGGAACGCCGGGATTCGTAGTCATAGCTGAGCCGGGGACTGGTGAACGACTGCCCGTCGGCGGTCCATTGCAGCGCGTCCACCTGGCGGTAGCTGCCGTCGCTCATGCGGGTGGCGAGGTCGAGGACCAGTTTCACCTGCGCGCCGCGGGGTTGCTGGCCCGGGGCGGTGGCGGTCAGGCGAAGGCTCTGCCGCCGCGGCGGGCCGGCGGTGACTTCCAGTTCCTGCCAGCGCGAAGTGAGCTCGGTGCGGTCGCCGGCGGCGTCATAGGTGCGGGTCAGGAAATAGTCCTGCGCCTGCCGCTGCAACTGCTCGGTGCGGGCGTGGGCGGCGACCACTTGATCCTGAGCCTGATGGAGCTGCGCCTGCAATTGGCGCACCTGTTCCTGCAAGGCGGCAACCTGCTGGCGCAAC
Source organism: uncultured Phycisphaeraceae bacterium (assembly GCA_964605235.1). Taxonomy (GTDB): domain Bacteria; phylum Planctomycetota; class Phycisphaerae; order Phycisphaerales; family Phycisphaeraceae; genus CAZSBB01. The sequence goes on from CAZSBB010000020.1 coordinate 39,138, forward strand.
TGGGCATTTTCCAGCTGCAGTTGCTCGATGGTCGGGGCGGCAGGGGCGCTCAGCAGCAGCAGCGAAAGCGTGAACGACAGGGCGGTGGACATGCGGCTCTCCTTGGTTGCCGGGCATGATAGCCATGCTGCCCCGCGGTTGCAGTCACAGCAAGTCGAAAACTGGGGCCATCGGCCCTGCCTCAATCCCGCCCGCCCATGCGGTATCATGCTGCCACCGGATCAGCTTCAATCGGTTTTTGTACCCGACGGTGGTGAAAGGCAAGTCATGCAGGATCTGGCGGGACAGGTGGCGGTGGTGTCGGGTTCCAACCGGGGGATCGGGCGCGGCATCGCCCTGGCGCTGGCGCAGCGCGGGGCGGATGTGGCGGTGAACTACCGCACCCATGCGGGCGAGGCGGAAGAGGTCGCCAGCGCGATTCGTGCCCTGGGGCGCCGGGCCTTGGTGGTGCAGGCGGATGTCGCCAAGGACGCCGACTGCGCCCGCTATGTGCAGCAAACGCTCGACGAGTGGGGGCAGGTGGACATCTGCGTCACCAATGCCGCCTACAGCGTGCGCAAGCCGATGCTCGAACTGTCCCGCGCCGATTTCCAGTCCACGCTGGATGTCACGCTGCTGGGCGCGTTCTTTCTGGCGCAGGCGGCGGTGCGGTCCATGGTGCAGCGGCAGGTCGGCGGGGCGGTGCTGTTCGTCAGTTCGGTGCATGCGTTCATTCCCTTTAAAAACTGCGTGACCTACAACGCCGCCAAAGCCGGGCTGAACAATCTGGCGATGACGCTGGCGGAAGAGCTGGCGCCCCAGCGGGTGCGGGTGAATGTGCTCGAACCCGGCTGGATCGACACCCCTGGCGAACGCACATTTACCTCCGAGGAAGAATTGGTTCGCCTGGGCAAGTTCCTGCCCTGGGGTCGCCTGGGCACGATTGAAGAAATGGGCGAAGCCGCGGCCTTCCTGTGCAGTCCACAGGCGAGTTACATCACCGGCGCAGTGCTGCGCGCCGACGGCGGCTTCTGGCTCCCCTCGCGCGGCGGCAGTTCGCAAATGACTTAATCATCACCCGCGGCGATGCACACGCCGCGTGCGGGGCCGGGAGGATTTCATGGTTGAACGCACCAACAAACTGCAACGACTGCTGCGCATCCTCACGCTGGTGCATGGTGAACGGGGTCTGAATGCCGCGCGGCTGGCGGAACGCTGCGGCGTGACCGAGCGCACCATCTACCGCGACATCAAGGACCTCCAGGCCGCCCAGATTCCGCTCGATCAGGACGAATTGACCGGCGGATACATCGTGCGCCGCGAGTTCTTCATGCCGCCGGTGGATTTCACCATGGAGGAAGCCCTGGCGCTGGTGGCGCTGGGCCGCAGCGTGGGCCAAGCCGAGCAGATTCCCTTTTTCGGCAGCACCGCGCGGGCGGTGGAAAAACTACGCAGCCAATTGCCCGATGCGCTGCTGGCGGATCTGGATGAACTGGACCCGCAGGTGCATATCCAACTGGCGGCCGGGCAGAGCGCTGACGGCTTGGACCGCGTGTATGCGCGCGTGCGCCAGGCGATCATCAGCAAACGGCAGTTGCGCTGCTCGTATGAATCCGCCCAGGCTCAAGATGTGCCCGCCAGTGGACCGGAGATTTTCCACTTTGAACCCTACGCCCTGTTTTACAGCCAGCGCGCCTGGTATGCCGTGGGTCGCCATGAGAAGCGCGCCGCCCTGCGGTGTCTGAAGCTCAATCGTTTCACGCGCTGCGAGCTGACCGATTTGCCGTACGCCATTCCCGAGGATTTCACCCTCAAGGCGCACCTGGGCAACGCCTGGCGCATGATTCGCGGCGAGCAGCGTTTTGCGGTGCATCTGCTGTTTGATCGCACGTTTGCTGAGACCATTGCCGACACCTGCTGGCATCACACCCAGCGCATCGACTGGCGCGAGGATGGCGCCATCGACTTCCATTGCGAGGTGGATGGGCTCGAGGAGATCGTCTGGTGGGTGCTGAGCATGGGCCGGCATTGTCAGGTGATCGCCCCGCGTGAGTTGGCGGAAGCCGTTGCCGAGGAAGCTCAGGCGATGATGGAGCAGGCGATGGGGAGTCTGCGCGGCTCACGCTTTGGCCCCCAGGGCGGCGGATAAGCCGGCGCTGCCGTTGCTTCAACCGGCCACGGTGGCCCGGCGCCATTGCAGGTATTGCCGCCGCAGTTGCTGTTCAATCACCCAGCGTTCATGGTCCGGGGCGGGCAAACGCAGCAAGAGCGTCACCTCATCGGCATTGGGCTGCACCAGCGTGATCTGCGGGTCCAGCGTGGGGCCGATCATCCCTTCCCGCGCCAGCGTGCGGCCGATCTGCTGTTCCACCTGTTGACGGTACGGCTCAACCAGTTTGCCCGCCGCTTCACGGAGAAATTGCTCGGCGGCACCCCAGTCCTCCGTGCATTTGCACGTGAAGGACATGTTGAGCATCAGGTAATCGGCGCTGAGGCTTTCGTTGGCGATCGGCGTGGTGAGGAACAGGCTGTTGGGCAGGGTGACCATGCGGCCGGTGAACTGGTGGGTGTGCTCATCGGGGCCGACTTCCATCAGGCGCGTGCTCAGGAGCGTCTGGTCGACCACCTCGCCGCGCCACTCGCCGACCTGAATGCGATCACCGACGCCGAAGCTGTGCGCGCCCACCTTCAGCAGACTGCCGGTCAGACAGAGAATCAGTTCCTTGGTCGCCAGCACCAGTGCCACCAGCACCGCCACGACGGACAGGGCGAACGCCTGCAATTCGCTGGCCCAGATGATGGTGACGCCCAGCACGAACAGGAACGCGCACAGGCTGCGAATCTGCACGATCCAGCGCCGCCGGAGGTCCGGCGAACGGATGTCCGCCTGCAGCACGCGCTGCCGCAGCACCCACCGTAGCAGCAGCAGCAGGACCGTCAGTGCGACGGTCGCTACGCCATTGCGCAGCAGCGGATGGTTCCACAGGACATCCAGACTTGAGAGCGGCGTCTGCGCGAGGGCTGCGAGCGGGCACGATGACAGGCGAGCGTGGGCGAGCATGAAGGCATCTTAGCTGGTGAGCGCAGTCGGGGTCAGCAGGGGATGGGGCCGGCCGGCGATCAGCCGCTGTCCATCGGAACAGCCTTCGGCGCGCGGCTGCAGATGCCGCGCCAGCGTGGTGCGCCAGCGTTGCAACTGTTCGTGATGCTCTGGCCGGCGCGCCAACTCGCGGCATTCGTGCGGATCGTCGGTGAGATTGAACAGCTGCTCGGTCCCATCCTGCGACCACCAGATGTACTTCCACTGGCCATCGGTCAGGTAGTGATGCGAATGGGCATACTCGCCATGCACGAAGGGACGCCAACCCCCGGCGGCGGTGGTGGGATTTGTCGCGGCCGCATTTTTATCCAGCAGCGGAACCAGGCTGCGCCCATCAACGCTGGGGGGAATCTCCAACCCCGCCAGTTCCAGACAGGTGGGCATGATGTCTTCAAGGCACACGGCCTGATCGCGCACCTGTCCGCCGGCGATGGCGGTGTCGCGTCCGCCACGCACCAGCAGCGGCACCCGCGCCGAGCCTTCGTACGGCAGTGATTTGCGGAAGCGATAGTGATCGCCCAGCATTTCGCCGTGGTCGCTGGTGTAGACCACCACGGTGTCGGGCGTGAAGAAGCCGGTGACCGGATTGAGCAGTCGGCGTATCTGATCGTCGATGTGGTTGATCAACCCAAAGTAGCCGGCGAGCATGCAGCGGCGCAGCTCGCCGGTGAGGTTGATGTAGGAGTCGTCGACCTTGGTCGGGCGCTTGGGCGCCAGCGGCGTTTCCCAGTCGCCGATCGCCGGCTCGAGCAGCGGTTGACGCAGATAGCGCTCGAAGTAAAACGCCGGGGGAATCAACGGCGGATGCGGCGCGACGAAGCTCACCACCAGGAAATACGGCCGGCTGCGGTCACGTTCGTGCAGAAACTTGAGCGCCTGATCGACTGTCCAGTTGGTCTGATGCAACGGCTCGGCGAGATGCCACGGGCGCGCGGTCCAGTCGTTGTGCATCACGCCGCTGCCGTAGTAGCCCCCTCCGCAGGGAGGCTGGTTTTCCGCCATGAACTGCTCGTATTCCGCTGGCTCGCGCACCCCGGCGGCTATCGCCATGTGCTCAAAACCATACGGCTTGCGCAGCGGATGCAGATGCATGTTGCGTCCGACGATGCCCGTCTGGTAGCCGGCTTTGAGCAACTCGCCCGGCAGCGTGGCGGCGGGGTCCCATTCCTGCCCATCGCGGTAAGCACGCACGCCATGCGTGTTGGGAAACTGTCCCGACATGAACGACCGCCGCGCGGGGATGCACACCGGACACGTGGAGTACGCATGCTCGAAGCGCACGCCGCCATCAGCCAGTTCATCCATCTGCGGGGTCAGCAGCACCGGATGCCCGGCACAACTCATGGCGTCGCCGCGCTGCTGATCGGTCATGATGACGAGGAAGTTGGGTGGAGATGTTGACATGCAACCAGCTTAGCGATTGCAGCCGCAGACATGCGTACTCACCGCTGGCGATTCCACTTGGTGGATGGCGGTTGTGGTGGAGAACGTAGCCCCGCGAGATACTCCGCGATGAACTCCTGAAGCTGCGCCTCGTTCAAGCGATAGCGGTAGGCATTGGTGAGATTCAGGAAATCCTCCCGGGGAAACCAGCGTGACAGCTCGCGCCAGTATCGGCGTTCAAGGCCCGGCAGGTGTTCATAAAACGCCACCACCGCGGCTGTCCCGGCGTCAGACAGGTATTCTCCCTGTCCGGGACAGTGCAGACACCATTTGGCGTAGTCGAAAAGGTGCTGAATCACCGCATCCTGCCGGGGCGTTTCGCCAAGCAGTCGGTCCAGCTCAAGATGCAGCTCGATCCAGAGCATCATGGGGCCATCGGAGGTTTCGATCAGCTTGCGGTACTCCGGCAACAGTTCGATGCCGACGTGACGCCACGCGCTCATGGGATGAACCTTTCCGCCATCTGGTACTAGAACGCCACGTCCAAAGCCTGACACAAAAACCGCATCAATGGCTTGGCGGCGGCAAACACCTTGGCCGTGTGTTCCACCAGTTTCGCCGAGCCGACGAGTTTGAGGTCATTGAGTTCATGGGTGGCGATGAAGTCCGTGCGTTTGAGGTCTTCGATGCACGGGTGCTGCGGGTCGAAGCCGCGCGGCGGGCGGCGGAGGCTGTCGCCGTCGAGGGCGAAGTATTTTTGCAGGCCGGCGTCGTCGCGCGCCTTGATCCACTGCTGCGGCTTCTCGGCGATGCGCTGACGAATCGCCGCCAGCGCGTCGGGCGCTGGACGCCAGATGCCCACGCCGATGAAGCAGCCATGGGTTTCATATTCCCCGGCGATTTCCGGGGGTTGGATGTGCACGTAGTAGCCGGGGGCATGGACATCGCGCGCCAGCTCATGGCGAAAGTGCATGCCGATGTTGGTTTTGTAGGGTGCTTTGTTGCGGGAGAAGCGCACATCGCGATGCAGCCGCATGAGCGAGCCGCCTTGCTTCATAGGCAGCGCCAGAAAGCGCGGGGCGAGTTGCGCCAGCGGTTTTTCCATCGCGCTGATGAACGCCAGCGCCGGCGTCACCACGTCCTGTTCATATTGCTGCTTGTGTTTGAGAAACCACTCGCGCTGGTTGTGCTGCGCCAACTCGCGCAGGAAGGTCAGCGTGGGGGCGCCAAAGCCGGTGAAGTTGGCGGTGGGCATGGTCGGCATCCAGAAAGCATAAAGGTATTGGGGCGCCCGTTGGCAGATGTTATAATCAGCCGACGCGAGGGAAACCCTTTTTCCATTTTGGGGAGTTGGGTTTCCATGACCTTCCTACATGCGTGGGCTGACCACAGTGCCACGAACCACCTGATTCCGATTGCCTTGGACCCCGCTGCGTTGATGGCGCAGGTGCTGGCGGCGACGCGCGCGGAGCGTCTGGTGCTGGGGCTGGGTGATCCCGCCAGCCCGCGCGGCGATGAGTTCTGGCAGCAGACCGGCCTGTCGCCGCAGGATTTGCGTTGTCTGCTGGCGCGCCGGGGCCCGGCCGTGGAATTGCTCGCCCAACTGCGGCAGCGGCCGACGGTGGTGGGGCACTGCACCAATGCGGCCCTGCCGTTGTGTGGTCAGCTCCTGGCGCTGCGGGCGGAGCATGATCCCGGGCAGCAGGTCATGTGGTGGCTGTTGCTGCAACGCCGGGAGGGCGCGTTCACGACGAACGAGCAGGCGGCGGCGCACTGGCTGTTGTGCGCCTGGCAGGCGTGCTTCAACGCGCCGTGGCAGGGGCACAACCGTTGGCGCCGGTTGGTGCTGGGGCAAGGCGGGCGCTTGCTCGCGGGCGATCCGTTGACGCAATTGGAACTCGCGGCCGCGCCGGGTGGGGAAGGCGTTGCGGCATTTCCCGCACAACTGTTTGCCGCCCTGGAGCAACGCTGGCCGGAGATGGCAGCCGGGCAGCGTCATGATTTGATTTTGCCGTTCGCACATGAAACCACCTGGGCGTGCGTGCAATGCCATCCCGCCGGCGGCATCGAACCCGAACGCGGCTGGTTGGTGGAACTGCACCCGCTGACGCACTGCCGCCTGCCGGCCCACGGCGTGATGGATGATCCGCGCATCGCACAGGCGCTGGCGTTCCTGCACGACCACTTCACCGGCAGCCCCAGCCTTAACCAACTGGCGCGGGCGGTCAAAGCCAGCCCCTACCATTTCCATCGGCTGTTCACCCGCGCAGTGGGCGTCAGTCCCAAGCAGTATGTGCTGCTCAAGCAACTGCAGGTGGCGCAGTGGCTGTTGCGCCACACCCCGCTGGGCGTGCGCGAAGTGGCGCAGCGCACCGGCTTTTCCAGTCATGGACACTTCACCACCATGTTCCATCGCCTGCTGGGGCTGAGTCCTTCGACCTACCGCCTTCACGGCGCAGCCGCGGCGCAAGCGCCTGCCCCGAAATCCACCCGTACGGTCAAGACGAAACGGGCGGCAGCGCGTCCGCGCTCAGCCCTGGCGGCTGCACACTGATCGCCGGCGGGGCGGTCGGGCAGATCCATTCGCAAACCCCGCAGCCGGTGCAGCCGGCGCCCACGGCAATGACGCCCGCGTCATCCACACGCAAAGCCGTCGTGCCGATCGGGCAGTGCGAGACGCACAGTTGGCAATCCTGTCCTGCAGCGCCATCTGGTGCGGCATGGCGCAGACAGGTGGACTCATTCACCACCGCCAGCCCCATGCGAATCGCTTCCCGCGCGGTGGGCTGCAGCGCGCCGCTGGGACAGGCGGTCATGCAACTCAGGTCCGTGCAGATCACGCAGGGCGAAGTGCGGGCGTGAATGTATGGCCGACCCGCGCCGGGGCCATCCTCCTGCGGAGCGATCACGATGCAATGAGCGGGACAAGCCTCCACGCAATGGGCACAGCGGGTGCAGGTGTCCAGAAACGCCAACTCCGGCAATGCCCCCGGGGGACGCAGCAGCACCCGGGGCGGGCCGGCGGCGGCGGTGGCTTCCGGCGTCGGAACCGGGCCTGCCGGGGGAGGGGAAATCAGACTGCCGAACCGCGCGGACGCCGTTCGCGCTGCCGCTTCCATCTGATCCAGGCCCTTGAACAGGACTTTTCGGAAGAAATCGCGCCGGCTGGCCGATAACGAATCAGATTTTGGGTCCGGAGGAGGCATGGTTTTCATGTTCTCAATGGGTCTGGACCGATGTTATCGCAAAGCAGGGCACCTTGGCCATGCACAATAGGGAGACGACCATGTCCAGGTTAATGGTATTTGCGCTGGCGGTGATGTTGCTGCCCTTGGGCGGCTGTTTCGAACACATCGCCAGCATCAACAAGCACACTTTCAAGAGCACCCCCTTGCAGCCGACGACCATCACGCTGGTGGATACGTCGACGCATGAGGAGTTCTGGAAGATGGACGTGCCCGTCTGCACCCGGCTGGTGATGGATTTCGACCGTCCGCCGGAAATGGAGAGCATTTACAACAACGTCAATCCCGCCAGCATTCTCAACTGGAAACTGCTGCCGCTGGACGGCAATGATCCGATTGACAAGGGCACCTGCTATCTCTCGGGTTGCCGGCCGTTCCTGATGAAAGTCACCTATCGTGACTCGCCGGAGCTGCCCGATGCCGACCCCGGCATGCTGCGCAACTGCCCGGACTGCGTGCAGCGTCCGCACGCCACCGCCGCGATGCCCCAGGGCAAGTTTGCCGCCCCCGCCATGGCGGCAAGCCCCGCTCCCGCGCCGGCTCCGATGGCGGTGCAGGCCCCGGTGGTGCAGGCCGCCGCGGAGCCGATTCAGCAACCGGTCTGGCAGCCGGTCGCCCCCGCCCAGGGCTACCAGCAGGCCGCTGCCGCCAACTACCAGCCTTTGCCGCGGGTGGAAGTGATCGAGCAGCCTCAGCTCAATTACTGAACCACTTGCTGACAACTTCTTCTTGGGACACCGCAGCCTGGCGCTGCGGTGTTTTTTTATGCCGCGGCCCCGCACCCAGGGCACAAAAAAACGCGGGAAGTCGCCACAACCAACGACGACTTCCCGCGCACAGATTACCAGTGAGGCACGAACCACCAGATGATAGCAAGCGGACGTCACGCTGTGCGATCCGACGCGGCCGGCGCCTCGCCGGGGATCCACACCGCGCCGGCATGCAGCCCCAGGTCCGGCGCGGGTGGATTGGCCAGACCCAGTGGCAGCAGCAGCCGCTGACGCCAGGACAGCGTTTGCCGCCAGCGGTTCACCGCGGTCTGCAGTTGCACCCAGGCTGCATGCTGCGGTTGTGGGTCTTGCTGGAGCGCATGGATGCCTTCGACCAGCTGGCCACACCGCAGCAGCGCCGCCGCGAAGTTGACCCGCAGTTCGATGGGCGCGTCCGGCGCCGGGGCAAACGGGCCCTGGGGATACAGCATTTCCCGGAACAGTTTGAGCGCCAGTTCCGACTGGCCCAGCCGCAGGAGGCACACGCCGCGCGCCTGGCGCAACGCCGGCGTATTGCGGTTCGTGGTGTTGAGCAGGTTCAACGCGGCTTCCGGCTGAGCGCCCTGGAGCAATTGGGCCACCCGACGCAGCAGGCCGGTTTCGCTGGTGTCGGATGATGCATGGCGCGCGGTGCGATCGAGCATGGGGGTATCAATGGCAGTGTTGACAGTCATAAGCGGGTCTCCCGCCGTCGACGCCGCAGGGGCGCACGGACGGCGCAAGCTGAATTCAGTGCGTGCAGGAACCGACAGGAGTCGACGACGCTGGTCGCCGACGGGGCGTGAGGTGAGGTGCTGGAGGTGCGGGCGCGCCGCTAGAGCAGCAGTCGACATTGCCAGCGCAGCAATGCGACGCAGCCCGTGCGGCGCAGGGCGCTTTGGCTGGCAAGATATCGACGCAGCAGACTCCCGGAGCACTCCGGCGGCGAGGTTGGCGTACACCAACCGGTTCGAGACCAGGAATGATGATTGGTATTCGCGTCCGGACGCGCTGACCACGCGATGCAGTCCAACGCCGGTGCGACGGTCGCAACGGATGGCTTGCGCTGGGACGAAGGGCTGCAGAGTGGCGACGTGAGTGCCGTCCGGGGCAGAACCAGACCCAGCCACAGCAGCGGCGCCAACCAGCGCAAAATAGAGGGGTCACGCGGCATCATGGTTTCGTCCACCGACCCGCATATCTTATCCAGGTATCGACCAGCGGCGGGGATGCGCTGGTGCTGGGTGCGGCGGAATAACCGCTTTCGCTACAATGCGCGCGTGAGGCTGACGCCTGCTGGTCACAAGCCCGGCCGGGGCGCAGCCCGTGCCCTTGGTCCCATTCCTGCTGGAAAGGCCCGCATGTATCTGTTTCCCGCGATTGACCTTCGGGGCGGCAAAGTGGTGCGTCTGCTCAAAGGCGATTACGACCAGCAAACCACCTATGGCGACAGCCCGGTCGAGCAGGCGCGCCAGTTCGCCGATGCCGGCGCCACCTGGCTGCATGTGGTGGACCTCGACGGCGCCCGCAGCGGCTCGCCGGAGCATTTGACCGCCATCGCCGGGATTTGCCGCGCCACCAAGTTGCAGGTCGAAGTCGGCGGCGGCATCCGCAACCGCACGACCATCGACCAGTTGCTCGACGCCGGCGTGCAGCGCGTCATCCTCGGCACCGCCGCGTTCCAGCAGTGGGACTGGTTCAAGGAGCAGGTCCACGACCCTGCATTGCATCAGCGGCTGGTGCTCGGGCTTGATGCGCGCCACGGCAAAGTCGCGCTGGCGGGTTGGGAAGAGCAGACCGAACACAGCGTGCTGGACATCGCCCGGCAGGTCAGCGCCTGGCCGCTGGGCGCCATCGTCTACACCGACATCGCCACCGACGGCACGATGCAGGGACCCAATGTGCCCGCGACGCTGGAGGTTGCCCAGGCCACGCAAGTGCCGGTGGTCGCCAGCGGCGGGGTGGGCACGCTCGAACACCTGCGGCAACTGCGCACGCTGCCGGTGCAGGGCGCCATCGTCGGCCGCGCGTTGTATGAGCGTGCATTTACGCTGGCCGAAGCGCTGGCGGTGCTGGAACGCTAGCGGCGGTACGCCTGCGCCTGTTCCAGCATCCGCAGCGCATCATCCTGCGTCGGGGTGTGGGTGTGGATGAACGTGCCTTCCGGGCCCACCGCCTCCAGCAACGGGAACACTTCCTCCGGTCGGGCATGCACGTGAATGCCTTTGCCGCCTTGCTTGATGCGGCGGAGCAGGTCATACCACTGCGGCGTGGCGGGGCCGGCTTTGCCCGCGCCCGGCGTCCATTGGATGGCGTGCAGTTCGTCGATTTCCAGCAGCGCATCGACATGGCGGATGGCGTCCACCCCATCCAGGTGGTACAGGGCATAGTCCAGCCATTGGCACTGTGCCCGCAACGCCGGCTGCACGAACTGCCGGTACATCGCCACGGAAATCATGCAGGAAAAATCGCACTGCAACTTGGCGGTGCGCCCGGGCCCCCAGATGCGAAAGGCCGCAAATGCGTTGCCGCCGTCGGCATCGACCAGCGGCGCCCGCAGCTGATCGAACGCGGCGAAATAAGCGTCATTGATTTCCCAGAGCCGATCCAGCACCCACTCCGGGCGCTCCACCAGATCGGTCAGCAGGATGATGCTGTCACGCAGCGCCGCCAGCGTGTCGATGTTTTCAATCAGGTCGGGAATGCCCACCAGAAAACGCCCGTTGGCTTGCGCTGCCCCCAGGTCGATCAGCCGCTGGTGCCAGGCGTAAGCTTCATTGTTTTCCGAATCGAAGCGGATGCCGGTGCATTGCTCCGGATCCAGAATATTCGGCTCATACCAGACGGTGTGGGGGTCGAAATTCGCCTGCGCCCCGAGCATGATGCCCAGGCTGCCCGGGCCGATCTGGGTGTCGAAGTAGGGAAACGCTTCCCCGCCGAAGAACTTGTGCGACAGGTCGTGCAGCGCCGCCGCCCAGCGATACTCGGGGTCGAGCCACTTCATCCGCGCGTCGGCGGGAACCGTCGGCCTGGGCCAGTCTTCCCACGGCTGATCCGCCGGGGCGGTCACGCACAGCGCCAGGCTTTCCCGGTTCCACCACTTGAGCAGATTCTGCCGGGCTTGCCGCCAGTCCGGCTTCCACGCCAGCGTGGTGGGCGCCAGCTCAATCAGGGCTTCAGTTTTCATGACGAATGCCTTCCCGTTGCCAGATGGCGCGGATGAGCTCATAGCGCTCCAGCGCCATGCCGGTGTAAACACAATTGCTGGTGGAGAAAACGTAACCCGGGGCGCGCAGGCCGTGCGTCAGGGCGTAGCGGGTGGATTCCGCGCACTGGGCATCGGTGCCGGTCTGCAGCAGGCCGCAGTTGACGTTGCCGCACAGCGCCACGCGGTCGCTGACCTGATCCACCAGTTGGGCGATGTCCACACCGCCCTGCGGGTCCAGCGAGTGCAGCGCGTGCGGATTGCCTTCCACCAGGCGATCGAGAATCGGCATGATGTTGCCGTCGGTGTGCTTGATGACGTAGAAGCCCATGTCGCGGTAGGCGCGGATCAGCCGATGCAGGTAGGGCGTGACGAAGCGATCGAACCAGTTGAGTGGCAAAAACGGCCCGGAATTGAAGCAGTAATCGCTGCACAGGGCGAAGCCATCGAGTTGCCCATGACGCTGCAACTGCTCGGCGCGGGCGAGGGCATGGTCAAGCCGGCGCTGGGCGTCGCGTTCGACGGACTCGGGTTCCTCCAGCATGCGCAGGCTCAGTTCCTCCATCTGTTCGCCGTTGGGAATGCTGTAGGTCGCGTCCCCGTGCAGCATCAGGAAGAAGCGGTCGCCGCTGATTTCGCGCACCAGCTCGATCAGGCGGAGGGTTTCGTCCAGGTCGCTGGGATTGGGATGCAGCAGAATGGCGTCATGCTGGTAACGCTCGGCGGTGTCCACATAAAGCTGCGCCATGTCGCGGCGTTGCAGGGCGCGCTCGGCGTCGCTCATCTGCATCCACTGGTGGAACGACCGATGGTGCGGATGCACCTTGCCGAAGGCTTCCATGGTCAGGAAAAACACCAGCTCGAAATGCGGCACCCGCCCCGGCAGCGGTTTGCGCTCCAGAGCGCAGCGGAAATAGTCACGAGGAGTCAAGTGCGATAACCGTGCCGTGGACATCATTACACCTTCTCACTTCAGCGGCGCGTACCACAGCGCCGGCTATATTCCCTGATGAACGCCTCGGCGCTGGCGACGTCGGCGAACGCTTCCCCCAGGTAAATCCACAGCCCGCGCGGGTCCAGTTGTTCCGCCACCGTCAGCGCGTCGGCGCAGCTCTCGGCGTTCACCTGGATCGCCTTGCCCGCGCGCTGGCAGCGCTGGTATACGTCTATCCAGCGCGCGGCCGGGCCGTTGCCCGCGCCGTACACCCATTGCACCGCATTAAGCTGGGGCAACTCCAGCAGCAGGTCCAGATGCTGCAAAGCCTGCGGGCCATCGAGATGGAAAATGCTTCGCGCCAGCGGCTGCATCTCGTGCACGATGTCGGGGAGGATCAAATCCCGGGCGATCTGCGGCGACACCATGCACCAGAAATCGCACGACGGAATGTAGGCCGGCCCGTCGTGATACATCGGCGTCCAACTCGTGGAGCCGAAGCCCGCCTTCCGCACCTGCTGGTAACACTTGTTGAACGCCGCGACGAAACCCGTCGCCACATGCCGCCCGACGCGCTGGATCAACTGCGGATCATCCAGCAGGTCCAGACACAGCATCTGCGGGTCACGCAGTGCCGCGAGAATGTCATAGTTGCCGTGCAGGTCCGTCATGCCCACGAGATAGCGATTATCGTTGGCGGCAATCAGCAAGTCCGTGGTGCGCTCCATGGAGCGCCAGAACTCGTTGGTGAAATCCGGCTGCCGGGCGAGCACTTTTTCCCAGTCCGCCAGCTCATGGACGATCGGCTCGGACCAGGCGGTGGCGTCATCCAGATAGCCCAGCGGGGCGCCGTACAGCGTGGCGGAGATTTCCGGGCCGACGTTGCACCAGACGCTGGGCAGATGGTCGCCGGCGTAGTCGGCGCTCTCAATGCGGGCGATAGCACACTCGACCTGGAACTGACTGTCGAGCCAGCGCTCCTTGGCGCTGGCGTGCTGCTTCACCGGCAGGCGACAGGGACGGGTGGGTTTGACGAAGGTGTGGATCAACGGCCGATCCAGCACTTCGCATTGCCACCAGGCTTCAAAACGCGCCAGCGTCTGCGCGGCATTCGGCTTGGTTTTCAGTTCGATCATCTCTGTGAACCCCGCAAAGACTGCCGATCACTGCGCCTGACGCAGTGCCTGCGCCATGGCCGCCAGGTGCGCGGGGCTGGTGCCGCAGCAGCCGCCGATGATGCGCACGCCGATGTTCAGGAGCTTGGGCACCAGCGCCGCCATTTCCGCGGGGCTGGCGGGATAGATGGTTTGGCCGTCGCGTTGGATGGGGCTGCCGGCGTTGGGCTGCAGGATCACCGGCAAGTCGCCCGCTGCCGCCACCAGTTGCTGCGCCAGCAGCAGGTAGTCCTCCAGCGACAGGCTCGAACCGCAGTTGGCGCCGATCACGCTGGCGCCGGCATCGCGCGCCGCCTGCACCGCGCCGGCCGGGTCCACGCCCATCATGGTGTGATAGGTCCCCCCAGCGCCGCCAAAGGCGAACGTGCCCAGCACCGGCCAATCCCCGACGGCGCGGGCAGCTGCAATAGCCAGCCGCATTTCGTCGGCGTCGGTCATCGTTTCCACGAGACAGGCGTCGGCGCCGCCGGCGTGCAGGGCGTGCGCTTGTTCCTGAAAGCTCTCGCGCACCTGATCCTGCGGCACGTCGCCATAGGGTTCCATCAGCCCCCCGAAAGGGCCCAATCCTGCGAGGACATAACCAGCGTCGCCGGCGGCCGCGCGGGCGACTTTCGCCGCCGCTTGGTTGAGCTCCGCGCAGCGTGATGCCAGCTCATGCCGCGCCAGCGACAGCGGGCTGGCGCCGAAGCTGTTGGTGGTGATCAGATCGCAGCCGGCGTCGCGGTAACGCTGGTGAATCGCCTGCACTTTGGCGGGTTCGTCAACGTTCCAGGTTTCGCCGCACCGGCCCTGTTCCAGGCCGGCGGCAAACAGTTGCGTTCCCATCGCGCCATCGCACAGCAGCGGACGCTGCGCCAACGTCTTGAGCAAGTCTCGGGTCATGCTTGGCATCCATAGCGGCGGAAGAGTTGTCCCGCCACATCATCGGCATCCTGGGGGGTCCGGCAATCCACCACCAGCATCGCCAGACCCGCGGGATCAACCTGTTGACACAGCCAGTCCACTTCCGCCTTGGGGGTGATGATGAGCAGGCTGCGCCCCTGGCTTTGAATCTTGCGGAACATGTCCACCCACGGCTTGACCGAAGGCGTGCCTTCGCCGGGCGTGAATTGAATTGCCCGAATATGCGGCACGGTCAGCAAGGCGTCGATATGCCGCGCCGCGCCGGGGCCGTCGAGATGGAACACCGCACGCCCGGCGGTCGCCGCCTGCCGCGCGATGTCGCCCAGGCAGATGCGGTCGAATTCCTCGGGCCCGATCATGTAGTTGAAATCGCAGGCGGGAATCATGTACGGCTCGTTCGACCACACGCCCAGCCAATGCACGATGCCCGCGTTGGCTGGCACGGTGCGGGCATAAAGCATGGCGAACGCCTGACGCCAGGCGGGATAAATCGCATCCACCTGCTCGCGCAGGAAGTCCGGGCGATCCAGGGCATCGAGACACAACTGGTCCGGCCCACGCACGTTCATCAGCACATCCGCCGAGCCGCCCAGGTCCGGCGTGCAGACCAGAAAATGCCCGGGCGCTGCGGCGGCGGCGCGGTGGGTCAGGTCCTGCAACCGCAGCCAGGTGTCGTTGTCGGGAGCGATGGTCCACGCCGGCCGATTGCTCCAGTCGTCGTCGATGAAGGGATGGGTCCAACTGGTGTCCGCCTGGTACTCGGTCTTAGCGCCGAACAATGGACCCATCGTCACCGGGCCGAAGTCCACCCGCACCGTCGGCAGCGCATCGCAGACGCGGTGCGTCTGCGCGACATCCGCGCGTTTGGCGGCGAGCCAGGCGTCCGCGTCGTGGAGCAATTCGAGACGGCGATCAATCGGCCGGGCGGGGTTGCCGTTCGCCGCGGCGATCAGCAGCGGGCGATCCAGCAGTTCCTGATGCCACCACGCTTCAAAGCGCTGGGCGATGCGCGGGAACTGCGGACATAGCGACAGTGGTTCCTGCGCTATGCGCTTCAGCTGCGCCGCCCAGACGGCACGTTCAGGCAAGGATTCAACCGGAAGATGAGCAGGGGCATTGGGCATGAGAGCAAGCAACTTTCTGGAATGCGGTAATCGTGAAATCGCAGGTCAAACCAGGCGCGTCGCCCGGATCGTCTGCACCAGGGCTTCAATGTTCTCCCAGGGGACATCGGGCTCCAGCACATGGGTGGGGGCGACGATCAGCCGGGCGCCCTGACGGGCGTAGTTCGCCAGTTGGGTGACGCTTTGGCGCACGTCGCTGGGGGAGCCGAAGGGCATGACCGTTTGCGTGCCGACCATGCCCCAGAACGCCAGATGATGCTGATGGCGCGGGATGACGTCTTCCAGCGGCATGCATTCGGGCTGCACGGGGTTGAGGATGTCCACGCCGATTTCCACCAGATCGTCGATGATGTCGCGCACATCGCCGTCGCTGTGATACATCACCGGCGTGAACTGCTGCTGGTGGGTGCGGACGGCGGCGATCATTTTCGCCAGGCGCGGCTTGAGGTGCTGACGCCAGAAGTCCACCGACATCATCATGCTGCGCTGCGTCGCCACGTCATCGCCCAACAGAATGGCGTCCACCCGCTGAGCGCAGAAACGCTGCATGACCTGCACGGTGCGCTCGGTGAAGTAGTCGAGCAACCAGTCGGCAATGCCGTTGCCTTCGTACAGGTCGATGAGCAGGTCTTCCATGCCGCGCACGTACCAGGCGCTTTCAAACGCCGAGCAGGCGCAGCAGCCGAGCACCACCCGGCCCGAGGGCCGCGCCTGGGCGATCTGGTCCGGCAGTTTGGCGTAATGCTGCGGATCAGAGAGTTTGGGCCAGGGCAGCCGTTCAAGCTGGGCGACTTCACGGATCGCCGCCAGCGGGAAGAACTTTTCACGCAGGTGGTAGGCGGCGCCCAGGGAATCCAGCGGCGGTTTGCGCAGCGTCATGCCGAACGTGCCCACCTCGGCGTCATCGGGCAGCACTACGCCCAGGTCGGCAAAAGCGTCGCGCCAGCGCTGGGGACTATCCGCAAACGCCACCCAGACGCCGTGCACATCGGTGTCGAACGCTTCGGCGGCGCTGCGCACGCCGGTCTTGCGTTCAATCAGATCCAGGACCGGCTCGGTGACCGGCACGTCAAAGGGCAGGCGCGCCGGATGCCGGCCCGCGAGCATGCGCTGGAAGTTGTCGAGCTTGCTGAGGTTTTCGGCAGCGTCTACTTTTGACATGCCAGTTGCTCCAGCAGTTCCAGGCCGGGCGCGGGTTTGAGGTTGACATTGCGGCCCCAGACTTCGCGGGACACCTTGAGGTAATGGAGATAGTTGACCAGCGGCACATCCGGCGGCACGCGGTGATCGCAGAAGGGGATGAAGCCGCCTTCCTCGACCAGCGGGGTGAGCCGGTGAATTTCCGCGGTGATCGCCGAGGGCGACTGCGCCAGCAGGTGTTTGTCGAAGCCGCCCATCAGCAGCATTTCCTTGCCAAAGCGCTGGCGGAACTTGATCGGGTCAGCGCCCCAGGTGCCGATTTCGATGGGGAACATGCAGTTGACGCCCGCTTTGAGCCACAGCGGCGCCAGGGCGTCGATGCAGCCGTCGCAGTCGACCCAGATGGTGGTGATGCCGTGGCGATGCAGCAGGTCGGTGATGCGGCGGTACTGCGGGACCAGGAACTTGTCGAAGTGCTCGGGCCCCAGCAGCGGGCCGGCGTTGTAGCACATGTCTTCCCACATGCCGCACCCGTCGAACTTGCCGCCGGTGGCGAGCACTTTCTCCAGGCCGGCGATGATCACGTCCGTGACGGTGTTGACCATCTCCTCAAACCAGGCAGGTTCGTCGTACACCACCAGCGACAGGTTTTCCACGCCCATCCAGTTGCGCAGCCAACCATAAAGACTGCCGGCATGCAGGAAAATGGAATCTTCGCGCGTCTCATCGCGCCAGTGGTCGGCGTGCTGGTCCCAGTCTTTCGGGAACCGCGCGGGAGTGGTGGGGTCGAGTTTGGGCTTGTAATGCTTGAGCCAACTGGCGTAGTCGGTCAGCAGGTGACCTTCGTGCATGGGGATGGAGCCCATGTATTTTTTTCGCAGCACCCGCACGCCGTCGCCTTGCTGCACCAGTTCATGGTCGCCGCGGTCTTCGAGCACCTTGTGTTCGAAGTGCGGACACAGGTGCACGCTGTAGCTGGGTTTGAGCGGCTCGGGCGCGCCGCTGCCCAGTGAGTAATCCATGCCGAAGTAGTCCACGGCATTGAGATTGGTCACTTCCCCGGGCAGTCCCTGTTGATGCCATTCGGGAATGGTTTCCGCCCAGTAGTTGAAGTCATACATCGGGCAGCGGTCGCGGTTCTGATAGCTCATCACGGCACGAAAACGTTGACGGTCATTCATGGCAAACACCTTGCTGTGGAAAAAAGTCAGCGGAGGGCGGCTAATGGATCTGGTGCCGGGCGGCGGCGATTTCCTGCCGCGCGATTTCCACCCAGCGCCGCAGACGCTGCGGCTCATGTTCGACGGTGTGCGTGTCCTTGAGGATGATTTCCAGGGGTTGGCCCTGGGCGGCGGCGAGGGTGCGCTGCAGGTCCGCGCGGATCGCCGGCTCGTTGAACCCGACGCAGACGGGCACGGGGTCGGCTTTGCGGCTGTAGACATAGCGTCCCGCCAAACGCCGCGCCAGGGTTTCCTGGTCGGCTTTGGGCGAGACGGAGACGCGCCGCAGCCGCGGGGTTTCGCGCATGACCACCGCAATGCGGTGTTCGAGTTGCTCGCAGCACCCGTAGCAGTTCAACCCGAAGCATTCGAGCAGCGCGGCCTGGTAGGGCATGACGAACTCGGCGAACATTTCGGGCGAAATGCCGACGGTTTCCTGGGATTCGGCGAAGCCCCAGACCTGGCGGAGCGTGGTGGCGGGCGCCGGCTGGGCGCCGGTCTGCTGGGGCAGTTCGGTGGAGCAGCCCACGCCGCCGGACCCGACATAGCCCACATTGCCGCCGGGCGACAAGAGGCCCTGGCTTTCCACCCAGCGGATGAACGCGAGCATGTCGTCGCGGAGGAACGCCATGAGTCGGTGGACGGCCTGGGGTTGGTCGATCATCGCCATCATCAGCGGTTCGATGCCCACCAGGAAGGCGGCGGTCTGGGTCAGGCCGGCGGTCCACCAGTAGCGCCCGAAGATGCGGGGCGGCAGCAGATCGCCGAACAGGCTGTCGATCAGTTCGAAACGCCGCCAGGTGGCTTGGCGATCCACCTGGAAGCTGCGCGGGTGCAGCCGGGACAGATCGAGGTCCAGATTCTTCAGCGGTGGATCCCAGATATAACTGCCGCGATTTTCGCCATGGGATTTGGGAATCTCCACCCCGAAGTCACTGACCTGCAGGTGCCAGTGAACATCGAACCAGGGCTCGAGGGGCGCGTCGTCGGCAATCTGTTCGAGGGCGAAAAGCTGGCGGCGCAGGGTCAGTTCGATCAACTGTAACTCGCGGGTCGAACACTGGCAGTCCGTCAGACTCACCAGTTCATCCCAACTGCCCTCGGGAAAGCAGAGGATCAGCGGCTGGGTGTTCTGCAGGGCATTGTGGCGCTCCCACAGCCGGCGGCGCGCAAGCATCTGATCCGCATGGGCGTGCTCCGCCACCCGTTGAGCGAGCCGGCGCAGGATGTCACGATCGGCAGTGATGACCATGCTGGCAATTCCTTGCAGACGCTGCACCCGGTGACATCAGGTGTAGTTTCCATGGCGGTCGAGCAGTTCGATCAGACAGCGGTAGGTGGACCAACTGACGCCCGGCGGGACCGAATGATCGGAGTGATAGCAGTAGCCGCGCTGCTGCATGCCGGCGGCGAGCTTGGTCAGCACTTCGTGCTCGATGCGGGCGCGGTCGCCGGCGCTGAGCACGGTGGCGTCGATGTTGCCCATGAAGCTCAACTGTCCGCCATAGCTGGGCGACAACTGGCGCACATCCATGTTGGCTTTGGCTTCCAGCGGCTGCAGACAGTCGAACTGGCCTTCGACGAACAGGTCCATAAAGCCGCGCACATCGCCGTCGGTGTGATAGATGAATTTGAGTCCGCGCGCATGCGCCCACTGGCACATGCGCACATGGTCGGGCCAGATGAGCTGGCGATACATGGCGGGGGAAAAGAAGGTGCCATGGTTGTAGCCCACATCGCCGTAAACCCACAGGGCTTCCGCCTGGGCGCCGGCATCGAGAATCGCCTGGTAATCGCGCAGGTACAGGTCGGTGTAAAGATTGGACATCTCCACGATCCACTGCGGCTCGAGCGCCATGGCGGGCAGCACGATTTCATCGCCGACCAGTTGGCGCATGGATTCAAAGGGGTCGGGGCTGCGCAGGGTGCGGTACAGGCCGGCCTGACCGTCGCGCTGGCTGCTGCGCAGGCTCTGCGCCGGGTCGACCGTGGGTGGCGCGACGCGCAAGGCGGGGGCGTAAGTCGTCCGCCAGCGCTCATAGCTGTCGCAGCCGAAGCTCAGGTGTTCGGGGGTGCCGGACTGTTGCTTCCAGACGCGCACCACCCGGCCCATGCTGTCGCGGACGTCCTGGGTCTGCTCGGTCTGCGCCAGGATTTCCTTGTGGCCTGGGAAGGGCACGGGCCAGCTCCAGCAGATGCCCGTGATGTCGTTGTTCAACTGCGTCAAGGCGTCGGCGGTGGCGCCCGGACCGCCTTCACGCTGCCAGCGCTGCAGGGTTTCAGGCCAGTAGCCGTCATGGCGCGGAATGCGGTCATGGTCCTGACGGTCCATCATCCGCTGCACGCGCTGCCGGGAAGTAAGTCGGGCGGTGGTCATGGCGTCGCCAAGCCTTCTCAGGCGTACTGTCCCCACTGATCCAGCCGCTGGATCAGGTGCTGGTAGGTCGCCCAGCTCACGCCCGGGGGGACGGAATGGTCGGAGTGGTAGATGTAGCCGCGGGTCGCCATGCCGGCCTCGAGCTTGGACTTCAATTCGGCGTCCAGGGCGTCGAGGTTGTTGGTCGCCATGACCATCACGTCGATGTTGCCGAATAACGCCAGACGCTCGCCGCGTTGCGGGCAGAGCTGGCGGATGTCCATGCCCGCCTTGGCTTCGAGCGGTTGCAGACAGTCAAAACCCGCCTGTTCGTAGAGGTCCAGCACGCCGTTGACATTGCCGTCGGTATGGAAGATGAACTTCATGTCGTGGGCGTGGGCCCAGTCCGCCAGGCGTTTGTGGTCCTCCCACATGACGTCGCGGTAGGTCTGCGGGGAGCAGACGGTGGCGTGGTTGAACGCCATGTCGCCATAGCACCACAGGCCGTGGGCTTTGACGCCCAGTTCCACCAGCCGGTCGAGGCCGCGCAGTGTGGCGTCGGTCCACACGCGGGACACCTCGCGCAGCCAGTCGGGTTCTTCGACCATGCCCATCCAACTGACCACATCGCCCAGGATGCGGCGGGTGCCCTCAAAGGCTTCAAGCGTGGTCAGACAGACCCAGCGCTCCTCCGCGCAGACCCGACGGTAGTTGGCGCACACCGTGGCTTCATCAATCTGGGGGAGATAGCGTTCAAACGCCGGGCGATAATCGCGCCGCCAAGCTTCGGGGCTGTCGCAGCCGAACGCCAGATGCTCGGGCGTTCCGCTTTTGTTCTTCCAGTAGCGGACGGTGGCGCCGTAGCTGTCGATGTAATCGACGGTCTGCTCATCTTCGCGGATGACTTCGCGCCGACCGGGGAAAGGAGCGATCCAGGAGCCACCGACGCAGGCGAGGTCGGCGTGCAGATGCTGCCGATGAATGGTCTCGGTGTCGCCCTGCAGGCCTTCGCCGTTCCAGCGCTCGATGGTTTCGCGCCAGAAGCAGTCATAACGAGGCACGCGATCATGATCCTGGCGGGCAAACACCCGCTGCATGCGCTCCCGTCCGGACAGGATTGATTGCACAGTCATGGGAAGTCACTCCACGATTCCAGCCCGGGCGGGGGGGCGGCTTACAGTTCGTATTCCTGGGCGAGAAACTTGCCGCTGTCGCACAGCGGCAGCATCTGGGCGATGAAGTCGGCTTCGTTGTCGGGCATGGTTTCAAGCGTTTCGCGCAGCAGGGTGAACCAGCTCACTTCACGCTCGGGCACCTGCAGTTCGCCGGCCTGGTGCGCCTGCTCCATCAGGTCCACCGCCTTGAGCGCGACGGCTTTGCCCGCCAGGTAATGATCGGGGGCGCTGACGATCGCCTGACCCAGCGCGACGGCCTGCGCCGGGGCGATGATGAACGCCTGGGGATCCTTGCCGCAGTCGGAACGGACCAGCCATTTCTGGTACTGGGCGGCCGCGGCGGGGCCGTCGCGCAGGGCTTCATTCATCATCCGGCAGTCGTAGATGAGCTGTTCCATGTAGCAGGTGGGCGCCATGCCGCTGAGCAGTTTGATGTTCTGCACGGATTCATTGCTCCAGGTGTCGCAGGTGGCGGCCGCGAGGTTGCCCATGGGGCTCAGGTGGGCGCAGGCGGCGGTTTTGCCTTCCATCGCCATGGGGAAGCCGGTGATGGCTTTGAGGATCGGGTTCTCGTAGCCGCAGTCTTTGCCCGGGCCGACCGCGCCGCATTCGTAGGCGACCAGCGAGCGCACCGCCGAGACGGCACGCACCACGGCGGAGAACACGCGCGGGATCATGCGTTGTTCGGAGAGCACCATGGCGGTGTTGGCGAAGCCGCAGGCGGTGTCGCCCGCCGCGTGGACGCCGTGTTTTTTGGCGATGGCGGCAATCTTTTCCCAGATGAAGCGCATGTCGCGGACACCGACGCAGCACTGGGCGAAGATGACCATCTGCAGATCGCCCATGGTCAGGGCTTCGTCATGCAGTTCTTTGCCGCCGACGGATTCGATGCTCAGCAGTTCGGCGCCGGCGGCGGCGGTGCGTTCGAACAGTTCGAGCATGGCGTCCCAGTAGCGTCCGGAGCGCATGATGGGGGGGCGGATGAATTCGCGGTTGTCGTTGGGCGTCATGCGCAGCACGGATTTGAGGCCATGCTCCTGATGCATGCGTTCCATTTCATCGAGCAGGATTTGCGCCAGGCGCATGCCCCAGTCGGGGAATTCGGTCATGGGGGGCACGGTTTCGAACTCGATGACCACGCCGTTGGCGTCAAGTTCCGCGGCGCGGCCCAGGGCGCCGCTGATGATCTGCTGGTAATGCTTGGCGACGGCGTCCATGGTGCCGGCTTCGACGGTCATCGCGGGCAGGGTGAAGTTGAGCTCGGGATAGACTTCCCCGCCGCCGATGACCAGGCCTTGCCGGGTCTTGAGCGGATGCGGGGCGACACCGAAGCGGAGCTGCGCAGGATCGTTGATGGCGAGTTTTTTGTAGTGGGGCATGGGCGGGGACCTTTGTGATTAGGATGCGGAACCGATGACGTGGTTGTTCACAGGGACGGAGCCGGGGAGGGCGAATTCTCCCAGGCGGATAGCGCGCGCCAGATCGCGCAGGGCGCTGCTGCGCTCAGGCGCGCCGATGAGCACCAGGAAGGTTTCCAGGTGCGCCTTGCGGCGGGGGGGTTCAATACGCCAGTGGACGTCGTGAACATCGCCGTCGAGATAGGCATAGCCGGCGACGGTTTTGACATAACCTTTGACGCGATACAGGCCGTCGCCCAACTCGCGCAGCGCGCCGTGCAGCCGCGGCAGATCGATCAGGCCGTGCGCCGGCGTGGCGATCTGCGTGTACTGGTTGTCCGCGCAGTGAGTCAGGGCGCCGTTCAACTGACGCGGGAGACGCGGCGCGGCCTGCAGCAGACTCAGCGGCGCCACCGCCTGGACCGTCTCAAAAATCCGGCAATGGGGATTGATGGCGCGCACCGCGGTGAGGGTTTGCGCGACCCGTTCCGGAGCGGAGAGGTCGACCTTGTTCACCACCGCCACGTCAGCGGTTTCAATCTGGTCGACGATGTTGGGCAAGGTGCGCTGCAGTTTGTGGAAGCTGGCGGGGTCCACCACCGTGATGACCTGCAACAGCGCGAAATGCGCCGCCAGGCCGGTGTCGCGCAGCAGTTGTTCGATCACCCGGGGATTCGCCATGCCGCTGGCTTCGATCGCCACCGCCTGGCATGCGGTGGCGGGGTCCTGCTGGCGGGCAATGATGCGTTCCATGCAGACCTGGAAGTGCTGCACTTTGCATTGGCAGAAGATGCTCCCGCCGGCCACGGACATCAGGGCCTCGGGCGCGACGTCCAACCGCTGGCCATCGATGTCCACCGGCGCGAATTCGTTGATGAGGTAAACCACGCGCTCCGCGCGATGCTGTTGCGCCAGTCGCGCCAGCAAGGTGGTTTTTCCGCTGCCCAGAAAACCGGTGAGGAGCGTCAGCGGGATCATGGTCAGACCCTCTTGGCTTCGGCGGCGCTTTCGATGGCGCGCACCAACGCGTTGACATCGGGGATGACGGATTCGAACGCGACCTGGCCGTCGATGCAGATGGTGGGAATCTTGCGGACCTGCAGGTGGGTCATGTACGCCAGGCCGTCGCGCCCGGTGATCTTGTGCTCGCGCACCAGCGCCGGGCGGGGCATCAGCGCCGCGGCATGCTGCACCGCGCGCATCATGTACTGGCAGGGGGCGCAGCCCGCCGAGTCCAGCGTCACCACATCCACGATGACCTTGGCTTCCTGGCGATAGTCGGGCGGCACAATGTCGGCGAAGTCGTCCGTGCTCGCCTGCACCTGCGTGGCGGCGGCGACCTGGCGCTGGTAGGGGTCATGCACCATCTGAGCGACCGCCTGCAGGTTGGCGGCGGGAGTGTCATACGGCAGGTCGCAGCCGGGCGCGAGCACGAAGCCCGTGTCGCCGCCGGCGTCCAGACAACGCAGCGCGTCGTGCTGCGCTTCGAGCGGCTGGCCCATCAGCAGCACGGTGGTCAGCTTGAGGTTGCCGCCGAAGCTCTTGTGATTGCTTTGCGCCAGCCGGCGCAGCGCAGCCAGGTCGATGTTTTCGTCGATCGACACGTTGTCACAGGTGGTCTGACACATGTTGGGCAGGTTGCGGGTGGCGTCGCCGCAGACGAACAGGGAGCTGAGGCCGCCGCGCTGCCGCACGTAGTCGAACACGCCGTTGACCGCGGGTTTGACGAATTCGTCAAAGTGTTCGCTGGAAATCTGGCTGGTCATGGGATCGACCACGCCGATCACCCCGGCGCCGTGGTCGAGGTAAAGCTGCGCCACCTGCTGGGCGATGCGGGTGCAGAACGCCAGGATTTCCTGGACTTTCTGCGGCTCGTCATACATCGCCAGGAACGTGTCATTACCCAGCAGGTGGGTGGTCAGCGTGAAAGGTCCGGTCAGCAGGCCGTACCACATGATTTGCTCGCCAAAACGAGCTTTCAGTTGATCCAGCGCGCTGGCGACCAACGGAAATCGGCCGTTCGCCACGCTGAACTGCGGCAGTTGCGCCAGGGTCAGCCCCGGGCCTTCCAGCAGGCTCAGCGGATGCGAAGCCACGGAAGGGGGGGTCTTCTCCGCCCACGCCAGTTCGCAGCCGAGGACTTCGGCTTCCATCTGCAGGTCAAACGCGACCGGCAGGCCGTCGGGTCGGTACCACTCGACGGCCTGGCTCAGGCCGGCGACGAGTTTGTCCGCGGATTGCAGATAGGTGGTGGCGTCAGCGCCGATGAGTTGTCCGCCGTGGACCCCCACGAAGGGAACCCACGCCGGACGCGGGGTGGACTGACCGCGCAGTGCCGCCTGCAGCAGGCGAATGCTGTCCATGACTGTTGCTCCAAGCCCGGCCGACGTCCTGGCGCCGGCCGGGATATCCCACGGATGGCTTTATGCCACGAGCGAATGCGCCAGGTCGACCGCGCTGGCGGCATCGGGGGCGAAGCCGTCGGCGCCGATTTCGTCGGCGAACTGCTGGGTGACCGGCGCGCCGCCGATCATGACTTTGACATTGCCCAGACCCGCGCTCTTGAGCGCGGCGATGGTGTTCTTCATCGCCGGCATGGTGGTGGTCAGCAGCGCCGAGAGCCCGATGATCTGGGCATTGCTGTCTTTGGCGGCGGCGACGAATTTTTCCGGGGTCACGTTGGTGCCCAGGTCCACCACGCCGAAGTTGGCGCCCTTGAGCATGGTGGCGACCAGGTTCTTGCCGATGTCATGCAGGTCGCCCTGCACGGTGCCGATGACCGCGGTGTACTTGGGCTTGATGCCCGCCTTGACCAGCAGCGGCTCGAGCATCGCCATCGCTTCCTTCATCGCCCGGGCGGCGATCAGCATTTCGGGAACGAAAATTTCGTTCTTCTTGAACTTCTCGCCCACGATGCCCATGCCCGGCACCAGCCCGCCTTCGACGATTTCCTGTGGCCCCATGCCCGCGTCGATCGCCGCCTGGGTCAGCCGTTTGGCTTCGTTGCGGTCGCCTTTGACCACCGCCTGGGACAATGCTTGAAGATTGCTCATGACAAATTCTCCTGAGTTCCAGACGCTGCGCTCCGGCTGGCCACCGCGGCTCGGCCGACTGTTTCAGGGTTGAACGCCCCGTCTTGACCCATATAAAGGATAAACGTATCCTTTTGACGCGAATTATACTGACCACCTGATTGCCAGCAAGACACTCCAACCGCTTTGACAGAAAAAGACAACAAAAAGTCAGTTTTCGCATCTTCCTTACCCGACAGGCTTTTCTAGACTGCTGGGGTGATCGCAAGCCGCCGTTGACAGTGCCTGGACATGAACCAACCCCAGCATAACTCGGCCTTCTCCTGCCCCTCGCCACCCCGGGTGGTTCTGACTTGTGCCGTCCTGGACGAAGAGGTCATGCACTACGCTCAGGCTCAGCCCAATCTCCTGCATATTGAGGTGATGCCCCAGGGCCTGCACAACGATCCGCCCAAACTGCGTCGTGACCTGCAGGCGATGGTCGATCAACTCGAACGACGGTTCGCGCCCGAAGCCATCGTGCTGGTCTACGGCCTTTGCAGCCGGGGCACCGAAGGCGTCGTCGCCCGGAATGGCCGGCTGGTCATCGCCCGCGCCCACGACTGCATCACCCATCTGCTGGGGGACCGCCAGCGTTACGCCCAGTATGTCGCGGAACATCCCGGCACCTACTGGTACTCCACCGGCTGGAACAAGCACCACATCCCGCCGGGTCAGGAACGCTATGACAAGCTGCATCAGCAGTATGTCGAACAATACGGCGCCGACAACGCCGAGTATCTCATGGAAACCGAGCAGCACTGGTTTCAAACCTACGACCGCGCCACCTTCGTGGACCTGACCGTCCGCGGCACTGAGCCCGAAGCGCAGTACACCCGGAAGTGCGCCGACTGGCTCAAGTGGGATTACGACTACCAGCGCGGCGACCCGAGCCTGCTGCGCGATCTGCTCTCGGGTCCCTGGGACCACGAGCGCTTTGTCGTCTGTGAACCGGGACAATCTTTCCGTCTGGTGCCGGATGATCGCGTGCTCGAACCGGTGCCGTTGAGTGAAACCGCCACGCCTCCCGCGGCGTGTTAATCCACTGGGAAACCTCATGACTGCCCACGCTGATGATCGCCGCTTGCTGGCGAATCTCGCCGACGCGCGACAACTGCAATGCGCCTGGCCCAAGGATGTCGTGCTTTCCGAAGCCCTGGCGGACGCCGATGCCGCGCTCAACACCCGCTGCGGCGGCAAAAGCATCTGCGACGGCTGCCTCGTGCAACTCCGCGCCGGCCAGGTGCGCTGCCGCGACACCGGCGTCATCCACCATGCCCCCGCCAAAGTGCGCGCCTGCGAGTGCATCACTGCCGGGGATCAGCCGGTCACCATCGACGTGCCCCAGCGCTCGCTGCTTTCGCATCGCCCGCAGATTGTCAGCCAGTTCAAGATCAACATCCCCTTCGCCCAGGACCCACTCTCCGCGCGCCCCGGCGGCGATCTCGGTGTGGCGGTGGATGTGGGCACCACCACCGTCGCCACGCTGCTGGTCGAGTTGAAAACCGGCAAAGTGCTCGCCAAAGCCAGCGAGTTCAATCAGCAGGCGCGGCTGGGGGACAACGTGCTGACCCGCATCAACCTCTGCCGCACCGAGGAACGCGCGCTGCATCGGCTCCAGCAGGCGATCAATCATCTGACCCTGCGCCCGCTGATTCAGCAGATGCTCAAGCATGCCGAGGTTCCCGCCGAGCGCATCGGCGTCATCAGCGTCGCGGGCAACACCACCATGCAGCATCTGGTGGCGGGCATCAATCCCGGCCCCATGGGCGAAGCCCCGTTTCCCCCGGCTTTCGTCGAGCATCGCGTCGAGGATGGCAGCCTGATTGCCGACTGGCTCAGGAACGCGCCGCTGCACCTGCTGCCCAGCGCTGCCGCGTATGTTGGCGCGGACCTCTGTGCCGGCATGCTGGCGACCGGCATGGTGTATGAGGATGGCCCGGTCATGCTCATCGACATGGGCACCAACGGCGAAATCATCCTCAAAGCCGGCGACCACCTGCTCGGCTGCGCCACCGCGATGGGCCCGGCGTTTGAAGGCGCGGGGCTGCAATTCGGCTCCCGCGCCACCGATGGCGCCATCAGCCACGCCGGCTTCCGCACCCATCCCTTCGCGGTGGAAGTCG
This sequence comes from uncultured Phycisphaeraceae bacterium, assembly GCA_964605235.1. Lineage (GTDB taxonomy): Bacteria > Planctomycetota > Phycisphaerae > Phycisphaerales > Phycisphaeraceae > CAZSBB01. Next base: position 67,420 of record CAZSBB010000020.1, read on the forward strand.
AAAAAATCGGCGCCGCCGACGTGCCTGCCCTGGGCATCTGCGGCTCGGCGTACATCGACCTGCTGGCGGAGGGGCGGCGCACCGGCTTGCTCAATGCCGCCGGCCGCATTCCGCCCGAGCAACAGGCGGCGCTCGACGGCCTGTTGCGCGACAACGGCAGCAAAGGCAAAGCGCTCGTGCTCGCGCCGGGCAAGGAGGCCGACCAGCCCATCATGCTCAGCGAAGCCGACATCGCCCAACTGTTGCAGGCGAAGGCCGCCGTCGCCGCCGGCATTGAACTGCTGCTCCAGCGCGTGGGCCTGACCACCGCCGACGTTAAAACCGCTTATCTCGCCGGCGGGTTCGGCCTGCATCTGCGCATCCCCAACGCCATCGCCTGCGGACTGCTGCCGGGCTTCCAGCCGCACCAGGTCAAACTGGTGGGCAACACCTCCCTCGGCGGCGCCTACCTGGCGCTGCTGGACCAGCAACTTCTCAATGAAATGAAGCGTCACGCCGAGCAACTGGAAATCATCGAGCTGAATCTCGACCCCAATTTCGAGCTCAGCTACATCGAACAACTCAGTCTGCCGTGAGTTGACTGCATGTAGGTCCGGGCTCGCCCGACAACGAACGCCATAGCGCCTCACCCGTCCGGGCGAGCCCGGACCTGCAAAGACGCTGCCCACGCAGGGCTCGCTGTGCGCGCGCCACGGCAATCACCGGCTGTCCTGTCCGCCCACGCCTCCGCATCTGCTCGCCACCCGCCCCCTCGCCTTGCCCAACTGCCGCCCCTCCCTACAATACCGCCCATGACCACCACCGCCGAATCGCAGACCCAGCAGACGTATGTGCTCCAGAAGCCCGATGCCGTCGGTCCCATCGCCGGCGACGGCTCCCAGGCCGACGTGCGCACCGAGGAAATGCTCATCAACATGGGCCCGCAGCACCCGTCCACCCACGGCGTGCTCCGCGTGGTCCTGCGCACCGACGGCGAGATGGTCCTCGAAGCCATTCCCCACATCGGCTACCTCCACCGCTGTGCCGAGAAGATCAGCGAAAACCTCGCCTATTTTCAGTTCATCCCCTACACCGACCGCATGGACTATCTGGCGGGCATGAACGAAAACTGGGCGTGGTGTCATGCCGTCGAACAACTCGCCGGGCTGGAACTGCCGCGCAAGGCGGAACTCAACCGCGTGCTGATCTGCGAGCTCAATCGGCTCGCGTCGCATCTGGTGAGCTTCGGCACCTATGGTTTGGACATCGGCGCCTTCACGCCGTTCCTGTACGCCTTCCGCGAGCGTGAATATGTACTGGACCTGTTTGAAATGGTCTGCGGCGCCCGCCTGACCTACAGCTATCTGACCATCGGCGGCACCACCCACGATCTGCCCGCCGGCTACCTCGACAAGGTCACCGAGTTCCTCGACTACTTCGAGCCCAAGCTGGTCGAATACAACGACCTGCTCAGCTACAACAAGATCTTCATCAAGCGCACCGCCGACGTGGGCGTCATCAGCCCCGATCTGGTCACCAAGTATGCCCTGACCGGCCCGGTCTGTCGCGGCAGCGGCATCGCTTATGACCTGCGGCGCGCCAAGCCCTACAGCCTGTACCCCGAACTGGAGTTCGACGTGATCGTCGGCGAAGGCGCCATGGGCACGCTGGGCGACTGCTGGGATCGCTACATCGTCCGCATGAAGGAGATGGAGCAGTCCTGCCGAATTCTGCGTCAGGTCATCAAGATGATTCCCGACTGCACCGGGACCGACGCGCAGTACCGCCTGAAGCTGGGCCGGAACTTCAAGCCCGAGGAAGGCGAAGTCTACGTCGAGATGGAAAACCCCCGCGGCATTCTGGGCTTCTACCTGGAAAGCCAGGGCGGCCCCATGCCGTACCGCGCCAAAGCCCGCGCGGCGACCTTCTGCAACCTCTCAGTCACCGGCGAACTGTGCCGCAACGTGCTGTTGGCGGACGTCCCGGCGATCATCGGCTCCATCGACATCGTGATGGGCCAGGTCGACCGCTGAACCGGGCAGACCGTTTAAGCATTTGCCACAGAGGCACCGAGAACACAGAGAAATTTCCACCAAGCCTTGGTGCATGCCAAGGCTTTTTTCTTATGGATTTCTCTCGGTGATCTCTGTGTCTCGGTGGTGAATGCCTTGTCCTGCGGCGCCGCCGATTCACAGCAATTCATCCACCGCGTGGCCGCCGTCAACCAGTTTCATGGGTCGTTTGAGCGGCGTATCCACATGCTTGGCGGGATCGATCGCCAACGCCTGGCATATGGTCGCATGCAGGTCCGGCACACTGACCGGGCGATCGCGCGGCGTCATGGCGTCGGCGTCGGAGGAGCCGATCACCTGTCCGCCGCGAATGCCGCCGCCCGCCAGCAGCGCGCTGAAGACGCCCGGGTGGTGGTCGCGTCCGCCGTCGCGGTTGATCCTGGGCGTGCGTCCAAATTCACTGAGCACCACCACCAGCGTTTTGCTCAGCAAGCCGCTGCTCGCCAGGTCGGCGATCAGCGCCGCCGCCGGCTGATCGAGCATCCCGCCCAGACGGCGCATCTGTTCAAAGTTGTTGTCGTGGGTGTCGAATCCGCCCAGGCTTACCTGTACGAAGCGCACACCCTGTTCCACCAGCCGGCGCGCCAGCAGACAGCCGCGCCCAAAGTTGGTGGCGCCATAGGCGCTGCGGATGGCGGTCGACTCCTCTTCGAGCTTGAACGCCGTCAGCGCCGGGGAGTTCATGAAGTTCACCGCGGCGCGGTAGGAATCATTGGTGGCTTCGATGTAGGGATCGGGATGCTGTTTGGCGTAGGACTGGTTCATCTGTCGCAGCAGGTCCAGGCGTTGCTGGGCGCGCACGGCGGTGATGCCTTCGGGCAGTTTGATGTAGGGGTCCGGTTCGCCGGGGTTGCCGATGAAATAGGCTTCGCACTGCTGGCCGAGATAACCCGCCGAGAGGGCGCGGCCGCCGATGCTGACGAAGCTGGGCAGATCGCCCACCTGCGTGCGTTCGTGGGCGACAATCGAGCCTACGGAAGGATGCACCAGTTGCGGCGCCTGGCGGTAGCCGGTCAGCAGGTTGTAGCGGGCGCGGTCGTGGTCACCTTCGGGGCCGTACAGCGAACGCACCAGTGCCGCATGCTGCATCTGCTGGGCGAGTTTGGGCAGGATCTCACTGACCGCAATGCCGTCGGCGCTGGTGGGGATGGCGCCAAATTCGCCCGCCACTTCGCGTCCGGGTTTGGGGTCGAAGGTGTCCAGATGGCTCATCCCGCCGCTCATCCACAGCAGGATCACGTGTTCAGCGCTGCCCAGGCGAGCGGTGCTGCCCGCTGCCGCAGCGGCGCCGGGGGCGGCGTACAACTCGCGCACGGGCATGCCCAGGAAGGTCGCGGCGCCCAAAGCGCCGAAGGCATGCATGAAATGCCGGCGACTGAGGTGATAGTTTTCACAGGCCATGGTTAACTCCGGTCGCAGCATATCGCGTCACAGTTAGCCCCCGGCGACTCGCCGGGGGCTAAGTGAATCGTCACGCCCATTCACGGCAGATAGCGAAACTCGTGACAGTTCAGCAGCGCCCAGCGCAGGTCCGCCATGCCCGCCAGACGGTCGGCGGCGCTTTCGATGACTGTTTGCGCCTGCGCGATCTCCGCCGCCGTCGGCTGACGGGTGAGGGCTTCCAGATAGACGCGGATAATGGCGGGCGTCAGGTCGTCCTGTTGCAGCAGCGAATACAGCGGCTCGCGCCGGCCTACTTTCGCCGCTTCGTTGGCGAGCTGTCCGTTCATCAGAATCAGGGCTTGGCGCAGGTTGGGATTGGGATCCCGGGTTTCGCCCAGCAGCACCCGGTCGCTCTGGCCGAACTGCCGCAGGAAGTGTTCGCCGGGCGCCGGGGCCGCCATGTCCACCGCCCAGCCGAAGCGCGGCGTCTCATCCACTACGCGGGTCACCGTCTTGTACTCGTACTCCACCTTGCCCTTGAGCTGCGCCTCAACCCGTTTGCGCGCCTCCTCAATGATTTCCGCCGGCACCATTTCCTGCACGCCCACCGCCAGCAGCCGCAGGTCGCGCAAGGGGTCCATTTCGTCCGCGAGCAACTGGTCAAAGTAATCGCCCTCGGCGGAATTGGCTTGTCGCATCATGGGCGTCAGCAGCAATTCCTGCTGCAGCAGCTCCTGGCCCTGTGCATTCACCGCATCCTGATTGCGGGCGATGGCGATGGTGACCTGCCGCTCCTTGCGGAAATCTTCGATCGCGTGCTTGCGCCCATCGAGCCGGCCGGCGACGATCAGGCTGTCGTACATCGCCTCGGCGAGCATGCGCCGCAGCGGGGCCGCGACGAACAACCGCTCGGCGGTGGCGCGCTCCAGCGGCGGCGTCTGCTCCAATTGCTGGCGCTGGTAGGCGTGCGACAGGACGATCAGGCGTTGCAGAGATTTGAAGTCATACCCATGGGCGATGAACTGCGTCGCCAGATAGTCGAGCAATTGCGGATGGCTCGGCGGGTTGTCGCCGCGGAAGTCGTCCACGGGATCGACCATGCCGCAGTCAAAAAACTGCGCCCACATGCGATTGACCAGCGCCCGGCTGAACGCGGGATGGCGCGGGTTGGTGAGGATTGCCGCCAGCTCATCGCGCAGGGGGGTGAGCTGGCGGTTGGCTTCATGTTTGGCGAGGTCATCGTGGACTTTCGCCATCTCGCGCGCCAGGCCGCGGGTCTTGTCGTTGGTTTCCTCGAGGTGGAACAACTCGTCGGCGACCTGATGCTGGCGATGGGCGCGCAGCACCTGCAGTTCGGTGATCGCCTGTTCAATCTGCTGCGCGTCGGCGAACTGTTCCACCACCGGCCAGATCGGCTCAAGCGCGCGCTGCGGCTTGCCGGCGACATTCTCCACCGGGGGCCAGAGCACCCGCGGCTCCCGCACATGCGTCACGTGCAGCACTTTGAACGGGCGGTCCTTCTCGTACTGTCCGGTGTGACCAAAGTACGCGGCAATCTGGTAGTACTCTTTGCGGGTCCAGGTATCGAACGGATGGTCGTGGCACTGGGCGCACTTCATCCGCACGCCCAGCAGACTCTGGGTGACCACCCCCGCCAGTTCCAGCGGCTGGGCGTCCTCGGCGACGATGAAGCCGGCCGCGCCGTGCCGATTGGTCGAGCCGATGGCGGTCAGCAGTTCGCGCACCAGGTCGTCATACGCCACGTTCTTCCGCAGTGATTCCTGGAAGAACCGCGCCAGCTCGCGGCCGCCTTTGGCGTCCTGACGCACGCGGAACAGGTCGCCCAGAAAGATCGCCCAGCGTTGCACCCAGCGCGGGTGGGCGAGCAAACGATCCACCAGCAATTCCCGGCGGCGCGGGGCGGGATCGTCGTGATATTGCTCGTATTCCTCGGGCGTGGGAATTCGGCCGATCAGGTCGATGGTCACGCGGCGGAGGAAGGCGTCGTCATCCACCAGCGGCGCCGGGGTGACGCCATGCGCCTGAGCGACGACCTCCACCAACCGATCCACCGACAGTTCCCCGGTGACGGTGGGCACCGCGACAAACGGCAAACCCGTTGGCTGGGTCCACCGCAACGGATTCGGCTGCATCTGGGTGAGTGATTCAGGTGACCGCGCGGCGTCGACCGGCGTCACCATCAACGAACCGGGGCGCCAGAGTTGGGTGATGACGAGCGCAGCGACAACGAGCGTTGTCAGCAAAAACACAGCCGAGGCCCACCGGCGGGTCGTGGTCGCCATGCATGTCATCCGAGGTACAACGTTGCAGTTGCGGGATTATTCGGGATCAGCGGGGAAATAGTCAAGCGAAACCTGAAAAAGTTGGTGGGGGCACCCGGCATCGGTAAGCCGGGGATGGGCGCAGCGGATCGGGGGTTTGAGCCGCGCGGGCAATGGGTCAACCCCCGGATTCGCTCTGCTCATCCGCGGCTTGGTGTGGGGGGATGTAACAATCCTGACTTACTGGCCGCCGGTCAGCGCCGTGCGCAGCGCCTGGGCGTAAGCCGAGACGTTGGCGTCGTTGGAACGCAGCGCCGCAGCGAGGATCGGATCGTTGGCGGCGGCGATCTGCGTCGCCAGGTAGGCGGTCTGCACCAGCGGATCGCTGCTGCGCTGGGCGGCTTCATGCACGCCCGCCAGAAGCTTGCGGCCGGCCGCGCCACCGGGGGCGAAGCTGACCGTCCACGCCAGGCTGTTGGCGCTCATGCTCGCCGCCTGCTGGTTGATGATGCCGGTGATGCGGTCCAGATCGGACTTGCGCGCGGGTTCCTGCGCCAGCAGGCTGCACAGCGGCGTCAGCCGCGCCAGCAGACGCAGTTGCTCAGCGGGGGCGGGGCCGGCTTCCAGGGCGGTGGTCCACCGGCTGACAGCGGTCATGGTCGGCCGCTCGCCGGTGCGGGTCAGCAGGTGGGGCATGTCGATCGCGCCCAGCGGGCCGCTGCCGAGCGTGCCGTCGGCTTTGACCTGCGGGTCCAGCACCGCCGCGACGGAGAACGCCACTTCCGGCGTGCTGTTGTAGCTGAGCAGATGGCCCAGATCGCCGCGGTCGAGCCGCACGGGCACGGTGATCGACTCGCCAGCGCCCAGCATGATCTGCCGGCGCAGGCTCACCACCAGCGGAGCGACCTTAAGCGCTTGAGCGTCCGTCTGCCAGGGGGTCTGGTAGACGACGAGATTGGTCGGCAGTGTGCCGCCGGGCGCCAGTTCCAGCGCCAGGTTGCTGCGGTTGGTCATGCTGACCAGGGCGGTGATGGGTTCGAGGAAATCGAAGCGATCCTGGGGCAGTTGCAGCCGCACCTGCGTCCAGGGGGTCTGGCCCGGCAGGGGGGCGACGATGGAGGCGGGCAACTGCGCCAGCACGCCGGCGATGGAGGCGCCCGAGGGCGTCGGCTCGGCGCTCAGGCCGCTGCGGGTGAGGTCCAGCAGCGCCAGCACGCCGGCGAGGCTGTTGGGCGCCATGGCGACGGCGCGGCGGAGGTAGCCGGTGCGGAGGTCGGAGTCGCCATGGAGCGAGCAGCGCGCCAGGCCGACCAGCGCCAGCACATCCTGCTCGGCAACCGCGCCAAAGAGCTGGCCGGCGGCTTCGAAATCGCCGTTGCGCAGCTTGACCCAGCCGAGGGTGCGCTGGGCGGCCACATTGTCGGGATGCCGGGTGACGAATTCCTGCACCGCCCGGGCGAAGGGTTCGGACAGGTTGGCGCTGAAGGCGGCGGTGAGGAAGCTGAGGGTGACCGCCGCCTGGTCGTCGCCGCGCTCCACGCGCTGGAGGTAGTAATCGCGCAGTCGGCGGAAAGAAGCGTCGGCGGCAGCGCGGGCGCCCATGTGTTCATGCAGCGCCAGGCGGACGGTTTCCAGTTGGAAGGGCAGTCGGCTGGTGTTGTCGACTTCCATCAGCGCCGCTTCCAGGCCGTCGATCATTTCCAGGGCTTTCTGACTTTCCCCGGTGGCGATCAGGCAGACGACCCAGTTGTAGACGAATTGCTCGTCAGCGCCGGGCAGGCCGAGCATGCGGACGACGAGATACTGCTGGGCGGCGGCGGCAAAGGCGTTCTGCGTCATCAGCAGGTCCGCCAGCACGCGGCGGCTGGTGGTGTCCAGCGGGTTGACGTTGAGCACATGCAGCAGCGTCGCGCCCACGCTTTGGGGAGCCGCCTGCCTGGCGACCGCCAGTTCATACATCAGGCGCGCCGCCTGGCTGTTGCTGCGGTCGAGTTCGACGGCTTTTTTCAGTTCGTCACCGAAGGTTTCCTGATCGCCCAATTCGGCGGCCTGCTGGGCGATGTAGGAATGCAGCCGACTCTTGACGGCAGCGGAAAGCGATCGGCCGCCGACGCTTTCGAGCACGCCGTTGGCGGCATGAATGCGCTGCTCGACGGTCGACTGCGAGTTGGCGGACAGGAGGATCAAATCGAGCTGGGCGGCATCTTCGCCCGGACGCAGACGGACATATTCCTTGAGCGCGTTGAACTGCCCGACGAGATCGGTTTCCAGTTGGGCGACTTCTTTACGCAGCATCCAGCCGTCGGCGTCGTCGGGGTTCACCGTCAGCGCCTGGTCGAGCAGGATGCGGCAGCGGGTCAGTTGATCCGGACGCACGTTGCCGCCACCCGCCAGTTGCTGCCGCGCCAGCACGATGAAGTGGTCGGCGAGCATGGCGCGGGCGACGGCGTCATTGTTGGCGGGAGCGGCGGGGGCGCTCATGGTGGCATTGCCCGCCGCCGGATTCTCAGCCGCGCTGTCGATGACGATCGTGCTGCCCGGGGCTGCCGTCTGTCCGCCGCCCCATTCGCCTTGCTGGGCGCGGCTGGTCACGACCGCGCTGAGCACCGCCACGCCCGCCAGGATGGTCAGAGTCAAGCGGGAAAGGGTTCCACGCGCTGCACGTTTGCTGCTGGCCACGATTGCGTCTCCCTGTTCAAACCGTTCGGCAGGACGTTCGGCCGACCCGGTGTCTCGGTTCCCACGTTCACGGCAGTGAACGCCAAAAGTTCAGTTCAAGTAGGACCAACTCACCCACACCCCGTAGCCCAGCGTCAGCCAGACCAGCATGCCGGTGACGAGTTTCAGGAAGCTCGTCAGGCTGCGCGGCGCCCGGGGAAACAAAGCGTCCGCGACGAAAACCATAAACACAAACTGCGACGCGGCGATCGCCCACACGGCTCCGCAGCGCACCAGGCGCGCCAAGTCCACCGCGCCCGGCCCTGTGTCCTTGATCGGCATATCCCACAGCCAAAGCCCAATTAACAGCAGGGCTCCCGCCCAGATGCAGCCTAGAACCAGCCGCCATGTCCGCATCGGCGGGCGTCCTCCACGGCCTCCCTGAACCGCTGGCTAACCATCGGCGGGATGTCGGCTCAGCGACTGACGGGCGTCGGCTGGGGCAGACCGGTCGCCAGTTCTCTGACGAAGCGGCCAACCGCCTCCACCACCGCGGCAGGGCCCTGGGCGCGCACCTGCGCCACCTGCCGCATGATCGCTGATCCGACAATCGCGGCATCCGCCACCGCCGTCACCTGGCTGACCTGCTGCGCATTGCCGATGCCGAACCCCACCGCAATGGGCAGGTCCGTCACGTCCCGCAAGGCGCTGATGCGCTGGGACAGGTCCGGGGGCAATTCGCTTTTTTCGCCGGTAATCCCTGCACGGGAAAGCAGATACACAAATCCGCTGCTGGCTTTGGCGATCCGCTGGGCGCGGTCCAGCGATGTGCTCGGGGCGATCAGGAATGAGCAGATCAGCTCCTGCTTCCGCAGGTCGTCCGCCACGCGCTCGCCTTCCTCCACCGTCAGGTCGGGAATGATGAAGCCATCGAACCCGGCAGCTTTGGCGTCGGTGAGGAAGCCTTGACCCAGCCGATGCACGATCGAATAGCTGAGCATGGCGACCAGTCCGACGCCGGTGCGCGAGCGCAGTTCGCGGACGGTTTCGAGCACCTGGCGCGGGCGGAGCTGACGTTCCAGGGCATAGGTCATCGAAGCCTGGATGACCGGGCCGTCGGCAATGGGGTCCGAGAACGGAAAGCCCAGTTCGCAGATGCTCGCCCCGGCGGGTTCGAGCTGCTCGATCAGCCGGCCGGTGGTCGGCAGGTCCGGGTCGCCGGCGGTCAGATAGGGCATCAGCGCTTTGCCGCCGCGGCGGCGCAGTTGCCCGAAGATGGCGTCAATACGGTTCATACGCAGAGAATACGGCCCACGCAGCGGTGTGGCAATGGCGTGGTCATGCGATCTCCGTGAGACGCCACGACCATGCGTGACGGCGGTACAGCTTCATTTGCCCAGCGTCTGCCGTTTCTCGCCGATCAGCTTCAGCAGCGCCTTGTGCGGGTCGGCAAACTTCGCCAGCCCTTCGCGCATCAGCACGTCTTCCATCTGCTGCACATCGACCAGCTTGGCGATTTCCGCCAGCACCGCGGCCGGGGGCATCTGGTCCACCTGCCTGGTGTAGCTGCAGCCGAGTTCTTCCACGGCGTCATTGGTGGCGGGGGGGTTGGTCTGGATGTCGCTGCCCGCCAGCGCCGCGACGTACTTGTCCGGCGAATCGGTTTTCAGCTTCGTGCCCGTGCTGGCGAAAATGATTTCCTGCTGCAACGGCAACCGCTTGTCCGCCCAGAACTGCTGGTTGAGCTGCCAGAGCTGCTTGACATTGACGATGCCCACCTGGCCCTGCGCCGCGGCCGAGAGCTGGGGCACGTGCTGCTGGGTGTAGACATCCACGCGCGAGACGAAAATGCTGTACACGCTCTTGAAACCAGTGAGCCCATGCTGACGTCGCTGCGCGCCGCGCCACACGGCGGCGCGGGCGGCTTCGTACTGGCGCTGGGAGAAGATCAGCGTGACGTTGAGCGTGATGCCCGCGGCCGCCAGCTCTTCAAGCGCGCCGATGCCGCCGGCGGTGGCGGGGACTTTGATCATGCGATTGCGGTGGCCGGCCGCCCATTTTTTCCCCAGCTCGATGTACCGAGCGCTGCGCTGCGCCACCGGCGGGGCGAGCTGCACATCCTCCAGCAGCGGATCGAGCTCGAAGCTGACGTAGCCGTCGTTGCCTTTGGTCTGCTCCCACACCGGCAGGAACACATCCTGGGCCTGCTTGACGAGCTGATCGGTCATCGCCCAGGCGACCGTTTCATCATCCAGCCCCTGCTGCATGAGCTGGCTCAACGCTTTGTCAAACCGCCCGGTCTTGAGCAGGTCCGCCACGATGATCGGGTTGGACGTCGCGCCGGTCGCGCCCAGGGCGCGGTTGCGCTGCACCAGATCGGGATCAATGGAATCGAGCCAGAGTTTGGTGCCGCAGGCGATGAGGCTTTGCAGGGGTGAAGACATGGAGGGACCTTGTGCAGGAAGGTGAAAACGAACCACGGCCGACATGATGGCCCCGGCATTCTACCGGACTGGCGCGCCGCGTTGATGAAACGTCGGTTGGCGTGGGATTTTAGGCTCGATGCCGGAAGCGTGATCACCACAGAGACACAGAGAGCACCGAGTTGAAGCAGCACCGAGAGATACAGGCCAAGCTGAAGAACTCAGCCTGCTTTTGCATTCTCTCTGTGTCCTCTGTGTCTCGGTGGTGAATCTTGAATTGATGCCTATTCCACCGTCACGCTCTTGGCGAGGTTGCGCGGCTTGTCCACGTCATGGCCGCGCAGCACCGCCGCGTGGTACGCCAGCAATTGCAGCGGGACCACCGTCAGGATCGGCTGCAGGGCTTCGGGCACATCGGGGACGTAGAACACTTCGTCGGCGTATTTGCAGATGGCGTCATCGCCTTCGGTGGCGACCGCCAGCACCCGGCCGCCGCGGGCGCGGACTTCCTCGATGTTGGAGATGACTTTGTCGTACTGGCTGCCGCGCGGGGCGACGAAGACCACCGGCATGCCTTTGTCGATCAGGGCGATCGGGCCATGCTTCATCTCGGCGGCGGGCATGCCCTCGGCATGGATGTAGCTGATTTCCTTGAGCTTCAACGCGCCCTCGATCGCCACCGGATAGTTGTAGCCGCGGCCCAGAAACAGCCAGTTCTCGCGGTCCACGCAGCGCTCGGTGCAGGTGCGGATGTGGTCGGACTGCTCGGTCACGCGGGCGATCAGCTCGGGCATGCGTTCCAGATCGCGCAGGTACGCGCGGACCACTTCATCCGACAGGAACCGGCGTTTGCCGATGTACAGCGCCATGAGCGTCAGCACGGTCACCTGGCCCACGAAAGCTTTGGTGGACGCCACGCCGATCTCCGGGCCCACGTGCAGGTACACCCCGGCATCGGTTTCCCGGGCGATGCTGCTGCCGACCACATTCACCACGCCCATCGCCAGCGCCCCGCGCTCTTTGGCTTCACGCAGCGCGGCCAGCGTGTCGGCGGTTTCGCCGCTCTGGCTGATGGCGACGCAGACGGAGCCTTCCTCGATGATGGGATTGCGATAGCGAAACTCACTGGCGTACTCGCAGCGGGCGGGAATCTTGGCGAGGTCTTCAAAGAGGTATTCGCCGATGAGCCCGGCATGGTAGGCGGTGCCCTGGGCGGTGAAGATGAAGCGCTTGGCGCGGACCAGATCGCGCGTGTGGGCGCTCAGCCCGCCGAGCACGACGCGGGCTTCGCGCTGGTCGATGCGTCCGCGCAGACAGTTGCGGATGGATTCGGGCTGCTCCATGATCTCTTTGAGCATGAAGTGGCCGTATTGCCCGAGCTCGATTTGCTGGAGATCGAATTCGAGTTCCGTGACTTCGCGGGTCACGGGCACGTTGTCGATGGTGGTGGTGCGGAAGTCGACGCTCCAGGGTCCGCCGCTGCCGAAGCGATCCTCCGGGCCGGCGCACAGGCGGACGACCTGATAGTCGTCGAGGGTGATGACCTGGGTGGTGTGGGAGATGATCGCCGAGGCGTCGGAGGCGACGACGTAGCTTTTGTCCGCGAGGCCGACGATCAGCGGACTGCCTTTGCGGGCGCAGATGAGCGTATGCGGCTCATTGTCGCAGAAGCAGGCGATGGCGTACGCGCCGGTGACCTCGCGCAGGGCGGATTGCACGGCGCGCTCCAGGTCGCCGTCGTACAGCTCGGCGATCAGCTTGGCGAGCACTTCGGTGTCGGTTTCGGATTCGAAGTGATGGCCCTTGTCGGTGAGGTATTTGCGCAGGGCGAGGTAGTTTTCGATGATGCCGTTGTGCACGAGGGCGACGGTGTGGTTCTGGCGGGTGGTGCCGCGGTGGGGGTGGGCGTTGGCCTCGCTGGGTTTGCCGTGGGTCGCCCAGCGGGTGTGGGCGATGCCGATGCTGCCGTCAAAGCCGCCGGTGGATTGGATCAGGTCTTCGAGCACGCGCACGCGACCGACGCTCCGGCCGACGCGCAGCCCCTGCTCGCTGATGACCGCCACGCCCGCCGAGTCGTAGCCGCGATATTCCAACCGCTTGAGCCCCTCGATGAGCAGGGGGGCCGCCTGCTTGTCGCCCACGTAACCGACGATGCCACACATAGGCGGATGCCTCCACGGACCTGGGTTGAGTGATGCCGATGCACATTCACCGCCGCGCTTCGCCCTGACGAAGCGCGGCGATTTCCAGGCGCTGTCAGCGGTCGTCTGCTGTCGCCCGAGCCTGCATCATAAGTTGCATTTGCCCGGGGGCGAACCATTTCACATCGGGTTTGCGTAAAGATGCAGCCGTCACCATCGGCATAAAACGCACGGCAAACGCCGCGGAAATCAGGCTTAACCCGGCTCCCGCACCCAGCGCGGCAGATCGTCGCCGACGCCGGGTTGCAGAACATGGCGATAGAAAACGATTCGGCTCAGCTCCGGCGAATCCGGAAGCTCGATTTCCCAGAAGCCCTGTCCGTAAGGCGAGGATTTTCGACACAGGCACGGGGCGCCGGTGTTCAGGTCGAGCAATTTTTCGCTGCGCTGCCAGCGCCACGGCTGATGCACATGGCCATGAACGTAGAGCGTGGACGCGGGGCAGGCGGTCAGCCGTTGGAGCAACTCGTCCTGCTCCTGCAACTGATGCTCCCACGACGCCGGCTTGTATTGCGGCGGGTTGCCCAGGGCGTAGTGGTTGAGCACGATCAGGCCCTGCGCTGCGGTGAGGCGGCGCAAGCTGCGGTCGAGCGCTTCCATCTGAGCCGTACCCAGCCGGCCGCGCGAACTGAGCCAGCGCGGCGTCGCCGAGTCCAGCCGGAGCAGTTGCCAGCAGTTCGTCAGCGGCGTCAGGCTGGGCATCGCGGGCATCAGTTCGCCAAACGCTTTTTCCATCGCCTGCTGCCGCGCTGAAGCGAAGGTGTAGCGATCATGATTGCCCGGCACCAGCGCGACCGGAGCGAACTGCGCCACCTCGCGCACCAGGGCGGCGGCGTCGGCGAACTCGCCCGGCAGGCTGGTGGTGGTGAAGTCGCCGCTGAACAACACCTGGTCGGGCGCGAGGGCGCGCAACTGCTCGACCAGCGGCTGCGCCAGCTCCCGGCGAAATCGGCGCCGGCGGTTGAGCCACAGGTTGGTCTGACCCAACAGACGCTTGCCCAAGAGCCGCAGGGGGCTGCACGCCAGACGGTACAGATGAATATCGCCGACCAGAGCTAAACGCATGACAGGATTCTACCGGCCGTGCAACCTGCTGCACGCGCTGACGGTAGCACGGGATAGACACGTGTCGCCATCGGGGGTTGCACTTCCTTTTCCCGCCCGGAGGGTTGTCGCCATGACGCGAAACCTGTGGCGGTTGGGACTGGACGGACTGCTGGCGCTGGCGGGGTTGACCTTATTGACCACCGGCCTGCTGATGGAATGGGTGCTTCCGCCCGGCAGCCGCGGCGCGTCCGTCTGGAGTTGGACCCGGCACGACTGGGGCGAGGTGCATTTCATCGCCGCCATGGTGGTGCTGGCGCTGGTGTTTGTGCATGTGCTGCTCAACTGGACGTGGGTGTGCTCGGTTGCCGCGCGCTGGCTCTGGCCGCGGGACAGTCAGGTCAGCAAAACCAAGCGCCGCGTGAGCGGAGTGCTCACCGTGTTGCTGCTCATCGGCGCGGTGGGTGGTTTCCTGTGGGCCGCGCAGTCAGCGCTGCAACGCGACCCCTCCGGGAGCGGGGGCGGTGAGCATGGGCGGCATAGCCAGCAGACGCTTGAGTCAGCTCAACCAGCACAGGCCGCATTCCTGCCCGGTTCGGGGCGACGGCAGCGCGGGCGGTAGGAACAGCGGTGGGGGGGGGGTAAAAAAGGGGATAAGTACATTATTTTTAAGAAAAATAATGTACTTATCCCCTTTTTTACCCGCTGGCCGACCAGTTACGTCGTCGCTACAGTGCGACCGATCCTCCACGCGTCCCGTACCCGCAGGAGCCGCTCATGCATCCGTTGTTTGGCGTTCAGTGGCGCGTCCGCGAGCAGCCGATCCTCTCGGCGATGACCACGCGCCTCTCGTGGTGCCGGGTGACGTTGTACAACCCGACTGTCGTGAAGCGTGGCCAGGAATACCTCCTGTGGTTCGTGGGCAATTCCTCGCAGACCCGCGCTCCGGACCATTCGCTGGGCTTGGCGCGCTCCACCGATGGCGTGCACTTTGAACCCGTGGGTGACGAGCCGGTGCTGCGGGGTTCGGACTTGCCGTTTGGCCGCGGCATCCACACGCCGCATGTGCTGTGGAATGATGACCTGCAGCGCTTTGACCTCTGGTTCAGCGCGATCGATGCCGACGCCATTCAGGCGGAGCGCATGGTCAATGTGGTCCAACTGCTCGGCCACGCCCACAGCCGCGACGGCATTCACTGGCAGGTGAACCCCCAGCCGCTGTGGCGCCAGTTGCGCGGGCCCTGCGTGTGGCGCGACGCCACCGGCTACCAGATGTGGGCCGGTGCTGCTCCCGAGCCCACCGATGACTTTGGCGAAATCGTCTCGCGCATCTGGCGGTTCACCTCACCCGACGGCCTGAACTGGCGCCGGGATGCCCACCCCTGCGTGCAGCCGACGCCCGCCATCGCTTCGACCGTCTACCCCTGCGTGCATGTCCATCAGGGGCAGTACATCCTGTGGTACGGCTGTCATGTCCCCAAGCCGCAGGGGGGCGGTTTTCAACTGTACGCCTCCACATCCGACGACGGCCTGACCTGGACCCATCACCATGATGTGCCTGCCTTGCCGCGCTCCGGCGATCGGGCGCGGTTTGACGGCCATTACACCTCGACCCCCAGCCTGGTGCTCGAACCCGGCCGGGCCCTGCTGTATTACAGCACGCGCGATCTGGATATGCTGTTCGGGCGCGGCGACGGCGCCATCGGCGTCGATCGGCAGGGCATCTATCGGCACATCGGCGTAGCGGAAGCGGATTGGCCGGGGTAGGGGCGTTCACAACCGGGGCGATCATGCGGCTGCACGGCGGCTCAGGCGCTCTGCAAGGATCGCTCCAGCCCCCATTTCTGGATTTGCGGCCCCCCGGTCTCGTGCTACAATGTCCCTTCAGTCTCGGTGGGATCAGCATCGGCTGGCGGCATCCTGAGCATGGGGCTCAGTTGCCGATTACTGACTTCGCACGCCGGTTTTTTGCCGGTGTTTCATTCTCCCAAGCGCCCTTTTGGGCAGGGAACCCCGGCCGACAGCCACTGTGGTTGTCCCGGGCTGGTCAACTTCCTGCCGGTGTCGCTGCCTCGGTTTTGAAGGAGTTTCTCTATGGCTTCGCTGGTGAAAGACCTGGTCGATGCCGGCATCCACTTTGGACACCGCGCCACCCACTGGAACCCGAAGATGGGGCCCTACATCTTCGGCAAACGCAACAAGATTCATATCATCGACGTCAAAGCGACCATCAAAGGTCTCCTGCTGGCGCGTAAGTTCCTGACCCGCGTGGTCGGCTCCGGCAAAGACGTCCTCTTCGTCGGCACCAAACGCCAGGCCCGCGCCAGCCTTGAACAGTTCGTGCCTGAAACCGGCATGCACTACGTCACCGAACGCTGGCTCGGCGGCACCCTCACCAACTTCCGCACCATCCGCGACCGCCTCAAGCGGCTTGAAGAACTCGAAGGTCTCGAGGAAACCGGCGCCATCAACAGCTACTCCAAGAAAATGGAGAGCCAGCTCAACCGCGAAAAGACCAAGATCCTGCGCAACCTCGCGGGCATCCGCAACATGACCAAGCTTCCGGGCGCCATGGTCATCATCGACGTCAACCGCGAGCTCAACGCTCTGCGCGAAGCCCGCAAGCTGGGCATTCCCACCATCTGCCTGATCGACACCGACGGCGACCCGGACTTTGCCGACATTCCCATCCCCGGCAACGACGACGCCATGCGGGCGATCGAAGTGGTGGTCAAGGCCCTGTGCGCTGCGGTCGCGGAAGGCAAGCAGTCCCGCGCCGCCGCCGCCGAAGGCCATGACGCCGGCGGGGAGGCCCCGCGCCGCCGCAGCAGCCGCGCTCAGTACGCCGCCGCCACCGCCGCCGCCGCTGCCGCCGCCGATGACAGCAGCGCCGCACAGCAGCCCGCCGCCGCTTCGCCGGAAAACTAAGCAACCGTTCGCCGAACATGACATCGTGGGCGCAGGCTGGGGCAGCAGTGTCCCTCAGCGCCTGACTTCCCGCCCCAATCAACTAGTGCAGGAGTTTGAACCATGGCGATTTCCGCCAAGGATGTGATGGCCCTTCGACAGCTCACCGGCCTGGGCATGATGGAATGCAAGGCTGCCCTGACCGAAACCGATGGCGACATCGAAAAAGCCAAGGACCTGTTGCGCACCAAGGGTCTGGCGAAGATGGACGGCCGAACTGATCGTGTGTCCGCCGAGGGCCGCATCGCCGCCGCCGTCTCCGCGGACCACACCCGCGCCGCCATCGTCGAGGTCAACAGCGAAACCGACTTCACCGCCGGCAACGACAGCTTCAAGGCCATGATCACCAGGATCACCCAGGAAGCTCTCAAACAGGAGCCGGGCGAAGTCACCAAGACCGACGCCATGCAGGCCGCCATTGACGAAGTGCGTTTGACCACCAAGGAAAACGTGCAGTTCAAACGCGGCATGGTCGTCGGCGGCGCGGGGACCAAGGTCGGCAGCTATGTTCACTTCACCGGCAAGAGCGGCTCGCTGATCGCTCTGCAAGGCGAAGGCGTCACCGATCAACTCATGAGCGACCTGTGCATGCACATCGTCGCCGCCGTCCCCGCCCCCATGGGCCTCAAGGATGAAGACCTGCCCGCCGAGCTGATCGCCAAGGAACGCGAGATCGCCATTGCTCAGGCGATGGAGTCCGGCAAGCCGCGCAACATCGCCGAGAAGATCGTCGAAGGCAAGATGCGCAAGTTCTTCGAAGAACGCGTGCTCACCAAGCAGCCGTTCATCAAGGACGACAAGCAGACCGTCGCCCAGATTCTGCCCAAGGGCGTCACCGTCACCGCCTTCGCCCGCTACAACGTCGGCGGCTGATCACCACCGACCACCACAACGACCTCACCAACCCCCGCACGCCGGGGGTTGTTTTTTTCATGCTTCAACGAGCCGGAAGCGTCAGCGCCGGGCAGCGTCACCACACGCCTTTCACGCACGGCATTCACCAGCACGCCTGCGAAAATCAGACGCCTTCCCCGTCGCTCACGCTTCCGGCTCGTTAACGCGCGAGCTTCACCCGCCGCTACCATGCCCTCCCATGCTCCCCGTGCGCGCCATCGAACCCGACCTGCTGCGTTGCCTGCGCCAAGGCAACCGCGTGGTGCTGCGCGCGCCCACGGGCTCCGGCAAAACCACACAAACCCCGCAGATGCTCCATGCCGCGCAGCTCGGGACCGGGCGCACCATCGTCCTGCAGCCGCGCCGGCTCGCCACGCGCCTGGTCGCCCGGCGGGTGGCGCAGGAGATGGGCGTAGCCGTCGGCGCGCTCGTCGGCTACCAGACCCGCCACGAACGCGAGGTCAGCCGCGCCAGCCGCATCGTCTTCATGACTGAGGGCTTGCTGCTGCGGATGCTGCAACACGATCCGCAGTTGCCCGGCGTGGACGTGGTGGTGCTCGACGAGTTCCACGAACGCAATCTCGCCGGCGATCTGGTGCTCGCGCTGCTGCGGCAGTTGCAGGAAAGCCATCGGCCGGATCTCAAACTGGTGGTGATGAGCGCCACGCTGGATGTGCAGCGTGTGGCGGATTGGCTGCGCTGCCCCGCGCTGGAGGCGTCGGGGCGAACGTTTCCGGTCACGATCAACTACCAGCAGCGCCCCACTACTGCGCCGATCTGGACCCAGGCCGCCGAGTGCCTGGCGACCTTGCCTGACGAGGGCGATGTGCTGGTGTTCATGCCCGGTGCGTATGAGATTCGCCGCACGCTCGACGCCTGCCGGGCGATGGCGCCGGCCGACACCTTGCTGTTGCCGCTGCATGGCGCGCTGTCGCCGCGCGAGCAGGACCTGGCCCTCGCGCCCGCAAGCCGGCGGAAGGTGATCGTCGCCACCAATGTCGCAGAAACCTCCATCACCATCGACGGCATCCGCCACGTCATCGACAGCGGCCAGGCGCGGATTCATCGCTATGACCCGCTGCGTGATCTGAACGTGCTGCGCGTGCTGCCCATCAGCCAGGCCTCCGCCGACCAGCGCGCCGGCCGGGCGGGACGCACCGCGCCGGGAGAATGTCATCGCCTGTGGACCGCGGCCGAGCATGCGCGAAGGGAAGCCCAGACCCCGCCGGAGGTGCAGCGGCTGGAGCTGTCGTCGACGTTGCTGTTGCTGCATGATCTGGGTTGGTCCGACCCGTTGGCGCTGCCGTGGCTTGATGTGCCGGAAACAGAGCGGCTCAGTCGGGCGGGCGAATTGCTGCATAGGCTCGGCGCGCTGGACCACGATGGCGCCCTGACCGAGCAGGGGCGGCTGATGGCGGCCTTTGGCGAGCATCCGCGCGTGGCGCGTCTGCTGATTGAAGCCTCCCGCCGGGGTTGCCTCGCCCGCGCCAGCAACTGGGCGGCCATCGTCAGCGAGCGCGATCACCGTCGGCCGCTGCCCGGCGCGGGGTCAGCATTAAGCGATCTGGAAGTCATCGAGGAAAACGAAGAGCCGACGCGCGAACAGCAGCATGTCGCGCGGCAACTCCGTGAAACGGCGGTGCGGCTGCGACTGAACCTGGCGGGGCAGGGCGACACCGTGGACCTGCTCAAGTGTCTGCTGGCGGCCTATCCCGATCACCTGGCGCTGCTGCGTGACGCGCGCCAGCGTCATTGCTTCATGCCCGGCCGGCGGCGCGTGCTGCTCGATGCCCAGAGCCGGGTGGCGGAGGAAGGCCTGCTGCTGGCGCTCGAAGTGCGTGAAGTCGGCAAAGGCGACAGCGCCCAGACCACGCTGAGCCTCGCCAGCCGAATCGAACCGGCCTGGGTCGAAGAGCTGTATCCCGAGCAGTTGCAACAGCAGGTGCAGCATCGCTGGAACGCCCAGCAGGGCGTGGTGGAATGCGTCACCGAGCAGCGTCTGGGCGACCTGCCGCTGACCACCGCGGTCCGGCATGAAACCAATCCCCTGCACGCGGGCCCGGTGCTGGCGGAACAGGTGCTCAATGGTTCATTGGCGCTGGAGCATTGGAATGAGAACGTCACCACCTGGATCGAGCGCGTGCGCTGCGTGGCGGATTGGTTCCCCCAGCGCGGGCTGCTGACCTACAGCGATGAGGACCTGCGGGTGATCGTGCTGGAAATCCTCGGCGACGCGGTGCGCGCCAGCCAGGTGCGCGACCGCCCCTGCCTGCCCGCCATCATGGGCGCGCTCAGCTATGACGATCAGCAATTCGTCGAACGCATGGCGCCCACGTCCCTGCCGCTGCCCGGCGGCAAGCGCATGAAGCTCACCTACCAGCGCGGCAGTGCCCCGCGCGGGCGCGCCAAAATCCAGGAGCTGTACGACCTGACCCCGCCGCCCACCATCGCCGGCGGGCGCGTCAAAGTGCTGCTGGAAATCCTCGGCCCCAACTACCGCCCCGTCCAGATCACCGACGACCTGCCCGGCTTCTGGACCGGCCTGTACCCCCAGCTCAAAAAAGAACTCAAACGCCGCTACCCCAAACACGAATGGCGCTAGTTGCCGCAATCATCCAGCGTCCACCAAGCCGCGCTGGTGCTTCTCTCCCTCTTTCTCCTGCTCTCCTATCTCCTGTCCACTCTCTACTGCCGCTGCGCGGCAGTCAGTGCATGTATTCCTGGAACATGGGGGTGGAGAGGTAGCGTTCGCCGAAGCTGGGGATGATGACGATGATCATTTTGCCGCGGTTTTCCGGGCGCTGGGCGACGCGGCGGGCGGCGACGACGTTGGCGCCGCTGCTGATGCCGCAGAAAATGCCTTCTTCCTTCGCCAGTCGGCGGGCCATTTCAAAGGCTTCGTCATTGCCCACGCACTCGACGCCGTCGATGATGGACAGGTCGAGGTTCTTGGGGACAAAGCCGGCGCCGATGCCCTGAATCTTGTGCGGGCCGGGGTGGATTTCCTGGCCCGAGCGAGTCTGGGTGAT
This sequence comes from uncultured Phycisphaeraceae bacterium, assembly GCA_964605235.1. Taxonomy (GTDB): domain Bacteria; phylum Planctomycetota; class Phycisphaerae; order Phycisphaerales; family Phycisphaeraceae; genus CAZSBB01. The sequence continues at coordinate 88,352 of CAZSBB010000020.1, forward strand.
GACCGGCGAATCGCTCGGCTCCACCGCCACGCACTGGAAGCTGGACTTCTGGTTCTTGAGGAATCGGCCGCTGCCGGTGATGGTGCCGCCGGTGCCGACGCCGGCGATCAGCATGTCCGCCTGGCCATCGGTGTCGACCCAGATTTCCGGGCCGGTGGTCTGCTCGTGGATCGCCGGGTTGGCGGGGTTCTCGAACTGCTGGGGCATCCAGGTGTCCTCCCCGGTGGCGACCAGCTTGGCGGCTTCCTCGATCGCGCCCTTCATGCCCGCGGCGGCGGGGGTCAGCACGACCTGCGCCCCCAGCGCCCGCAGCAGGGCCCGGCGTTCGATGCTCATGCTCTCAGGCATGGTCAGGGTCAGGCGATACCCCTTGGCGGCACACACGAACGCCAGCGCGATGCCGGTGTTCCCGCTGGTCGGTTCGATGACATGGGTGCCGGGGCGGATGATGCCTTCGCGCTCGGCGGCTTCGATCATCGCCCGGCCAATGCGGTCCTTGACGCTCGCCAGCGGGTTGCTCGGCTCATACTTGGCGAGCACGGTGGCGTTGTCGGTGTCGATGACGCGATGCAGGCGGATCAACGGGGTGTTGTACGTGGTTTCGGTGATGGTCTGGTAGATGCAGCCGTGCGTCGGTGGCATGGCGGTCCCCTTGCTGCACAGGTGTCGGGATGGCGTTTATTTCAGGGACAGGATTATAGGCGACGAACGCCGGCCGTGCCGACTGCCCCTCCGTTGCTCACCGCGGCTGCTCGGTGAGGCGATGCCGCTGGCGGTATGCCCCGGCGCTGATGCCAAATTGCCGGCGAAACCGGCGGGCGAAGTAGTTGGGGTCCAGCCAACCCAGGCCGGCGGCGATGGCGCTGATGGGCTGATCGGTGTGCAGCAGGCTGGCGGCAGCGCGTTGCAGGCGCAGTTGTTCGAGATAGCTCAGCGGCGGCCGGCCGGTGCAGCGGGTGAAGCTGCGCGAGACATGGGCGGGACTGGCGCCCAGCCGGCGCGCCAGCTCGCCGAGCGTCCAGTCATGGGTCAGCCGATCCGACAGCAGGGCGATGCCGCGCTTCACCAGCGGGTTGGTGGTCGCCAGCGCAGCGGCCGGCGTGGCGGGGTTCGTCATCGCTTCTCCTGCCGCCTGCAACACCAACAGCAGCAGACTGACCATTCGGCAAAACTGGTCCGCACTGCTGCCCAGACGCTCCAGTTCCCCCAGCGCCTGCCGCGCCGTGCGCAATCCAGCCGGCACGAGGGTCAGATGCAGCACCTCATGCAGCGCCGGCGTGCCCGCTTCCGCCAGCAGGAACGACGCCAGCGGAGTGCGCGCCAGCACCTCATACAGATCCACCTGCACGAACTCCGGCTCCACCAAGCAGTTGAACAGCCGCACCCGCCCCGACCATTCATAAGCATGCCACGCCCCCGGCCGCACCAGCAGCAGATGTCCCGCCGCCAGCGGACGCCGGTTGGCAAAGGTGACATGCGTGCCGCGCCCCGACAGCACCAGCACCAGTTCCACAAAGTCATGGTCATGCGGCGGGACGTCCGTGTCCGCGTAATAGGTCCTGACCTGCACCGGCAATCCGGGAGTTCGAAAATAATGCCGCCGCGTCAGGTGACCAACGATCGGACGCCGGGCCATGCGAGCGTTCCTGAGCATTAAGGGATCAAAATCGTGCTACTGGTTGCCAATCCAGGTCTACCGGCCGGGCATTGTAATCGTCATCATGTTCACCCGACACAAGATTTACCTATTCTTTGGAGCCAGCCATGTCCACCACCGCCGCCGCCCCCAGCGTCACCACCGCGGACCAGATTGACGCCCAGACAATTCAGTCCTATCGGGAGCACGGCTTTGCGCGCGTGCGCAATCTGCTGACCCCCGCCGAGGTGGAGCGATATCGGGAAGCGGCGCTGGTGGCGTCACGCACTCGGCCGGATCACCACCAGGGGGCGATCTTCACGCAGACGGTCAATGTCTGGCCGCATGATCCGGTGCTGCGGGAGCTGTCGTTGTCGACGCGCATAGGTGCGATCGCCGAGAAATTGGCGGGCGTGCCGCTGCGGATGTGGCACGATCACATTCTGATCAAGCAGCCGCACAACCAAGCCGCCACGGAGTTTCATCAGGATCAACCGTACTGGCCGCATCGCGGCACGCTGCAGACCGTCTCGGCGTGGATCGCGTTGTGCGACGTGCCGGTGGAACGTGGCTGCATGAGTTTTCTACCTGGCTCGCATCGGCGGACGGACCTGGGCGGGCAGCGGCTCAATGATCCGCGCAGCCTGTTCACCATCTGCCCGGAACTGGAATGGACCGAGCGGGTGACGATCCCCCTGCGGGCGGGCGACTGCACGTTTCACCATGGGCGATGTGCGCACATGGCGACCGCCAACAACACGGATGAGCCGCGGGTGGCGCATATCGTGATTCTGATGGACCGCACCACGCGCTTCGACGGCCGCCAGCATGTGGTGACCAACCAGTTGGGTTTGCAGCCGGGTGATTTGCTGGCTGGCGAGCTGTTTCCCACGGTGGATGAGTTTGCTGCACGCGGCGGCATGTGAGCTGTGGTCAGGATTCCGGGGGGACCGGGGACCGGGGACCGGGGGCCGGGGGCCGGGTTCCGGGGGTGGGGGGCGTTCGCGTCATCAATGGGCTGGCGTAGAATGCCGCCATGACCATGGAACTGCTGTTTCTGGGCACCGGCACCAGCGCCGGCGTGCCGATGATCGGCTGCGACTGCGCGGTGTGCACCTCCAGCGATCCGCGCGACAACCGCACGCGCCCCAGCGTTCTGGTGTCGTATCCGCGCGCCGGCGGCGCGGGGGCGGGGGATGCCGCCGCGCCTTGCCGCTACATCATCGACACCGCGCCGGAACTGCGGCAGCAGGTGTTCCGCCAGCGTCTGCAGCGCATCGATGGGGTGCTGTTCACGCACAGTCATGCCGACCACATTTTCGGGCTTGACGACGTGCGGCGGTTCAACGCGGTGATGCGTCAGCCGGTGGACATCTATGCCGACGCGCCCACGCTGGTCACGCTGCGGCGGGTGTTCAGCTACATCTTTGAGAAGCACACCAATGTGAACCCGTCCTTCGTGGCGGACCTGCGCGCCAATGAGGTGGCGGTCGCCCAGCCGGTGCTGCTGCATGGCGCGGTCTGGACCCCGCTGCGGCTGCTGCACGGGCGGCTGCCGATCCTGGGTTACCGCGTGGACTATCCGCTGCCTGAGCATCCGCGCGGGCAGGTGTCGCTGGCGTACTGCACGGATGTGTCGAGCATTCCGCCCGAGACATATCCCTTGCTGGCGGAGCTGGATGTGCTGGTGATCGACGCGCTGCGCTATCGCCATCATCCCACGCATCTGACCGTGGACCAGGCGCTGCAGGAGATCGCGCAGATTCGCCCGCGCCAGGCCTACTTCACGCACATCGCCCATGACATCTGTCATGCGGAACTGGCGGCCCAGCTGCCGGCCGGGGTGGCGCTGGCGTACGACGGTTTGCAGGTGGATGTGGCGGCGGTGGGACGGGGTCAGGCGGACAGCGCCCGCAAGGCGGCGCCGACGTCTTCCTGACGCATCAGATGCTCGCCCACCAGAATGCGATGCACCCCGGCGGCGCGCAAGCGACGGACATCCGCGGGGGTGCGGATGCCGGACTCGCTGACCAGGCAATCGCGCAGGCGCACGCGCGGCAGCAGATCCAGCGTGTGCGCCAGGTCGGTCTTCATCGCTTTCAGATCGCGGTTGTTGATGCCCAGCAGGCTCGGCGTCGCGGGCGTGTTTTCCAGCAATTGCTGGACGGGTTCCAGATTGGCGGGGTCGTAAATTTCCACCAGCGCCGCCATGCCCAGCGCGCCGATGAGGGTGAGCAGCTGCGCCATTTTCGCCGGGGCCAGACACTCGGCGATGAGCAGCACCGCATCGGCGCCGGCGACGCGGGCTTCATACACCTGATACTCGTCGATGATGAAATCCTTCCGCAGCACCGGCAGTGCGATGGCGCTGCGGATGGCGGTCAGGTAGGCGAGCTTCCCCTGAAAGAAATGCTCGTCGGTCAGGCAGCTCACGGCCGCGGCGCCGGCGGCCTGGTATGCCTGGGCGATGGCGACGGGATCGAAGTCCGCGCGGATCAGCCCGGCCGAGGGGCTGGCGCGTTTGACTTCCGCCAGCACGCGCAGCGCGCCGCGCGGCTCGGTCAACGCCGCGCGGAAATCCCGCGGCGGGGGGGCCGACGGCAGCGCCGCCTGCAGTTGCGCCAGCGGGGTCCGCGCCTGCGCTGCCGCTACCTCCGCATGCTTGTGAGTGACGATTTTGGCGAGCACATCCGTCATATCAGCGCTTTCGTTGCCGCACCGGAAGCGGCACAGAATAGCTTGCCACGCGAGCGCTGACGAGCGGCGGCAACCGCGCGGCTCTGGCGGGACGCGGGGCAGAAGGTATCATCCCGGTATGACCCCAACCCCCTCCGAACCGCCGCAGTGGGAGTTTCCGATCCGCCAGGTGCAGGACGCTTTCGTCCTGACCATCACCGGCCAGATCATGGAGCAGGTCGACGACGCGCTGCTGCGGGCGAGTTTCCTGGTCGAGGTGCAACAACGCCTGGAAAACCTCGCCCAGCAGATGCAGACGCCCAAGCTGGTGGTCTGCTTCGAGGATCACCGCTTCGTGACCTCCGGCGTGCTGGGCATGCTGGTGCAGGTGAACACCTGGGTCAAACGCCTGGGCGGACAACTGCATCTGGCGGGACTCGACCCTCAGGCGTCCAAGGTGTTCGCGCTGACCAAACTCGACAAACTGCTCAAAGCCTATCCCACCGTGGAGGAAGCGGTGGCGCACTTCGCCTGACCCCCGGATTGACCCCCGGATACACCCCCGGAAGTACGCCGCGGAATCTTCCCCCCGAATCCTTCCCGATTGCATCTCGGATTGTCTCTGGAGCAACCCAAAGGAGAAGCTCACCCGGGGTTTTACGTCACAGCGCTTGGGTAAGCTTCAGCAAGCACAACGACTGTTCATCCTGACTTTGACTGCCAGTGCCTCCAACATGACCAACACCCTCAGGTGGGCAACCGCCTTTTATCATGCGCAGCGTCTGGGCGTTCAGCCCGTACATCCCGCCGCCAGCGTGGACCGGGAACTCACTGACGAAGGTTTGACCTTCACCTTCCATGCCCCGGCGCCGGCTGGAAGCACGCCTGGCGCACTGCGGGCGGTGGGCGACCCCGACCTGTATCTGGTCGGCGATCAGGTTCGTGTTCAGCTGGCGTGGGGGTCGTCGCATGTGGACAAGCTGTACGTGCAGGCCAGCAGCGATGGCAATCGCTGTGGCGAGTATGGCGACCGCCGGCTTCTCGATGAGCAGCAGTGGTCATGCGTTCAGTCCCGCGCTGAGCCGGGCTGGCAGGTGCGGATCACGCTGCCGTGGCATCTGTTGCCGCCGGCGGCGCGGGGGGATGTCGGCGCTTTGCAGGTGGCGTTGGTGTGGTGTTCGCCGACGGTCGGGCTGACCGCCTGGCCCACGCCGTTTGTCACCTGGAATGCCTGGCGGCTGACGGAAGCGGCGTTGCGGCTGGATACACCGGCCATGCCGCCGGAGCAACTGACCCGTAGGGCGGAAGAACTGCTCAACACGCTTGAGCACCGGCTGGGGAGCTTTCCCGACCACGTCCCGGACTTCGACGCGCGTTTCGCCTCCCTGCTCATTGAGCCGCAGTCGCCTGACGCGTTGGCGCACACGCTGCACCGCCGCGCCGCGGCGGCGCCCGTGCGGACGTTCCTTCAGCCAGACGGCGATCCCGAGGGCGTGCCGAACCACGATCGGGCGCGGAACCTGGCGCTGCTGGAGCAGTTCGACGCCACCGGGTCCGCCGACGCCTTCTATCGCGGGGAAATGCTGGTCAATCTGGCGTCGCTTGCGCTGCACACGGGCGACGACGCTTTGGCGCAGCAGGTGCAGCGCAGCGTGGGGCATTGGCTGCGCGCTCATCCCATCACGCGCGGGCTCCAGCCGCGCGTGCCCCGCGGCGCCGCCGGGTCGCCCACGGCGTTTCCCGACGTCTGGGCGGCGCACATCAACGGCAGTTACACCCTGGGTCTGCTGACCCGCGCGCTGTACACCCTGAGCATGCGGCAACCGATCGACGGACATCTGCTGGCGCTGGCGCTGAAGCGCGGCTCTGAGGCGTACCGTTTCGGTCTGGACCACATTGCGAGCCATTACCACTGGAACCACAGCATCAACTGGCTCAACAAGATGGTGGAGCTCGCCACGCTGGGGCTGGAAATGCGCGACGCTCAGGAGCGCATCGCCACCTGCTGGCGCTGCATGGAAGCGGCGCTGGGCACGATGGTGCTGCCCGACGGCGTGTCGCAGGAACTGTGCGCGATGTACCACTTTGTGGCGGCGTATCGGCTGCAGGAAGCGCTGGATGCCGCGCGCGACGCGGACTTGTCGCCGCCGCGGGCTCTGCTGCAATGGGAGGCGAAGTTGCTGGAAGGGGGTTTGCTGGCGTTCCAGTTGCCCCTGGGTGTGGATGCCGGCTTCTCCGACAGCGGCGGGTTATCACCAGAGGGCTGGGCGCGGCCGGTCCCCAACCGGGCGGCATACCTGCGCCGAGTCTGTCGGCAGTTGGAGCGACCTGACCTGCTGTATATCGTCACCGGCGGCGCGGAAGGCGATGCGACGGTGGCGCGCAGCCATGCCGCCCGATATGCCGGCGTGTATGCGGTCCGCACCGGCTGGTCCCCGCAGGACAGCGCCCTGGTGCTCGACGCCGGCCCGCTGGGGCGCGCTCATGCACATGATGACCGCCTCAACTTCGTCTACAGCTACAAGTCCCGCTGCCTGTTGCCGGATCACACCTATCCCGGCGGCCTGGGCGCGGACGGCTGGAATGCCCGCAGCGCCGCGGCGCACAACACGGTCACGGTCGACGGCTTCCGCTCGGATTACATCGAAGACTTCAGCAAACGCGTCAATCGCACCCGCCAGACGCTGCGTTTTGCCCAGTCGGGCCCGGTGCATGGTCTCGAAGCCCGGCATGTGCTGGAGGAATTGGCCGGCCCACGCCGCGTCGAGGTGCGCCGCCGCATCCTGACCCGGCCGGATCGTTTCATCTGGGTCATCGACACGCTGACGGGCGAAGGCCGGTGCACCAGTCACACCCGCTTCGTGTTGCCGGCGGGGGCGGTGCAGGTCAGCGGCAGCGCGTTCGCCACGCAATTCGGCGACATCGATCTGGCGGGGCGTTCACTGGATGGGCTGACCTTGCAGATGCACACGCCCGACTGGCCGCCGGAAGCCCAGGGTCGCCCGGTGCTGGATTTTGTGGATGCCGATCACGCTTTGCCGCGGACGCACAGCTTTCTGCTCGTTCCGTTTGAACAGGGTCGCTGCATGTGGCCCGAGGTGACGGCACAGGTGGAAGACGAGGCTGCGGTGCTGGAATTACGCTGGCCCGATGGTCAGGTCGAGCAAGCGGTCTGGCCGGTGGCTTGATTACCGCTGCCCGCGCGTGGCGGCGCGGCGGGTGCTAGCGCTGATCCACCAGCAAGGGAAAACCCGCGGCATGGAGTGTTTGTCGCGCCTGCAGGTTCGCCGCGGTGACCAGCCGGCGGTGTTCCGCCAGCGCGCTGTCGCCCTGTTGCAGGCGCATCGGGGTCGATAATTCCAGCATCACGTGGCCGGCGAAAACCGGGGCGCCAGTGCAGCGCCACAATTGCGACCAGTCAAATGTGCCGGCGCCCGGCGGCAGGTGTTGATCGGTCAGGCCGTCGTTGTCCGACAAATGCAGATGCACGATTCGGCCGGCAAAGCGTTCGAGCACCGACGCCAGCGTGTGTTCAGGGCGGACCTGGTAGTGGCCGGTGTCGAAGCATAACCCGAGGTTGGGTCGGTCGAGCCGGCCGAGCAGTTCCGTCAGGTACCGGAAACTGTTGGCGGGCACATTTTCGATCGCCAGTGCCGTGGGAGAATCCGCCAGCGCGTCGCTCAGCCGCAGGGCGACTTCGGTGTCGCGCGTCAGCGCCTGCCGGGCGATGTCCGTGACATGCAGATGACTGTGGAAGGTGGGATGCACCACCATCGCCCGCGCCCCCACGGCCGCGCTCGCCCGGGCATGCCGCGCCAGTCGGGTGATCGCAGCCGGCAGGTCGGCGTCGAGGGTGGGGAAGTAGGGCCCGTGCACGGAGATCGGCTCAAGGCCCAGTTCCCGCAGGGCGGCGCCCATTTCGCGCCAGAAGCTCAAACCCAGCTCGTCCAGAAATGGCTCGCAATGGGCGATGACCAGTTCGACATCATCGAAACCCGCATCCCGCAGCAGCTTCGCCTCCGCCAGCATGACCTGGGCGATGTTGGTGCGGTCAGGCTGATCGACATGGGCGTGCCAGTTGACATTGACCCCCAGCCGCCAGGTGGTGTCGGCGTGAGGGGGAGGCTCAGGGGTCGGTGCCCGGCGTTGGTCAGGGGAGGGGGCCATGGCGTGCCCATCATGACAGAAAAACGCAAAATAGTCTTGACTTCGCGGTTTCCGCGGGGACAATCATGGTAATTGCACGATAAATTAAACGTTTTATAATCGTTCGTAAAGCCTTTATTAATCGTTCTGATTGTAATATTGAACGTGCGATAGAAAGCAGGTTCCCCATGACGGTCAGCATCCGCGACATTGCCCGGTATGTGGGGGTTTCGCATCAGGTGGTCAGCAAAGTGCTCAATGGTGGTCGTAGTACGGTAGGCGCCAGCGCCGAGACGCGGCGACGGATTAATCAGGCCGCCCAGGTGCTGGGGTACCGTCCCAATGCCGCCGGTCAGGCATTGCGGCAGGGGACCGCGCACAGCGTCGGGGTGCTGATGAGCGGACCCGGCGAGACGCACCTGCCGCAGAATCTGCTCGAAGCGATCGGTCGGACCCTCGCCGAAGGGGGGTATACTTGTTCCGTGGTCTACTCCGCTTCCCTGGATCTGGATCATCTGCTGCAAAATCCGCTGTTGCGTTCGCGAAAAGTGGACGCCTTGCTGGCGTCGGTGCCGGCGGGCTTGTCCCCGACTCTGGGGAGCCTTAGTCAGGAATTGCAGATTCCCATTCTCTGGTTGGATGAATGGCTCAGCCACGATGCGGTGCATGTGGATGAAGCCGATGCCACGGAGCAATTGGTTGAACATTTGGCGCAGCTTGGTCGCCGGCGGATTCTCTTTCTGGACTACAGCGTGGGGCGCGACGGCGTTCCGTTCCTGGATGAACGGCGGCGCGGCTTCCATGAGTCGATCATGCAGTTGGGCTTGCAGGGGCGGATGTGGAAGAAAGGCCCAGTCCCGCGCGAAGATCGTTTTGCCGCCACCGCCGCGTGGCTGGGACAGGACGATCGGCCGGACGCGGTGATCTGCACCTCGCTCTCGGCGGCGCAGGCGGTGCTGGGCACCGCCCTGCACATGGGCGTGCGCGTGCCGCATGATCTGGCGATCGCTTCCTACTCCGGCGGCAACGAGCACCGCGCCACCGTGCCGGGCATCACCAGCGTGATTCGCCCCAACAGTGATTTCGGCGTCGCCGCCGCCCGCATGGCGATGCAACGCGCCAAGCAACCCCATCAACCCATCGAAGCCGAGAGTCTGCGCTTCACCCTCGACATCTGCGGCAGCACCGATCCGCAATTCGCCCCCGCCCGGACCGCAGTCCAGGCGCGCCTGAGTTGGCCTTGAGCGACAGGAGACCTGACATGAGCTTTCCCCAGCAGTCCAATCATGGTTATCGAACCGCCTTTACGCTGATCGAATTGCTGGTGGTGATCTCCATCATCTCGATCCTCGTCGCCCTGTTGTTGCCCGCCCTGGGCGCTGCCCGCGATACCGCCATGACCGCCCAGTGCAAGAGCAACCTCAAGGCGGTCGGCACCGGCGTGCATATCTATGCCGAAGATTTTGAACGCTATGTGCCGCTGCTCAATGACACGACCAAAACCAACTACACCAAATGGACCAGCTTCGGCATGTGGCATGTGCTGCTGGGCAAAAGCATGGGCTGGAAGTATGTCTCGGGCGTCAAAGTCGGCTTGACCGCGCCCAACATCATTCACTGCCCCAAGGACGAAGGCCGGGACTGGCAGGTCAACCACTTCTCAGGCAGCATCGTCAGCTACAACGTCAAACTGGAACAGATTTATCGTCCCACGCAGCGCATCTTCGTGCTCGACTCGCTGCGCGAGGCGATCCCCGTCAACGACACGCTCTGGTACGCCACGCCGGTGGGCAATTACACCTCCGTCTCACCGTACTTCTTCTTCCGCCATGGCCGCGGTTCGGTCGGCTCCGCCAACATGGTTTATTTCGATGGTCATGCCGAGGAGCAGCGCGAAGAGGATTTCCGCGCCATCGGCAATGTCGTCTTCAAGTGGCTGCAGTGAGTGTCATCATGCCGACCCGTTTGCCCGGACCCAGCCCTCAAGCCCGCGCCGCGCGGGACCGCATCCGTTGTCGATGGTTGATGGCGCTGCTGCTGGCGTGGGTTGGACTCGTGACTTTTTCCCACTCCGCTGCTGCTGCTGCCGCCGCTGCGGTGGTGCTGGGTCCCGACTGGCGCGTCGTGTTGCCCGCCGAGCCCACCGAAACCCAGCGCTTTGCCGCGGCTGAACTGGTGCATTTCGTCCAGCGCATGACCGGCTGGCACTGGGCCATCGTCACCGATTCCGCTGACGGCTCCGCCTCGGCGCCCGGTCCGACGCTGCAGTTGGGCGGCACCCGCGCCAATCAGGCCTTGCTCGTCCAGTGTGACGCCCGCTTCAACCAGCCGGGGCGGGATGGCTTTGTGCTGCGGGTTTCGCCCACGCAGGTGCAACTGCTCGGCGCTGCCGACCGCGCCACGCTGTACGGCGTGTACGACCTGCTGGAAACCTGGGGCTGTCGCTTCCTGGCGGCGCCGACTGCCGACGACGACGGGCTGTCTGTTCCCCAACGCACCAGCCTGACCTTGCCTCTGGGCGAGCAGCGCCATGAGCCGTGGTTCGTCGTCCGCGAGATCGATGGCGGGGCGCTCGACGCCCAGGACGCGCTGGGCCTGGTCGCCTGGTCGGTGCGCAATCGCCTCAACCGGCGCTTCGGCATCCGCGACGCCATCCTGCGCAAACGCTATCCCGACCACCCCGCCAGCCAGCGCGCCTGGCACACCCGCGGCGGCGATGAGCAATGGCAATGGCTCTGCCACAACTTCGCCTTCATCTTTCCCGCCGACGCCAATGATTTCGCCCAGCATCCTGACTACTTCGCGCTCTATCAGGGCCGGCGCATCGACCTGGGCTCAGGCAGTCGGCGGTACTACGGCGGGGGCAACCTCTGCACCACCCATCCCGAGGTCATCGCCCGCTGCGTGCAGTTCACCGCCGACTGGTTCACCAAGCATCCCGCCGGCAGCGTCATGCCGCTCTGGCCCGGGGATGGCGCGATCAAGTGGTGCGAGTGCGACAACTGTCTGGCGCTGGGCGGCCGGAACTTCATGCCCGGCCGCGACGGCTCCATGACCCGCCGCATGATCCGTTTCGTCAACGCCGTCGCCCAGCCGCTGGCGTCGCGCTTTCCCGATCGCCTGCTGCTGCTGCCCGCTTACGCCAACTATCACCTGCCCGAGCCCGCCGAAACCATCGCCCCCAATGTGCTCGTGCAATACTGTTACCACGGCTGCTACGCCCATGGCCCAGGCTGCTCCCACAATCAACGCGACCTGAGCGAAATGAAGCTGTGGGCTCAGCAGGCGCCGGGTCGCCTGGGCGTCTGGGAATACTTCCTCATCGGCGACCACACCCTCACCGCCCCCAGCCCCGTGCTTTTGCCGCTGACCCACCGCGCCCGCGACACGGTCCGCACGCTGGCGGAGATGGACGCGCGCTGGTATTTCACCCAGTCTTCCCCGGCTTACCAGGACGCCAACCCGCTGCTGTACTACGTGCTCGCCCGCCTGCTGTGGAATCCGCAGCTTGATCTCGCTGCGCTGATCAGTGATTTCGCCAACCACTGGTACGGCCCGGCGGGGACGCTGCTCACCCAATACCACCAGACGCTCGAAGCCGCCGTCGCCCAATCCGATTGGCATCCGCTGACCTACAGCGAAATCGCCTTGCCTTCGCCACGTGTCTACACGCCGCAGCTCATTGCCCAACTCACGCAACTGCTCGCCCAGGCCGAGACGCTGGACCTGCCCGCGCCCTACCAGCAGCGCGTCGCCCGCCTGCGCACCAGCCACGACTTCACCCTCCAGCATGTCAGCACGCAGACACTGGCGGGACTGGACCCCGCACAGCCCTGGCGTCTGGAGCGCGGGTTGGATCGCTACCTCATCAACGCCGACGGGCCTGATGTGGATCCCAAGCGATTTGACGAACTCATTCAGCACACGCTCGACACCGGGCAGATGGATCGGCAGATGGAGCAAACCATCTTCCGCGCTCGCAAGCGTTCCGTGCCGGTGCTGCGGATCGCCAACGACACCGTGGAAATCGCGGTGCTGCCGGAGATTGGTGGGCGGCTGATTCGTCTGCTCGATCGCGCGTCGGGCCGGAACTTCCTGCTTGAATCCACCGGCAACGATCAGCTTGAACGCATCGGACAGCGCTATTTCAACTACGGCGGCTATGAGGAATACATCGGCCGGGGCTTTGCCGGCCCGGGCTGGGAAACGCCTTTCCGCGCCGAGCGCTTCGAGAACGAGCACTTCGTCGGCATCCATCTCGAAGCCAATTTCGACGACCTGCTGCTCCAACGCACCTACCAACTGCCGCGCGACGGCACGCCCCGGCTGGACATCCGCTCCACGCTGACCAATTCCACCAGCCAGCCGCGCAAGCTCAGTCTGCGCGGGCATCCGCTCTTCAACCTCGGCGCCAACTGCGGCAGCTTCCAACTGCTCCTGCGCCGCGAGGGTCAGCTCATCGAACGTCAGCTCGCTGCCGAGCACGACGGCCTGAGCGTGCAGCCCGATGGGGCGTGGGCGGCGATGAATCCCGACCTCAACATCGCCCTGCTCAATACCTTCGATCCGCAGCAGGCCCAGGGCTATGTGTTCGTGGATGACCAGCAACGCTTTTTTCAACTGGAACTCATGGGCGCGGAACAGGAACTGGCGCCCGGACAGTCGCTGACGCTGGCGCACAGCTTTCATGTGCTGACGGATGCCGCCGCGCTGCGCCAGCAGATGCTCGCCCCTTCGCCGCAGGATGCCAGGCCCGCGTCGGCGGAAACCCGGGTGACGCCGCTGCAAAGCGACATCGCCAGCATTCCCGATGGCAAAGTTGGCGCGGCGCTGCGTCTGGACCGCGACAGCACGCTGGCGTTTTCCACCCGCTATCTGCGGCCCAACGCCGGCACGCTGACCGCATGGGTGCGGCCGAGCGTCAGCAGCGCGGACCTGCAATTCGCTTTCCTGCTCAGCGCCGGCAACAACAGTCCGCAGTGGTTTCACATCGTGCTGGGCGCCGGGCAACTCAATGTGCTGATGAAAGACGGCCCCGCGCCGTATACCGCGCCGGGCAGCTACTACGCCAGCTTGTCCGCCGAGGTCACCGACTGGCCCGCGCGACAGTGGCGGCATGTGGCGGTGGTCTGGGCGGATGCCGGTGCGGGGCATGGCGTGCTGCAGATTTATCTCGACGGCAAACTCGCGGCCGAACGCTACGACCTGACGCTGGGCCAGCCGCTGAACGCCGAGCGCTTCACCATCGGCCGCAGCTCCGCCTCCGCGCGCACCCGTCCTTCCGCAGCCTTCGACATCGACGAATGGCGGCTGTTCAACACTCCGTTGACCGCCGCCCAGGTGCAGGCCCAGATGCACAGCCCCGGTGCCGCGCCGACGCCCGGCCTGCTGCTGGAACTCTCCGGCGAAGGTTCGGCCGAGGGCGCGTCACGCACCACGTTGCCGCTTGATGCCGCCAGCGTGCCGCAGCGCGTCCGAGACATTCTGCAGGAGCGCCAGCCATGAGTCCCCGGCCCGACGCGCCGCCGGTGCTGGTGGCGCTCGATTTCGATCTGACGATTTACGACTACCGCGATCCGCCGCGCATCATGAGCGTGCAGCCGCGCCTGGAACAACTCGCCGCCGCGGGCGTCAGGCTGGGCATCGCGTCAGGGCGTTCAGTGACGGACCTGCGCAAAACGCTGACCGAAGCCGGCCCGGTGTGGGGGCAACCCTGGCCTGCGTTTGTGATTGCTTACGACGGCGAAATCTGCCAACCCGACGGCAGCGACTGGCCCGGCGCCCATGCGTGGAACCGCGAACGCCGGCAGCGCGTGCGCCAGGTCTGGCGCCAGGTGGAACCGCTGTTTCGCACCATGGTCGCCTGGGCGGCGGGGCGCGGCATCGGCCTGCAACAGGACATCATGCGCCACGACGGCGGGCTGACCGTGGCGTTTGATGATCCGCCCGCTGCGCAGCGGGTGCTCGATGAAATGCAACAGCGGCTGGCGCAGATGCGTGATGTGCCGGATGTGACGCTCAGCCGCAACCATCACATCGTGCTGGCGCTGCCGCGCGGCATGGGCAAGGGTGATGCCCTGCAACACCTGACGCTGCTCGAAGGCCTGACGCCGGCGCAGGTGCTGGCGGTGGGGGACAACCTCAACGACCTGTCGATGTTCGCCCCGGAGCTGGGCTTTCAGATCGCCACCGTCGCCAATGCGGATCCACGCGTCAAGGCCGCGGTGACCCAGCGGGGGGGCTTGATCGCCGAGCAGGAGATCGCCGCCGGCGTGCTGGAAATCTTTGCGGTGTATTTCCCCCACGTGCTGGGCGCTTCCGCCCGCGCCCGGCAGCGAAGTTGAAGCAACCGCCGGCGGATCAATTCTCCGCGCGGCGCATCCATTCGCCTTCCAGCGGTTCCAAACGAGCGGCAGCTTTGGCGCGGCGGTCCTGCAGGGCTTTGACCTTGCCGCCATCGCGGTACACCTGCGGGTCGGCAAGCTGTTCGTCCAGTTCCGCCACTTCTTTTTCCGCCAGCATGATGCGCTCTTCGAGGTCGCGCGTGCTCAGCTTCATCAGCTTCGGATCGCCGGCGGGCTTGGGTTTGTTCGCAGGCTTGGCGGGGGCTTTGCTTTCGTTGCGCTTCTGCTCCTGCTCTTTCCGCCGGGCGTCGGCGTCGGCTTGCTTCTTCGCTTGCGCTTCCGCTGCCGCCGCCTGCTGCTGGGCGAGCTGGCGCTGTTCCTGCAGGTATTCGCTGTAGGTGCCCCAGAAGATGGACAACCCGCCCTGGCCGTCGAGCACGAGCAGGCGGTTGACCAGGTTGTCGAGCATCATGCGGTCGTGGGTGATCAGCAGCAGCGTGCCGCCGCCCTTGGCGCTGGCGCCCCAGCCGCCGGCTTCGGCGGTGAACTGGCGCAGGGCTTCTTCCAGCCGCTCGGCGCTGGGGATGTCCAGGTGGTTGGTCGGCTCGTCGAGCACCAGCAGGTTGTGCCCGCCGGCGACGAGGCTCGCCAGCACCGCCCGGCTGCGCTCGCCGCCACTGAGCACGCTCAGCGGCTTGTCCTGTTCGATGCCGGTGAACAGGAACGCGCCCGCCAGGTCGCGCGCTTCCTGCTCGGTCTGGTTGCTGGTGTAGCGTTTAAGGTGTTCCACCACGGTCAGCGTCAGGTCCAGATGCTCGTGCGTCTGGCGGTAATGCCCGACGTTGACCTGCGAGCCCAGCTTGGCGTGGCCGCGGTCGGGTTGCTGCTCGCCCAGCAGGCAGCGGATGAGGGTGCTCTTGCCCGCGCCATTGGGGCCGATGACGCCGATGCGTTCGCCGCGCTGGAGGGTGAAGGTGAAATCGTCAAAGAGCTGCTTGTCGCTTTCGGGATAACCCTTGGACAGATGCTCCGCCTGGAGCACCTGATCGCCGCAGCGCGGGGCGGCGGGAATCCGCAGGTTCATCACATCCAGTTCCTGCGGCCGTTCGAGCAGCTTTTCGTCCTTGAAGCGATCCAGCCGCTTCTCCCGGCCCTGCGCCTGCTTAGCGCGCTGGCCAGCGCGGTAGCGGTCGATGAACGCCTGCTCCTGGCGAATGCGATCCTGCTGTTTTTCATACTCGCGCTGCTGCACCATGCGGCGCTCGGCGCGCAGCTCGCGGTACTTCTGGTAGTTGCCGGGGTAGTCGAACATGCGCCCGGATTCGAGTTCCACAATGCGGCTGACCACGCGATCGAGCAGCCAGCGGTCGTGGCTGACCAGCAGCACCGCGCCGCGGAATTCGTTGGCGAGGAATTCCTCCAGCCACTGCCGGCCGGCGATGTCCAGGTGGTTGGTCGGTTCGTCCAGCAGCAGCAGGTCGGGACTGCTCAGCAGCAGCTTGGCGAGCGCCAGGCGACCCTTCTGCCCGCCGGAGAGGTCTTTGACCTTGACGTTGAAAAAGGAGTCGTCCAGGCCCAGGCCGTGCAGCGTGGCTTCGATCTTGTGATCGACGGCATAACCCCCGGCCGCGTGCATGTCGTGCTCGACGGCTTCGTAGCGTTTGAGCAGTTGTTCGAGCTCGTCGCCCTCGGCTTCCGCCATGTCGTGGCTGAGTTTTTCCAGTTCGTCATGGAGCTGCGCCAGCCGGGCGAAGGCGGTCTGCGCTTCCTCGCGCAGGGTGTGCTCGAGGTTGAGGTTCGGATCCTGGGTGAGATAGCCCACGGTGGCGCCGCGGGCGATCTGCAGCTGCCCGGCATCGTGCGGATGGGGGCTGAGCCCGCCGATGAGCTTCATCAGGGTGCTTTTGCCGCAGCCGTTGCGGCCGACCATGCCCGCCTTTTCGCCGTGCTGGAGCGTGAGATTCACGCTGTCGAGGACGATGCGGTCGCCGAACGCCAGATGCAGGTTGGAAATGCTCAGGAGCGCCATGGGGCGGAAAGCATAGCAAGTTACCGGGCCGGCGCGGGGGCGGGGTCGTTCAAACTGGGCAAACTGGCGCGGCTGAACCCTGGCTAACCTCCGCACTGAACACCGGTCGCCCAAGCTTTTTTGCGCACAACTTGCCAACCCGGGAATTGGGGGTACTTTCCCGCCGGAGGCAGTTTGAGACGTAACCTGATCATCATTCTGGCACACGGGCTGCGCAGCGACGCGGTCAGTGGGGAACGGGCCTGGCCTTTGCCGACCCCCGGCTTCGACAAGCTGGCGGCGCGCGGCCTGCGGCTGGTCGCCACCAGCGCCTGCCCGGCCGACCCCGGCGGTCTGGTCAGCCTGTACACCGGCCTGCACGCCCGGCAGCATGGTCAATTCATGCCCAGCCGCCATGTGCAGGATGTGGAGGGTTGGCCGGCGCTGCTGCGCGAAGCGGGCTATCACCTCGCCGGCGTGGGCAAGATCGGCCCGGTTCGCCAGCATCTGCATCAAGCCGTTGGCGTCGAGGAAATCGAAGCCCTCGAACCCGTCGGCTGCAGCTACCTGGGCGCCATGCAGAATCGCGGGCTGCTCAAGGATGTCATCGCCCAGCGCCGCCAGCGACTGCGCTACGGCCCGTTTGAACCGGATCGTCTGGACATGGAGCCGGACAACGACGTCGATGGCTACATTGCCGCCGAAGCCCAACGCATGCTCGACCAGATGCCGCCCGACCGCCCCTGGGCGCTGATCGTCAGCTTCACCGGCCCCGCCAACGACCTGCCCGCGCCGCACCTGTACAACGACCTGATCGAACCTTCCGA
Source organism: uncultured Phycisphaeraceae bacterium (assembly GCA_964605235.1). Lineage (GTDB taxonomy): Bacteria > Planctomycetota > Phycisphaerae > Phycisphaerales > Phycisphaeraceae > CAZSBB01. Next base: position 105,989 of record CAZSBB010000020.1, read on the forward strand.
ACTGGCGCAGGATTTTGTGCCCGCCGACCTGACGCACATCGACGCACTGGTGGAACTCGACTACCCGCGCGTGCTCCTGCAACGCCTCAATCATCAGAACATCGGGCGCATCCGCTGCGATTACCTGGGCCGGGTCAGCCTGATCGACTACGGGGTCAGTCGGCTCCTGTCGCGCCTGGAACGCCGCGACGACGCCAGCCGGACGTGGACCATGCTCGGCAGCGATCGCGGGCATCTGCTGGGGGAACATGGCGTGGTCGGGCATCGCTCGTTTCTGGGTGTGGCGGTGGAGACGCCATTGATCCTCGCGCCGCCGACGCCTTGTGCTTTACGCAGCAGTGATGATCTGGTGAGCGTGGTGGACATCGCGCCCACGCTGGCGCTGCTGGGGGGGTGCGATCCCGCCCCCGGCATGCTCGGGCGCAGCCTGCTGCCCTTGATCGCCGAGGAACCGTTGCCGCTGCCGCCGGGCGGCATGATCAGCGAGTATGGCGACCGCCTGCTGCTGGAAACGGAGCGCTACAAGCTGGTGTGCAACCGCACCACCCGCAAAACGCTGGGGATTTATGACCTGCTGTCGGACCCGGACGAACTGAAGAACCTCCACGGCACGCCGCAGGGCATCAATCTGCTCGACGCGCTGCGGTGGCGGCTGGCGGATGCGCTGCTTCCGCTGACGGCGCCGAGTCCGCGCGGGTAGCGTGGGGGCATCTGCGTATCCATAATCCCACAGCTTCGCCTGCGGCTCATCGACGGGCGTCCGGGTTTCATTTCGACAAGTGCTTTACGTCAGCAGCATGGCGTCGCCGTAGGAGTAGAAGCGGTAGCGCTGGGCGATCGCAATGGCGTACCACCGTTTGAGCTGGTCGAGTCCGACGCCGGGGAGGGCCGCCACCAGCGCCAGCAGCGTGGACTGGGGCAGATGGAAATTCGTCAGCAGCGCATCGACGAAACGGAACGAGTGGCCCGGCGTGATGAACAGTTGCGTGTCGGCCTGATAGCCGGCGGGGGAGTCGGGCAGCGGGTCGGGCAGGCTTTCCAAGGCGCGCACCGTGGTGGTGCCAATCGCGACAATCCGCCGGCCGGCGGCCCGGGCTTGCTGGAGTGCCGAGATCACCGAAGCCGGGATATCGATCCACTCCGAATGAATGCGATGGCCTTCCAGCGTGTCGCTGCGCACCGGCGCGAAAGTGCCCAGCCCCACATGCAGCGTGAGCATCTGCCGCTCGATGCCCAGGGCGTCGAGCTTCGCCAGCAATTCCGGAGTGAAATGCAGCCCGGCCGTGGGCGCTGCGACCGACCCGAGCGGGTTGGCGAACACGGTGTTGTAACGCTGCGGGTCGTGGGCGTTGTGCTCCGCGAGGCCAGCGAGCTTGCGGGCTTTGCGGATGTAGGGCGGCAGCGGCGTTTGGCCAATGGCTTGCAGAATCGGCAGCAGGTGGGCGGCGCCGTGCAGACGCGTGCGCCATTGTCCGCCGCCCAGCGCGCACAGCAGTTCCAGTTGGCAGTCGGCCTGCAAGGCTAAGCGTTCGCCGGGGCGCAGCGAACCACGGGCTTCGAGCATGACATCCCACGCGGGGAGCTGTTCATGCACGGCAGGGCCGACGAACAGGCCGGTGACTTTGCCGCCCGTCGCACTGCGGACCGCGGGAAACCATGCGGGAATCACCTTGCTGTGGTTGAAGACCAGCAGATCATCGGGGCGCAGCAGGTCCGGCAGATCGCGCACGCAGCGATGGGCCAGCCCGCCGCTGTCCCGCTGCACCACCAGCAGCCGGGCGCTGTCGCGCGGCTCGGCGGCGGTGGTGGCGATCAGCTCCGGCGGCAGTTCAAAATCCAGTTCCCGGGTCAGCATGGGCGGGCATGGTAGCAGGGCGGGATCAGTCGGCGCGTGGGCCGGGCGGCGTCTGCGGGTTTTCCAGCAGAATGGCGTACGCGACATGGGTGACATGGCTGTTGATGCGCTTGAGGTGGGTCAGCAGGTCCAGGTGAATGGCGCTGCTTTCGTACGCCCGCGCTTCGCCGCTCTTGAGCCGGGCGAAGTGGCGGTCGCGCAGGGCACGGTCATACTCACGGATGAATTCCTTGTGGGTGAGCAGCTTCTGCGCCAGCTCGCGGTCGCGGGTGGTGAAGGCGGTGTCGGCGATGAGCAGATTTTCGCGCACCTTGGCGAAAAAGTCTTCGAGTTCGTCAGCGCCCTGGGCGGTGAAGGTGATGTTGAGCCGGACTTTCTTTTGCGCCAGGTCGCAGAGGTTTTTGTCAATGATGTCGCCGATGGTTTCCAGCTCATTGAGGTAGCGGAGCTGGCGGGTCTGCTCGGCGGCGTCGTCGGCGTCGCCTTCGAGGATGACCGCGGTGGTGAGGAATTTCTTGATCGCCTGATCCAGCAGGTCGACCTGATCATCCCGGCGCGACACCTTGCGCGCCAGTTCGGCGTTGTTGGTGCGCACGGCCGTCCACAGGTCGTCGAGCATGGCGCGGACGATTTCGCCCACATGCATGATTTCGCGCATGGACATGCCCAGCGCCAGGGCGGCACTGTCGACGCTGTGGCCGTTGATGTAGCGCGGGCCGAAGGTGGCATCCTCTGTGGCCGGTGGCTTGGGCGCCAGCGCCTCGACCAGCCGGCTCAGGGGCACGATCAGCGGCAACCCCAGCAGCGCCACCAGCACGTTAAAGCCGGTGTGGCTCAGGGCGATGCGCTGCGATAGCGGCGCGGGCACGTGATCGAGCGTCAGCACCACCCAATGCAGTCCTTCGAGCATCAAGCCGGCGACCGCACCTTTGGCGAGCAGATTGCCCAGCGCCAGCCGGCGGGATTCGACCTTGCTCCAGCCGACCACCAGCGTGGTGATGGCGATGCCCACGTTGGCGCCGCAGACCACCGCGACCGCCGCGGGCAAACTGACCCGGTCCGCAGCGCTCAGGCCCAGCACCAGGCCGATGGTTGCGGTGCTCGATTGCAGAGCGACCGCCATGAGTGCCGCCACCAGCGCCAAAGCCCAGGGGTAGTGCTCAGCAATTTCGATGAGTTGCGTCAGGTCGCCATTGCCCTCGATGCCCGCCACCGCCTGCTTGATGGTGCCGATGCCCAGGAAGATGAAGGACAGGCTGACGAGCACCTGGCCGATGCCGCGTGAGCGCGTGCTGCGGGTGAACTGAAAGAGCAGCACGCCGAGCAGGGCGAGCAGCGGGGCGTAGCTGTCGAGGCGCAGGGAGATGAGCAGGACCATGGCGGTCAGGCCGATGTCCGCGCCGAACATGACCGCCAGCGTCTGCCGGGGGGTGAGGTGTCCCGATTGCACGGTGTTGACCGCCAGCACGGAGATGGTGGTGCTCGACGGCGCGAGGATCGACACGCCCAGCCCGGTGAAGAAGGCTTTGACGGGACGGTTGGCCGCCCGCTGCATGATCTGCCCGAGCCGGGTGCCGAACAACCGATCCAACCCTTTGCGCAGGAACCGCACGCCAAAGAGAATCAGCGCCACCCCGCCCGCGATGGTCAGCAACGTGAGCATCGGACCTAGTTTATCAATTGTTAGCATTTGGTTAGCGAGTTGACTCACCGATTCAGCGCTGTGCCAAGGCGCTCCGTCGCGCCAGCGTCAGGGCGATCGCCAGCGCGTCGGCGACATCCGGCGGCTGGGGCGGCTGAGGCAGACGCAACTGGCCCTGCACCGAGCGCTGCACCTGTTCCTTGGAGGCGTGGCCATGCCCGGTGACGGATTTCTTCACCTCCGTGGACGGCAGATGCGTGATGGGCAATTCCGCGGCCTGCAGCGCCAGCAGGATGACGCCCCGCGCGTGCGCCATGAGGATCGCGGTGCGCGGATGGCGGTAGTGGGCGTACAGCTTTTCCACGGCAGCGGCGTGGGGTTTAAGCTCGATCAGCAGTTCGCGCAGGTCCGTATCAAGCTGCGCCAGCCGGGCTTCGAGCGACAGCCTGGCGTCCAGGCGAATGACGCCGGCTTCGATGAGATGCGGTTCCAAAGCGCCGGCGGGCAATTCCACCAGGCCGTAGCCGGTGATGCGCAAGCCAGGATCAATGCCAAGAATGCGTCGTGCCACAACAGCATGATACGCACCGCAGGCGAGCGGTGGCGATGCAGAATCGGTTGGGGGCGTAAATGCGAGCTTATGCGGGCAGCAGTTTCGCCAGGCCTTCATGCGGGCGGGCGAGCACATGGGCCGCCACCACCTTGCCCACTTTGCTCGCGGCGGCCTGCCCGGCTTCGATCGCGGCTTTGACCGCCGCCACATCGCCACGGATGAAGACGGTCACATGGGCGCCGCCGATCTTCTCCTTGCCCACCACTTCCACGTTGGCGGCCTTGAGCATCGCGTCGGCGCCCTCGAGCACTGCCGTCAACCCCTGCGTTTCCAGCAAGCCGATCGCCTGCATGTTGTCTTCCTTTCCATCCTCACGCGGCAACACCAGCAGGTTGCCTTCGGAGATCGCACTGTATTCCTGCGGACTATGCACCAGCGGCACCCTGGCCGGCTCGGTGAAATTCAAATGCAGCGCTGCGACGCAGCTTCCGCCCATGCGCTCGACAATCGCCTCGGCGGCGGCAATCGCCTGGCGGCAGCTCGCGGCATCGCCGACGAACTTGAGCGTGCTCTGGTTCCCGCCGTCGGCTTCCACGCCCACCAGGGTCAGGTTCGCCTGCTTGAGCACCGCGTCAGCAATGACCAGCGCGGGCGCCAGACCAACCACTTCCAGCGTGACCAGGTTGTATTGCTTGCTGCTCATGCCCAGCGCTGGAAACAGGATCGAAACAACACCGCTCCGCGCGGCAGACAATAGCAGCGCGTCCGATTAACCGCCAGCATTGGCGCGCCGCGTGTAGGAACTCAATAGAAGTGTCACGGTCATTATGACAATAGAAGTGTCAGGG
>CAZSBB010000021.1:0-109363 GCA_964605235.1 uncultured Phycisphaeraceae bacterium
AACGCCAACCTCCCGCTTACCCCTGCCCGCCCCATTCCACCACCCCCCCCCCCCCGGAATCCCCCCGGAATCCCCCCCGGAATCCCCCCCCCCGCAATCGCCCTCGGAATCCTCCCCGCAATCGCCCCGGGAATCGCCCCCCAAGAATCGTCTCCGCGACCATCCCCTGGTATCCCGGCTTACTCCCCACTCCCCCCGGAAAGGCTCTGGCATCATCCGTGGCTGCCGTCTCCTCTCCAACTATCCCCAACTATCCCCAACTGTCCTCCCTCTCCCCTGTAGGTCGACCCTCCGGAAAGGCTCAAGGCTCAAACGGGCCAATACGGCCAGCACTTTACCCCATATTGGGGAATACCCGGTGTCACCTGTATGGCACTCGGGATGCAAAAAAATGAGGTCGGGTGACGGGCTGGTCCGTCCGGCGGATTCAAAGACCCGTTCCCACAGGCGCGGAGGTGACGGTTGCCGTCGGAGGGGTGTGAGCGGCGCGGCGTCGCGCCGGCGCGGGGTCCAACACGCGCAGAAAAACAGCCGGCGTGCTCAGGCGCACCGGCTGGAATGCTGTGGCGTAAGGCAACAGGCTGGCGTCAGGATGCTGCCGGGTTGGCGGCAGCGACACCGCTGGCCGGCGTCGCGCCGGGTGCGGAGGGCGACGCGGAAGCCGCGGTTTCATCACCCCCATCGTCATCCTGCTCGTTGCTCCGGGTGGGCTTGGGCAGGTTGGTGCGCTCGGGCGCGAGCATCATGGTCATGCGTTTGCCCATCATGCGCGGGGGCGCTTCGACCTTGCTGGTGTGGGCGAGCGTTTCGGTGACTTCGGACATGACCTTCATGCCCAACTCGCGGTGCGCCATTTCCCGGCCACGGAAGAGCATGGTGAACTGCACCTTGTGGCCTTCTTCGAGGAATTCAGTCGCCTTGGCGAGCTTGATCTCCAGGTCATGCGGATCGATCTTGGGGCGCAGCCGGACTTCCTTCAGTTCGCTCTGTTTGGAGTGACTGCGCGCCTTCTGCTCTTTTTTACGCTGCTGATACTTCCACTTGCCGTAGTCCATGATGCGGCAAACGGGCGGATTGGCCTGCGGAGCGACCTCGACCAGATCCAAACCGGCCGCCACCGCGCGCTGCCGGGCGGTGGGGGTGTCCAGAATGCCGACTTTTTCGTTGTTCTCGTCGACCAGGAAGACTTGAGACACCCGGATGAACTCGTTGACCCGCAAGCGTTTCTGGGTGTCCTGCTGGCGCGGAATAAAACGTCCCTTAGCGATGGCGACAACCTCCAATAACCACAAGCGCGGGAGCTGCACAGCGATGCGCAACGAGCGCAATTTCCCCGCGACGGATGTACCTCATCCGTGATCACAGAGTAGCGTTCAGGGCTGACGGTGGCAAGGCGAGGCGGAAAAATCCGGCCGGTGGTCGGGTCATGGCCGTGGTCAGGGCAACCGATCGCCCATCGATCATGCCCGCAGCAGGTGGAACAGCGGATGTTGGCCCGCCTGCCGATCGAAGGTGACCGTGTAGGCCGCCCCGGCTGCCTGATGCAGGCGTCCGAGCAGGTAGTCAGTCAGGTCCGCGTTGCCGGCGGTGAAATCCTCCAGCGCCAGCCGGACCAGATGGGACTGTTCCACATTGAACATGGGGGCATCGAGCAGTTGCGCGATGATCCGGGCTGCCTGGGCGCGGTCCAGGTGATAGCCTCGCCGCATCAACCACAATAATTCGCATAAGACAATCAGGCTGATGTGTCCGGGATCGGCACTGGTGCAGTGCTGGTCCAGAAAGCGCGCGGCGAGTTTGGCTTGTTTGGGATCGTCCTGCGCCAGATAGCGCACCAGGACATTGGTGTCGATGCCGATCATCGCAACGGGCCCTGGCGGATGCAGTCCTCGATTTGCTCAAGCGTCAGGGGTTTGGCGGGTTTCGGGATGATTCCCTTGAGGTCCTGCTGCGGGCGTTTGCGCGGGCACATCAGGATGGAGCCATCATCCTGCAGCACACAGTCCAGCCGATCCCCCGGCTGCAGGTTCAGCCGCTTGCGCAGTTCTGGGGGCAAGGTCAATTGCCCTTTGCTCGTGAGGGTGGCATCCATGGCGCTCACTCCTGCCGGCCCCCGGAGCCCGGCCCCCGGACACGGCCCTCGGCCCTCGGCCGACCTTCCTTACCTTCAAGTAAGGATAGGCAGTCACTCGACGCCAGGCAATCAGCCATGTTGAACAGCGTCGGGCAAAACTGCTGCAACCCAACCCTTGCCGACTGTGCTTCAAACCTTCGCCCCGGGCTCCAGCACCGCTTTGCCGTCGCGTTCTTCCGGGCTGGCGCGGTACGACGTGACGTAGCGGACATCTTCGAGCAGGTCGCGCAACTGGTCGATGTCCACTGTCGCCAGCAGGTCCGGGCAATACAGCGAGGGGTATTGTTCGTAGGGTTTGTTGTGTTCGATGAGGAAGCTCAGGGAACTGAGGACGGTGACGCCTTCGAGCTTGTCAAACAGCTTGGGCCGCAGCGCCGCCGCCAGCAGCACGATGGTGGAACTGGTCCATCCCACGGTGTAGGCGCTGATGCGCTGGACCTTGGCGCGCTGGGCAAGCACCTGCGCCGCGGCAATCACCTGGGCGACCTGCACCCCCAGCAGGCGCTGGCCGGTGCTGTCCAGGAGCATCGCCTGGCGATGGTCGATGCGCTGCGTGCCCTGGCCGGTGACGTCCATGGTCAACAAGTTGAGACGCTTGGTCGGCAGGTAATGCAGCGCGGCCAGTCCGTCGTCGCTCAGCGCCAGCGTGGTCGGCTGCTTGGCGCCCGCCCACGCGCCCGCCATCGGCACCTGCCATGGCCCGGCACGCAGCTCGCCGCGCCATCCGCCGGCGGTGCGGACCACGCGCGTCAGCCGCGCCGGCTGGTAATCGGGCAAGCGCAGCACCGCTTCCAGTCGGCGGCGCAGCTGTTTGCGCACGATCGCGCTGGTGACGGGTTTATGCCTGGTGATCAACTCCCGGGCCCGGCTGCGCGCCAGGCTGCCGATGGTTTCCTGTTCCTCCGGCAAACCCACGCGCAGCTGGCGTTCGGTGAAGATGTCGCCCGGCGCGTGCAGATCGTCGGCAGGGCTGTCCAGTTCGAAATGCTGGTTGAGGAAGCGGTACAGCGCCCGCCGATTGTCCAGCCCATAGTTGTGGGTGCCGGGGTCCTGGTTGCTGTGGAAGGTGAACTTGTCCTGCGCGCCCAGGGCGCGGTAGGTCGGGCGAATGGGGTCGAACACCACCGGCCTGGTGCGGGCGGTGGCGAAACAGCAGTCATCAAACTCATTGAGCACGATCATCGCCGGCCGGGGCGCGAGCATGGCGGTCATGGTGTCGTAGTCGGCGATCGCCGCCAGGTCGGGGGGAACCTGTTCGTAGTCGCCGATGTCGCTGACGCAGCCCACGCGGGTGCGCAGGGCGGTGTACCCCGCCACGGGCACGCTGGCGGTGATGCGCTCGTCCAGGGCGCTGAGGATGATCGTCTGCCAGCCGCCGCCGGACAGCCCGGTCATGGCGACCCGGCGTTTGTCGATCTGCGGATGCGCCAGCAGCACATCCAAGGCTTTGCGCATGGCGAGGTAGAACAAACCGACGCCCGCCTGGCCGGTGAGGCTCAGTTGCGCCGCGCGGTTGTGCTGGACATCGGCTTCGAGTTCAGACATGCCGATGAACTCGAAGTTCAGCGCCAGCATGCCCCGCCGCGCCAGGTTGGCGCAGCGGATCTGCTTGTACGTCGCCGCCTTGCCACCGGCGTGGTGGCCGTTGGGATTGAGCACCGCGGGCAGGGGCCCCTTGACGTTCCGCGGCTCGTACAGCAGCGCGGGAACCCAATACCCCGGATGACATTCATAACGCAGCTTGCGAATGACGAACGGGGCGCCCGCCGGCTTGAGCGTCGCGCCCCACACCACGCGCGGCTGACGCTGCACCTGCTTGCGCGAATAGCCCCACAGATACACCTCATCGAGCAAGCGCTGCCGCAACTCCCGCGCCGCCCGGGGCCAACTGCCGGGGCTGGGCGGCTGGTAGCGCGGCATCAGCGTGCGCAACACCTGATTCACTTGCTCGGAAGCCGGGGTCTTGACCGTCGCCGCCTTGAGTGTGCGTTCCAGACTCATATCGGAACAACTCCCGCCGCTTGCGCCAGGTTGAGCGTTGACGCCGGCGCTTGGCCAGGGCGCGCTTCTGGAGCTTAGGCAACCTGCCGTTTCGTGCCACGACCGTAGACGATGTTAGGTTTACATCCCGCTGCGCAGCGCCTGCAGATGCCGGCCGAAGTGTTCCGCCAGCACATCGTGATAGGTTTGCGGATGGGCGGTCAGCACCTGCCGCACCAGCTTGCCCAGTTCCGCGTCGGTCAGCACCGAGCCGAAGGTGCAGTGCAGAATCTGCCGACCCGGTTCGGTGAAACCCTTGCCGTCCGCGACATCCGACCAGTGCTCGAGGTACAGCCCTTCGAGCTTGCGGTTGTCCGCGACATCCTTGGGCGCCGGCACGCCCGCGACCGTGGCGGAGACGTGATAGGTCGCCTTGTCGACGTCATAGCGCGCCCGGCCGAAGTCGATGATCCGCCGGAACAGCGCCGGCTCGTGGCGGGCGACGACGCGCAACGCTTCGAGATAGCTGGTGCCAGCGGTCTTGACGTGGAACAGTCCCTGCGTCGCCTCGGCGAACAGGCTGTACATCGACAGCTTGTCGGAGCCCGAGTGCAGGCTCAGCTTGTACGGGCCCAAATGGCGGGCGATGGCGGCATGGGCCGCGAGCGAGGCTTTGAGCTTGGCGAGATCACCCTTGTAGTCGACGCCTTTTTCCAGTTCGCCGATGAAGCGCGGAGCGAGGCTGACGAGCTTGAGCTGCGCCTGCCGGCACTGGTCGGCAATGATGTAATGCTCGGCGAGCGTGGTGGGTTGATCGGTTTCATCGACGCTCAGTTCGATTTCATATTCCTGCTGCCGCTTGGCGGCGGCGGCGGCGATGTAGGCGCCCAGCTTCAGGGCGTGGGCGATGGCTTTGCCATACTTCACCGCGGCACGTTTGACGGTCAGTTCATCGAAGGTCAGGCTCGAGCCGCCGGGGATGGCGATGGTCTTGCCCAGGTACTGCTTGACCCAGCCGCAGGCTTCACCGAGGGCGGCAAACTTGCTGGCGACGGTGGCGGCGTCGTAGTTGTCCGCCGCCTGATCGACATGCGCCGAGGGGTCGATGGTGAAGAAGATGAAGCCGGCGTCGGCGGTGTAGTCGACGTCCTGCTCAGTCTTGAGGTGGTCGGCATCAGAACCCCAGGGCAGGTTGTAGCCGGCTTTGGACAGGGCGTCGCGGGCGGCTGACATGACCTGGGTGGGGTTGCGATTGGTGCGCGCCATTTCGCGGATGGACTGCTGGGCGAAGATGCCGCGGATGGCGCCGCCTTCGTTCTTGAGCGCAGTGAGATGGCCGGGGGTCGCCAGACCCAAACGGTCACCGAAACCGAAGCTGGGGGTCAGGCCCAGAGCGCAGTGGCCGGTGGTCTTGCTGGCGGTGATGGTGCTGCCGTTCATACGGTGAAATCCTGCTTGCGGGAAGGGTGATCGAAAGCGCCCAAGCTACCGGGCCGGGGCACGCCGGTCAAAGTTGCTTAGTCAGGGGTTTCATTTGACAATAACCCGATGGCGCACGCCGCGATAGCACTGGGTTCCAACCTCAACAACCCGCCGGCGATGCTGGATCTGGCGGCAGCGCAGCTGGCGCGCCTGCCGGGCTCCCGGCTGGTGGCGTGCAGCGCGCGGTACTGGACGGATCCCGTGGGCGCGGTGGCGCAGGATCGGTTCCTCAATGCGGCGATGCTGCTGGAAACCACGCTGGCGCCGCGGGTGTTGCTGGGCGAATTGCAGGCGATTGAGAAGCTGGCGGGGCGGCCCGGCCGCGCCCAGCGGGTGCATTGGGGGCCGCGGCCGTTGGACCTGGACCTGGTGCTCTATGATGAGCAGATACTGGATGAGCCGGAGCTGGTGATCCCGCATCCCCGGCTGCACGAACGCTGGTTTGTGCTGCGGCCGTTGGCGGATGTCGCGCCCGCCATGGTGCATCCGGTTCTGAAACTGAGCGTCAGCGAAATGCTTGCTCGTGTGTCGGCACAGGGCGATAGTTGAGGACGTGATGGCTGCGCAACTGATGATCAACGAGGTGTTCCACTCGATCCAGGGCGAATCGACCTGGGCGGGGGAGCGCTGCGTCTTCATTCGGCTGACCGGCTGCCACCTGCGCTGCGTCTACTGCGACACCGAGTATGCCTTCCACGAAGGCACGCGGCGCAGCATCGACGAGTTGGTGGCGCAGACGAAAAGCTTCGGCTGCCCGCTGGTGGAAGTGACCGGCGGGGAACCGCTGCTCCAGCCGGGCGTGCATGAACTCCTGCGTGCCCTGTGTGACGCCAACCTCACCGTGCTGCTGGAAACCAGCGGAGCCTGCGACATCTCGCCCTGTGATCCGCGCGTCATTCGCGTCATGGACCTCAAAACCCCCGACAGCGGCGAAATGCACCGCAATCGCTGGGAAAACCTTGAGCATCTGACCGCGCAGGATGAAGCGAAATTCGTCCTGCTGTCGCATGCTGATTACCAGTGGATGAAACAGGTGCTGGCCAAGTACGACCTGGCTGCGCGCGTCAAGGCCGTGCTGGTCAGCGCGGTGCACGAGATGCCTCCCGGCAAGGAACTGCCCGGCTGCACGGGTTTGTCCCTGCGCGAGCTGGCGGAGTGGTGCATCGCCGATCGCCTGCCGGTGCGCGTGCAGACCCAGTTGCATAAACTGATCTGGGACCCCGCCACGCGCGGGGTGTGAAGATAGAACATACTTTTGCCACGGATGTTGGATTTGTTGATTTGGAGATTGATGATTTGTTGATCTGGTTGGCGGCTGGCCGCTTGATCCCAGCAACTTGCCGGAGTTAGCCCGCGCTGCAAGACATCACCAAATCCAAAATCTCCAAATCAACAAATCCAACATCTGTGGCTAAAAAAGAACTGCTGACAAGAATCACCATGCAAATCAGTTTGACCAAGACGTTTCGGTTTGAAGCCGCCCACTGGTTGCCGACGTTTCCGCCGGGGCACAAGTGTCGCCGGCTGCACGGGCACAGCTTTATTGTGGATGTGGTGGTCGAGGGCGAGGTCGATCCCGCGCTGGGCTATCTCATGGATTTCGGGCAGATCAAGCAGGCGATTGATCCGGTGTGCAATCAGTTGGATCACTACTGCCTCAACGACCTTGCCGGGCTGGAGAATCCCACCGCCGAGATGCTCGCCAGGTGGGTGTACGACCAGCTGAAGCCGGCGCTGCCGCTGCTCAAGCTCATCCGCGTGCGCGAGACCTGCACCAGCGAAGCGGAGTACCGCGGCCAATGATTTTCCTTCAGGTGGGCGCGTCGCTGCTGCTGGTGGCGGCGGTGCTCTGGTACATGTGGCGCCTGCCGCGGCGCGGCGACGGCTTGTTCGCCTGGGCGCCGACGCTGGGGCTCATGTCTGCGTGGAGCGGCCTGCTGTCGCTGCTGGCGACGGGTTGCTTGTGGTTGCTGCCGGAGCCGGACCTGTTTCTGCCGCCGGTGTTTCTGGTGTTGTATCCCGTTGCCGTAGGCGCGGGCATTCTGGTGCTGTGGATTTACCGGCCGCCGCTGCCGCCGACGGTGGGGGAGGACGCCGCCGCGCTGACAGCCCATCGGATGCAGGCGTGGGTGGGCATCACGCTGGGCTTGCTGGCGACCGCGCTGGGTTATCTGTTCGTGATGACCCACAAGACGCCATTTACGCCGATTGGTCAGTGAAGACGCTGCATTGAACGAGCCGGAAGCGTCAGCGACGGGCAGGGCATTCGGTTGCCGCATGACCTGGGAACTCACCAATAGTCGTTGGGCATCCACACCCGTTGCCCGGCGCTGACGCTTCCGGCTCGTTGCCGCATCGCGTAGGCTGTAGTGCATCGCCCATGAATCCCACCCCCACTAATCCGTCGCCGTTTGGACCAGCCGTCACCGTCGCCCCCGACGCCCTGTTTCCCCCGAATCATGGCATCATCTGCCGTGGTCGGGCGGTGTTCGGCCCCGGCTTTGTCATGCAGGATCGCCCCGCCCGCTGCGAGTTCGGCGACGAACTGGTCATGCAGCCCAATGTCTTCATCCAGGGCGCCGGCTCGCTGGTGGTGGGCGATCAGGTGACCTTCTACACCGGCAGCTACCTGTCGCTGGGGCCGGCTGACGGGTCGATTCAAATCGGCAGCCACACCCATTTCGCTCCGCGCTGCGTGTTGTATGGGCACGGTTCGCTGCGCATCGGCAACCATTGCAACATCGCGGCGCATGTGGTCTTCGCCACCGTCGAGCATGATCCGACGGTCTCCGATCGCCCGATGAGCGCCACCCGGCGCTGCGGGCCGATTGTGCTCGAAGATGACGTCTGGATCGGCGCCAACAGCGTGATCGTCCGGAATGTCCGCATCGCCACCGGCTGTGTCATCGGCGCGGGGGCTGTCGTCACCCACGACACCGAGCCCCACGGCATCTACCTGGGCGTTCCCGCCCGCCGGGTGCGCGAGCGACCCCGCCCCGGCTGAGTCGTGGCGGCCTCGTGCACACGCCGACCGGCGCGGAAATTTCCGGGGATCGGGTCGTCGTTACAATGCCGCCATGCAGGTTTACCTCGATCTTCTGCGCCACGTGCTGGACCACGGCGTCCCCAAGGATGACCGCACCGGCACCGGCACGCTCAGCGTCTTTGGCGCGCAGATGCGCTTCGACCTGTCCGCCGGCTTTCCGCTGGTGACCACCAAGAAGGTGCATCTGCGGTCAGTCATCCACGAATTGCTCTGGTTCCTCCGGGGCGACACCAATGTCGCCTACCTCCATGAACATGGGGTCAGCATCTGGGACGAATGGGCGAACGAGCAGGGCGACCTGGGGCCGGTGTACGGCAAGCAGTGGCGCAGCTGGGGTTGTCCCGACGGGCGCACGGTGGACCAGATCGGCGAGCTGGTGCGGATGCTCCGTGAGAATCCCGATTCCCGCCGGCTGCTGGTGTGCGCCTGGAATGTGGGCGAGATCGACCAGATGGCGCTCCCGCCGTGCCATTGTCTGTTCCAGTTTTACGTCGCGCAGGGCAAGCTGTCGTGCCAGCTTTATCAGCGCAGCGCGGACCTCTTCCTCGGGGTGCCGTTCAACATCGCCAGCTACGCGCTGCTCACGCACATGCTCGCCCAGGTGACGGGTTTGCAGGTGGGCGAGTTCGTGCACACGTTTGGCGACGCCCACCTGTATCGCAATCACCTCGAGCAGACCCGGCTGCAACTCTCCCGCTCGCCGCGTCCGTTGCCGACGCTGCGGCTGAACCCGCAGGTGCGCGACCTGTTCGCCTTCACCTTCGACGACATTGAGATTCTCAACTACGACCCGCACCCCGCCATCAAAGCGCCGGTGGCGGTATGACCATGAAACCCGCGGTGCAAGCCAACCTGGCGTTGATTGTGGCGCTGGCGCGCAACGGCGTGATCGGGCGCGATGGGCAGTTGCCCTGGCGTTTGCCCGACGAGTTGCAGCGGTTCAAACGCATCACCATGGGGCACGCGCTGGTGATGGGCCGCAAGACGCATGACTCGCTGGGCCGGGCGCTGCCGGGACGCTTGAACATCGTGGTCACCCGGCAGCGGGATTACCGCGCCGCGGAGGGGGCGGTGGTGACACACAGCATTGACGAAGCTCTCGCGGCCGCGGCTGCTGGTGCAACGGGGGAGGCGACGCAGGTGTTCATCATCGGCGGCGCGGAGCTGTACGCCCAGACCTTGTCGCGCTGTGGCCGGCTGTACCTGACCCGCGTGGAGGCCGAGGTGGCTGGCGATGTGAAGCTGCCGGAGCTTGACTGGTCGCAGTGGCGGCTGGTCGAGGAGGAGCGGCACGACGCCGACGCCCGGCATGAGTTTGCGTATGTCGCGCAGGTGTGGGAGCGCGTTGACGCGACGGCGGTGAAAGATTGATTTGCTGGGCAGGGAAAGGACTGCGTCCTCTCCCTGCAACCCTCACCGCTGTTGGTGGCCGTATGAGCGTATGGATGTGCGTTGGGTGGGTTGGTTAGTTCATGCGCGTAACTTGGAGCGGGGGACGCGGCCCCTCCCCCGCTCCAAACCTCACCCCCTACCCCCCAGAAGGGCTGGGGCCTCCAGTGGAGCTGCCACGCCGATGGTCGGCGATGGCCGCGCGAGCAATCGGGGCGCGAGATTGCAACTTTGCATGCGATGGCGCTTGGTGGGTAGGTGCTTCGCCGGTCGCACGCGGCCGCGGGTTGCACCTGCGGCATCGGGTGGTATCGCCGCTATTCGTGTTTTGCTCTGCGCGTGAATCCCTGGCGCTGCCACGTACAAATGCCGTTGCGGCAAGGCCCGCCCTTCCGGGGGGTGGGGGAGAGGTTTGGAGAGGGGCGGGGCCGCAGCCCCTCTCCAAGTGGAGCGCACAGCCAAACCCACCTTCCACCGACATCACCAATAACCCACCAATCACCAATAGCAGTGAGGGTTGCAGGGAGAAGACGCAGTCCTTTCCCTGCATGGCAAAACCGCCATAGCCAACACCGCCCCCAGCACCGCCCATCGCTCTGCTACACTGACCACCCGCCCGGACGTCAATCGCAAGTCAGCGTGTGACGACGGGTTCACGGTCCCTTAGCTCAATTGGCCAGAGCGCTTCGTTTACACCGAAGAGGTTGCCCGTTCGAGCCGGGCAGGGACCATTGACGTTGCGGCGGTGCTGGGCGATCCTGCTCAGGACCATATCGAGAGGCAACGCTTGCCCGACTGACACGCCAGCGCATCGGATTGCGGAGTTCCAGGTTTCGGGGGCTGGGCGGATTATTTCCCACATTCGCTGCCCGCCGCCTCTGCCCGCACCCGATTGATTTCTTATAATTCCTCCACGGATTGGGTATTCCACCTGCCGGGCATACCGCCGCCGGCTCCGCAACAGGTTGTTTCATGGTGACGGGCAGCAACGCCAAACGATACATCGGCATCGATCTGGGTACGACCTACTCCGCCATGGCGTACCTGGACAATCACGGTACGCCCGTGACCATCCCCAATGCCGAGGGCACGCTCATCACCCCTTCCGTGGTGCTGTTCGAATCCGATGGCCAGGTCGTCGTGGGTGAAACCGCCAAGAAGGCGGCCCTGACGGATCCGGATCTGGTCGTCGAATGCGTCAAACGCGAGATGGGCGAACGTTTCTTCAGCCGCCCGATCAACGGCCGGAAAATACCGCCGCCGGCGATCAGCGCCTTGATCCTCAAAAAACTCAAGCAGGACGCCGAGCAGAAAATCGGCCCGGTCGCCGGCGCAGTCATCACCGTGCCCGCCTACTTCAATGAAGGTCGTCGGCAAGCCACCATCGCTGCCGGGCAGATCGCCGGCTTGGAAGTGCTCGACATTCTCAATGAACCGACCGCTGCGGCGCTGGCGTACGCCTACCGCGATTTCATCCGCCGGGGCGTGCAGCTCGACGACGTGCTGCGCCTGGCGGATGAAGAAGGCCCCGCCCATCATGCCGTGGTGTACGACCTGGGCGGCGGCACGTTCGACGTCACCGTGCTGCGCATCGAGGGCGGCAACCGGCTGTCAGTGCTGGCGACCGACGGCGATGTCCGGCTCGGTGGCAAGGACTGGGACGAACGCATCGCCAATGCCGTGGCGGACGCCTTCAAAGCCCGCTTCGGCTCCGACCCGCGCCTCGACCCGCGCAGTCACAACCTGCTGCTGGCCAACAGCGAGGACGCCAAACGCCACCTCACCGCCCGCGCCCGCACCCGCCTGACCGTCCAGAGCGAAGGCCACAGCACCACCGTCGAACTCTCGCGCGACAAGTTCGAACAACTCACCGCCGACCTGCTGTACCGCACGGAAAACCGCGTCAATCGCGTGCTCCAGGCGGCGCGGCTCGGTTGGGACAAGATCGACGAAGTCCTGGTGGTCGGCGGCTCCACCCGCATGCCCCAGGTGCTGGCGATGCTTCATCGCGTCACCGGCAAAACGCCCAACACCACGCTCTCGCCCGATGAAGTCGTCGCCCACGGCGCCGCCATCCATGCCGGCATCGTGCAGTTGCAGCGCCGGCGGCAGATTCAGGAAGGCTCGCGCCGCGCTCACAGCGCCCCGCGCGCCGCCGCGCCGCCGCCCGCCGCCGTGGACACCACCCGCACGCCCGCGCCGGTTGAGCCGCGCTTGAGCGAGGCGACAGATTCACTGCCCATGCTCGAGGACACCGGCGCCGCCGCGCCCATGCAGTTGTCGGTAGCCGACCTGGTCACCCCGCCCCCGCCAGCCGCCAGTTCCAGCACCGGCGGCGGTGGTCTGGAAGCCGTCGCCATGAGCGATCTGGCGTCGGTCGAGGAAGGCGCCGATCCCGCCGAGCATTACGACGACAAGGACGCCACCGATGTGCTCCGCGCGATCAACGCCACCAACGTCAACGCCCACAGCCTCGGCGTGGTCATGACCCAGGCCGACGGCTCCAAGGTCACCTCCACCATTGTCCCCCGCAACACCGCCTTGCCCGTGAGCATGACCCGCCGCTACGGCACCGTCCGCCCCAACCAGACGGCCGTCACCGTCGTGGTGGTTGAAGGCGAATCCACCAACCCGCAGGAATGCCAACCCATCGGCCTGTGCCGGGTCGAAAAGCTGCCCTGGGGTCTGCGCAAAGGCTCGACCATCTACGTCACCTTCAGCTACGACGCCAGCGGCCGCCTCGACGTCAAAGCCGCTGAAGCCACCAGCGGCGCCAGTGCGGAAATCACCATCGACCGCACCAACGCCATGGACCGCGCCGAGATCGACAAAGCCCGCCAGACCGTCGACAAAATGACCGTCAGTTGATCCCCGGAAGAACGCCAACCTCCGCCGGATGCTGAGCAACCCGGCCCCCCGGTTCCCCAGCCCCCGGCTCTCGAGTGCTCCCTCCGCCAACCACGTGCGAAACTGCCCGGGAGCCCCCGGCAGCCCCCGGCAGTCAGCAGTAGTGCGGTGGCCATGTCGTTCCGGTTGCGTGCCCATCCAGCCCGGGATGAAATCCCAATTGCCGCCCGGGCACGAACTCCATCTGCCGCCAATCCCCGCTGAACAGTTGGGCCGAACGCTTGAAAATGTATTTTCAATTAAAACACATTTTGTAGCGTGCGGCAGTGGGGACAGGCGATTCAATGTCCGGGTGCTGTGCTGTGCTTTGGCGTGGTGTGCTGTGGCTGGCGGAAACTGGCGCTGCCGCTAGTTGCCCCGCAGATTGCGCCAGCTCAGCTCGGGCCAGGGAATGCGCTGGCCGCCCGGGAGCAGTCCCGCGCCGATGGCCGCCAGCAAACGCAACGGCGCCGCCCAGCGTTTTTGCCACGGCACTTTGGCGCCCAGGCCGTTGGGGCGAAACAGCAAGGCCGTCAGGTCGTCATGTTCCAGGTTGCCCGGGCCCAGCGCTGCAATCCGCGCCAGCAACTGCTCGATCAGCCGCGCGGGCTCGCGCAGGTCCAGTTGTTCCACCTCGCGCAGCAGGCCCGCCATCCCCAGCAGTTGGCCATCGCGGTCCCTGGCCTCCAGCAGTGAATCCGTCACGCACAGGCACAGGTCGCCGACCTCCAGCTTCACCGTCATATGCGGATAGCGCGTGCCTGCGATCAAGCCCAGCGGCACATTGGTGATGCTGTCGTCATCATCCTCGGCATCGTTCACGTGCGTCTGGTCCAACCACATCCATTGCCGCCGGCGGGCGCGATAGAGCAACGGCGCGGGGTGGCCGGCGTTGCAGAGCGTTAATTCGTTGGTGGGGCCGAACACGGTGCAGACCAGCGCGGTGGCGAAGCAGCCGGCTTCGGCGAGCTTGGCGAATTCTTTATTCAGGGCGCGGACGAAGCTGCCGGGGTCGATGTAGTTGACGTAGCGCCGCAGCAGGCTGCGCAGCGACCGGGTGACCGCGGCCACGCCGGCGCCGTGCCCGGACACATCCGCGAGCATCAGGCGGGTGATGCGGCCGGTGGCGCAACTGGACACGTAATGCAGATCGCCGCCGGCTTCCGCGTCCTGATACGGCCGGCTGAACACCCAGGCGTCCAGCCCCGCCATCATCACGCCGCTGTCCACCGCCTGGTTGCCGCCCCAGACTTCCATGCACTGCATGATTTTGGGATCGATCGCCGCCGTGCTCATGTCCGAGCTCCACCCGCACCACTGGCTGTTGGTTCAATCGCCAACCCGGGTGGATTATTCCATGCCCGCGCATGGGTCTGCAATTGCGGGAAGAACTCGGCGAAATCCTCCAGCAGCGCCGCGCGTTGTTCCAGCAGCGCGCAGCCGGGCGGCGTCAGGTCGATTGCGCGCTCCAGCCGCAGGCTCAGCCGCTGCGAGAACTTCTGCAGCACCGCCAACCAGCCGGCGGGCGTGGCGTAAGCATTGAGCCAATCATGACGCACCATGCGCCGCACCGGGATCTGCATCGCCGGCGGCGCGTCGGGCAAGGCCGCCAGCAGGTCGCGGTACACCGCCGGGGCAAAGCGCGTCAGCGTGCCGTGCGCAGGCGCGGCCAAGCGTTCCCACTGCCACGCCAGCAGGTGGTCGTAAACAATGTCAATCAGAATGCCGGCAAACAAGCCATAGCGCGCCGGCACACGCTGCTTGCTGCGGCTGACGAGCGGGTGCGTGTCGGTGAAGCGATCAACCGCCTGATGCTGAGCGATCGCCTGCAGCAGCGGCGCGGGTTGCGGCGGGGGCAGTTTGCGCGGACGCACAAAGTCGGGCAGGATGCTGCCCAGCCGGGCGTGCGGGTGATCGTCAGCCAGCAGCAGATGCGCCAGGAAATTCACGCCCGTCAGTGTACCCGCGAGGCGGGAGCAGGAGACAGGCGAACCGTTGAGCAGGCGCTGGCGCGGTGCTGGATGACAGTTGCTCGGGCTTGCGGCATCATATGGTTGGAAGGAGCGTCACATGCTCAAGCATCAACTGTTGCAGCCGGACATTCTGGCCGCCCTCGCCCGCGCGGGGCATGGCTCGCGAGTGCTGATCGCCGACGGGAATTACCCGGCGCGCACCAGCCTGGGGAAGAATGCGGCGCTGGTGAGTATGAACCTTTCGCCGGGGTTGGTCAGCGGCGTGCAGACGCTGGCTGCGCTGGTCAGTGCGATACCGGTGGAGTCAGCCGCGGTGATGCAGTACGCCACCACCGGGCCGTATGGGCTCAAGGGTGATCCGGACATCTGGGCGGATTACCAGAAATTGCTGCCGGGGTTGGCGTTTGAGCGCGTCGAGCGCTTTGCGTTTTATCAGCAGGCGGCCCAGGACAACGTGGCGCTGGTGATCCAGACCGCCGAGCAGCGGATTTATGCGAACCTGCTGCTGACCATTGGCGTGGTGATGCCCCAGAGCTGAGCGCCGCCCAATGGATGGTTGATGTAGGTCCGGGCTGGCCCGGACAGGCATCACCCATGGCAATCGTGTGTGCATGCGCGCGGGGAAACGGTGGTGGCAGGGCATTCGCGTCCGGGCCAGCCCGGACCTGCTGCGATGCTGCGGCACTTAATCACCTGGGCCATGCGGCGGGGAACTGGTTGAGCAGGTCGCGCGCCGTCATGCCGCGCGGGCCGAATTGCTCAGCCCACAGGTCCGCGGCATGACCATGCAGGTGCGCCGCCAGGCACGCTGCGGGTAAGGCGTCCATGCCCTGGGCAAGCAGGCCCGCGATCAAGCCGGTGAGCACATCGCCGCTGCCGCCGACCGCCAGCGCGGGGTTGCCGGTGGTGTTGCGGTAAGCCTGCTGCCCATCGCTGATGATTGTGCCCGCGCCCTTGAGCAGCACCACCGCGCCGGTCGCGCGGGCAAGCTGGGCGGCACAGGCGGGACGCTCCTCTGCACAGGTGGGATCGCCGGTGATGGCGTACGTCTGCGCCAGTCGGCGAAACTCGCCCGGATGCGGCGTGAGCACCCAGTTGCTGCGCCGCGCAGCGCCATGCCCGCCCTGCGCCAGCACATTGAGCCCGTCGGCATCGAGCACCAGCGGGCGCGAATCGCTCAGCAGTTGTCGCAGCATTTCGGTGCGTCCTGCGGTCTGTCCCCAACCGGGCCCGACCGCCAGCACCGCTTGCGCCCCGGCATCGACCTGATGCAAGGTTGCCGCCACCAGGCTCGGATGAACTGGCGCGGGAATCCACGTCGCGCCGGGCTCGATGGTCAGCGCGGCTGCGACGGTCTGTTCATCGGTCCACAGCTTCACCAGACCCGCGCCGGCTCGGAATGCCGCCGTGGCGCACAACGCGGGCGCACCGCGCATCGTGGCGCTCCCGCCGATGACGATCACGGTGCCGAAGGTTCCCTTGTGGCCGTCCGTCGGCCGGGCGGGCGGTGCAGGTGGAACGCTGAGCCAGTGCAGGTTGGTCATGATGAATGGTTATATCCGAACGAGATCGGCTGTACGCAGCGAAGTTGGCGTATGACATGCTCACAGGTCTGGCGCAGGACCGTGATGCTGTGGCCTGCGTTGACGCTGTCCGTCGCTGACGCTTCCGGCTCGTTGCGGAGCGGGATGGTGGCGATTTACTGCACCCAGCGCAGCAGGATGAGCCATTGCACCGGCCCGGCGGGATCGTCGCTGAGCATCAGGTGCGCCCCGACATGATTGGGAATCTCTCGGGGCCAGCGCGTCGGCGCCTCCGCTGCAGTCGCCGGCGGCGCGGGGGCGTCTTTATCCGTTGTCGCCGCTGGCGGTGCAGCTTCAGGAGCGGGCGCTGCGGTGAGCGCTTGGCTGTCGGCCGTGTTCTGTGTCGCGTTTGCTTGCGGATCTGATTCCGCTTCCGGCTCCGGGGTCGGCTTGGGCACGGCAGGCAATTCCGCCACCGCCAGCACCAGCACATCCCCCGGCAGCAGGTCGAACGTCTGCGCCAGCTCCGTCAGCAATCGACCATCGCGGCTTTTCTCCGCCGGCGTGCGCGGCAGCAAAGTTCGCTGGGCGAGATACACCTGCGGCACGCATTGCACCTGCAAACCCTCCGTCGGCCCGGCCGCCAGATTCAGCAGCCACTGCAGCCGACCCTCGCGCACCGACAGCGGCGCGGTCTGATCCGGCAGGGGAATCTCCAACCACCGCTGGCCCGGCAACGCGGGCACCGTGGTCAGCACCATGAAGTCGTCCGCCGTGTTGATCCGGCTGTTCATCACCTGACGCCGCGGCGGCAGATGCTTGATGAACTGCTCCACCGCCGGCCCCCGCAGCACCCCGCCACGCAAGCCGACCTGCGTCCAGACAGTCGCATCGTTCGGCAGCGCCAGCACATTCGCCCACGCTGGCTCCAGGGTGGCGTCCAGCGGCAACTTCAGCTTCATCAAGTCAAAGTGACGGCGGGGGCCCAGCGTTGGCGCCTCGGGCCCGAGGTCCATTTCCGTGGGTTTCTGGAAGCGCGGGTCGTCGAAGCGCGGCAAACGCGAATCCTGCCGCGCGGGGGCCGGGGGCGCCGGGGGCGGCGTGGCACAACCGCTCAGCGCGCATGCGAGCAGCACGCGCAGCCACAACGTCAGCGCGCTGGCCGATTCACGCCGGCTTGGTTTGCAGCACGGATTCAATGGCATCGAGACCCTCGGCAATCTCGGCGTCGCTGACCACCAGCGGGGGCGCCAGCCGCAGCACCGTGTTCTGGGTGCCGTTGAGCAGATAGCCCTGAGCCAGGAGCTGATGGACAACGTCCGTCGCGCTCTTGAACCAGCCGGCGCCGTCGCAGTTGAGATCGACGCCGATGAACAGCCCCTTGCCGCGCACCGCGCGGATCAGGCCGGTCCGGCTGCCGAACTGCTGCAGACGGGCGACGATCTGCTCGCCGATTTTCGCCGCCCGGGGAACCAGGCCGTCGCGCTCCATGACCTGGAAAATCGCCGCGGCGACCGCCATGCTGATGCAGTTGCCGCCGAGCGTGGTGGCGTGCATCACGGCGTTGGCGGTTTCAAAGTCGAACAGGTGCGCGACTTTGGGATGAGCGCACATCACGCCCACCGCCAGCCCGCCGCCCACGCCCTTGGCGAGCGTCATGGCGTCAGGCTGGATGCCCCAGTGCTGATGGGCGAAGTAGCGACCCGTCCGGCCGCAGCCGGTCCAGACTTCATCGCAGATCAGCAGCAGGTCGCGTTCGTCGCACAGTTGCCGCAGCCGGGGCAGGTAATCGCGGTCGGGCACATTGACGCCGCCTTCGCCCTGGATCGGTTCGACGATGACAGCGACGGTCTGGTCGTCGAGCGCGGTGGTGATGGCGTCGAGGTCGTTGTAGGCGACATTGGTGAAGCCAGGGAGGAAGGGTTCAAAGCCTTTGCGCACTTTGTCCTGGCCGGTCGCCATCATGGTGGCGAAGCTCCGGCCGTGGAAGCTCTGGGTGGCGCTGATGATTTTGTAGCGTTTGCCGCTGGGGCCGGGCTTGGCTGCCCCATACAGCCGGGCGAGTTTGAAGGCAGCTTCGTTGGCGTCGGCGCCGCTGTGGCAGAAGAAGCTCCGGCCGGCGAAACCGTGGCGATGGATGGCTTCGGCGAGCAGGGTCTGCGGCTCGGTGTGCAGCAGGTTGCCCACGTGCCAGAGTTGGTTGGCTTGCCGGGTGATGGTCGCCACGAGGTCGGGATGGCAATGCCCCAGCACGCCCGCCCCAAAGCCGGAGAACAGGTCGAGGTAACGCTTGCCCTGGGCATCCCACAGCTCACAGCCCTGACCGCGCACCATCGCCAGCGGATAGCGCGGGTAGTTGTGGGTCATGTACCGATCATGCTTGGCGATGATGTCAGCGGTGGCGGAAGCGGTGGTCGAAGCAGCCATGGCGGATTCCTTGGGGCTGGGGGGGGAAATAGATTACCAGTTTGGGGGGCAGGTGCATCCGTTCCTGACGAGCCGGTGGCGTGAGCGACGGGCAGGGCGCGGAGTGGACGATGATGCGCGGTTGAATGCGTGGAACGTTTGGCGTGCGGATACGCTGCCCGTCGCTCACGCTTCCGGCTCGTTAAGCATTGGGCGCGCAAACAACCGCCGCGGGTCGGTGGACGCGCTGCTGCGCGTGCCGACCCGCG
Organism: uncultured Phycisphaeraceae bacterium; assembly: GCA_964605235.1. Lineage (GTDB taxonomy): Bacteria > Planctomycetota > Phycisphaerae > Phycisphaerales > Phycisphaeraceae > CAZSBB01. The sequence continues at coordinate 19,089 of CAZSBB010000021.1, forward strand.
GCGGAGGGGGTGACGTGGTGGAATCGAATCAGCCGGCTTTGGCGGTCTGCAGTTGCTCGGGATCGAGAGCGCCTTCCCCGAAGATGGTGGTCCAGGGCTGCGCGCCGGATTCGATGACTTTGGTCGTGCCGTTCATGTAGCAGATGGAGAATGCGCGGCGGGCGATCTTTGACCGGTTGACATCCGAAGCGTGCAGCGTCCAGTTGTGCAGCAGCACCACTTCGCCGGCTTCCAGTTCCAGATGGATCGCTTTGCCGGAGGCTTCGGCGGCCTGGCCCTGTTCCTTGGTGAGGAAGCCGGAGCTGTGCTCGGGGTTGAGCAGCTGGCGATGCGAGCCGGGGATGACCCGGACGCAGCCGTTGAGCACGGTGGCGGGATCGATCGCCAGCCAGATGGTGATGGCGGGGTCTTCGTTGAGATAGTTCCAGCGGTCCTGATGCCACGGCAGCACGGTGCCTTTGCCCGCCGGCTTGTTCATGAACATGGCGCGGAAGCAGCGGACGATTTCGCCGCGGCCGTATTGCCGTTCGCAGATGTCCTTGAACAGCGGCTGCTGCATGAAGCGCAGGAAGGTGGGGTCCCACTCGAGGTCCTGAATCTTGCGGTAGTCGAGGGTGGCGCCCTTGTGGCCCTTGGTCTGGGGCGTGAGCTTGCCGTAGTCATTGCTGTCGGCGTCGAGCTGCATCAGCATGCGGTCATAGTCGACGTCGGCCTTGCCGAGCATGATGTCGTCGATGCGCTGCTGCAGCGCCGCGAGGGCGTCCCCGGTGAGCAGCTGGCCCAGCTTGAGGTAGCCGTCGCGTTCGAATTGCTGCCACTGTTCATCGGTCAGGCGGGTGGTCATGAGCGGTCACTCCGGGAAATAGGGGTTGTTGCCGAGGGGCGATTGAAGTGAAGAATCCTAGGCGGGGGGCGGTGGCGCGGGAATGGATCGCCTGTGCGCTGGGATGGACGAAATGAACTCGTGCGCCTGGACCTGCAAGAGATTGACCACCACGCCGCCGCGCGCGCCGGCGTCCGCTTCACAATTCCCCGGTGGTGTCCAGGTCCATGCCTTCCTGGGCGGTTTCGCGGTATTGCGAGGGACTCACGCCATAGTGCTGGCGGAACAGCCGGCTGAAATAGTAGGGGTCGTCGATGCCTAATCGTTCGCCGACGCCTTTGACCGTCAGCTGGCGCGACGCCAGCAGGGCGGCGGCTTTTTCCATGCGGATGCGGGCGGCATATTGCAGCGGGGTGATGCCGATGACCTTGCGGAACACGCGGTTAAGATGCTGCGCCGAATAGCCCGCCCAGCGCGCCAGCTCCGGCAAACTCGGGGGGTCCTGCCAGCTCTGGTTCAATTTCTCCATGACCTCCGCCAGCACGGGGTCGCCGGTGGTTTGGCGCAGCGTGCCGGCCTGGGCGGCATGGAAGAAGGATTCGAAGACCACCAGCCGCGACCAGCCGCGCATCAAGGTGCGGGCTTCGTCGCCGGGGCGGGCGCTCCAGTCGGCGATCGCGCCGCGCAGGTAGCGGTCCAGGGCGCAGCCGGCGGGGAGCTGTTGCAGCCGGGGCAGTTGCAGCATGTCGAACACATCCCGCCCGCCGGGCAGCGTGGCTTCGACATGGAAGGACGCCAGCGTGAAGCGCTGGGTTAGCGAATAGCCGCGGTGGGGCACGCCGGGCGTCACCAGCATCAGCGACCCGGGCTTCAGTTCGTAGGGCTGCTTTTCGACTTCCCACACCACCCGCCCGCGGGTGATGTAGATGTAGTTGTAGTCCTGCACCGTGCGCGGCTCGAGCGTGTAGCCCGTCTCACCCGCCTGGTAGGAACACAAGTTCGTCCGCACCTGCAACTGCTGGAGCACAAACCGCAGCAGCGACGTGGTGGGGGCGCTGGTGGTCAGTGCTTCGGACTGGGGCAGGGGGGTTTTCACGTTGCGGGTGTATCCGAGGTTTGCGGGTCGGAATCAGACGCGGTTTCCGCAGCGATCTGCTGCAGCAAGGCTTCGCGCAGCCGCTGGGTGATCGGGCCGACCTGGCCGTCTTTGATCGCCTGCTTCTCCACCTTGACCACCGGCAGCAGTTGCCAGCCGGAGTTGGTGAGGAACACTTCGTCGGCTTCGAGCAGATCGTTGACCGAGAGCATCTGTTTCTGCACGGGCAGGTCCTGGGCCTGCGCCAGGGCGATGACCGCGGCGCGGGTGACGCCGGGCAATACCGGGGCGGGCAGGGCGCCGGGCGCTTCCTCGCCATGGGCGAAGGGCGTCAGCAGCGTTTCGTTCTTGACCAGAAAAATGTTGCTCACCGAGCCGCTGGCAAGGTGATTGGTGATGTTCAGCCAGAGCGCCTCGGCGGCGCCGGCGGTGGCGGCCTGGCGCAGCGTGCGCAGGCGCTGCCAGTAGTTGAGCGTCTTGTGCCCGCTGGTGGGATCGAACGGATTGGCGAGCGGCCCGGCGATCAGCACTGTGACGCCCTGGGTGAAATAGCGTTCGTCATACAGAATCGGCGCGCTCGGTTCGATCAGCACGGTCGGCTCGGCGGCGGGCGCGCTGTCACGCCTGGCGCGCAGCAACGACACCGCCCCGGCGGTCAGCGTCACCCGCACCCGTGCCGCCGGGAGCTGGCAGCGGCCCACGGTTTGCTCGATGAGCTGTCCCAGCGGGGCGGGGTCGAACTCCCTGGCCAACCCCAGTTCGGTCACGCTGCGGCCCAGCCGCGCCAGGTGATCCCCCAGCCGAAAGACCTTGCCGCCCTGGGCGTAGAGCGTGCTGAAGACGCCGATCCCATGCTGTAAGCCGGCGTCAGCAATGGAGATGCTGGCGTTTTCGCGTTCCACGAACTGTCCATTGAGGTAGACGATCATCGTCAGGCTCCAGCTTCCAGCCCCCGTCGGCGTCAGACCGACTTGCCGCCGGCGGGTTTGGTGTTATCATCTTGGATTCCCCATCGTCAGGCAACGCCGCCCGACTTTGGCGAAGTTTGGAGAGACTCCGATGAAGGCTGACATTCATCCCCAGTACGTCGAATGCACCGCGCACTGCGCCTGTGGCAATACCTTCCAGACCCACAGCACGGTCAAGAAGATCAACGTGGACATCTGCAACACGTGTCATCCCTTCTTCACCGGCAAGCAGAAGTTTGTGGACACCGCCGGCCGGGTGGAGAAGTTCCAGAAGAAGTTCGCGGGCAACTACTTCAAATCCGGCAAACGCTAGCCCTCAACGCAACCTCCCAGCCGCGGCGTCCGCAGACGTCGCGGCTTTTTGTTGCGCGCTCCGCGCTGCCGTTCCTCTGCCCATCCGCTCCATCGCCTGAGTTCGTGCCATGCAGGACTACCAACGCACCTTGCTCGCCCGATTGGCGCAGCTCGCCCAGCAACAGGCGGAGCTCGAAGCCCAACTGGCGGACCCGGCCGTGGTCAGCCAGCCCCAGCGCCTGCGCGAGCTGAGCATTCGCCGGGCGGCGATGGCGGACCTGGTGGAGCGCTATCACCAGTATCAGTCGCTGCAACAGCAACTGGCGGGGGCGCGGGAAATGCTCGCCACGGAAACCGACGCCGAGCTGCGCGCTATGGCGCAGGAGGAAGCCGACGCCCTCGCCAAGCAGAGCGAAGCGCTGCTGGAGGACGTCGGCAATGAGTTGGTCACCGCCGATGACCGCGCGATCGGCGCGGTGATTCTGGAACTGCGTGCCGCGTCAGGTGGGGATGAGGCAGCCCTGTTCGCCGGCGATCTGGTGCAGATGTACGAACGCTATGCCGCCCGCCGCAAGTGGAAGTTCGACGTGCTCGACTTCTCCCCCGGCGACCAGGGCGGCGTGCGCCATGTGGTGGTCAGCGTCACCGGCCCCGCCGTCTGGCAGGGCATGGGCTACGAAGGCGGCGTGCATTGCGTCAAGCGTGTGCCCGCGACGGAAACGCAGGGCCGGGTGCATACGTCCACCGCCACGGTCGCGGTGCTGCCGGAGCCGGAGGAAGTGGAGATCAGCATTCCCGAGAGCGATGTGGACATGCACATCACCACCGCGCAGGGGCCGGGCGGGCAGAACGTGAACAAAGTCGCCACGGCCGTGCACCTGATCCACAAACCCACCGGCATCGAAGTGCGCATGCAGGAATCCAAAAGCCAGCAGCAGAACCGCGCCAAAGCCTGGCAACTGCTGCGGGCGCGGGTGTACGACCACTACCAGCGCGAAAAGGACGCTCAGCGCGCCGAGTCGCGCAAGGTCATGATCGGCTCGGGCGGCCGAAGCGAGCGCATCCGCACCTATCGCTGGAAGGAAAGCGTGGTGGTGGACCATCGCCTCAACGAATCCTTCAACCTGCAAAACCTGCTGGCGGGTGAACTGGAAGAAGTGGTCGAAGCGTTGGTGAAACTCGACCGCGCCCAGCGGCTGGCCAGTTTGTAATCACAAGCATTCTTTACTGCTTCATCTGTGCCCATCTCCCCCTGCCTTCATCCGTGTTCATCCGTGGCAAAAAAACCTCACCCACATACCCCCACCGGGCCCACGTCAAAAGCGCGCAAGCCCCACGATTCTCCGCAAATGCTCTAGCCAAACGCCCGTCAGCGCCTACAATGGCAGCAAACCGGCTGGCAGGGAAGCCGCCCGCCGCACTGCGCAGGAGGAATGCAGCGTTGACCCACTCGGAGACGCCTCGCGGCGACGACCTGAAGTTCTTCGTGCTCGACACCAATGTGCTCCTGCACAACCCGGCAGCATTATTCATGTTTGCCGACAATGAGGTCGTGATTCCCTTCACCGTTCTCGAAGAACTCGACAAGTTCAAGAAGCAGAATGACGATGTGGGCCGCAACGCCCGCACGGTCATCCGCCATCTGGACGCCCTGCGCGACCGCGGCGAGCTGTCCAAGGGCGTCAAGTGGAACGGCCACGGCGGCCGCATCCGTGTGGACTTCACCGTCGAGGACCGCCCCCGCGTGCTGCGCGAGGACGTGCCCGACAATCGCATCATCGGCGTCGCCTGGAACCTCACCCAGAAGGGCTTCAAGACTGTCTTCATCTCCAAGGACATCAACGTTCGGCTCAAGTCCGACGCCCTGGGCATCAAGACCGAGGATTTCGAAGCCCAGAAAGTCGACGCCGACCGCCTGTACACCGGCTTCGAAGTGCTGGACCTGCCGTCGAACCTCATCGACCAGCTTTATCACGAGAAGCAACTGCCCGTCGAACTACTCAAGCCTTACCTCATCCGCAAGCACCCCGACGGCAAGGAATCCTTTTTCGAGCTGCATGGCAATGAGTACGTGCAGATGCGCGACAGCCTCGATGAATCCCACACCGGCCTCGCCCGGCTGCTGTGCGACACGAATCATCTGATTCCCGTGCATGGCCCGCGTAAGCCGGTGTTCGGCATTTTGCCGCGCAATCTGCAACAGACCATGGCGCTGGACCTGCTGCTGGATGACGACATCAAGCTGGTCACGCTGCTGGGCACCGCGGGCACGGGCAAGACGCTGCTGGCGATCGCGGCGGGCATGCACAAGGTGATCACCGAGCAGCGGTATGACAAGCTGCTGGTCGCCCGGCCGATCATGCCGATGGGCCGGGATATCGGCTATTTGCCGGGGGATAAGGACGAAAAGCTCGCCGCCTGGATGCAGCCGATTTTCGACAATCTGGCGTACCTGCTGAGCACCCGCAGCGTCGGCCCGCAGCACGCCGAGAGCAAAACGCCCGAAGCCCGCATTCGCGCCTTCATGCAGAGCGATCAGCTCGTGCTCGAGCCGCTGACGTACATCCGCGGGCGCAGCATTCCCCATCAGTTCATCATCATCGACGAGGCGCAGAACCTCACCCCGCACGAGGTCAAGACCATCATCTCGCGCGTGGGCGAAGGCACCAAGATCATCCTCACCGGCGACATCGGGCAGATCGACAACCCGTACCTCGACAGCTCCAGCAACGGCTTGAGCTACACGGTCGAACGGCTCAAGGGTCAGGCGCAGGTCGGCCACGTCACCCTTGAACGCAGCGAACGCAGCGAACTGGCGTCCCTGGCGGCTTCGCGGTTGTGACGCGCCGTTCGAACGGGTGAAACGCGCGCCTGAACAACCGCTATCCCCCCGCGCTGCTGCGGCTCCCCGCGCGTTTGACCCTGCCGCGCCAATGGCGATAATCCCGCTGCTCTAGCCCCCATCGTCTAGAGGCCTAGGACGCCAGGTTCTCATCCTGGTAACAGGGGTTCGAATCCCCTTGGGGGTACTTGACCGACCCGCGCCACATCCGCAATCCCCCGCATTCACCAGCATTTTTGCATTTTCAGCATCACCGCTTTGCTGGCGTGTGCGGCCCGGTTCACGCGCGTACTGCAGCGCATTTAGCAGCGCCGCAACATGCCCCGTCGCTACGTTGTAGCGCGGATCCCTACGCGCCCAGCAGATCCCGCTCCACATCCTCGAGCATGCCTGCCCGGGCGCAGGCGGACAGCAGGAACATCAACCCCCGGTAGATGCGGGTGTAGCGTTTGGTGTCCAGCGGATACGGGGCGCCGTAGGGCGTGGTCTGGTTCCAGCCCAGGCTGTTGAAGCCGGCGAAGAACCCGCGCAGGTGCCAGCGGCTTTGGGTCAGGTACTCCGTCTTGCCGGTCACTTCCACGATGTAGGTGAACGTCTCCGGGAACAGTTCGGAGATGCGCACGCCGTGGCGTCGGTCGTTGAAGTTCCCCATGCCGAAGTCCACCCATTGTTCGAGCAGTTCCAGCGCCCACGGTTCGCCGGTCGCCTGGTGGTAGCACTTGAGCCCCAGGGGAATGGTGTTGACGTTGAACCCGATGCCGATGCCCGTGCTGTTGAGTCCCAGCGTGCTGCGGGTTTTCGTCGCCAGGTCGGCGAAATCCGTGCGCTGGGCGTGCAGCTGCAGCACGCGGATGATTTTCTGGGCGTATTGGATGTAGCGTGGCTCCCCGAGCATCTCGTAGCCGAACACCATCGCCACCAGCGCCCAGCCCAGCTCACGGTTGAAGTAGATGCTGAACGCCAGATCGTCGTTTTCGATGAAGCGGATGTTGTATTCGCAGATGTCGCGGACGACTTCCAGCACGTCATCATCGCCGGTGAGGGCGTAGTAGTAATACAGGCCCTGGGTCCACTGATGGCTGGCGATGATGGCGGTGCCGCTGTTGTGGTCGTAGGAGTGGGCGGGGGTGCCGCGGTGCTGTTGCCAGTGGTCGCAGTAGTGGACGAAGTCGACTTCGAGCTGATGCCGGGCGGCGGCGACCATCTTCTTCCACGCGGCATGGTTGCGGGTCCGCAGGGACTCGAGCGCCAGGCAGTAGATCGCGTCGTACTCGTTGTTGGTCCAGACGGGCTGGAGTTCATTGGGATTATGGAAAAGCCGGCTGACGGCAGAGGTTTCGTCGAAGGTGAACTCGGTGGGCGGGTTGGTCTGGGGATAGTTGACGACGCCCGGGTAGGTCATGGTGTAGCCGATGTCCGGGCAGTCGCCGTAGTGGAACATCTCGGCGACGGTGTGGAAGTTGGCGGTCGCGGTGGTGAAGACATGGTCGAAGAAGGCCCCGCCGGGGGTCTTGGCGTCGAACAGACGCGGCTGATCCCAGCTCGGGCCGGCATGGGCGCTGTCCTGCTTGTCCAACCAGCCGAGGGCGGGTTTCAGCTCAACCTTGGCGACCGTGGTGAGCCGGGCGTTGGTGACAGCGGGATCCGGGGCGGCGAAGCGGAAGCACAGTTCCTGACGCCAGCTTCGGCCCTGCGGCAGCACCAGCGGCCCGGCGCTGCGGGGCCAGATGCCCAGCGTGATGCGTCCCGGCGCCAGGTCCAGCGTCTTGGGTCGATGGTTGGCCATGTCGCGCAGGGTGAAGCACAGCGCGGCGTCACGGTTCTCCAACGCCACCGCCGTCCCCACCGACCGGCCGCAGCGGCGCAGGAAGTGCGGGTAATCGCTGTCATCATCCAGCGCGCGGGCGGCATCCTCCACCCGGGGATGAAAATGACTGCGATCCAACACCACCGGAACCTGGTGATCCACGCGGGCCACGTGGTAAATCGTCAGATTGCTGTGCTGGGTCTGCAGCACCGCGACTTTCTGGTCCTCGGCCGGGGCAGTGATGAACTCGGCGTCGATGCTCTGGAGCACCAGCTTTTCGCAGCCGGGCAGCAGGTGAAAAAACTGATAACCGAGCGTGAAGCCATCGGTGCCCGCCAGCACTTCCAGACGCAGCCGGGCGTGCAGCAATTCCCGGCCGGCGGGGCTGCGATGAACCGCGCGCCACGACATCTGGAACCGGCAGGGGCCCTGGCGTTCCACCACCACGCTGTCGGGGTCGCTGGTCAGCCGGTAGCACGCGCCCTGTTCGTCGGTGGCGGTAAATCGCAGGCTGCCGGGCTCGGCAATGGTCTTGCCGCGGTAGCGAATGCCCAGCTCTCCGCCGGCGCAGGTCAGTTCCAACTCACCGCTGACGATTTTCCACGTGCCGTTTGCTGGTTGCGCCTGCACCGGGCCGACGATCGCGCCGGCGCCCGTTTCCAGTGACACGACATGGGCGCCGTTGCCACGCGCCTGAAAGTCAAGCTGCACCCAGCGCGGCGAACCATCGGGCCAGCGGGTCAGCACCTGCGCCTGGGCGGGCTGCTTGCTGCCGTCGCCCGCCTGCACCGCAAACCGGCTCTCCTGCGAACCCACGCCCTGGGGCAACGGCACACTCACCCGCGCTGGCCAGACGGTTTCCTGGCTGGGCACTTCACTGACGTTGATCCGCCACTGCATGGTCCGGTCCCTTTATGCGGAAAATGCCGATAGAACAACGATTCAGTATCCCTGTCGGGCGGACCGGTTGCAAACGCAGCAGTGGATGCGGCAGGGCAAACGCATGTACCCATTTGCTTAACGAGCCGCGCGCGTCAGCAAGCGGTTGCTGACCCCACGCCCAGTTCTGCGGCTGCGCCGCAACCCCTTGCTCACGCGCGGGGCTCGTCCAAAACTGTACATGCGTTTGCCCTGGTGGATGCGGCGGGGCTAGCCCAGGTCGAACAGCAGGGCTTCGGTGGGCGCGCTGGCGGTGAAGGTCAGGAGGCCGGGGGTTTCCGTGCTGGCGCCGTCGCCGGTGGACAGCCGGGCGTCATTGCACTGGAGTTCGCCGGCTGCGACCTGCACCCACGCGCCGCGCCCGGGACGCAGTTCATGGGTGGCCGTCTGCCCCGGCGTCAGCCGCAGGCGGTACACGTCGGCATCCTGATGGATCACGGCAGACTGCGCGCGTCCATCGGCGGAGATGACCAGCACTTTGGGCGCGTCGGCCTGCTCCGGCTGCGGACGCCATTCGGTGTAGCTCGGGGTTAAGCCGCGTTCACGTGGGTGAATCCAGATCTGCAGGAAATGAGCTGCCTCGTGAGCAGCAGGATTGAACTCGCTGTGGGTGACGCCCGTCCCCGCGCTCATGAGCTGAATCGTGCCGGGGGTCAGCGTTCTGCCGTTGCCCAGGCTGTCCTTGTGCTCCAGTGCGCCCGCCAGCACATAGCTGAAAATCTCCATGTCGCGGTGGGGGTGCGTGCCGAAGCCCTGACCGGGGGCGACTTGGTCGTCATTGATGACGCGCAGCGTGCGGAAGCCCATCTGCTGCGGGTCCCGGTAGCCGCCGAAGGAAAACGTGTGGGCGGATTTGAGCCAGCCGAGGTCGGTCTGGCCGCGGTCGTGCGCCTGGCGTATGGTCAGCATGGCGGGTCCTTTCATGGCGGGAGCTTCATCGTAGGCCTGCAGACGCGAAACGGCGCGCCGTCCTGCCGGCTGCGATCCAGCGCCGGGACAAATCCTGAATTTACCACTTGCTAACGATGCTAAAGCGATTTAGCATGAAAACACCTGTAGCATATCCCCCGTTCGCAGAGGAGTTCGACCTTGAACGACAGACGGTCAACGCTGGGTGTAGTGGCGGGCATGGCGCCCCTGGTCGCCGTGCTGACAGCGGGTTTGATGTTGCTGATGATCGCGCGGCTGGGGCGCGCGGACGACCAGCCCACGCTGGAAGCCGCCGAGACGCTGTACAAGGCCGGCAAGTGGACCGACGCCCGCAACGCGTACCTGGCGAACCTCGAGGGCCTGACCGGCGAGCAGCGGGCGACAACGCTCAACCGCATCGCCATCACCTGGCTGCGCGATCAGCGCGATCAGAACGGCGCGGACTTTTTCGCGCAGGCGCTGCGCGAATGTCCCGACGCCAGCAGCGCCACCCAGGCGTACAGCCGGCTGCAACTGGGGCGCACGCTGTCGGCGCTGCGGAAGTTTGACGAGTCGATCGCCCAGCTGAAGCAGATTCCCGCGATGCCGGACCTGCCGGTGCAGACGGTCGCCGAGTCGTACCTGAGTCTCGCCACGCCGTACCTGAAGCTCGAGCGCCCGGATGATGCCGTGGCGGCGCTGAGCCAGGTGACGCAACTGTCAGGTCTGGCGGGCTTCTACTATGGCGAGGCGTGGATGGGCATCGGGCGCATTCGGCAATCGAACAAGGAATACCAGCCGGCGCTCGACGCCTTCAGCAGGATTCTGACCATCAACGGCACGTCCGCGCACCAGCGGGCGTACGCCCAGAGCTACATCGAGGAGCTCAAAGGCCTGCTCGAAGGCGATCAGCCGTTCTACATCGCGCCTTACCTGGTCTTTCCCGCATCCACCACCGGCACGCTCAGCTGGGTGTCGCAGGGCATCTCCACCCCCGGCACGGTCAAGGTGCTGCGCGAGGGTCAGGAGCCGCTGAGCTTCACCAGCACCACCGCGCCGATCAAAGGCACGGTCTGCTTTCTGCACACCGTAGCGCTCACCGGGCTGCAGGCCGGCACGCGTTATGCGTACGAAATCACCTGTGACCAGCAGACCCGCACGGGTTCCTTCGTCACCACGCATGACGATCCCCAGCGGCCGGTCACTTTCGCGGTGATCTCCGACACGCAGACCCGCGGCGACCTGCACCGCATGGTGGCGGACGCCATCGCCAAAGATCAGCCCGACATCGTGCTGCACGCGGGCGACCTGACCGACCGCGGCGCCACCTGGGGCAAGTGGAAGGCGGAGCTGTTCGGTCCGGGCGAGCCCTATTTCAGCCAGGCGTTTTTTGCCGCCACCATCGGCAACCACGACGGCGGCGTGTACACCGGCGTGCTGATGCATCTGAATCCCCGGCAGTTCTACTACAGCTTCTCCTCCGGCAACGCCTATGTGATGGTGCTCGACTCCTACTGGAACGGTAGTTCCCGCTTCGGCCGCGCCCAGCAACTGGAATGGCTCAAGGGCGAACTCGCCAAAGCCGGCGACCGCTGGAAAATCGTGCTGCTGCATGTGCCGATGGTCGCCACCAGCAACAACAATGAATGCTACTGGTGGGGCGAGAACGATTTCCTGCCCCTGATGGAGGAAGCCGGCGTGGATCTGGTGCTGGCGGGGCATCAGCCGGCGTACCGGCGTTACCTGCCCATCGGCCAGCCGGGACGCAAGCCGATCCTGCACGTGGTCAGCGCCGGTGGAGGCCCGGTGGGCAATCCCGAACCCAGCCCGATCCTGGACCTGGGCGTGGGCAAGTGCCATCACAGCCTCATCACTGTGCAGGGCAATCGGCTGGAACTGACCGCCAAGCTGCCCGACGGCACGGTCATCGACCAGTTTGTGCTCGAACACGACGACCAAGGCCAGCTCAACAGCGACTGGATGAGCCAGTTGGTGGACCGCCAGGTCGCCAAGCAGATTCGTCACCTGTATGAGGAACTGCTCAGCGCCACCGGCAACCTGCTGATGCTGGATGTCGAGGGCGACCTGACGCCGGGCCAACCCGCTAAGTTGGTGCTGGACCAGACCCGCCTGCCGCGCGGCGCGATGAAGTTCGACGAACTGCCAGAGGGTCTGAAGCTGGTGATCGAAGCCGCCCCCGACAGCGGCTGGCAGGTGACGCCGACCGTCGCCGACATGCGCCAGCCGCGCATCGCGGTGCCGGTGACGCCGCCCGCGAAGCTGAAAGTCAGCGGTGGGCGCATGCTGCCGAGTCTGCAGTTGTCGATCAATCTGGAACTCAACGGCCGGCGGTTCACGCCGCACCTCTGCACGGCTGCGCTGCACGCCGAGGCCGCCGCGCGGGTGACCGCCGTGGGGGACTTCGCGTTCCCGTCGCTGTGGGATTTCGCCTTTGACCCGCAGCAGGAAGGGGAGAAGCTGGGCTGGCAGCAGTTGACGGCTCCCGCCTCGGGAGACTGGCGCAAAGCCAACCTCACCCAGTTGTGGGAACAGCAGTTCAATGATGAATACGACGGCCACGCCTGGTACCGCACCAGCTTCACCGCGGCGGCGTTGCCCGCGACGCAGCGCCTGTGGTTGCAGGTGGGCGCGATCGATGAATCGTGCAGCGTCTGGCTCAACGGTCAGCCGATCGCCACGCAGCTTTACAACTCCCAGGTGGATGACGACGCCTGGCGCAAGCCGCGCCGGTTCGACCTGACGGCCGCCCTGCGTCCCGGTGCGAACGTGCTGGCGGTGCGGGTGCAGGACCTGACCGGCATGGGCGGGATCACCGGCGGAGCCACGCTCGAGGTGCTGCCCGCCAACCAGTTGCCCGACGAAGGCTTTGCCGCCCCCAGCGCGTGGGCGAGCACTGGCAGCACGCCAACGCCCTGTCCGGGGCGCTATGTCGAACAGCCGGCGGTGCGCGTGACGGTCGCGGAAGGGCAGCCGGTCACTCTGACGCGCGCCTGTCCGGTCAACCTGCCCGCCGGGATGTACGAGTTGCGCCTGGGCTACCGCGCCCGTTTGTTGCCGCAGACCAGCGTGCCGCCGCTGCGCGTGCAGGTCACCACCGGCGGGGCGGCGTTGCTGAGCGTGGTGGAAGAGCCGGTCAACGATGAAGCCTGGCAGACGATCACGCGCCCGCTGCGCCTGGCGCAGCCGGTGACGGGACCGTTGCAGATCGAGTTGAACCTCGCCGCCGCCGGCATTTTCGAGTTGGACCAACTGGTGCTCACCGCCGCGGACCCGCGCACCGCCGGCCGATGAGCCGCCGCCCGCACCCTGGAGCTGCACGATGCACCGTCATGAGGGAAACCGTTCGCCCGCTTTCACGCTCATTGAGCTGCTGGTGGTGATTTCCATCATCGCGTTGTTGATCGCCATCCTGCTGCCGGCGCTGGGGGCGGCGCGGACGCAGGCGCGCAAGACGCAATGTGCCTCCGGGACGCGCCAGATTTTCACCATGCAGAGCGTGTATGCCGAGGACCACCGCGGGTTTTACCCGCTGACCGACGAGTCCCGCTGCAACGGCTTCATGTGGCGCGCCAACGACAGCTCGCCCTGGACCATCAGTCTGACCTACAACAGTGCGCGGTCGCCCCTGGAGTTCTACCTGGGCAATGGCCATCGGGTGCTGCGCTGCCCGGAGTACGATTCCGACAAACTGAGCGTCTTCACCGGCTACCAGGCCGGCGGGGGCTGGGGCAGCACTTACTGGCTGGTGGCGGGCACGGGCAAGCGGGTGTTCAACAACTCGGTCACGGACAACCGCGACTTCTGGGGTCGGCTGCTGCGTTCGACCTCCACGCCGGACAATCCACTGCTGCGGGCGCCGATTCCCAATGTCAACTGGACCGGGCGGTCGGTGTCGAACTACGGCCGGCAAAGCGACGCCTATGGCGCGATTTATCTGGATCAGCCGGCGAAACAGCCCGCCCTGATCGAGCCGCATGGCCATGTGCCCACCTCGGACGCCGGCTACGCGCCGACCATTGTGGGGCTTTGGCCGGCGTATAACGTCAGTGGGGCGCTGACGGCTTACCCCACGCTCAACCATCGCGACGGCGGCAACACGCTGTTTGTCGACGGGCACGGCAAGTGGGTCACATCCGCTGACGCGGTGCACCGGGTGCATGCCGACACCAACTGGCTGTACATTGGCTGGTGAGGCCCCGCGCGCAAGATACGACAATAATCCGTCATGCCCGTGCATGGCCCGCAGGGGGTTGAACGGGTAGGGTTGGCTCCACGCCTGCGGCGCTGTCCCGCCGCGCCGGGCGCGGGAGGTCGTGTCGTGCGCGAGTGCTCACAGCGTCTGCTGGAACTGATTGCCGGTCGTCCCGCCAGTCCCGCGCCCTTCTGGGAACCCTGGTTCGCCAAGTGGGCGATGCTCAGGGAGCGCTATGGCAACGACTACCTCGCCATGGCGGATGATCTGGGTCATGCCGCGGCGCCGCTGGGCGTGGTGGACACGGGCAACATGTGGCTGGCGGAAGTGGAATACATCGCCGAGACCGGCGCGTACTACGGGGGCGGCGCGTTGCGTGAGCCGGAGCAACTCGCCCAGCGCGCCCTGCCGGACTTGGACGCGCAGCTTGAACCCATGCTGGTTAAACGTCAGCGCTGCGCCGCAGCGGGCATTGCCTGCTGGATGGTGCTGGGCTGGTGCTTTGACCGCATAGCCGCGTCGATGGGGCTGGAGTATTTCGCGCTGCAGTGCTACGACCGGCCGGAGTTTGTCGCGGAAGCTTTTGAATGGGTTGAAGCCCGCAATCGGCTGGTGGTGGGAAAGATCCTCAGCGAGGTCAAACCCGACTTCGTGTTGTACAACGGCGACTGCGCCTACCGCACCGGGCCGATGATCGATCCGAAGATGATGCGGCAGTTGACCTGGGAGCCGACGCGGAAGACGGTGCAGAAGGTGCTGGACCTGGGCATTCCCTTTGCGTTCCACAGCGACGGGCAACTGGACACCGTGATCCCCATGCTGATCGAGCAGGGCATCACCGCGGTGCACGGGTGCGAGAAGCAAGCCAACGACCTGGCGCATCTGGTGGAGACGTTCGGGCGCGACATCACGCTGTGCGGGAACATGGATGTGGTGTTTCTGAAGCACGCCACGCCGGCGCAGGTGCGGGCGGAAACGCTGCAGATGCTGGCGCTTGGGGGGCAGCAGCAGCGTTTCGTGGCGGCGTGCAATACGTCGCCGCAGGACTACATTCCCGATGAGAACTACCGGACGCTGGTGAGGACGGTGGCGGCAGCGGGGCGGTAGCGCGGGGGTGCAACGGATGCGGAGGCGCAAGCGTGGTTGTGGGGGTGGGAGGGAGCGGGGGGTTGCTGGTTCGGCGCGGGGGTGGTTCCATTCGCGGGGGCGGCGCTGCGCGCTTATACTGTTCCATCTTTGGTTTACCCCTTCGGTTGGGGGCGAATTCGCCAGCGCCTACGGATGCGAAAGGCATGTGATTCATGAGCGAACAGGACACGCCCAAACTGCACATTGACTCGGACTGGAAAGCCCAGGCCCGCGCGGAGAAGGAACGGCTGGCGAAGAAAGCCGCCGAAGCGCCGGCGGCGGCAGGTAAGCCTGCGGGCGGAGCCGCTGCGGCCACCTCCGGGGGCGGGGGTGGAGGCGGGGCGGCTGCCGGGGGGCAGATGCCGCCGGCGAATTTTGAGGGGCTGGTCAGCACGCTGGCGACGCAGGCGCTCTTCGCCATGGGCGGGATTCCCGACCCGCGCACCGGGCAGCGGGTCGCCCACCTGCCGCTGGCGCGGCATCACATCGACCTGCTCACCGTTTTGGAAGAAAAAACCCGCAACAATCTCACTGAAGAAGAAGCGACCATGGTTTCGCAGACGCTCTACGAGTTGCGTTCGCGTTACATCCAGCTTGCCACGCAGGCTCGTAATCAGGGCAAGATGTAACCCGGCCGTATCGTTTTGTCTTGCGGCTTTAAGCTGATTATCCTTGGCCGCACCCCAGTGCGGATGGGTCGGCAAACTCATCCGCCCGCACAGAAGGAACTCCCCGTGTCCGAGATCGCTCACGCTCCCGCCGCGGCCGGTCAGCCGCAGAGCTTCCTGGATAAACATCACTTCCTCCTGCGCCGCCTGCACTCGCTGTCGGGCATCGTCCCGGTG
Source organism: uncultured Phycisphaeraceae bacterium (assembly GCA_964605235.1). Taxonomy (GTDB): domain Bacteria; phylum Planctomycetota; class Phycisphaerae; order Phycisphaerales; family Phycisphaeraceae; genus CAZSBB01. Next base: position 34,953 of record CAZSBB010000021.1, read on the forward strand.
GGCGTGTTCGTGTGCATGCACCTGTTCACCAACTTCCAACTGGTGCGCGGGGGCGAGGAGTTCCAGCACGAGGTGGATTTCATCCACAGCCTGCCGGCGCTGCTGTTCATCGAGATCGCCCTGTGGAGTTCGATCGGCTTCCACGCGGCGCTGGGCGTGGTCTACACCTTCACCGGCAAGAGCAACGTCAAGCACTACGGCTACCTCGCCAACTGGCGCTACACGCTGCAGCGCACCACCGGCTTCATCGCCCTGATCTTCATCTTCCTGCACATCGCCACCCTGCGCTGGCGCTGGGACCTGTTCGACTGGTTCACCCCGTTCTACCGCGAAGGCGTCGACGGCACCCCGCTGGTCGCCGCCACCACCGCCGCGGCGTTGCAGGTGAGCTGGCTGGTGGTCGTGCTGTATCTCGTGGGCGCCCTGAGCGTGGTGTACCACTGGGCCAACGGTTTGTGGACGGCGGCGATCACCTGGGGCCTGACGCTCAGCGTCGCCGCCCAGCGCCGCTGGGGCTACTTCTGCTGCGCCCTGGGCCTGGCGCTGACGTTCTTCACCATCGGCGCGGTGTACGGGGCCATGAACTACCAGATCAGCGAACAGGAACGCCAGTCGATCCAGGCGACCATCGACGCCGGCGGCGAAGCACATGGCGCAGCCAAGGCGGCGCCCGCGTCCCCCGCTGAGCATTAGAAAATCAGTTTAAGACTCACCACAGAGACACAGAGAACACAGAGTTCAACACGGAGCAGGAGTTGAATCCCATACTTGGACCGCTTTCTCGGTGTGAATTTCTCGGTGCTCTCTGTGGCTCTGTGGTAAAACCGTCTTGAGATTAATGCCAGTCAACTGAATCATTCCTCCCGCCGGCCGCGCGGTGCGTGGCGACGGGGCAGCTTCCAAAGGTGGAATCAGCAGCATGTCCCAGCATCCTCGCGTCATCGTGGTCGGCGGCGGTCTGGCGGGTTTGGCCGCTAGCATGCGCATCGCCGAAGCCGGCGTGCCGGTGGACCTCTTCAGCATGGTCCCGGTCAAGCGTTCGCACAGCGTGTGCGCCCAGGGCGGCATCAACGCCTGCAACGAAGTGGCTCGCCAGCAGGGCTACTCCGAGTGGATGCACATGGATGAAACGCTCTACGGCGGCGACTTCCTCAATCATCAGCCGCCGGTCTACGAGATGGCGCACTGGGCGCCCAGGATCATCGACCTGATGGACCGCATGGGCGTGCCCTTCAACCGCACGCTCGAAGGGCAGCGCGACCTGCGCCTGTTCGGCGGCAGCTTGTTCAAACGCACCCACTTCGCCGGCGCCAGCACCGGCCAGCAGTTGCTCTACGCCCTCGATGAGCAGGTCCGCCGGTGGGAAGCCCAGGGCCTGGTGACCAAGTACGAGTTCTGGGAATTCCTCTGGCCGCTGCTCAACGAACAGGGCGAGTGCAAGGGCATCATCGCCCAGGACATGCGCACCATGGAACTCAAGGCCTTCCGCGCCGATACCGTCATCATGGCGACCGGCGGCAACGGCCTGGTGTTCGGCAAGAGCACCATGAGCGTGATCTGCAACGGCGGCGCTGCCGCACGCTGCTACCAGGCGGGCGCGTGGATGGGCAATCCCGAGTTCATTCAGGTGCATCCCACCGCCATCCCCGGCGAAGACAAGTGCCGGCTGATGAGCGAATCGGCGCGCGGCGAAGGCGGCCGGGTGTGGGTGCCGCGCAAGAAGGGCGACAACCGACCCCCGCTGCAGATTCCCGACAACGAACGCTGGTACTTCCTCGAAGAGAAGTATCCCAAGTACGGCAACCTCGTCCCGCGCGACATCGCCACCCGCGAAATCTTCTGGGTCTGTCAGGATGGCTACGGCGTCGGCGGCGGCCGGATGGTTTACCTCGATGTGTCCCACCTGCCTGCCGGCACCAAGCAGAAGCTCCGCGCCATTCTGGAAATCTATGAGAAGTTCACCGGCGACGACCCCACCGAAGTCCCGATGAAAATCTTCCCGGCGGTGCACTACTCCATGGGCGGCCTGTATACCGTCTACACCAGTGAAACCCGCGCCGCCAAGCCCGGCGACGGCGTGGAAACCGTCCATGGCCTCAAGGCCGGCGCGCCCAACAACATGATGACCAACATCCCCGGCCTGTACGCCTTCGGGGAAGTCAACTACCAGTACCACGGCGCCACGCGCCTGGGCGCCAACGCGCTGCTCAACTGCATCTTCGATGGTCTGTACTGCGGCCCCAGCGTGGTCAACTATGTCCGCGATGGCGTCAAGAGCCGCGCGGCCGACCTGCCCGAAGCCGTGGCGAACCACTACATCCAGCAGGAAGAACACAAAGCCCAGAAGCTCATCAAGAGCGAAGGTGATGTGAATCCCTATCACCTGCACGCCCGGCTGGGCGATGAGATGACTGATTCCTGCACGGTGGTCCGCACCGAGGAACGCATGCAGAAGGCGTATGCCGCGGTCGCCGACATGCGGCTGGAGTACCAGCGCGTGCGGCTGAGCGACACCGGCCTGTGGACCAACCAGAACCTGTCGTTCACCCGCGCCCTGGGCGACATGCTGGTCTACGCCGAGGCGATCCTGCAGGCGGCGATCATGCGCAAGGAATCGCGCGGCAGCCACTATCGCCCTGACTATCCGGACCGCGTGGACGATCCGTTCCTCAAGACCACCGTCGCCAAGTACGACGCCGCGACGGGCAAAGCCAAACTGGAACTGGAAGAAATTCCCCTGCCCATGGTGCAGCCCCGCGCCCGCACCTATGGCAAGGTCGAGAGCAAGTGATGGATTTGTTGATGTGTTGATGTACTGATTGATGGATGTGAAAACGGAACATCGACTTCATTTGGCCCCGGGTCAATGACTCGGGGCGGCCCCCGGCAACCCCGAGGCTTGAACTTGCGAAAAGGCCCGGCGTCACAACGACCTTGCGTATGAGTCAGACGATGTCCCAGTTCGGCGCTTCATCCAACCCGCGCAGTGCGACGGCGCGGCCGGCCGATGCGCTGTGCGCCCCGGCGGTCGTGGAGCCTGCCGCGCAGCGGCTGACGGGTGCAGGCGAGCGAACCGCAACCCCCGTGCCCGCACCCGGCCCCGCCGCGACGCCGATCGTCTGGCTGCCCGCGCATCGCATGCGCCAGTACCAGCGCGCCAAGTTGATCGGGGCGGCCCTGTTCGCCCTGATTTTCGCCGGCTGGTTGTATCTCCAGTGGTCCAACCCGCCCCTGCGCTGGTTCACGCTGGCGCTGCTGGCGCTGACCGGCTGGGTGACGTTTCGCTCCGTGCGCGAAGACGCCCGGCGCACGCGCGGCCGGCGGCTGGCGGTGGTGGACGACGCCCTGCTGATCACCATTGACGATCTGACCCAGCGTCTGCCGTTGTCTGCCGCCCGCCTCGTTTGGCGCGAGGATCATGACACGACGCTGGGGCTGTGGTTTTATGACGCCCAGGGCCAAACGCTGGCGCACCTCGATGGCGAATTTTTCGCCGAGCAGGCGGAGGCGCGCATGTTCATGGGTTGGCTGCGGCGGCACACGACCTTGCCGTTGGTCGTGCAGTGGCCTACGGTTGAGTAGCAGAAGGAACGACCCGCCCGGCGCGTGTTCCGCGTCCGGGCGACATGCAAGGGAAGGTAGCTCGCGATGATCGCCAACAACACCCCCGCCGACTCGATCCACTTTCGCGTCAAGCGCCAGGACAGCCCGACCACCGAGCCGTACTGGCAGCATTTCGCCATTCCCTACAAACCCAACCTCAACATCATCAGCGTGCTGCAGTACATTGCCGGCGCCCCGGTGACCACTGAGGGCCAGAACACCACGCCGGTGGTCTGGGACTGCTCCTGCCTGGAGGAAGTCTGCGGCGCCTGCACCCAGGTCATCAACGGCCGGGCGCGGCAGGCGTGCTCCACCCTCGTCGATGAGCTGCGCGAGCAGGGCTTCGGCAATGCCGACAACCCCATCGTGCTCGAACCCATGAGCAAGTTCCCCGTGGTGCGCGACCTCTTCGTCGATCGCTCCCGCATGTTCAAAAACCTCATCAAGCTCCAGGGCTGGGTGCCCATCGACGGCTCGCACAGCCTGGGCGCCGGTCCCACTGAGCCGCCGCTGGCGCAGGAAGAACGCTACGAACTCTCGCGCTGCATGACCTGCGGCTGCTGCCTGGAAGCCTGCCCGCAGTTCACCCTCGAAAACAACTTCGTCGGCGCCCAGGCGATCGGCCAGGCGCTGTACTTCAACCAGCACGCCACCGGCGCCAAGCTCAAAGATGAGCGGCTGGAAGTCATGGCGGCGGCCGGCGGCATCAACGACTGCGGCAACGCGCAGAACTGCGTCAAAGCCTGCCCCAAGGAAATCCCCCTGACCGAAGCCATCGCCAAGATCGGCCGGCAGACCACGCTGTACGCCTTCCGCAAGTTCTTCACCAGCAAATAGCGCCCTGGGTAGTTCAGTTCCCCATCGCCATGCATGGTCATGGGAAGTCAAACGAATACTCACCACAGAGGCACAGAGAACACCGAGTTCAAGCAGGAAGAAGTGCGTTAGCCTGAATTGTGTCTGCTGTGCTCCGTGAGCCTTGCTCTGTGTCCTCTGTGTCTCTGTGGTAAAAATGCTTTTTCCAGCGGTCATCAGGCTGAGGCAATCACCCCAGACGCACGACCAACCACGCCCGCCGCGACTCCTACCGATCGGCTGAATATGTTCACCCGCATCAGCATCATCGGCGACGGCTCCATGGCGATGGTCATGGCGTTGCTGCTCGAAAGCCAGGGCGCCAAGGTCACCATCTGGGGCGCGTTTCCCGATCACGTCCAGCAGCTCATCCAACTGCGCGAAAGCCGTCGGCATCTGCCCGGCTACCGCCTGCCCGACTCCATCGTCGTCACCTTTGACGACCGCAAAGCGTTCGGCGATGCCGAGCTGATTCTCTCGGCGGTGCCCACCCAGTACACCCGGCAGGTCTGGGATCGCCTCCGTCCCTTTGTCCCGCCCCACCTGCCCATCGTCTCCGTCGCCAAAGGCATTGAAAACGACACGCTCCTGCGGCCCACGCAGATCATTGCCGACGTGCTGCGCGATGATCCCGACCGCGCGCCGCGCCCGCTGGCGACCCTCTCAGGTCCATCCGTCGCCGACGAGCTGGCGCGCTGCCTGCCCGCGATCGTGTGCGCCGCCAGCGACGACGAAACCTTCGCCCAGCGACTGCAGAAGACTTTCACCTGCCACTGGTTCCGCGTGTACACCAACACCGATCTGCTGGGCGTGGAGCTGGCGGGGGCGACCAAGAACGTCATCGCCCTGGCGGCGGGCATCCTCGACGGCCTGCAGGCGGGCATCAACGCCAAGAGCGCGCTGCTCTCGCGCGGGCTGGCGGAAATCACCCGCCTGGGCGCCGCGATGGGCGCGCGCCCCGAAACCTTCTTCGGCGTCGCGGGCGTCGGCGACCTGACGACCACCTGTTTCAGCCCCACCGGCCGCAACCGCACCTGCGGCGAGCAACTGGGCAAGGGCCGCAAGCTCCAGACCATTCTCGAAGGCATGACCAGCGTGGTCGAAGGTGTCCCCACCACCAAGTCCGTGGTGCAACTGGCGCAGCGCTACCGCGTGGAAATGCCCATCACCCAGGCGGTGCACCAGGTGCTCTTCGAGAACCTCGACCCCATCGAAGCCATCAGCCAGCTCATGAGCCGCCAGGCCAAAGCCGAACGCATCGGGTGAGGCGGGAACACATTTGGCAGGTGCGTTGTACTCGAACCGCACGCTGGTTGTTGACCACTCATTTGCCAGGATGGTTTTCGCCCCCGACAGGGGCGCAGGAAAGCAGCCACGAGTGCAGCGCCGCATAACTCGTGGGAACTGAATGCTGATGACATGACTCACCCCGGCAGGGGTGACGGAAGCTTCCGCCGTCCCTCCGGGACGGATGGGAAAAATATCCCGCAGCCACCACGGGTTTCGCGGTGCTCCACCCGTGGCTACTGCCCGCGACCCCGGCTGGGGTCGAAGATCATCGTTGACCGCTGCGCCTTCGCAACGCGGGCAACCGCATTTGTTGCTTATCTGCATGGGCTGCTTACCCCCGCAATTTCCCTTGCCGACGGCGCTTGGGGGTCGTAACCTGTCCACGGTGCAAACGTTGATGACCAGCCGGGCTTGCCGCAGGCAAGCCGATGGGATGGGATGAGATTGACATCGAACCGCGCCCGGCCCGCGCCGCCGGGGTTGACGCATCGCCTCGGGGAGCGATGCCGGGAGGAGTTGCGTCGTGCTGATCCGCTGTCCGCACTGCGGCCACCGCATCGATATCCGCAACGCCAAGCCGCAGCGCTACCATCCGACCTGCGACAAGTGCCGCCGCAAGTTCATTCTGCTGGTCAAGGGCGAGCCGGGGCCGGACCAGAAAATGGCGGTTTTCCGCGACGAGCCGGAGTTGATCGCCCGGGTGCAGCAGATCAAGACCGCGCCGGACCAGCCCACCGCGACCACGCCCGCCGGCGCAGCGCTCCCGCCGCATTCGCTGTCGGATGAACCGATCGAAGCGGTGATTGCCGACCCCGGCAACGACAATCTCGCCGAGATCAACCTGCCCGATGACGTGCGCAAACCCGCCACCGCCGCCGACGTGCAGCGCACGCTGGTCAGTGAGAAACCATCGCCCGCACCGGCGCGACCCGCTTCACCCACCGCCGACGATGACGACCCGCCGATGCGCGTGCAGCGCCCCGACGTGCCGCGCCCCAGTGGTCGGCAGTTTGAGCGCATCACCTCCAGCCCTGCCGGCAGCGGCGTCGGCGATGTCACCTTGCCCGGCCAGCCCGCCACGCCGGCGTCGGTCACTGACTCCCTGGAGCTGCCCACCCGCGCTGAGCGCTCGTCCCCGCCGCGCGCCGCCGCGGCCGACCTCACCCTGCCCACCGGCGGCAGCGCGGCCGACGGCATCCCCGGCTACCAACCGCCCCGCCGTACTCACGACAGCGCCACACCCGACATGGACCGCACCGCGCCGCCGCCGACCAGCACCGCCAGCCGCGCGCCCGACACGGATCAGACCGTCATCTCACCGCTCACCAGCGGCGCCGCGGACATGGACATCACCCTCGTCCATGATGATGACGACGCCGACCCCAACGCCACCGTCGCCAGCCGGTTCGACAGCGACCGCACCGTCGCCTCTGCCGCCGATGGCGCCCAGCGGCTTGAAACGTCTGCCGGAGGCGGCGAGCTGCGCGGCAACCTCGGCGGCTACCACATCGAACGTCTCCTCGGCCGCGGCGGCATGGGCAGCGTTTACCTCGCCCGTCAGCTTTCGCTGGACCGCCCGGTCGCGCTCAAGACCATGAACCCCCAGTGGGCGCAGGACCCGATCTTCCTGTCGCGCTTCACCCGCGAAGCCTTCGCCGCCGCCCAGCTCGTGCATCACCATGTGGTGCAGATTTACGACATCAGCGAAGAGAAGAAAACCCACTTCTTCTCCATGGAGTTCGTCACCGGCCGGTCGCTGCAGGGCGTGCTGGAACAAAAAGGTCGGCTCGACGTCGAAGAAGCGGTGGGCTACATCCTGCAGGCGGCGCGCGGGCTCAAGTTCGCCCACGACCACGGCATGGTCCACCGCGACATCAAGCCCGACAACCTGATGCTCAACGAGCAGGGCATCGTCAAGGTCGCCGACCTGGGCCTGGTCAAAACGCCTGACGCCGACGTCGCCGAGCGCCAGCGCGAACAGGAACTGGATCGCTCGGGCAAGGACCGCCCGCCGCTGCCGCCCTCGGGCAGTCGGCTTGCCGCCAGCGCACATGTGACGATGGCGGGCGCGGCGATGGGCACCCCCGCCTACATGGCGCCCGAGCAGGCGAGCGATGCGGCGTCGGTCGATCACCGCGCCGACATTTACTCGCTGGGCTGCACGCTCTACACGCTGGTGACCGGGCAGCCCGTGTTCACCGGCAAGACCATCATGGAGGTGATGACCAAGCACGCCACCGAGCCGGTGACCCCGCCGGATGTCGTGGCGGAGCGCGTGCCCAAGAGCTTGTCGTCGATCGTGATGAAGATGGTCGCCAAGCGCCCCAGCGATCGTTACCAGTCGATGGATGAAGTGATCGCCGCGCTGGAACTGTTCCTGGGCGTCAGCAGCGCCGGCCCGTTCACCCCGCAGGAACAGCACGCCACGCTGCTCGAAAGCAGTGCCCGCAGCTTCAACAAGTCCAGGAAGGCTGCCCTGCGCCGTCTGCTGAAAGTCGCCTTTGTCCTGCTGTGCGTGCTGGCGTTTGTCGGCTTGGCGCTGAGCAAACAGTTCGTCGCCGCCGGCGGCGTGGTGGGACTGGCGGTGCTGACCGGCCTGGCGTACTTCGCCGTCACCGGCATTTTCGACAAGACCTATGTCTTCCGCCGGTTCCGGCAGTTTGTGCTGGGCAGTCGGCTGGCGGACTGGCTGATGATGCTGCTGGGCGCCGCCGGGGCGGCCGCGGTGCTGTATGTCTTCAACCTGCTGTGGGTCTGGCTGGGGCTGTGCGTGCTGGCGGTGGTGCTGGCGCTGGGTTTCTATTTCGTCATCGACAAGCTGGTCGCCCGCGACCGCGCGGCCGCGGTGCAGGACGTGCAGGACATGCTCAAGACCATGCGCCTGCGCGGGCTGGAGGAAGAAGCGCTGCGGCGGTTCGTCTGTCGCTACAGCGGGGCGAACTGGGAAGCGTTCTACGAAGCCCTGTTCGGCTACGAAGCCAAGCTGGCGGCGCGCGGCAAGTGGGGGCAGGGCGACGACGGCAAGCCGCGCAAACGCTATGGCATCTGGCGCGATTTCGTGACCGCCTGGATCGACGAAAAACAGCGCGCCCGCGATGAAGCGGCGCAACGCCGACATCTGCAGAAGATCGAACGCGCCAAGCTGCAGGCGCAGGGCATGAACGAACTGCAGGCCCGCAAGGAAGCGCAGTGGGCGGCGGTGTCCATGGTCGCCTCGGCGGCAAAGTTCCAGGAAACGGTCAAGCTGGTCCAGGCAGCGCCCGAGGGCGCGGCGCTGCCCGCAGGCGTCACCGGCAAGGTGAACGTCAACCAGATGATCTATGGCGACGAGAACGAGCAGGGCGTCCGCGACACCAGCGGCCCCGGCCTGCCGGCGCGCCTGCTCAACCTGCTGCTGGGCGCCCGCATGCGCTTCGCCCTGGCGGTCATCCTGCTGGGCGCCTGCGCGCTGTGGATGCACCAGAACGGCTTGATCCCGCAGCAGGTGTCGAGCAAGGAGGTGAGTCTCGACAGCCTCAAGCAACTGCAACTCACCCAGGCCGACGACGCCAAGCCGCTGGAACTGCCGCTGCTGCCCGCGCCGGTGCTCACCGTGCTCAGCGGCTACGGCGTGGGCCTGGCGGGCCTGGTGTTGCTGCTGTCGTGCCTGTTCCGCGGCAAGAAGATGACGGTTTTCATGCTGCCCGCCGCAGGGGTGATCCTGGTGGGCCATCTGATCCCCGGCTTCAGCGCCCAGAAGCTCGGGCCGTTGCAGGGTCAGCACCTGATCTGGGCCGTCGGCGGGGCGATTGCCGTGGTGGGATTGCTGTTCGGGCGTCGGCGGCAGTAGCGGGGGGCGCGCGGTGGCCGGGGACGTGTTTTTTTTGCCACAGATGAACACGGATGAAAACGGATGATGCGGGGATGGAGACGGAGATGGATGCGGGGATTGTGAGGCGCTGCGCAACGAGCCGGAAGCGTCAGCGACGGGCAGCGCGTTTGGACGTCAGCCGCGCAGAAACAATCCCAAAAGAACAGAAACCACAGAGCCACAGAGATCACCGAGCAATGCTCACAGAGAATGTGGGGAAATCCAGCGGATAAGTCAGCTTCTCATGCTTGCTCTTTGTGTCCTGTGTGCCTCTGTGGTGAGTTTCGAGATCATGTCTTCACGGTTCACCTGCAGACCAGCGTCAGTCATGCGCGCTGGCCGTCGCTGACGCTTCCGGCTCGTTGCAGAGCCATGGCTGGATGTCACCTTCGCGCGCCTGTCTGGCTGCGACGGGCGCCATAAGCCAAGCCCTGTAAAATGCTTGCATGCAGGCGTCATGGGTTGGGGGCCAATGTCACCGGCAATCGGAGGTGACATCCGTAAATGCTGAATAAGCCGGTGGATGTGCTATGTGACATGGGTGTGTCAGGTGACATGACATGCCTGCGGTCGAGTAAGCTGTTGGGACCGACTTGCCCGGTTGTAAAATGAGTTGATGCATACCGGGGGTCTGGAGGTCCGGGGGTCCGGGTGGCCGGGGATCCGGGGGTCTGGAGGTCCGGGGGGCCGGGAGACGAACATGATCGAACTGATTGGCATCAAGCATTACTACAACATCAAGCCCACGCTCCGCGACATCAACCTGACGGTCGATGCGGGCGAGTTGTTGTGTGTCATGGGGCCCAACGGCATGGGCAAGAGCACGCTGCTGGGCGTGACCGCCGGGTTGCTGGCGCCGATCAAGGGGCAGGTGCGGATTGCGGGGTTGGTCCGGCGGTCGTCGATTGAAACGGAAAAAGCGATTCGTCGGCAGGTGATGTATCTGCCAGATGCGCCGTGGCTGCCGCAGGGCATTTCCGGGCGCGAGTTCCTGTTCGCCATGGGTCGGCTGTATCAGGTTGAAGAGGAGCGGTTGTTCGATCATGTCGAGCGGCTGCTCAATGTGTTCGACCTGGAGAAGCAGGCGGATGCGATTGTCACCAGCTACTCCACCGGCCAGCGCAAGAAGCTGAGCATCTGCGGCGCGTTGGTGACCGATGCTCCGGTGATGATTCTGGATGAGCCGTTCTCCGGGGGCTTGGATTCCTCGGCCTTGCTGGCGCTGCAGCAGATTCTCAAGCATCTGGCCCAGCAGCGCCGGGTGACCATCATGATGGCGGTGCCGGTGCCGGAGCTGGTGGCGGAACTTGCCGACCGGATTGCGATCATTCAGGAAGGTCGGATTCTCGCGTGCGACTCGGCGGCCCGGCTCATGGAGCAGACCGGCACGACCACGCTGTCAGGGGCGCTGGAACATCTGATTCACCCGGATCATCTCCAGCAGATTGACGCCTACCTGCAGGGGCAAGCCTGATGGCGCGCTGGTGGCGCACATTTCGCACGACGCCGGAGGGGCGTCACGTCCGGACCTATGCGTGGGAACTGGGCGGCCTGCTGTTCCTGCATGGCCTGCTCCTGGCGGTGCTGGCGGCGCAGCGGACGGGGCACTTCAAATATGGCTCGTTCCTGGCGGCGGTGCTGATCGTGTTGCAACTGCTGTGGACCGTGGTGGCGGCGTTTCGGCTGATGCTGCGGCGGATCAAGCGCAATCCGCTGTTCAATGAAGAATACAAAGCGCTGCTGGCGCTCAGTCCGTGGGATCATCCCCAACGGCTGCCGCTGGGACGCTGTCACTACACCGTCGGCGATGTGCTGGGTGTGTTGATGCTGGCGTCGCTGGGCACCGCCAGTTGGTGGTTGCTGGTGTGGTTGACCGTGGCACAGGGGCTGTCGGTCCACATGGGCTGGCTCTGGCTGCAGGTGACCGTGGGGGTATCAGCCCTGGCCATGCTGGTGCTCTACGTGCTGGCGAATCTTGCCAACGCCCTGAAAGTGCGCTGGTGCGGCAGTCTGCTGCTGGTGCTGATGCCACTGACGATCTTTCCGCATTACAACCTGTACCTGAGTGCGCTGGTCTTGCTGGCGATGTACCTGCTGGTGCGGCACGCCATCGAGCACACCTTGGCGCGTTACGCCTGGGAGCGTCCGTTTTATGAGCCGGACCCGCTGGAGCAACTGCGCCAGCGCGCGCAGGTGTTGCCGGGGTATCCCGATGAATTGCTGCGCCTGATGCCCACCCCCGCCAGCCAGCGTTTTTCCCTGCTGCGCAAGCTGGCGTTCTGGGTGGCGGCAGCGCTGTGGGTTGAGCTGTTCATGTCCACCGGAGAAATCCTGCGGCAAGCCCAGGTCGGCGGTGTGCTGCATCTATTCGGCAGGACGCTGGAGCGGCCGGGATACCAGTACTTTGCTCTGGACCCAGTCGTCGCACTACTGGGCGTAGCCGGCGCCTGCGTGCTCTTTAACCTGGGCAATCTCGCCCGCTTTCTGGGCCAGGCGCCCATCGGCTTGCGCGGGCGGGTGATGACTGGCCAGCTTATCATTCCCTGGTTTGACATCGTGCTGCTGCGCCCACTGGTCATGCTGGCGTTCGGCATCGCCATGCTCTGGCTGCTGCAGAGCCAATTGTTGAGTTCGCACGTCAGCCTGCATTTGACGGTGGTGGGGCTGGTGTTGATTCACCACTACTGCCCGCCATCGCCGGACCAGTGGCATTACACCTGCGCCCGTTCCTTTGTGCCGGGACCGTATGACCCGCACGCGCCGGCACTCGAAGACCTCTGAGACGTTCAGGCCGCCGGTGATGCCGAGGGGATGCTGCATCTGCCCATGAAAAAGCCCGTGGCGCTGCGGATTTCGAGCGAAGTGCTCGGAACCGGCAGCGCCACGGGCGTCCTGCGGAGAAGCAAGCCTGTCCCCGACCGGGAACGGCCGGGCTCGGCTGCTGAGGATCAGGCGGCTTTGTGCAGCGCCACCTTGAAGCTGCCCACCAGCGTGTTGAGGGTCGACACCTGGTCCTGCAACTGGGCGGCGGCGGCGCTGCTCTCTTCGCTGTTGGCGGCGGTGGTCTGGGTCACTTTGTCAATCGACGCCATGGCGTCGTTGACCTGCTTGATGCCGTCGGCCTGCTCCTTGCTGGCGGCGGCGATCTCGCTGACCAGATCATTGACTCGGCCCGAGCCGGTGACGATCTCGCCCAGCAGCTTCTGCACTTCCTCGGTGAGGCTGACGCCATCGTCGGCATTCTTGACCGCCTGGGCGATGAGGTGGGCGGTGGACTTGGCGGCTTCGGCGCTGCGCTGCGCCAGCGCCCGCACTTCCTCGGCGACCACGGCGAAGCCCTTGCCGGCGTCCCCGGCGCGGGCGGCTTCGACGGCGGCGTTGAGCGCCAGCAGGTTGGTCTGGAAGGCGATTTCGTCGATGGTCTTGACGATGTTGGCGGTTTCGTCAGACGAGGACTTGATGCGATTGATGGCGTCCGCCATGCGCTTCATGGCGTGGTCGCCGCTGGTGGCGGCGGTGTTGGCGGCCTTGGCGAGCTGATTCGCCTGATCGCTGTTGGCGGCGTTCTGCTGGGTCATGGAGCTCATTTCTTCGAGCGAAGCGGAGACTTCCTCCAAAGCGCTGGCCTGCTGATTGGCGCCCTCGGCAAGCTGCCGGCTGCCTTCGGCGATCTGTTCGGAAGCGCTGGCGACGTCGGCGGAGGTCATCTTGGCGCTGGCGATGGTGTCGTGAATCTTCTTGACGAAGGTGTTGAACCACTTGCCCAGCTCGCCCAACTCGTCGCGGCGGGATTCGTCGACGCGCTGGGTCAGGTCGCCTTCACCCTGGGCGATGTCCTGCAGCCGCGCCACCATGGCGTGCAGCGCTTTGCGGATGCTGCCGGAGATGAGCAGGCCCAGAATGATGCTGACCAGCGCGCCAACCACCACGCTGCCAACGGTGATCATTTCCAGCGTGTGGGCGGTGGCGGTGGCTTGCTCGACCTCGGCGGTGCATTCCTGATCGTTGAGCTCCACCAGTTGATCGAGCAGGTCCATCACCGGGGCGTTGGTCACGATGACCGGCCCATTGAGCTGGGTTTCGGCGGCGTGATAGGCGCTGTTGGCGTGCTCGATCTGCTGCTTGATGGCGTCGAACTGGGTGAACACCTGTTCCATGCTCGGCTTGAGCTCGCGGACATACGCCTGCTGGGCTTCGTTGGTTTTGCCCTGCGCCGCCAGCGTTTTGATCTGCTTGATCGCGGCATGGAAGCGGGTGTGCGGCTCAACGATGCCCTGCGCCGCCTGGGTCAACTCCGGGCTGGAGGAGGCAAAGGCGCTCAGCCAGCGCCCGGCATTGCAGGCGGTGTGATCTTCGCCGCCCTTGAACGTCGTGCCTTCATGCAGCAGATGCAGCACGTTGGCGACCGCCACATGATGATCCTTGGTGAATTTTTCGACCTCCTGCGCCAGCGCCGCCGGATTGCCAATGCCCATGCCGTCGTAGGCGACGCAAAGCTGGCGGTATTTGTCGCACTCGGTTTTCCACTGCCGCCAGGCGGCGTCGAAGGCGTCCCAGGCTTGGGTCTGGGCGTCCGAATGCGGGAGGTTTTCGTAGGATTTCCAGGCGGCGGCGGCGGCGAGGCTGGCCTGGTCCAGTTTCTCGTACATGCGGCGGCGCAGTTCGGCGGAGGCGTCGGGCATCGCCAGGGTGCGGTTGGCGACCACGATGCTCAGGGCTTCATTGCGGAGGTTCAGCAGCGCCTGCACACTGGGCAGCCGTTGTTTGCCGATCGACTCCACGTGGTGGGCGAGTTGCACCATGCCCCAGTAGCCCAGGCCCCCGACCAGCGCGCACAAGCCCGAGGTCGCCACAAAAGCGCTGATCAATTTCGTGCTGATCTTCATGTCCTGATAACTCCTATGACGTGGGTGGTCAGTCACAATCCGTCGGCGGTTAACCAGACGCCCGCGGCGCCTGGTGACGATTCGTGGGGTCTCGACCATCCTGCAGCAGCGCGAGCATTCAGGCCCACACTGCCACCGGGGCATGACTGAACGTCAATCGGAGAAATGTCGGTTCCAGTTGAGACTAATTCCAAGTGGGCCGCGCGGATTGGCGGGCCATTGCACCCGGGTCCGAAAAAAATCGCCCGGATCGCGGTGTTTCGAGCGGGTGGCTCGAAAGCGCTGCGATCCGGGCGTCCTGTGGAGAGGCAAGCATGTCGCCCGGCTGGGAACGGCCGAGCGTCGGTTGCTGCGGTTATGCCGCCAGTTGCTGGGAAACCTTGAAGCTGCCGACCAGGTGGTTGAGCTTGCTGACCTGGTCCTGGAGTTGCGTGGCGGCGGCGCTGCTCTCTTCGCTGTTGGCGGCGGTGGTCTGGGTGACCTTGTCGATCGAGCTCATGGCGTCGTTGACCTGCTTGATGCCGTCGGCCTGTTCCTTGCTGGCGGCGGCGATCTCGCTGACCAGGTCGTTGACCCGGCTCGAGCCGGTGACGATTTCGCTCAGCAGCTTCTGCACTTCCTCGGTGAGGTTGACGCCGTCGTCGGCATTCTTCACCGCCTGCTCGATGAGGTGGGCGGTGTTCTTGGCGGCTTCGGCGCTGCGCTGCGCCAGCGCCCGCACTTCCTCGGCGACCACGGCGAAGCCCTTGCCGGCGTCCCCGGCGCGGGCGGCTTCGACGGCGGCATTCAGAGCGAGCAGGTTGGTCTGGAAGGCGATCTCGTCAATGGTCTTGACGATGTTGGCGGTCTCGTCAGACGAGGACTTGATGCGGTTGATGGCGTCCGCCATGCGCTTCATGGCGTGGTCGCCACTGGTGGCGGCGGTGTTGGCGGCCTTGGCGAGCTGATTGGCCTGATCGCTGTTGGCGGCGTTCTGCTGGGTCATGGAGCTCATTTCTTCGAGCGAAGCGGAGACTTCCTCCAAAGCGCTGGCCTGCTGATTGGCGCCCTCGGCAAGCTGCCGGCTGCCTTCGGCGATCTGTTCGGAAGCGCTGGCGACGTCGGCGGAGGTCATCTTGGCGCTGGCGATGGTGTCGTGAATCTTCTTGACGAAGAGGTTGAACCACTTGCCCAGTTGGCCGATCTCGTCGCGGCGGTTCTCATCGACGCGCTGGGTGAGGTCGCCTTCGCCCTGGGCGATGTCCTTGATGCGGTCGACGATCAGTTGGATCGGGCCGACGATCATGCGGGTGATGAGGATGGAGAGGCCCACACCGAGGAGGACGACCACCGCCAGGCCGCCCACCAGGATGGTGCTGGCGGAACCGAGCTGGCTGACCGAAGCCGCGGCGGATTCATTGGTGCCTTCGATGCCTACCGTCGCCGCCGCCTGCGCCGCCGCCAGCACTTCGTCGCCGGCTGCGCCGCGCTGTTTGGAAACTTCCGCCAGCTTGCGGTTGGTGTTCACGTAGTCGTGGATCGCCTTCTCATAGGCGCCGGCGCTGGCGAGCACGGCATCGAGTTGCTTGAGGTTCTGCGGCTGATGGGTGATTTTGCGCATCAGCTCAACCTGCTGCGCCATCTGCTTGAAGCTGGGCAGCACGTCTTCGATCAGGCGCAGGTCGCGCAGCGCCTGGCCCTTGAAGTTGGCGACGCGACAATTGCTGCCCAGTTCGATCACTTTATTGATCGCGGTGATCTTGTCCTGCCGTTCCTTGAGCTTGTCGGGCTTGGCGCCGGCGTCGACATCGGCAGCGAACTGGTCCTTTTGATTCTGGTAGAACGCGTCGCACTGGGTGACGAAATCCCCGGCGGCGGCGTCCATGCGCTGGCGAATGCCGGCGATTTCCTGGTCCAGTTGCACGGTCTGGTCCACCAGCGCGGTGTATTTCGCCACGCCGTTCTGGGCGGTCCTGGCGGCCTCGATCCGCTTGGCGAGTTCGTATTTCTCGGCGACCTGGCGCATCTGGCTCAGGGCTTCATTGACCTGCTTGAGGGATTGGCGGCCGGGTTCGAGGTAAGTCTTATCATCGCCGGTCAGGCCGTAGCCGCGCATCGCGTACATGGTCAGCAGCGAATTGCGCTCGACTTCGTTGGCGTACTTGACCGAGGGCACGTCCTGGTCCGCCAGAGCGGTCGCCATGTCGCTGACGGTGCGCATCTGGTAGATCGCCACCACGCCCAAGGTGATCGCCAATGCCATCACCAGGCCAAAACCCATGAACAACTTGGTCCCAGTTTTCAGATTCTTGAACATGACGCGTTTCCTCAGAAATTCCACCTTGGCCAACGATCCCCTCGGTCCTGCGCCCCACGTAGGGCATCCCGCTCGATGGCAATCAGATAAATTGGTATGAAGTTGATTCGGAGATACCGCTGCTCCGCTTTAGGAAGTGACGGAGTTCTGCGGGCCATTTTTTGCAAAATCGACAGCACTGCGGATGGACAGTTGGCGGATGTCCGGAGGGGGGTTCCATCCTGCAGGATCGCCATGAACAGGGCGTTTCAGCGTGCAAACTGACTGAACAGGCGTCACGGCCCACTGAGCGCGGCTATGGGTCTTGCATTCGGCAGGTCTGCCGCTATAATGTCTACGTAGACAAAATGACTACGTAGACACATAGGTGACATTTCTTCATTTAATTGATTGCTGATGCTGCCATGTCCATCCTCGATCAAGTTGCCCAGCGTGCCGGCGTCTCCGCCCGCACCGTTACCCGGGTGATGCGGGGCGACATGAAAGAACGCTGGCCCAGTGCCGCCAGTCGCGCAGCCCGCATTCGTCAGATCGCCCGCGAATTGGGCTACCGACCCAACAGTTCCGCCTCCGCCATGCGCAACGGCCGGTTCGACTGCCTGGGCCTGCTGCTCAGTGCCGACGAGGGCCGCAGCAATCTGCCGCCGATGCTGCTCGACGGCATTCATGACGAGCTGCTGGAACGCCGGATGCACCTGACCATCGCCCGGTTGCCGGATGAAGCGCTGGGGGCGGCCGGGGCGTTTCCGCGCATCCTCGAAGAATGCTGCTGCGACGGCCTGCTGGTCAACTACACCGACCGCATCCCCGCGCCGATGCTCCAGCGGCTGGCGGAAGACCCGGTGCCCACCGTGTGGCTCAACTGTCGGCGGGCATCCGACTGCATTCACTACGCGGACCGCGACGCGGGCCGACTGGCGACGCAAACGCTGGTCGAGCGCGGGCATCGCCGGATTGCTTATGTCGACTTCACGGATTTCGATGCGAATCCCGAGAACCACTACAGCCGCTTTGACCGCCACGCCGGCTACCTGCAGGCGATGCGCGCAGTGGGGCTGACGCCCTGGCCGCGCCAGCGTTTCATCGGTTTGCAACGGCGTGCCCGGCTCGAGGCCCTGGTCGAGTTGCTGCGTTCGCCGCAGCGGCCGACCGCGGTGATCAGCTATGACGCCGGCGAGCGCGTGCTGCTGGCGGCGACGATGGCGGGGCTGAGCGTGCCGCGCGATTTGTCCATCATCACCTTCGGCGACGAACTGCCCGGCGAACAAGCCGAAGCCGATGGCGAAAGCTTCATCGGCGTGCGCCTGGCGAAGCTGCGGCTGCCCACGCACGAAGCCGGCCGGCAGGCGGTGCGGATGCTGCTGCGCAAGATCGAACACCCGGAACTGGAACTGCCGGCGCTGGTGCTGCCGATTCGGCTGGATGGGGGGGAATCACTGGCGGCTGCGGCGCCTGCGTAAAGCTGGATTTAGTCCCTGGTCCATGAAACAATGAAGGATGGCCCCATGAAACGCTCTCCTGCCACCTGTTGCCGACACGCTTTCACCCTGATCGAACTGCTGGTGGTGATTTCGATCATCTCCCTGCTCATCGCGGTGCTGCTGCCGGCGCTGCAGCAGGCGCGGGCGTCGGCGTACAAGAGCGCGTGCCTGGCCAACCTCCGGCAACTGGGCATCGGCTACGCGATCTACATGTCCGACCACAAAGGCTGGACCTTCAAGGAAGACGCCGCCAGCGACAACTTCCTGCTGACCAAAGGCACCAACGAGTGGATGAGCTCCGGCAAACTCATCGGCGCGGGCATTTTCCCTTCGGGCAAAACCTTCAAATGTGCCGCGGTGCCGACGCCCGTGTATCGCAATTACAGCGATAAGCCGCTGAGCCCGTTCCCGACCTACTGGTACTCGGACTACATGCATCGGCTGGGCAACTGGTACTACGGCCCACTGAGCATGGAGTTCACGCCCGGCAAGGCGCTCGAAGCCGACAACCCGCGCACCGACTGGGCGGGTCGGCTGTATCACCGCGACGGCTGCAACGTGCTGTTCATCGAAGGGCACGCCAAGTTCTATCGCGACGCCGACGCCCCCGCCGCCGTGGACACCAACCAGGCCCGCAACTGGTTCCGCGATTACATCGAATAGCCTCGCCCCCCCCGGCGCGGATGATGTGACTGAACCAACTGCTCCCGCTCACGCGAAGGGACAGACCGTGGTAAGACCGCACATGACCTGGCGTTTGCTGCTGGCCCTGGCGTTGGGAAGTGGATTTGCGCTGCCGGCCGGGGCGGAGGGGATTGCGCCCATCACCGTGCAGGGCGATCGCTTTCTCAACGACCAGGGCCAGCCGGTCCGTTTCTGGGGCGTCAACCTGGTGGCGCTGTATCCCACCGCGCAGCAGGCGCAGCGCATCGCCGCGGATTTGGCGTATCACCAGATCAACCTCGTCCGTCCGCACCACCTGATGCGACCTTCGCGCGACTGGGTGTGGAACTCGCAGGTTCACACGCTCAATCAGTTCGCTCAGGGCCTGACCCGGGAGCCGGATGCCGACGCGTGGGCGCGGTTCGATCAGCTCAATGCCGCGCTGCGGGCGCAGGGCATTTACCTGATGCTCGCCGCCCGCTGGAGCCGGACCTATTCCCCCTATGACGTGGACATCATCGAAACCACTTCCGCCGACACGCGGGCGTGGATGATGGCGATGGACGAATTGAACCGACGGCACTGGAAGAAAGCCATTGACGCCCGCAAGCTGTTGCCGATGGTGGATGAACGTGTCGCCGCGCTGGATGTCGAGTTCACCCGCAACCTGCTCAACCATGTCAATCCGCACACCGGCGTGGCGTACGGCCGGGACCCGCAGGTGCTGACGCTGGAAGTCATCAACGAGTATTCCTCGGAGTATGTGCTGATCTGCCGCAACGACCTGCCCGCCTACTTCCAGGACAAACTGGTCAAGCAGTGGGAAGCGTTCGCGCTCGACGCCGGCCTGCTGGAGCCGGGCGATCTGTACCAGGCGGAGGACGCCCAGAAAACCCGCATCCGCGCCGACTTCTTCCGCCATCTGGATCAGGCGCACTTCGAGCGCGTCAAGCAGGCGGCCCGCGACTGCGGCTTTGCCGGCGCCGTCACCTTCTCCAACCTCTGGCGCGGCGAACGGGCGCTGGAAATGCACGCCCAGTTGGCGGACTACATCGAAGACCATGCTTATGTGAATCCGCGCGTGATCGACAGCCGCGAAGACTTCATTTTCGACAAAGGCAAAACCCTGCTGGCGGGCAAGCCCTACATCATCGGCGAGTTCAATCAGTCCGAAGGTTCCAAGGGTGAAGCCGAGGCGCCGTATCGCACCATGCTGCCCCTGGCGGCGGCGGCGTACGGCGCGCATCAGGGTTACGACGGCATCGTCTGGTTCGCCTGGCAACATGGCGACCGTGACCTGACCCCCGAGGGCACTGCCAAGACGCCGGATCGTCAGCCGCACCTGGGCACGATGGTCGCCGACGAAATGCTGCGCGATCATCTCCGCACCACCGGCCTGATCTTTCGCCAAGGTCTGGTGGACCCCGCTAAACAGCAGATTCGCGTGCAAGTCGGCCCCGCGCAGCCGGCGGGTGACTACGGCAAACTGATGCGCCCGCAAGGCATGTACCGGCCCGGTTGGCAATCCATTCACGCTTTCGCGCGGAGCTTCGCCACGGCCGACCCGGGGCAGGTCAATCAATCCTGGCGGACCCAGGAACCCCCGACGCCGCTGGTCAGCGACACCGGGCAGATCACCAAGGACCTCGAACGCAAACAACTGCGCATCCTCGCCCCCCGCGCTGAAGCCTTCAGCGGCGAACTGGCAGACACCGCATGGGACGGCGGGTATCGGCATCTGACGCTCCACGCCAAAGCCGGCTTCGCCACCGTGGTGCTGGTGACGCTGGATGGTCAGCCGCTGGCGTCAGCGCGCCGGCTGCTGATCAGCCGCACATACTTCGACGCACCGCCGCATGAGAGCGACGCGCTGCCGATCACGCTGACGCATCTGGCGGGACGCGCTGCGACATTCCGCGTCACGCGTCCCGTAGCGCAGAGCATTGAGCTGACCGCCGACAGTGCCGGCACACTGACGCTGCCCGAAACGAACTGGCACGAAGCGGAAATTGAGCTCAAGTGACCGGCGGGGAAAGATGACGTCATGAACACGCTCGCTGCGCCCACCTCATTGCCGATGTCCTGCTTTGTGCGCGATGAGGACGCGCCGGCCGGGGTGGAGCGGTACTTTCTGGACCTGCCTCACTTGCCGGTCACGCAGTCGTTCTACTTCGTGAATGATCCGCTGGATGCCACGGGGCGCTGGCTGTGGTTTTACTACTCCCGCGACCTGGCGACCCGGATGCTCGGCGTGGTTGACCTATCCGACGGCGAGGTGCATCTGACCGAGGAAGTGTTTCTGGATGCGTCGCCGGTGGTCGATCCGCGCACGGGCGCTGCGTACTATTTTCAGGATGAAACGCTGTACCGCTATGACGTGCGGCAGCGGCGGCGGGAGTTCATCGCCCAGACGCCAGCCGAGCTGCGCACCGGGCAGCGCGGCAAACGCATCGCCACGCATCTGACCTGGCGCGCCGATGGGCAGGCGCTCAACTTCGACGCCCACTATGGTCGCAGTTGGCACGCAGGCGACATCACCCTCGCCGACGGGCGGTTTACCCTATGGCGCAGCTTCGACCGCTGTTACAACCACGCCCAGTTTTCACCGACGGATCCCGACCTGCAACTGATCGCTCAGGATGGGTGGATCGACCTGCAGACCGGCGAACATTTTGATTACGACCAGCGCATGTGGCTGCTGCGCCGCGACGGCGCCTGCACGCCGTTGTATGACCAGCCGACGCCGCTGCATGGCCATGAATGGTGGGATCCCACTGGCGCTGCGGTGTGGTACGTGCACTACGGCGTGGGCATCAAACGCTATCACCTGACCACGCGCCAGACCGACCTGATGCTCCCCGGCGAGTTCTCGCACGCCTGGTCCAGCCGGGATGGGCGCTGGCTCATCACCGACCAGAACGTCAACCCGCCTGACGCGCCCAAACGCTGGCAGGTGCGCTGCTGGGACCTGCACACGGATCGCGCCCTCACGCTGGCGGATGATTTGTCCCAGATGTCCTGCCACGTCGCGCTGCATCTGCATCCGCACCCCCGGCTGACCGCCAATGACCGCTGGACGTGCTTCACATTGCTGCGCGGCGGCCGCGCCACGCTGGCGCTGGTGGATATGCAGACGCTGGCTTGGGAAAGCTGAGTTGCGTACGCGGCCTGACGTCCATGGCCCACACTGATTTGTAGGTCCGGGCTTGCCCGGACTGGGAGCGCGCATCGTCATCCCTCTGTCCGGGCAAACTCGGACCTACAGGCAGCGCATGCTCGACAGCGCGCGGTTTACCCCGGCTTGGCGCAGCAATGCTTGAACTTCTTGCCCGATCCGCACAGACACGGATCATTCCGCCCCACGCGCGGCCCCCAGCGTCCTTCACCCAGAATGCGATGCAGATCGCGCCACGCCGACGCCGGCTGCCGCAGCTTCAGACATAGCGCCATCTTGCGGAACACCGGCTGCGTATGCCGGTAAAACTCCTTGTAGCCTTCGCACAGGTAGGCGAGCCCCGGTTCCCCGTCGGGGGTATTGCGGATGCGGTCCTTGGGACATGCGCCCCAGCAATACTGCAGAAAATCGCACTGGCGACAGTAGCGCGGCAGGCTGGCGTGCTTGGCGCGCCCGAAGGCGCGCTGCTGGTCGCCGTCGATCATTTCCGTGAGGCTGTGCGCGCGGATGTTGCCCAGGTTGTATTCCGGGCTGACATAGTGATCACAGGCGTACACGTCGCCGTTGTGCTCCATCGCCGCCGCCCGGCCGCACGCCTTGCTATGGACGCACAAGGAGGAGGGATAGCCCATCACCAGCCCCAGCATCATGTCAAAGAGCTGCACGTAAATTCGGCCGACGTCGCGCTGCTCCAGCCAGCGATCGAAGATGCCGTTGAGGAAGGTTCCCCATTGCCGCGGCTCCGCGCTGCGCGCGCCCACGCGCACGCCGCCGCCGTTGGGTTGCAGCACCGGCAGGATCGGGCGCTGGTGATATTGCTTGGCGTCGAGCAGTTGTTCGTGTTCCACGATGGGAATGAACTGGAGAAACGTGGAGCCGATCGACTTGAGGAAGTCGTACACCTGCGTGGGGCAGTCGGCGTTGTCGTGATGCACCACGGTCAGGGTGTTGAACTCGACGGCATGCTTCTGCAGCACCCGCACGCCGCGCAGGACCTCGTCGAATGTGCCTTTGCCCGCTTTGTCCAGGCGATGGCGGTTGTGAATTTCCTCGGGCCCATCGATGCTCACGCCCACCAGGAACTTGTGCTCGTGCAAAAATTCACCCCAGGCGTCGTCGAGCAGGGTGGCATTGGTTTGCAGCGCGTTGACGATGGGCACATTCGGCCGGGCGTATTGTTTTTGCAGTTCAACCACGCGCTGGAAAAAGCGCAGGCCCATGAGCGTCGGCTCGCCGCCCTGAAACGCGAAGCTGATCTCGCGGGCGTCGTCGGGTTGCGCGTCGATGTACTGGCGGACGTAGTTTTCCAGGTCCGCTTCGCTCATGCGGAACCGGCTTTGGCCAGGGAACAGGCCGTCCTGTTTTTCCAGGTAAAAGCAGTAGCTGCAATCAAGATTGCAGATGGGCCCGATGGGCTTGAGCATGACATGAAATGGCGCGTCCGCCGGGGCGGCGGTGGGAAACTGCTGACGCAAATTGGCGTCGAGCGAAAGCATGGGGCGCGTTCCTGCGGAGGCAGATCGGCATTTGTGGATACTCAAATCCGATTATATCCATCTTTCGGCAAAATGCAGGGGTTGGGATGAGGGCGCGGGCGATTCCGGCAAAATTCTCATAAGCGCTTGAATTAACAGGTGGTTAAATCTGTCCGGGTTCGTTGGTGAGTGGACCGCTCCTGCCAGAAGTTGCCGTCACGCATGAAATTACAGGACTTTGCCCCCATGCGCCGATATGTCTAATCGTCCAAGCGTCCAATTGACCAAAGGTTCAACAGTCCAAAGGTCCAAGTGTCCAGATGTCCAAGCGCGTGATTCCAGCCGGAGTCTGGCCGGGGACCGCAGTCGAAGCCGGACGTGGTGAGAAAGGGTGGGCATGACGGCCGTACGCACCAACCTGAGCATGACCTCGACGCCGCACGGGGCACGCACGAAGCGTTACCGCATCGGCGATCTGGTTCGACACAGCGGCCTGAGCCGCCAGACGCTGCACAACTACACCCGCTGGGGCCTCATCACCGAAGCCGAGTGGACCGCCGGCGGGCATCGCCTGTACGACGAGCAGACGCTGGCGCGGCTGAGCGTGATTGTGGAACTCAAGCGACACAACACCATTGATGAAATTCGCGCCAAGCTGCCGGACCTGCTGGTGCGGCGCAGCGCTTCGTAATTTGACGGCAACGGATTGCCATGGCCCAGTCACCAGACAACCTGAACGCTGCGACCGACGCGGAGGCGGAGCCCACGCTCGACGCCATGGCGCAGGAAACCAGCGCGCCCGCCGGGCCGCAGGCCTGGACGCAGAACTGGCAGATGCCGGTGCTGATCCTGGGCCTGACGCTGCTGGTGGTGGGCACCTGGCTCTCGCTGCCGCGCCCGGCGCACGACGATTTCGCCGGCAAGCTTGACGGCATCGAACAATACCTGATCGCGCAGAATCTCGATGCCGCCGAAGCCCAGTTGCAGCAGCTTGCTCCGCACATCACCCGGGCGAGCAAGCTCGAGCAGGCGCGCTTCCACCTGCTGGCGGGCGACCGCATCGTGCTCTTCCAGCAACTGAAGGGGTGGAACAATCCTGAAGCGCATGAACTGGCGATCAATCGTTATCAGCAGGCGCTGGAACTGGGGCAGGCCTTTGACACCGAGCATCGCAAGCGCTGGGCGCTGACGCTCGTGGCGCTGGGCCGCGACGGCGAAGCGCTCACGCAACTGGACGCCATGGATGTGGCGGCGGTGGACGCGCGGTGTCAGGTGGTGCGGCAAATGCTCGAACGTCGCCTGCAGCACCCGGCGACGACGCCCGCCGATGTCGCCCCGTTGCTGGACCGTTACTTCGAACTGGCGCGCCAGGACCCGGATCCCAAGCGGCAGCGTGACGCCCGGCGGTGGGGCGTGCAACTGCGCGTCGATCTGCTGCTGGACGCCAACGAGCCGCAGCAGGCGATTGACTTTCTCCAGCCGCAGTACGCGCGGTTTACCGATCAGTCGGGTGATCGGGACCTGGCGCCGCTGATGGTCAGCTTCGCCCGGGCGTACGCTCTGCTGCAGCGTTACCGTGAAGCCGACCGCTGGTATCGGCTGGCGCAGGACCGGCTCAATCCGGATGATCCGCTCAACGGCCGCATCCTCGTGGGGCTGGCGCAAATCGCGCTGGCGGAGACGGGCGATGTGCGGCAGGCGCTGGACTTTTACAGCAACGCCGAGACCCGCTACCCCGCCACGGATTCCTATTTCGACGCCTTGCTGGGTCACGCCGACTGCGAAGCCCGGCTCGGTTCGCATCTGCAGGCGATTGACTACCTCGGCCGGTGCGTGCAGGAGTTGCTCCAGTCGCCGCGCCGCAGCGCCGCCCGGCAGGACGCCCTGGTCAATGTGGTGCGGGCAAATTACGAAATCACTTTCGGGCAGGACAACTATGAACTGGCGCTCAGTTACCTTTCCACGCTGATGCCGCTGTATGGCCGCGCGCTGCCGACTTCGGTGTTGGCGGACCTGGGCATGACGCACCAGAAGATTGCCGGCAGCCACGAACAGCAGGCCCGCGAGTTGAGCAGCCATAAGCCGACCGATCGGGAAGCAGGCAAACAGGCGGTGGAAGCAGTGCGGCTGCATTTCAAAGACGCGGTCATCCACTACGGCAAAGCGGCGGATTACTTCCGCGCCCATGCCGAGCGCGTCACCGTCACCGACAACGCAGCCCACGGCGAAAGCCTCTGGTCGGCGGCGAATCTGTATGAAAAAGCCCAGCTCTGGCCCGATGCCATTGCCGCATTCGCCGACTTCGTGCGCGGCCGACCCGATGACCCGCGCTACCTGATGGCGAAGCAGCACCTGGGCTTGGCGTACCTGGCGGATCAGCAGATTGAGCCGGCGCGGGCGCTGTTTGAGGAACTCATCAACAACAACGCCAAAAGCGCCGCCGCCCACCTGAGCCATGTGCCCTACGCCCGCTGTTTCCTCATCCAGGGCGAATACGACCGCGCCCAGCAGGTGCTCGAGTACGTCGTCACCGATCATCCGGGCATCACCCCGGAATCCGTCACCTACCGCGACGCCCTGATCGAACTGGGCAAGCTCTACTGTCAGCGCGAGCAATACGAACGCGGCATCGAAAAGCTCGAAGAAGCCATCGACGAAAAACGCTACGGTGACAGCGACCAGGGCCCCACGCTGCGGGCGCGCCTCGCCGATGCGTACCGTCAGTCCGCCGAGACGCTCAACAGCGCCCTCAAGGACCCGATGCCCCAGACCCGCCGGGTGGCGCTGGAGCAGGAACGCAATCGTCGGCTGGAGCGCGCCAAGGTGCTCTACACGCAGGTCATCAGCGCGCTGGAGTCCCGGCCGTTTGACCTGCTCACGCCGCTGGAAGTCACCTTCTATCGCAATGCGTTTTTCTATCGCGCCGACTGCGCCTACGACATGGGTCATTGGGAGCAGGCCCGCAGCCTGTACGACCTGGCGGCCAAGCGCTGGGAGGATCATCCCGCCTCGCTGGTGGCGCTGGTGCAGATCGTCAATGCCTACTGCGAGGAAGGCGCCATCCGCGAAGCCCGGGTCGCCAATGATCGCGCCCGTTTCCAGCTCAAACGCATTCCCGATGAAGCCTTCAACGATCCCTCGCTGCCGATGAATCGACAGCATTGGGAGGATTGGCTGCGTTGGACCAGTGAACTGAAATTGTTCGGTGAACCCGGCGGCTAAGGTCGCCAGCGCGAGCAGGATGCTCGTCTAGTGAAAGGGTCATGGATGACCGCCATCTCCAGCAACGCAACGGGCGCCCCGGCCGTGCTCGAACTGCTGCGCCAGCAGGTCGACCTGTACCGCAAACTCAGCACGCTCAGCCAGCGGCAGCGCGATTATGTGCAGGCCGGCGACGCCGAGAATCTGCTGGGCCTGCTCGCCGCCCGGCAGCGAGTCATCGACGAACTGCTGACCAACAACAGCCGCCTGGCGCCTTACCGTCAGCAATGGAAGCAGGTGTTCAGCGCTCTCGACGCGGCCGCTCAGACGGAAGTGAACCAACTGGTCGCCCAGGTTGAGAACCTGCTGGGCACGATCCTCAGCCAGGACGAAGAAGACCGCAAAAAGCTCGAGGTATCGCGCAATCAAGTCAGCGGGCAACTGCAACACACCGGCCGATCTGTGCAGGCGATGCACGCTTATCGCACCGCGCCGCGCGCTGCCGCGGTGTCGGCCGTCGGCCCGCGCTACACCAACCAGAAGGGATGATTTGTAGGTCCGGGCTCGCCCGGACATTGAAACGCCAACCCACGCCCAGTTGTCCGGGCCAGCCCGGACCTACGTGACGGAAAGATTTGCCTCCCCAACGTGCCCATGACCACAGCCATCGCCAACCCGACGCCTGCCGCTTCGCCGCGCCTTGATGACCTGGCGAGCATCATCGCCGCCTACAACGAGGTGACGGAGAAGCTGCAGCACAGCCACGAAGCGCTCAGCCGCGAGGTGGTCCGCCTGCAACGCGAGCTGGCGAGCACCAACGCCCAGTTGCAACGCTCCAAACGTTTGGCGGCGCTGGGCGAAATGGCGGCGGGCATCGCTCATGAAATCCGCAATCCGCTGGCGGCGATTCAGCTTTACGTCGACATGCTGCGCCAGGACCTGCCCGCGAACACCGGCCCCGCGGACCTCGCCCAGCGCATCGCTCAGGGCGTGCGCGGCATGGAGTCCATCGTCACCGATGTGCTCAGCTTTGCCCGGGAAATCAACCCGCGCCGGCGTGAACTGAATGTCGTCGCCACGCTCACCCGCGCCGCCGACGCCCATTGCCGCGCTGCCGCGAACCCGCCGCAACTGGTCATCGACGCCGCCGAGGAACTCACGCTCAGCGCCGATGCCGACCTGTTGCACCAGGTGCTGCTCAACCTCGTGCGCAATGCGGATGAAGCGCTCGCCGGGCAGGCGGGCGGCGTCATCCGCCTGAGCGCCCGGCGACGTGACGCCTTCGTCGAGCTGCGCGTCGCGGACAATGGCTCAGGCATTGCCGAGGACGACATCGACCGCATTTTCAACCCGTTCTTCACCACCCGGCACACCGGGACCGGCCTGGGGCTGGCGATCGTCCATCGCATCGTCGACGCCCACGCCGGCAGCATCACCGCGCACAACGACCCCGCCGGCGGCGCGGTGTTCACCCTCACCTTGCCGGCTCAGCCCGCGCAGGAGTCTGACGCATGAGTGTCAAGGTTCTCGTTGTCGATGACAAGCAGATCATGCGCGACAGCGTCGGCGCCACCTTGCAGCGCGCCGGCTACACCGTCATCGCCGCCGGCGACGGCGAAGCCGCGCTGACCATGCTCACGCGCCATCGGCCCGCCGCCGTCATCACCGACCTCAAAATGCCCAGCATGACCGGGCTGGAACTGCTCACCCGCATTCGTACTGCCGACGATCAGCTGCCGGTCATCCTCATGACCGCCTACGGCACCATCGACACCGCCGTGCAGGCGATGAAAGAAGGCGCGTTCGACTTCGTGCAGAAACCGTTTGAGGGCGACCAACTGGTCATGACCGTTCGCCGGGCGGTGGAGCATCGCCGGCTGCTGCAGGAAAATGCCGCGCTGCGGTCGGCGGCCCAGACCTTTGACGACACGCCCTGTCTGGTCGGCCGGGCGACCGTGATGCGCAGCCTCGCCGGGCAGATTCAGCAGATCGCCCACAGCAACGGCACCGTGCTCATCTGCGGCGAATCCGGCGTCGGCAAGGAAGTCGTCGCCCGCACCATTCACGCCCACAGCCCCCGCCGCGACCGCATCATGCTCTGCGTCAACTGTGCCGCCTTGTCGAGCAACCTGCTCGAAAGCGAACTGTTCGGCCACGAAAAGGGTGCTTTCACCGGCGCCGAGCAACTGCGCAAAGGCCGCTTCGAACTGGCCGACGGCGGCACACTGCTGCTGGATGAAATCAGCGAAATTTCCCCGGAACTGCAAGCCAAATTGCTGCGGGTGCTGCAGGAAGGGCAGTTCGAGCGCGTCGGTTCGAGCCTGACCATGCAGGTGGATGTGCGGGTGATCGCCACCACCAACCGCGACCTGGCGCGCTGCGTTGCCGAGGGCGATTTCCGCCAGGACTTGTACTACCGCCTGAACGTGCTGCCGATCCGCGTCCCGCCGATGCGGCAGCGGTTGGAGGACGTACCGCTGCTGGCGGATCACTTCCTGACCAAAGTGGCGCTGCGCGAGGGCCGGGAGCCGCGCAAGTTTTCCGAGGCCGCGTTGCAGTTGCTCCAGCAGTACCGCTGGCCGGGCAACGTGCGCGAGCTGCAGAACATCTGCGAGCGCGCCAGCGTGTTGTCGCGGCAGGCGCTCATCAGCGCGGAACTGGTCGCTCCCTGGCTGGCGGACAACTCGCCCGAGGTGCGGGAGCAGGACACCATTGCCGCCGGCGTGACGGGGATGCCGATGGCGTCTGCGGCCACGGCGACGGTCGCCGCCCCGGTGTCGCGCGGCGCTGCCCTGGGAGCCATGCTCAGCGCGCCGGTCACGCTGGAGGAGTTTGAACGCCAGAAGATCGTCGAAGCCCTGCAGCAGCACGGCGGGAACCGGCAGGCGACCGCCCGCACGCTGGGCATCGCGGTGCGCACGCTGGGGCTGAAGCTCAAACGCTGGAAGGAGCTGAATCTTGTTCCCCAGACGCTGTGATCAGTCGCGCAAGTTCTGCGCCAAGGTCGCGCAGCTTTTGCGCGGGGCGCAAGGTTTGCGCTCGCCTCAGAGCGATTTTGCCGGGGAAATTTCCGGTTCCGTGGTTATGGCATCGCGGTTGCCACAGGTCCGGGCAGGACGAGTTGGTTGGATGGAGATGTGGTCATGATCGCAGGCATGTTGGACAGCGGCGCGATTCCCGCCTTGCAGCGACTGGTGCAGTTCACCAGCGCCCGGCATCGCGTGCTGACGGACAACATCGCCAATCTGTCCACCCCGTACTACAAGCCGCGCGACCTGAGCGTCAGCGGCTTCCAGCAGTCGCTGGCGGATGCGGTGGAACGCCGGCGGCGCTCGCCCAACCCGACGATGGGGCAACTGTCCCTCCGCGACACGCGCGAGCTGCGCTTCGGCAAGGATCGGCTGGACGCCAGCCCGCGGCCCACGCATGAAAACGTGCTGTATCACGACCAGAACAACCGCGACCTCGACCGCACCATGCAGCGGCTGGCGGAAAACACCATGGCCCATCGCAGCGCGGTGGAGCTGTTGCGCAGTGAATTCGAAGTCCTGAAAATGGCGATCCGCGAACGGCTGTAGCCGGTGGGAGTGATCTGAATGTTCGGCGCACTTGATGTATCAACCTCGGGCCTGGTGGCGCAGCGGACGCGGCTGCAGGTGATAGCCGCCAACCTCGCCAACCGTTCGAGCCTGCTCGACGCCAACGGCAACTACGCGCCGTACCGCCGGCGTTTTGCGGTGCTCTCGGCGGGACAGGATGAGCAGGGCGGGCCGGGCGTGCGGGTGGCGCAGATTCAGATGGATGACGCTCCGCTGCGGAAGGTGTATGAGCCGGGCAGTCCTTATGCCGACCGCGATGGATATGTACAGTATCCCAACGTGGAGCCGGCAATTGAGATGGTCAATGCTCTGGAAGCGACCCGCGCGTATGAAGCGAACATCACCGCGGCGGAGGCGACCAAGTCGATGTGGCAAACCAGCCTGCGCCTGCTGGCGTAGGGTTTGAAGGATGAGGCGCTGCGCCCTGGGCGCGGCGAGGGATCACGATGGCAGACCCGCTGGGACTGATTGGAACGACGCCGATCGCGCGGCCGATGCCGCCGGTGGGGCCCAGCGCCCCCAGCGGCCCGTTGGAACAGGCGGGCCCGAGCTTCAAAGATCTGCTCATGAAAAACATCGAGCAGGTCAACAAGCTCCAGCAGGACGCCGCCACGGCGATCGAGGATTTATCCACCGGCCGGCGCGATGACGTCGACCAGGTGCTGATGGCCAAGCAGAAAGCCGATCTGGCGTTCCAGACGTTGTTGCAGGTGCGCAACAAGCTGGTGGACGCGTTCGAGGAGATCAAGCAGATGCGCGTGTAGCGCGGCAGCAGGGCGCAGCGAATGGCCGGCGCGGAGCGCAGGCCGTCGCAGCAGCGCAGCGGTGAGTGGGGAATGATGGCAGGCAGATACCCCGGCATGGAGGCCAGGTGATGCAGTTTTTACGCAAAGCATGGTTGCAGACCAAAGCCCTGGGCGAAACGCTGACGCCCAGTCAGAAGTGGCTCATTGGTCTGGTCGTCATCGTCATGGGGTTGCTGGTCCTGGTCATCCTGCCCTATGTGGGCGGATCGTCCATGGTGCCCATTTCGCAGTTCGCCCCCGAACGTCAGCCGGAGGTGCTCCAGCGGCTGGCGGTGCATGACATCAAAGCCGAGGTGAAGGCCGGGCAGGTGTGGGTCGCCAGCGATCGGCAGATGGAAGCCATTGCCGTGCTGCAGCAGGCGGAGCTGACCACCGTGGACACTTCCGCGGCGTTCAATCAGCTCATCACCCAGCAGTCGCCCTGGATGAGCGACGGCCAGAACAAGCAGGCGTACATGCTCGCCCTGCGCAAAACGCTGGGGCTGATCGTCGCCAGCTTCAACGGCGTCAAGAGCGCCGATGTGTTCCTCTCCACGCCGGAGGACAAAGGCTTTGGCGCCACGTATATCCGTCCCAGCGCGTCGGTCAGCGTGACCATGGAATCGGGCAAAAGCGTCAATCACAAACTCACCGAAGCCATTGCGGGCCTGATCGCCGGCGCCGTGGCGGAGATGCAGCCGCAGGACGTGGTGGTGGTGGACGCGAACAACGGCCAGCAGTTCACCGTCAAAGGCGAGGATGAGATTGCTCCCGACGAAACGCTTGATCTGCTGATCGCCCAGGAAAACCGCTATCGGCGGAAGATCGAAAACGTCCTGAACTACATCCCGGGGGTGAAGATTGCCGTCAATGTGCAGGCCAGTCCGGTGCTGCGCAAGGACATTGAGGAATTCGAATACAGCAAGACCGAGCCGCTGCGTCTGCAGGAATCGCGCGAGCAGGAACGGCGGAACGTCAGCGATGCGGGGGAAGCCGGGGCGCGCCCCAACGCGCAGTTGAGCATTCCCGGCGGCGCCAGCAGCGGCACCATGGAAACCATGAGCGAGAAACGCTCGGAGTTCGGCCCGCTGAACATCACCCGCAAAGTCGCGGCGCGCGAAGTGGGCAACACCACCAAACAGGTCAATGTCACCATCAACATCCCTCGTTCCTATTTCCGCGGCATGCTGCTGCAGGGACTCGACACGCCGGGACAGGAGCTCACCGCGCAGCAGATTGAGGACGCCGCCGCCAAGGAACTGCCGCGTATCGTGGCGCAGGTCGAGCCGCTGATCAACGCCGAAGCCGAGGGCGTCGTGCGGGCGCACATGATTCCCGACCCCGATGTCCTGCTGGCGATGCTCGGCGGCGGTCCGAAAGAAGACACCGGCTTCATCACCCTGGTGCAGTCGCCGCTGGCGAAACCGCTGGGACTGGGCGGCCTGGCGCTGCTGAGCCTGGCGCTGATGGCGTACATGGTCCGCAAGAGCCTGCAGCAGCCGCCGCTCCCGAGCGTGGAGGAACTGGCGGGCGTGCCGCCACCACTGCCGACCGACGACGACCTCATCGGCGAAGTCGCGGAAGAGGACACCGCCATGGCGGGCGTGGAAGTCGGCGAAGACGAAATCCGCTC
Source organism: uncultured Phycisphaeraceae bacterium (assembly GCA_964605235.1). Classification (GTDB taxonomy): domain Bacteria; phylum Planctomycetota; class Phycisphaerae; order Phycisphaerales; family Phycisphaeraceae; genus CAZSBB01. The sequence continues at coordinate 67,745 of CAZSBB010000021.1, forward strand.
GCGCAAGATCGCCGAGCAGATCAACGACATGATCAAAGCCAACCCCGACGAAGCGACCAACCTGTTCAATCGTTGGGTGCAGGCCGAGGACTGAGAAAGTCTGTCAAAAGAGGATTAACCACAGAGACACAGAGGTCACCGAGTCATGCTCACAGAGAGTCGCGCGATAATCAGGGAATATGCCGAATTCTCGTGTTTGAACTCGGTGTTCTCTGTGTCTCTGTGGTGAATATTGCGATGATTTCGGAGCCTGGCCGCGCCGTCATGGCCGGCGCGCCCTGGAGAGCGTTTGAGCGATGCCCACCACCCGCAAACAGTTGCCCGTTTACGAGGAGATGAACGGCTTGCAGAAGGCCGCCATCCTGCTGCTGGCGCTCGACACCGACGCCTCGGCGACCATGCTCAAGAAGCTCGACGCCAAGACCGTCGAAGACGTCACCCGCGAAGTCGCCAGCCTCGGTTCCATTCCCCAGGAGCTGCGCGACCGCGTCCTGCTCGAGTTCTACGACATGGCGCTGGCGCAGCGCTGGGCGTCGGAAGGCGGCCTCGACTACGCCAAAGTGCTGCTCATGCAGTCGATGGACCCCAGCCAGGCGCATCGCATCCTTGCCCAGATCAGCACGCAGGTGCGCAAGACGCCGTTCGCCTTTCTGCAGAAAGCGGAATCCACCAACCTGCTGACGTTCATTCAGGACGAGCACCCGCAGACCATCGCCCTGATCGTCAGCCATCTGCCGCATCACAAGAGCGCCGAAATCCTCGCGGGACTGCCCGGCCCCAAGCAGATTGAAGTGGTCAAGCGCGTCGCCAACATGGAGCAGACCAACCCCGAGGTGGTCAGCGAAGTCGAACGCGGCCTGGAAGCCCGCCTCTCCAACATGCTCAGCCAGTCCTTCGAGCAGATCGGCGGCGTCGGCACCGTGGCAGAAATGCTCAACCTCGTCGACCGCACCACGGAAAAATCCATCATGGAAGGCCTGGAAGCGGAAGACCCCGATCTGGTCGAGGAAATCCGCCGACTGATGTTCGTCTTCGAAGACATCCTGCTGGTCAACGACAAGGGCATCCAGGCCGTGCTCAAGGAGGTCGACAACGACGAGCTGGCGCTGGCGCTCAAGACGGCATCCGACGGGCTCAAGGAAAAGATTTTCAAGAACATGTCCGAGCGTGCCGCCCAGCTCATCAAGGAAGACATGGAATACATGGGCCCGGTGCGGGTCAGCGATGTCGAGGCCGCCCAGCAGCGCATCGTGGACATCGTCCGCCGGCTGGAGGATGCGGGCGAAATCATCATCTCCGGGCGCGGCGGCGAGAAAGACGTGGTGGTCTAAGCCGCGGACTCAACAAAGCAGTAACCACAGAGCCACAGAGGACACCGAGTCATGCTCACCGAGAAATACGTGATCGCGTGGAATCAACCAGTTACTCCAGTTTTTCCTCCGTGTCCTCTGTGCCTCGGTGGTGAGTATTAATTGGATTTCAAGGCGGCCGCGCGCGGCTTGGGGTGAACGCGGCCAGGAAGCCGACCTATGGCGATCGTCAAACAACAAGCCGCCCGTCCGCTGGTGCAGAGCGCCATCGTGCTCGATTTGGCGGATGTCGCCCAGCAGGCCCAGAAGCTGCGCGATGCCGCCCGGGCCCAGGCGCAGCGCGTGCTCGCCGAAGCCCACGCCCGCGCTCAGCAGGTGGAAGCCAGCCAGCGGCAGGAAGCGTTTGAGCAAGGGCGCCAGGAAGGTCACGCCGAAGGTCATGCCGCCGGTCTGGAAGCAGGCCGCGCTGAGGGCAAACAGCAGGCGTATGACGAAGCCCGACGGCAGATGCAGGTCATCGAGGAAGCCTGGCTGCAATCCGCGCAGCGCTGGGATGATTTCCGCACCCAGCTCGACGAGCAGACCCGCCAGAGCGTGCTCGAACTGGCGCTGCGCCTGGCGGAAAAAATCATCCATCGCACCGTGCAGGTCGACCCCACCGTCATCGGCGATCAACTGCGCTCAGCGCTGCGCCAGGTCACCGGCGTCAGCAGCGTGGAGGTGCGCATCTGTCCGGGGGATCGTCCATACCTCGAAGACACCATGCCCCAACTGCTCGCGGCGCTGCGCCGTTTCCAGCATATTCAACTGATTGACGATCCCACGCTCGCCCGCGGCGGCTGCATCGTCGAACACCAGCACGGGCAGGTGGATGTCAGCCTGGAAATGCAGTTGCAGCGCGTGGTCGACCTCATGATGCCCGCGCCGGCCACTGCCGCGACCAGCCCGGAGATGACCGCTGCCCCCACCCCCACGGACCAGGAGCCGCCGGTGTCATGAGCTTGTTCACCAGCGAACTGGAACTGCTCGACCAGGCGGTGCTGTCCGCCCTGCGCGGCACGATCACCGAAGTGCGCGGGCTGGCGGCGCGCGTGCGCGGCTTGCATGCGCCGGTGGGGGCGGTGGTGCGCTTTGAATCCGATGCCGACCGGCCCGCCCAGTTTGGCGAAATCGTCGGCTTTCAGGGCGAAGAAACCATCATCCTGCCCTACGGCGCGACGACCGGCCTGCGCCGCGGCGACCGCGTGCTGGTGGAGCAGAACCAGCCCACCTGCATTGCGGGGCCCGGCCTGCTGGGGCGCGTGGTCAATGCTTTGGGACAACCGATCGATGATGCCGGCCCGCTGCGCCAGGTGCGCCCGCGCTCGCTCACGCCGCCGCCGCTGACCGCCATGCACCGGCCGCTGATCGACACGCCGCTGGCGACCGGCGTGCGCGCGGTGGATACGCTGCTCACCGCCGGGCGCGGCCAGCGTCTGGGCGTGTTCGCCCCGCCGGGCGTGGGCAAGAGCACCTTGCTGGCGATGATGGCGCGCGGCACCGCCGCCGACGTGAGCGTGGTGGCGCTCATCGGCGAGCGCGGCCGGGAAGTGCGCGAGTTCATCGATAACCAACTGGGCGAAGCCGGCATGAAGAAGGCGGTCGTCGTCGTTTCCACCGGCGATGAAAGTCCGCTGCTGCGCATTCGTGCTGCGCTCACTGCCACCGCCATCGCGGAATCTTTTCGTGATGATGGCAAAGACGTGCTGCTGATCATGGATTCGCTGACCCGCTTCTGTCAGGCGCAGCGCCAAGTCGGCCTCGCGGCAGGCGAACCGCCGGCAACCAAAGGTTTCACCCCCAGCGTCTTCGCCATGCTGCCGGTGTTGCTCGAACGCTCCGGGCGCACCGCGCGCGGCTCGATCACCGGCTTTTATGCCGTGCTGATGGAAGGCGAGGATGTGGACGATCCCGTCGCCGACGCCGCGCGGGGTGTGCTCGATGGTCACATCGCGCTCAGCCGCAAGCTCGGTCAGCAGGGACACTGGCCCGCCATTGACATTGTGCGTTCCATCAGCCGTGTGGCGGATGAGGTGACCGACCCCCAGCATCAACTGGCAGCCCATCGCGTGCGCCGGTTGATTGCTGCGTATGAACAGGTGGAAGACCTGCTGAACATCGGCGCGTACGCCAACGGCAGCAATGAAGATTTCGATCTGGCGATTGCCGCCCGGCCGGCGATCAACCAGATGCTCCAGCAGAGCCGCGGCGAAGTCAACGGGCTGGGTGATTTCGAGCGCAGCCGCAAGCAGTTGCTGGCGTTGGCGCAGAGTCTGGAGCAATTGCGCAAACGCGCGGTCGCCGGCGGGGGGGCGCGGCCGGCGGGTCCGGGCGCCAATCGTCGCCCGACGCCGGCGCGACGTTGATCGGTGAACCCCAGACGGAGGCCCCGCCATGGCTCAATTCCGTTTTCAGTATCAGACCGTGCTGCGGCAACGAGAGATGGTCGAGGAGCAGGCCCAGCGCCGCCTCGCCCAGGTGCTGCGGCAGCGCATGATCCTGCGCGACCAATTGACCCAGATGCAGCAGACCACCACAGCATCCAAGCAGCAGTTGCGCGACAGCCTGCAGGGTCGGGTGAACCTCGACAGCATTTCCACCTTCGCCCGTTACAGCGGCCAGGTGACGGTCCGGGCGCAGCAGATTGTGCGCGAGCTGGCGGGACTGGAACAGCGCATCAGCGTCGCGCAGGCGGAACTGCTGGCGGCGACCCGCGCCCGCAAGGCATTGGAATTGCTCCAGGAACGGCAGCGGCAGCGTTGGCTGCGGCGTGCTGCGCTGCGCGAGACGGCGGAACTGGACGATCTGGCGCAGCAGGCCTTCATCCGGCAGCAGGCCCAGGAGCTTGAGGTTTGAAAGCGTTGTTCATGGCACTGCTGGCGTTGCTGGTGATCCACGCCCTGGCGTTGCTGGGCGGGGCCGCCTGGCTGGGTTTTACCGGGCGTTTGAGCCAGACCCGCGTCCGCGACGCCTTGGCGATCTTCCAGCCCACCTTGGCGCAGGAGAAGGAAGCTCAGGTTGCCCAGGCCCTGCTGGCGGAGGAAATGGCGGTCGCGCAGCAGGAGGAAAGGCGGCTGGAGGACGCCGCGCAGGGGCCGGTGACGGTCGCCGATCGGCTGGCGGACAACGAGCAGTCGGAGGAACTGACCCTGCGCAAAATTGAGCGGCTGAAGGAAGAAATTACCGCCTTGCAGCGCAATTTGAAGTTCACCCGCGACCAACTGGAATCCGAACGAACGCGGCTCGAAAAGCAGCGTGCGGAATTTAATCAGTTCCAGCAGGAACGCGTGCGCCAGGCCGCCGACGAGAATTTCCAGGAAGTGGTCAGCACCATCGAAAACCTCGCCCCCAAGCAGAGCAAAGCCATCGTGCTGGAAATGCTGCGCAAGGGGCAGAGCAAGGAAGTCGTGGATTTGCTGGCGGCGATGCAGTTGCGCAAGCGTGCCGCCTTGCTCGAAGCGTTCAAAGGCGAGCCGGAGGTTCGCCAGGCAGCTCAGCTCATTGATTTACTCAGGCAGCGCGGCGTGGAGATGTCGGCGGCCCTTGCCCCCACGCCGGAGACTGCTTCATGACCAGCGCTTTTGGCGCGGCCCTGCTTACCCAAACGCGATTGACGTTCCCGGCGACCCCCAGCACCACGCCGCCGGCGGAGCGTCCCGCGTTCACCCGCGCCCTCGATGACAGCCTGCGCCAGCCGGCGTCCACCGCACGCCACGATCCCCGCAGCGAGGCCCCCGGAGCTTCCGGTTCCCCCGGAGCCTCCAATGATCGCCGCCGCACGGGTCGTCGTTCCGAGCAAAGCGATTCTGCTGACGACCAGGTCAAGACCAGCGATGCCGCCGCAGGCGAGGCGTCAACGGCGGAAGCAGCGGCGGAATCCCCGGAAAATCTCGAAGCAATTGCCGAGGATGCCTCGACGACTGACGCTGCACCAGATGCTGATTCCGACGCTGCGGAGGATGCCGGTGACGACGTGACGGCGGATGCAGACGCAGACGCCGCCGCGCAGGTGATTGCCTATCCGTTGACGCCAGCGGACCTTTCCGTGGATGTTGCCGCGCCGGAGGGCGCCAGCGTGCAAGCGCCTGTGGCGGGGCAGGCAGCACCGACTGGCAAAGGAACCACGGCCAGCAGTGACGCCAGGCAGACGGCAGCGAACAGCGGTGAATTCGCAGCCGCACTGGATACGAAAACCGCGACGCCCAACAGCCCGACACCCGCGCCCACGCCCGCCAATGCCATGACCGCCAATCCTTCAGCCGTGCTCCCGGTGACGTCCGGCGACGCCAATTCCTCGGCTTCGCAGCACCCGGCTCCCCAGGCGCCACCGCCGCCGCCCCCGACCACCGAGACCCCCGAGCAGGCGGCCAATCTCGCCCGCGTGGCGCGGGCTTTGCGCAGCGCGCTCAACCAGCAGGGCGGTTCGGTGACGATGCGCCTGTCCCCGCCGGAGCTGGGGCTGGTGAAGATTTCGCTGCAGGTGCAGCACGGCGTAGTGAGCGCCAGCTTCGAAGCCGAGCAGGAATCGGTACGCCATTTGCTGAGCAGCCAACTGGGCCAGCTGCGCGAATCGCTCCAGAGCCAGGGTTTGACGGTCGAACGGGTGGACGTTCACAGTCGCCTGCTCAGTGCCTGGAGCGGAGCGCAGCAAGGCGGCCTGAACGACAGTGCGGCCGACGGACGCAGCCGCGGATCATTCGGACGCTGGCGCGGGCGCAGCTCGTCGCGCGGCGGTGGCGACCAGACAGCATTCGCCCAGACGCTGCAAAGCAGCGGTGAAGGAGGCAGCTAATGTCAACCGGAGCAATCAGTGGCAGCAGCAGTTCGGCCGCCAGCGCCAGCTCGGCGTACTCGAGCATCAGCAGCGATGACTTCATGAAGATCCTGATTTCGGAGCTGTCCAATCAGGATCCCTTCAAGCCCCAGGACTCGGCGGCCCTGCTCGAACAGCTTTCGAGCATCCGCAACATCGAGTCGCAGTTGTCGCTGGAGAAGAACCTGCAATCGCTGGTGGACCAGAACCAGTTGGCGATGGCGGGGGGAATGATCGGCAAGCTGGTGGTGGGCAAGACCGAGAGCAACGTGGCGGTGGAAGGGCTGGTCACGGCGATTCGCGTGCAGGATGGCAAAGCGGTGCTGGAACTGGACAACGCCCAGACGCTGCCGCTGTCGCGCGTGCTGCTGATCACCGAAGCCGACGCGGTGTGAGTGAAGTGGGAACGTCATGGCCAACGAAGACCTGCTGCTGCGCATGCTTTCGCCGGTGGTCCGACCCGATGGGGTTTCGCCCGTCGGTCGGCAGGCGGCGCGCCAGCCGTTTGAGTCCCGGCCGTTCGAGTCGTTTTTGGATGAAGCCCGGCAAATGGACGTGACGGACGACGCAGCGCCGGCGGCGGCCAAGCCTGCCTGTGCCGCGCCGCCCGGTCTGGACAACATTGAAAATCCGCAGGTGCGCAGCCTGCTGACGAATCTGCATCAATCCGCGCGCCGGCCCGACGCCAGCGCCTGATGGGAGCATGACACATGGGTTTGACGACCTCCCTCTACACCGCCCTGACCGGCCTGAACGCCAACAGCACCGCCATTTCCATTGCCGGCAACAACATCGCCAACGCCAACACCACCGGCTTCAAGTCTTCCCGACCCGACTTTGAAACCCAGATCCTCCAGAACCTGGGCAACGGCAGCGCCCCGACTGCCGACCGCGGCGGCACCAATCCCGTGCAAGTCGGCCTGGGCACGCGGCTGGCGGGCACCACCCGCAATCTGCAGAGCGGCACGCCGCAGCTCACGGGCATCAATACCGACATGTCCATCGAAGGCGCCGGCTACTTCGTGCTCGAACACAACGGCAGCCGGTTCTACACCCGCGACGGCGCGTTCGGCATCGACACCGATCAGCGCCTGGTCAACAACAGCGGCGCCCGGGTGCAGGGCTATGGCGTGGATGCCGACTTCAACATCGTCAACGGCATTCTCAGCGACATTTCCATCCCGCTGGGCACGCTCACCGTCGCCGAGTCCACCACCAGCGTGCGCTTTGCGGGCAATCTCAATGCCGCCGGCGACATCGCCAGCACCGGCGCGGTCATTCGCTCCCAGACCATGTACTCCGACGCCGGCGCCACCACCGCAGCGCTCGCCACGGACCTGCTCAGTTCGCTGTTCAACAGCAGCGGCACGCAACTGTTCGCCGATGGTGATGTCATCTCCATCAGCGGCGCCACCAAAGGCGGCGCGACGCTGCCCGGCAAGACGTTTCAGGTCGGGGCCGCCAACACCACCAGCAGCGATGATCATGGGACCACGCTCCAGGATTTCCTCACTTTCCTCGAGGAATCCTTCGGCATCGACACCAGCGTCGGCAGCGCCGGCGTGACAGTGGACAACGGCCAACTGCTCATCACCGGCAACTCCGGCACCATCAATGACATCGTCTTCGAGTCCGACAATCTGGTGGTCAATCCCACCACCGCGCCCACCTTGCCGCTGAACCTCACCAAGGACAACGCCGCCGACGGCGAGTCGGTCCGCACCACCTTCATCATCTACGACAGCCTCGGCTCGGAAATGATCGTCGACCTGTCCATGGTGCTCGAAAGCAAGAGCGACTCGGGCACCTCCTGGCGCTTCTATGCCCAAAGCGAAGATGACAGCGACCTCAACCGCGTGCTGGGCAACGGCACACTGAACTTCGACACCTCCGGCCGCTTCATCGCCGCCGCCGACACGGTCCTCACCATTGATCGGGCGGGCACCGGTGCGTTGACGCCGCAGACCTTCGAACTGGAATTCGATACCCAGGATCAAGCCATCTCCGCGCTGGCGGACGACGACAGCCAACTGAATGTCACCCAGCAGGACGGCACGCCCATCGGCACGCTGGATGATTTCTCGGTCACGGAAAACGGCACCGTCGTGGGCGTGTTCTCCAATGGTCTGCTGCGCAACCTCGGGCAGATTGTCCTCGCCAAGTTCGTCAATCCCTCGGGCCTGACCGAAGTGAGCAGCAACCTGTTCGTCGAAACCGCTTCCAGCGGCTCGGCGGCGCTGGTCCAGGCGGGCAACGGCGGCACCGGGCGGGTCATCGGCCAGTCCCTCGAACTGTCCAACGTCGATCTCTCCCAGGAATTCATCAATCTCATCACCGCCACCACCGGCTTCTCCGCCAACAGCCGCGTCTTCACCACCAGCGATCGGCTCATCCAGGAACTGCTCCAGACCCTCCGCTGAGCGGCGTCAACCCTCAGCCTGAAAACCGTTCACCAACGCTCGGCGCCCTTGTCATGATCACCGTGACCCGGCTTAACGGGAAACAATTTGTCCTCAATGCCGAGCTCATCCGCACGGTGGAGTCCAATCCCGACACCACCATCACGCTGTTGAACGGGGATCACTTCCTGGTGCGCGAGTCGATGCAGGACGTGGTGAAACTGGCAGTGGAGTACGGCCGAAGCCTGCGCCGCCTGCTCCCGCCGAGCTAGGCCACGTTGCTCAAAGTTTTCGGGGGGCAACGGCCGATAAGACGTGATACAGGGCGATGCTGCGCCCCGTGGGAGTTCGTCCATGGACCTTGGCTCGCTATTCGGATTGATCGGCACCTGGGTGCTGGTGCTCTGGGCGGTCATGTCCGGCGCCTCGCTGGCGATCTTCATCGACATTCCCTCGATCATCATGGTCATCGGCGGTTCTTCCACGGTGACCTTCCTGTGTTTCCCGGTGGGCAACATCAAGTCGCTGCTCAAGGTCGCCCGCAAGTCGTTTTTCTACGAGCCCAAGTCGATCCCCAAGCTGATCGAGGACATGGTGTCCTACGCCGAGATCGCCCGCCGCGACGGCATCCTGAGTCTGGAGAACGTCACCAAGGACATCAAGGACCCGTTCATCGTCCGCGGCATCCAGATGGCGGTCGATGGCACGGACCCGGAACTGATTGAGCAGATTCTCAATACTGAGTTGGACAACCTCGCCGAGCGGCATGAGTCGGGCAAGGCGCTGTTCGATGCCCTGGGCAAGTACGCCCCGGCGTTCGGCATGATCGGCACCCTGGTCGGTCTGGTCATCATGCTCCAGAACATGGATGACCCGTCCAAGATCGGCCCGGGCATGGCGGTCGCCATCCTCACCACGCTGTACGGCGCGCTGATCTCCAACGCCATCTGCCTGCCCATCGCCGACCGGCTGGCGCGCCGCAGCGGCGAAGAGCAGCTCTACAAGACGATCATCATCAAAGGCGTGATGGCGATTCAAAGCGGCGACAACCCGCGCATCGTGGAACAGAAACTCAGCACCTTCCTGCCCCCCAACAGCCGCAAGGCCGCCGAACAGGAAGCCGCGTAACCCGAACCCCCGCGTAGCCGGCGAGCTGGCTCGCCGCTGGAACCCGTCACTCAGGTCAACCGAACCGGCAACCCCGCATGGCCCGCAAGCACAAATGTCCGCCCGCCGGCGCGCCCGAATGGGTTTTGACCTATGGCGACATGATGTCGCTGCTGCTGTGCTTTTTCATTCTGCTGGTCGCCCTGTCGGAGATCAAGAAGGAAGACACCTACCGCGCCATCGTCGCCGAGGTCAAAAAAGCCTTCGGCATGCGCGGCGGCGGCGGCACCATGCCCACTCAGTCCAATCCGGAAATGAGCCTCATCGAGCGTCTGGAACAGAACCAGATGCAGAAGCAGAAGCTCGACCAGAAGTCCGATGCCGACGACCCCGGCATCGACGGCAAGGAAGCCACCGTCACCAAGGTCCGTGAAGGCGAACGCTACGTCGTGGGCGGGCGCATCACCTTTGAACCCGGCCGCGCCGAGTTGTCTTCGGTCGCCCAGCGCGGCCTGCGCAAGGTCGCCGAGCAATTGCGCGGCCTGGAAAACAAGGTCGAAATCGTCGGCCACGCCGCCAGCATGGAAGTCGTCAGCGGCAGTGCCTATCCCGACCTCTGGAGCCTCAGCCACGCCCGTGCCGCAGCGGTCATGGCGTTCCTCACCAGCGAGGACATCGGCATCCGCCCCGAACGCATTCGGCTGATCGCCGCCGCCGATCATGAACCCGTTCGTCAGAAGGTCTACACCTGGGCCCAGCAGGAGCCCAACCGCCGCGTGGAGATCTACATGGTCGAATCGCTGGTCGAGGATTTCACTCGTTCGGAGTCACATTAGCCATGGCCGAAGCTGCCCCCAATACGCCCCGGAAGAGCTTCCCGCTCAAGACCCTGCTGATCCTCGTCGGCGTCCTGTTGCTCGAAGGCTTGGCGGTGTCCGCCGCCTTTCTGCTGGCGGGCAAACCCGCGCAGGTGGAAGCCGACCCCAACGCGCCCGACGCCCAGGCGCTGGCGAATCAGCCCGTCGAAGAACTGGTCGTCAGCGAGAAGTTCCAGAACTCGCGCACTGGCCGGACGTATCTCTACGACACGGAAATCTACATCCTGGTCAAGCGTAAGCATCAATCGCAGGTGCAAACAAAATTGCAGGATATGACCGCCCGGTTGACCACCGAGATTGCTACCATCTTCCGCAGCGCCGAGCCCGCCCAGCTCGATGAGCCGACGTTGGCGACCGTGACGCGGCAGGTGCAGGCCAAGCTCGACGAACTGCTGGGCAAGGATGTGGAGACCGGCGAATCGGTGGTGGACAAAGTGCTGGTGCGCAAGTGCATCAAATTCCGCGCCGACTATTAAAACCAGACGCAGCGAACGCCAAGGATGGTGTGGCGATGGCAGAGAAAAGCAAATCAGAAACGTCCGACGCCCAGGCCGAAGCCGACGCCCTGATGGCGCAGGCATTGGAGGAGGCGCAGGCTTCGGTGGACGAACTGCGCGAGCTGTCGGATGACGATGCGGATGCCGCCGACGGCGCTGCGGGCTTTACCGTCAGTCGTGGACCCGCCGGGATCGAACTGCTCAGCGACGTGGACCTGGATGTGTCCATCGAGCTGGGCCGCACCCACATGCTGCTGGAGGACGTGCTCAAACTGGCGTCGGGCAGCGTGGTGGAGTTGAACAAGCTGGCGGGCGATCCGGTGGACGTGTACGTCAACAATCGGCTGGTGGCGCGCGGCGAAGTGCTGGTGCTCAACGACAACTTCTGCATCCGCATCAGCGAAATTGTCGCGGACCTGGCGGAGCAGGCGCAGGCGGCGATGCGCAATCAGTCGGAGTCGGGCGCCGCCTAGGTTGGGATGATGAAACGGCAGGGCAGGATGCCCTGTCGTGGCTGGACCCCGTGACGCCGGAGGCGCGCGGGACAGGATGGAAAAAGGCCAGGAGGGCCGATGCCTCATCGAGGCGACAACACGTTGCTCATGCTGCTCACCGTGGCGTTGCTCGGTGGGCTGTTGACGCGCGCTCAGGCCGCGGGAGCCGGCGATGATCGGCTGACGCGTCTGGCGCAGCAGTTCACCGATGCCGCCGCCCCCGCCCCGGCATCGACGCAGCGTCCCGCCCGGTCGCCGGCCGCGACGCCGTTGGTCGCCCCCGTTGCACCTGTTGTTGCCGCCGCACCCGTGGCCGCGCCCATGGCGCCGGCGTCGCCCGAAGCGCTGCCGCTGGGGCCGGTGGATGCCGCCGGGAATCTGCTCAATCCCACCAACACTCGGGCGGACGACACCACTTCGCCCTGGATGCTCAGCACGCTGACCGCGCTGGGGCTGGTGCTGGGGCTGATCCTCGCCCTGCGCTGGGCGCTGCTGAAAATGAGCGGGCGCGGCAACGCCATGGCGGCAGGCAGCGCGGCCGGCGTGGGCGTCGAACTGCTCGCCCGCACCAGCATCGCACCGCGCCAGGCGGTCCTCCTCTTGCGTGTCGGGCAGCGCATCCTGATCGTCGGTGAGTCGCAGGCGGGCCTGCAGCCGCTGGGACAGATGGATGACCCGGAGGAAATCGGCCAGGTCCTCGCCGCGGTCACCGCCACCCGCAACCAGCGCTTCGGCGGCGCGTTCGGCAACTGGCTCGAACGCGCGTCCAGCGCTTACTTCCACGGCCAAACCCCCGCCGACGAAGGCGCTGACGTTCATGAAGCCCATCTCGACCACGCCCGCGATCGGCTCTCGAACCTGCTGGCGCGGGTCAAGCAGATGGGCAAGGGAGGTGACGCATGAAACCCGTCGCTTTCCCATTGCACTGGTTGCTGGTGAGCGCCCTGTTGCTGAGCCTGTGGCCCAGCTACGCCCACGCCCAGGTGCAACCGACCGACGCCGACCGCGATGCCGTGCGCCGCATCCTGCGTGGCGAGCAGCCGTCGAGCACCACGCCTGACCTGGGCAATCCGCTGGTGGTGTTGCAGGAAGCTGGCCGGGCGCTGCCCACCCGTCCCGGCGAAGCGCCGCGCGAAGGTGAAGCGCCCGGGCTCAGCGGTCCCTTAAGCATCCTGCTGCTGCTGACCGTGCTGACTCTCGCCCCGGCGCTGCTGGTGCTGACCACCAGCTTCACCCGCATCGTCGTGGTGCTGGCGCTGCTCCGGCAGGCGATCGGCACGCAGTCGCTGCCGCCCAGTCAGGTCATCGTCGGCCTGAGCCTGTTCCTGTCGTTCCTGGTGATGGCGCCGACATTCGAACGCATCAACAAGGAAGCGCTGACCCCGCTGAGCGAGAATCAGATCAGTCAGATGGAAGCCTGGCAGCGCGCCCGCCAGCCGCTGCGCGATTTCATGTTCGCCCAGATCGAGCACGCCGGGAACTGGTCCGACGTGTACATGCTGCTCAAGTACCGCGGGGTGGATGTGTCCCAGCCGGACCGGCTGACCCGCGCGGACGTGGACATGCTGTCGCTGATTCCCGCCTTCGTGCTCAGCGAGTTGAAGGTGGCGTTTCTGATTGGTTTTCGCCTGTATCTGCCGTTTCTGATCATCGACATGGTGATCGCCAGCGTGCTCATCAGCATGGGCATGTTGATGCTGCCGCCGGTGTTGGTGAGTTTGCCGTTCAAGTTGTTGCTGTTCGTGCTGGTCGATGGCTGGCAACTGGTGGCGGGCAATCTGCTCAACAGCTTCGCGTTGCCCGGCATCACGGTGCCCGGCGTTTTGCCCGGCGTCACCGGTTGAGCCACGTGGTCAAGGAGTGAGTCATGAGTGTCGATCAGGCAGTCCAGGTGGTGCGGGAGTCGTTGACCATCATGCTGTTGCTGAGCGCTCCGATCCTGGTGGCGGCGCTGGTGATCGGCCTGCTCATCAGCATCTTCCAGGCGATGACGCAGATTCAGGAACAGACCCTGAGCTTCGTGCCCAAGATCGTGGGCATGGGGCTGGTGGCGATGCTGGTGACGCCGTGGGTCACCCGCGCGATTCTCGAATTTTCCACCCGCATGTTCACCGGCGGATGAATGCTTGACGAGCCCCGACCGGGAGGGAGGGGTGTCATGGTGCGGTGTCGATCCGATGGAAATGGAGTTTTTCAGTCGTGCCCGAATCGCTTGCTCCACTGCTGAACCATGTGCCCGCCTGGCTGCTGGTGCTGGTGCGCCTCTCGGGCATCTTCCTGCTCGGGCCGGTGTTCGGCAGTTCGACGGTGCCGGCGCGCATCCGCATGCTGCTGGCGGTGGGGCTGAGCTTCTGCGTGTACCCGACCTTGCTCACCCCCAGCCAGCCCGCAGTGCTCAACGTGCTGCCGGTGGTGGAGCACGGCCTGCACCTGTGGAAGCTGGGCGCGCTGGTGGGCGGCGAACTGCTCATCGGCGCGGTGATCGGCTTCGGCGCCAGCCTGCCGCTGGTGGGCATGCAGATCGGCGGGCACTATGCCGACCAGCAACTGGGTCTGGGCATCGCCGGCGTGTTCAACCCGGAAATGAACGAACAGGCGGGCGTGCTCAGCGAGTTCTACTTCATGCTCGCCCTGGCGATCTTTGTCAGCCTGGGCGGCCATCAGGTGGTGCTGGCGACGCTGGTGGGCAGCTTCAGCAAAGTGCCCCTGGGCGGCTTCGTGCCCGATGGCCATCTGCTCACGCTGCTGACGGGGCTGCTGGGCACGATGATGGAGTTGGGCCTGCGCGTGGCGGCGCCGCTGCTGGTGCTGGTGTTCATGGAAACGGTCGCCATGGGTTTCATCATGCGCACGGTGCCGCAGATGAACATTCTGAGCATTGGTTTTGCGCTGCGGATCATGGCGGGCACCAGCATTCTGATCGCGGCGATTGCGGTGGAAGGGCAGGTGTTCCGCGAGGTGCTGTTGCAGATGATGCGGCGCATGATGGTGTTTTTCAGCTTGTAAATGAACCAGCGGCGCGGGCACGCGCCGGGAAGTGAAGCATGGCCGAACAGTTCGGCGAAAAGACGGAATCCGCCACGCCGCGCCGGCGTCAGGAAGCGCGCGAGGAAGGCAAGGTCGCCCGCAGCGCCGACCTGACCGCGGCGTGCGGCCTGCTGGCGGCGGTGCTGCTGCTTGAAGCCTTTGGTTTCCGGCTGCTGACCGGCATGAAGCTGCTGCTGGCGGCGATGCTCTCGGGCAAGCTGGCGGAGAACCCGACCCGCGCGACGGACCTGGTCGCGCTGCCCACGCTGAGCCTGCATCTGGTGGCGGCTGCGCTGCTGCCGATCGTGGTGGGCATCCTGGTGGTGTCGCTGGCGTTGACGGTCGGACAGGTGGGCTTCAACGTCACCACCAAGCCGTTTGAATTCGACATCACCAAGCTTTCTCCGCTCAAGGGCTTGAAGAATCTGTTCAGCATGCGGGGCTGGTCCCGGCTGGGTTTCAGCATCGCCAAAGTGGCGGTGATCGGCACGGTGGGCTACATCGCCATCCATCAGGCCATGCCCCAGGTGCTGCGGCTGTCCGAGCTGGCGATCCTGCCGATGATCGGCGCCGCGGCGGACCTGGTCTTCATCGTCGCGCTGAAGCTGGCGGTCCTGCTGATCATCATGGGCCTGATGGACTACGCCTACCAGCGCTGGCAGCACGAGCAGGACCTGCTGATGACCAAGCAGGAACTCAAGGAAGAAATGAAGCGCATGGACGGCGACCCGCTGGTCAAGCAGCGGCGGGCGCGGGTGGCGCGGCAACTGGCGATGCAGCGCACCGCGCAGGCGGTGCCCAAGGCCGACGTGGTGGTGACCAACCCCACGCACTTTGCCGTCGCCCTCAAGTACGACAGCAAAAGCATGAGCGCGCCGCGCGTGATCGCCAAGGGCGCTGACTTCCTGGCGCTGCGGATTCGGCAGATCGCCCTCGCCAACGGCGTGCCGCTGGTGGAGCGCAAGGAAATCGCCCGCGGGTTGTATCACGGCGTGGAGGTCGGGCAGGAGATTCCCCCGCAGTTTTTCTCGGCGGTGGCGGAAATCCTCGCTTATGTGTACCGCCTGGCGGGACGACGCTCGGCGTGAGCGCAGGACAGAAATCGGCCGCGCGGTGCGGCAGGGATGAAGCGTCATGGCGAAAGCCGGCAACAGCCTGATGATTCCCGCCTGGGTGAACAACCTGGCGCGCTATCGCTCGCTGCTGGTGCCGCTGGGCTTCCTGATGCTGGTGGCGGTGATTGTGGTCCCGCTGCCGCCGATGATGATGGACATCCTCATCGCCGCCAACATCGCCATCGCCGCGCTGGTGCTGCTGACCACCGTCTTCGTCGGTTCACCGCTGGAATTTTCCGTTTTCCCTTCGCTGCTGCTGGCGACCACGCTCTTCCGGCTGGTGCTCAATATCGCCACCACCCGCTTGATTCTCAGCGCCGAAGCCAGCACCCCCGAGCAGGCGACCGCCGTGGCGGGCAAAGTGATCGAAGCCTTCAGCTTCTTCGTCGCGGGCAACTCGCTGGTGGTCGGATTGATCCTGTTCATCATCCTGATCATCGTGCAGTTCGTGGTCATCACCAAAGGCGCCACGCGCATCAGCGAAGTGGCGGCGCGCTTCACCTTGGACGGCATGCCGGGCAAGCAGATGGCGATCGACGCCGACTTGAACGCCGGACTGATCGATGAAAAGGAAGCCCGCCGCCGCCGCGAAGCCATCAGCCAGGAAGCCGACTTCTACGGAGCGATGGACGGTGCCGCCAAGTTCGTGCGCGGCGACGCCATCGCCGGCATCATCATCACGCTCGTCAACATCATGGGCGGTTTTGCCGTCGGCGTGCTGGAAAAAGGCTGGCCCTGGACGCAGGCGCTCGAAGTCTTCACCCGCCTGACCATCGGCGACGGCCTGGTGTCGCAGCTCCCGGCGTTCGTCATCTCGGTTGCCGCCGGCTTGATCGTCACCCGCTCCAGCAGCCGCCAGGACCTGGGCACGGAACTGGGCAAACAACTCACCGGCCGGTGGAACGCCCTGGCGCTCACCGGCGGCTTCCTGGGCGCTCTGGCGTTCACCGGCCTGCCGGCGCTGCCGCTGCTCACCCTCGCCAGTGTCTTTGGCGCCATGGCGTACCACGGCTACCGCTCCGAGCACCGTAAAGCTGTCAAGGACGCCACCGTTGCCGCCCAGCAGCAGGCCGACGCCGCCAAGGATCAGCCCATCGAGCAGATCATGGCGGTCGACACCCTGGAACTGGAAGTCGGCTACGCCCTGGTCCGCCTGGTCGATGCGTCGCAGGGCGGCGACCTGCTCGAACGCATCACCATGATCCGCCGTCAGCTCGCCCTGGAGCTGGGCCTGGTCATGCCGCCGGTGCGCATCCGCGACAACATGCAACTGCAGCCCAACGATTACCAGATCAAAATCCGCGGCAACAGCGTCGCCAACGGCCAGCTTTACCCCGGCCGCTTTCTGGCGATGGACAGCGGTCTCGCCTCGGGCACGCTCGACGGCGTGCGCACGCGCGAGCCGGCGTTTGGTCTGGAGGCCGTGTGGATCGAACCGGGCCTCAAGGATCGCGCCGAAGCGGACAACTACACCGTGGTCGACGCCACCAGCGTGCTGGCGACGCATCTGACCGAGATGGTCAAGAACCACGCCTTCGAACTGCTCACCCGCGAGGAAACCAACAACCTCATCACCCAGCTCAAGGGCCGGGCGGGCAAGCTGGTCGACGAAGTGCTCGGCGGCGAGCATCCGCTGCTCAAGCCCGGCGATGTGCAGAAAGTGCTGCAGAACCTGCTGCGCGAGCGCGTGCCGGTGCGCGACATGGAAACCATCATCGAAACGCTCGGCGACTGGGCGCCGCGCACCAAGGATCTGGATGTGCTCACCGAGTATGTCCGCAACGCGCTGCGGCGCACCATCTGCGGGCAGTATGTCGAGCAAACGCCGGCCGCGGGTCTGGAGTTGACGGACCAGCATGTGCCGGGCGCGCCCAGACTGTTTTGCGTGAGCCTGGACCCGGCGCTGGAAGATCAGGTCAACGGGTTCATTGACCGCACCGCCGAGGGGACGACCGTGGCGTTGCCGCCGGTGATCGCCAACCGGGTGACGGGCGCCATTCTGCGTGAACTGCAGCGACTCATCGAAGCCGGCCACGCGCCGGTGGTGCTGGCGTCCCCGCAGGTGCGGGCGGCGATCCGGCGGTTGGTCGAGCCGCATCTGCCCAACGTGGCGGTGCTGGGCTACAACGAGGTGAGCAAGGGGGTGGAGGTGGAATCGATTGGCGTAGTGCAACTGGCGGATGAACCGCTGGCTGCCGATTTGCAAGGGGTCGCAAGTTGAGTCTGAAAACCATCACCGGTCGGAGCATGGCTGAAGCGCTGGCGCTGGTGAAGCGCGAACTGGGCACGGACGCGCTGATCCTGCACACCCGCACCTACAAACGCGGAGGCTTGTTCGGCATCGGCGGGCACACCATGGTGGAGATCACCGCCACCAACGAGCTGCCCCCACGCCGGCAACCCGCCGAGGCCCCGCGCCCCGCCCGGCGCCCCGCGCCGGCATCTGCTCCGACGCCGCAGCCGGATCATGTCAGCGCCCTGTCCAGCGGCGACCTGATTCGCCGCACCTACAACATTGCCCAGGCGCAGGCGCGGCAGGCGCCCGTCGCGGCTGCCGCTGCCGCCACCGCCACGCTCCCGCCGCCGAGCCCCAGCGCCGGCGCCGCCTTGCTGGCGGAACACCCCGCGCCACGCGCCGCCGCGCCCGTGGATGTGCCGGCGATTTCCCCGCTCGCCGATGAAATGCGCGCCGTGCGCCGTCTCGTCGAACGCCTGATGCATCAGCAGCGCGGCGACGGCTTGCAGGAAGACCTGCCCGAAGCTTTGTTCGACCACTACCTGGCGCTGCTGCAACAGGAAGTCACTGAAGACCTGGCGCGGGAAATCGTCAACCACGTGCGCGAGCAATTGGGCGCGGAGCAATGCGAAGACCAGGCGGCTGTGCGCCGGGCACTGGTGGATTCGATCGCCAACTACATTCCCAGCGGGCAGGGCGCTGAGCTGATGCTCAAACCCACGGAAGACGGACGCCCGCGCACCATCGCACTCATCGGCCCGACCGGCGTGGGCAAGACCACCACCATCGCCAAGCTCGCCGCCACCTTCAAGCTGCGGCAGAACAAGCATGTGGGCCTGATCACCCTGGACACCTACCGCATCGCCGCCGTCGAGCAGTTGCGCACCTATGCGGACATCATCGGCCTGCCGCTGCATGTGGTGTCCAGCCCCGAGGAACTCCGCCGGGCGATCCACAAATGCCGCGGCTGCGACGTGGTGCTCATCGACACCGCCGGCCGGAGCCAGCGCGATGATCCGCGGCTGCGTCAGCTCAAGAGTTTTCTCGATGCCGCCCAGCCGCATGAAGTGCATCTGGTGCTCGCCTGCACCGCCACGCAGAAGGTGATGCTTGAAGCCGCCGAGCGGTTCAGCGCGGTGCGCGCCGATCGCATCATCTTCACCAAGCTCGATGAAGCGGTGACGTTCGGCGTGCTGGTCAATGTCGCCCGGCAGGTCGGGAAGGAATTGAGCTACGTCACCACCGGGCAGGAAGTGCCGCATCAAATCGAAATCGGCCAGGCGCGCCGGCTGGCGGAGCTGGTGCTGGGAGGCGCCTTATGAGTGTGCTTTCCGATCAGGCCGAGGCCCTGCGCGCGTTGGTCGCGCAGCAGCGCGAGCAGACGCCCACCAGCAATTCCGCGCTGGCGGCAGCGCTGGCGGCGGCGGTGGGGGAGATGGCGCCCCAGCCGGTGGTCGTGCAGCCGCGCGCGATGCCGATGATGACGCCGATGCAACCCGCAGCGCCGCAGCAGCGCACCGCGCGGATCATCGCGGTGACCAGCGGCAAAGGCGGCGTGGGCAAAAGCAACATGGCGGTGAATCTCGCGGTGCGCTTGGCGCAGCGCGGCCGAAAGGTGATTCTGCTTGACGCCGACCTCGGCACCGCCAACGCCGATGTGCTGTGCGATGTGGCGCCCAACGCCACGCTGGCGCATGTGGTGGCGGGACGCTGCACGCTCGAACGCGCGATGACCGAAGCGCCCGGCGGTTTTCGGCTGGTGGCGGGCTCATCCGGACTCGCCACGATGGCGGCTCTGGAGGCAGAGGAGCGCGAGCGTCTGATCCAGGGCATCTATGGATTGGCGTGCGCTGCGGAGGTGGTCATCATCGACACCGGCGCCGGCGTGGGCCCCAACGTGCTGGGGTTTGCCGCGTGCGCTGATGAAGTGCTGGTGGTGACGACGCCGGAGCCGACGGCGATCACGGATGCGTATGCCGTGATCAAAACACTGGCGCGGCAGAAGCGCAGCGCCCGGGTGCGGGTGCTGGTGAACATGGCCAGCGGGGACAGCGAAGGGCGACAGGTTTTCGAGCGGATTGATGCGGTTTGCCGGCGATTCCTGGACTTGGCGCCGCGCTATGTCGGCGCGGTGCCGCATGATCCGACGGTGGGGCTGTCGGTGCGCCGGCGTCGGCCGTTTGTGCTGCTGCATCCGCATGGGCGGGCGGCAATCGCGGTGGATCTGCTGGCGCAGCGGCTGGGACAGGGGATCGGCGCGGGCGCGCAGGGGGGCCTGCTGACTCGACTCAAAGGCTGGCTGCGGGGGGATGAAGTTCAGGAGCCGACCGACTGAACATCGATCAATTCATTATCCGGACTTGATTTATGTAATTTTTTTTAACGGAAGGGGCTTCCCCTGGCCGGGGATTTCATTATGATTCCGGTAACGGACTGAACCTCTACCAATCTGGGCAATGGAGTGCTCGGCAATTCCTGCAAAAGTAGTGGCAGCTTGTTTTGCACTGGTGAGCTTCGCTGCGGCGGCAGTGGTTGGCGCGGTTTCGCAGACGCCGACCTCGACGGTGATCTGGCGTTCACTGGTGGTGATGGGGGTGTGCTACGTGGCGGGGTTGGTGCTGGGCGCGCTGGTGCAGCGGATCGTGGACGGACAGATCGAACAGTACAAGTTGACTCATCCGATTCCGCCGGATGCGACGGAGGAGATGTTCGCCGTTGAGGCCGATGGTGCGGAGGAGAGCGTGGAGATGGAACCCAGGGATGGCGAGGCGGAGGCCGAGCCGCAGCAACCCTCAGCGTTGGCAGCCTGAAGTTCTTCAGGCCCTGACGTGAACGGGGGGCAACGCCACATAGCCGGTCATGGATGACTGGTTGGCGGTCAAGGAGTGGACCAATGGCGAAGTTGAAGTCCAGTGGCGTCAGTAGTGGCATCACCATCGATACGGAAAACGATCTGATCAACGGCACGCCCACCCGCACGTGGTGGGAGGCGTACCGCAAGGAGCCGACGGAGGAAGTGCGCAACTTTCTCGTCGAACGCTACCTGCCCTTGGTCAAGTACAACGCCGAGCGCATCCATTCCAAGCTGCCCAATGAGGTCGATGTCGAAGACCTCATGAGCGCGGGCATCTTCGGCCTGATGGACGCCATCGACGCGTTCGACCTGGAGCGCGGCGTCAAGTTTGAAACCTACTGCGCTCCGCGCATCCGCGGCGCCATCCTCGACGAGCTGCGTTCGATGGACTGGGTGCCGCGCCTGGTTCGTTCGCGCACCAGCCAGGTGGAATCCGCCCGCAAGTCGCTGGAAAAAGAGCGTGGCCGCAAGCCCACCGAGCAGGAAATCGCCGACAAACTCAAGCTGTCCGATGACGAATACGCCAAGATCCGCAAGGACGCCGGGGCCGTGGGCGTGGTCAGCCTCAACCGCAAATGGTTTGAAACCGACTCGAGCAAGGACGTCCGCGAGATCGACGTCATCGAAGACACCCGCCAGGTCAATCCCTTCCATGCGGTGCAACGCCGCGACCTGAAAGACCTGATCACCTCCGGGCTCTCCCGCGCTGAACGCCTCATCCTCATCCTCTACTACTACGAGGAAATGACGATGAAGGAAATCGGCGTCACCCTGGACCTCTCCGAATCGCGCGTCAGCCAGATGCACAGCTCCATCCTCGCCCGGCTCAAGGCGCAGCTCCAGCACCGTGACACCGAACTGAGCAGCACCAGCAGCGAAGCGTGAAGCGTCGGGTGATTTGGTGATCTGGTGATGTTTGATTTGTTGATGTGTTATGAAGCTGGATTACATCGCTGATGGGTCAAGCGCGTGCCCACTGCTGCGGCTGCACGATTTCACGCCCTCTGAAGCAGCTCTTCTTCTCACTGTCATGACGGACCTGGCGACCGGCGCAAGCTGCGCCGTCGAGGTTCATCAATTGCCCTTCGTACAACCAATCGGGAGTTGCCAACTCACGTTGGTGCGGATGAAGCTGGATCAAGCGGTGCAGCGCCGTGGCGCTTTGGTGTTTGAATGCGGCTTTACTGCGGACACGTGGGACAACATCGCAGGCTTGATCGCTCCTTTCACCGCACGCCATTCGAGCCACGGCTACCAGTGGCTGGCGACCGCTCCCGGCGAAGTGGCCTTGCTGCTGTCCCCGTCGGGGCAGTGGTGATTCATTTCTTTGGGGGGGCATCTGCCGGGGAATCATTGACCTGTGCCGCCGGCGCCGGATAATACGCCAGCCGATGAAACACCCGCCCCGCGCTGGCGGCATTCCACCGGGCTTTCGCATCATGGGGGCAGTCATGCAGGTGACCGCAATTTGTCCAGCGTGCCAAATACGCCTGCCCCGTCAGATCACCCGGAACGGGCGTCCGCATGATGTGCGAAGTTGTCCAGCCTGCCACACTTGGCTGCGCCGCCACAGCACGAACCGACCGCCACTGGTTTCAATCATCTATGTTTTCTGCTTTATCTTGGAACTATCCGTCATGCTGCTGCTGGTGTACTGCCATGACTTGATGATTTGCTTTGCGGTCATTTGCTCGACCATTCCGCTCCGCTATGCCCTGGACCTGTGGCAAAGCTCCTATACCAACCGGTATGAACGATGGCACCCCCGCTGCAGCCAGTGCGGCTACGACCTGCAGCACACGATCGGCCGCTGCCCCGAATGCGGCGGCGAACCGGAACCGATGCCGGGGCAGGCGGTGGATAAACCATGAGCGAAGAAAGGGGCGGTTTTCATTGCTTGTGAATAATGGTATCCTCAATCGCAATACAAGGAATAGGTGATTTCCGTAGTATAAATAAGAATATAAAAGGAGTATAATACATGACAAGTCAGGTGTTTGAGATCGTCGTTACCCCAAAAGATACTTCGCAGGTCGTCACATCGTGCATCGACTTTTGGCTCTGCATATGCTTGCTGTTAATCATGTTCTCGTGCGTTCTGGGCATCTTATTTCACCACATATTTCACAAAAAAGTTCTGGGCATCCGAGCAATCCAGTTCATCGCCGTAGGTTTGATTGTTCCCATTCTCGCTATCCTCGGGTTAAAGCAGGTTCTGAAAGGCGAAACGATCGCTACTGTCATTGGTGGTCTGTGTGGCTACCTTCTTTCGGGCGTCAGCAAGGAAGATAGCAAGGAAGATAGCAAGGAAGATAGCAAAGTTACGTCTCCCAATAATCCCAATAAGGACAACACCAAGAATCCCAAGGGAGATGACGCGAAAGATAAAAAGGAAGGAGAATAGGGGTCCGGTTCGACGAAGAAAAGTTGTCGGGATGATTAATCTTGTTGTGTAATTCAGCCAGATTACATCGCTGACGGATCAAACGCACGCGGCGATGTCTGAAGTGAATGGGATACGGGTTTATCCCGTATTTTTTGGGGCCGCGCACGAACGACAGAGCATCTCCTCCCCTCCGAGCCGCTGACGCCAGTCGGCGGGTCATCATTGACCGCCATGCGTCGTCGCACCCGCCCACTGGCGTGGGCGGCTCGGATATCCCGCGCATACGCTCATACTGCGTCATCGTTTTCGTGCGGCTTTATTGCTCGCCCTGTGCGTCAACCCAGCGTTTCAGCCATAACCGCTGCACCAACTCCTCGCGTCGGGCGGGTTGCCACCGCCTCACCGCGGCGTGCGCTTCGTCCCATGTCACGCCGAAGAGTTCGCGGTAGCGTCGCGCCGCTGTGGGTGCATGGCCGCTATCGATGAGTTGGCCGACCTCCGACACGCCCTCCCGCGCCGCGACCTGGTCCGCCGCACCGGCATCGGTGGATGCCAGTTGGCTCAGGGCAACCACCAAGGCTTTCTCCAATACGCTAAGCCGCGCACGCAGTTCCGCGATTCCTAATCGGCCGTCTTCTGCGTTAAATGAGCCCGGTACGAACATCAGATATCCCCCTAGCTGGTAGATGACCTACAGACAAAGACTCAGTTGCCGGTTCTCCGTGGAGGGCGACGCAGAACTGGAATTATATCCCCGCCGCGCGCAAAAAAAGCCCGCAGATTTGCAGGCAGCAAATCTGCGGGCGGGTTGGGTGAGGGGGGATGCAGAGGGGGAGTGGCTTACTCCTTCACTTCGTACTCGGCGTCGATCACATCGTCCTTGCCGCCTTTGCCGCCGGGTTTGGCTTCACCGCCCGCGGCTGCGCCGGCGGGTTGTTCGTCCTTGACGGCTTCGTACATGGCTTTGCCCAGTTCCTGGGTGACGTGGTTGAGTTCTTCCATCGCTTTGCGGATGGCGTCGACGTCGTCTTCCTTGATGCGGGCTTCGAGGTTGCTCAGGGCGGATTCGATTTTGCCGCGCACTTCGGGGGTGACCTTGGAGCCGTATTCTTCGAGCTGTTTGCGGACCTGGAAGACCATGTGATCCGCCTGGTTGCGGGTGTCGACCTTTTCGCGGGTCTTGCGGTCTTCGTCGGCGTGGGCTTCGGCTTCGGTCTTCATCTGCTCAACTTCCTCCTTGGACAGGCCGGAGGAACCCTTGATTTCGATCTTCTGGGTTTTGCTGGTGGCCTTGTCGGTGGCGGTGACGTTGAGGATGCCGTTGGCGTCGATGGCGAACTCGACTTCGATCTGGGGCAGGCCGCGCGGCGCGGGGGGGATGTCGCTCAGGTCGAACCGGCCGAGGGTGCGGTTGTCCTTGGCCATGGGGCGTTCGCCCTGGAGGACGTGGATGGTGACGGAAGTCTGGTTGTCGCTGGCGGTGGAGAAGACTTCCTTCTTGCTGGTGGGGATGGTGGTGTTCTTCTCGATGAGTTTGGTCATCACGCCGCCGAGGGTTTCGATGCCCAGGGAGAGGGGGGTGACGTCGAGCAGGAGGACATCTTTGACATCGCCCTTGAGCACGCCGCCCTGGATGGCGGCGCCGATGGCGACGACTTCGTCGGGGTTGAGGCTCTTGTTGGGTTCTTTGCTGAAGATTTCCTTGCAGATCTGCTGCACGCGCGGGATGCGGGTGGAGCCGCCGACGAGGACGACTTCATCGACATCGCCGGGTTTGAGGTTGGCGTCGGCGAGGGCTTTTTCGACCGGCGGGCGCAGGCGGTTGAAGAGGTCAGCGCAGACCTGCTCGAACTTGGCGCGGGTCAGCGAGACCTGCAGGTGCTTGGGGCCGTCCTGCGTGGCGGTGATGAAGGGCAGGTTGACGGTGGTTTCCTGGGTGGTGCTCAGCTCGCACTTGGCTTTTTCCGCGGCTTCCTTGAGGCGCTGGAGCGCCATGGCGTCCTTGCGGAGGTCGATGCCTTCCTGCTTCTTGAACTCGTCGGCGAGGTAGTCGAGGAGGCGCTGGTCCCAGTCGTCGCCGCCGAGGTGGCCGTCGCCGTTGGTGGAGAGCACTTCGAAGACGCCGTCGCCGATGTCGAGGATGGAGATGTCGAAGGTGCCGCCGCCCAGGTCGAACACCGCGATCTTTTCGTTCTTCTTCTTGTCCAGCCCGTACGCCAGCGCCGCGGCAGTGGGTTCGTTGATGATGCGTTCGACCTTGAGCCCTGCGATTTCGCCGGCCTCCTTGGTCGCCTGCCGCTGGGAGTCATTGAAGTAAGCAGGCACGGTGATGACCGCGCGCTCCACCTTTTCGCCCAGATAATCCTCAGCGGTTTTCTTGAGGTTCTGGAGCACCATCGCGGAGATTTCCTGCGGGGTGTACTCCTTGTCGCGGACTTTGACCTTCACCATTTCCTGGGCGCCGCCGGTGACTTCGTAAGCGACGATCTTCTGCTCGGCTTCGACCTCGGCATGCCGACGACCCATGAAGCGTTTGATGGAGAAGACGGTGTTCTTGGGATTGGTGACCTGCTGGTGCTTGGCGGGTTGGCCGACGAGGCGTTCGCCCTTGTCGGTGAAGGCGACGATGGAGGGCGTGGTGCGCGAGCCCTGGCTGTTGATGAGCACCTTGGGCTCACCCGCTTCCATGATGGCGACGACGGAGTTGGTCGTCCCCAGGTCGATGCCGATGATTTTGCTGCTGGACATGTGCTTGACCTCTCTGTCTGGAGACTGGAATCTGATCCGAGGCTACAAGTTTCCGGGACCGGGGGTCCGGGGTGCGGGTTCCGGGTTCCGGGGGCCGGGGGGGGCTCGACGGGAACGGAGCCGCCCATGTGAGGGTTTGCAAAGCCGATGCCAGCCGGGATCGGGCAAAAGCCGGCAGAATCGCCGCCGATCCTGCCAAGGCCATCCTTTGGAGTAGGAAACCTGCCAATTTGGCAAGGTTGGGAGGGTGCGGAGATCGGCCGTGTGATTGCGCTGCTCAGCTTCGAATATGACGCTCAGATGATGGGGCGGGTATTGCTCAGCCGCGATATGACCAGCTTCATCGGCAACCCCACCACGGTCGTCTCATCGCCGGTGACGGTGATGGGCCAGTGGTCGTCCTGACGTTCGAACAGGTTGTAGCCGCCGGCTTTGCCTTGCCAGTGGTTGGTCGTCAGGTACTGTTCGATCTGCTGCTCACTGACTTCGCCCCAGTGCACCTGGGCGCAGTCGGCGAAAGTGAGGAGTTCCAACTCCCGGCCGTCGGCTTCGATCAGCCGCAGCGCCACCGCACTGATGACCGTGTGCGAGCCGCGCACAAAGCGCTGCAACATCACCCGCGCCTCAGCAGCGGAAACCGGCGTGCCCGCCACCTGCCCGTCGGCGTGGACGATCAGCGTGTCGGCCGCCAGCAGGAGGCAATTTTTCCATAAATCTGCCGGAAAACTTTCCGCTTTTTTCCGGGCGATCGCCAACGCCAGATCAGCAGGTTGCTGGCCTTGCTCATGGGGCAGGGGCGTGGGGCTGTCGGCGAAGGGCGGGTCGGCCTGGATGAAGTCGTAACCTGCTTCCCGCAAAAGCATTGCGCGACGCGGCGACCGGCTCGCCAGGACCAGTTGCGGCTGAGGCATGGTCCCATTGTACGGGGAATGGTCAGCTGGCCCGCGCCCCGGTCAGAACCGGTAAAAACAGCCCCGCCAGACTGATATTCAAGTTTCGATGAAAGCTGCCCCGATAATGTGAACGGCGACCAGCGCGGCTGTCGGCGCAGGGCACGGATGCCTCACCCCGACTGCCACCTTCGGACACGCTGGTTGCAGGGATAAGGGATTGTCGCTTGCGGACCATCGCCATCATCAACCAGAAGGGCGGTTGCGGCAAAACGACCGTCTCCATCAATCTGGCGGCGATCCTCGCCGCGATGGGCCGCCGCACGCTGCTGGTGGACATGGACCCCCAGTCCCACTGCGCGTTGGGCTTGGCGGTTCCCGAAGCCCAGGTGCAATACACCATCGCCGATCTGCTCCGTCGCGGGCTCGATGGCTCGCTGGCGCTGAGCGACCTGACCTGGCAAGTCTCCCGGCATCTGGACCTGGCGCCCAGCGCCATGGCGCTGGCGGCCATCGAACAGGAACTCGCTTCCGCGCCCGACAAAGACCGCCGGCTGGCGCAGGTGCTCAGCACCGTGGTCGATGAGTACGACTTCTGCATCGTCGACTGCCCGCCGTCCATCGGCCTGCTGACGTTCAACGCCCTGCGCGCTGCCGATGAAGTGCTCGTCCCCGTGGAGACCGGGTTCTTCTCCATGCAGGGGGCGATCAAGCAGGAAGCCACGATTCAAATGCTGGTGCGCCGCACGGGTCATCAGGTGCGCCATCGCGTGCTGCCGACCATGTACGACGTGCGCACCCGGCTGGCGCGCGAGATTCTCAGTCATCTCCGGCAGGCGTTTGGCGACCGGCTGCTGCCGATCGTCATCAACTTCAACAGCAAACTCAAGGAAGCCGCCAGCTTCGGGCAGCCGATCACGGAATACGACCCCGGCTCGCGCGGCATGCAGGATTTCGAACGGCTGGCGCAGTGGCTGATTCAGAATCCGCCGCTCAAGCCCGCCGCGATGGCGGAGCAGACCGCCGCCGCCGCCAACCCCGCGCTCAGCCGCGCTGCCGAGCTGGTCGAACGCGCCCGGGCGCTGGCGGCGCGCACCAACGCCATGGCGTCGCGCATCGCCAGCGATCCGCATGTGCAGCGCACCGGCGCCATGCACGAGGCGGCGCCCGCCCCGGTCCTTCCCCCGCACAAGCCCGGCGGAGAGTCGGTCCACACTCCCGCCGGGTCCCATCCGCCCCGTCCGGTCATTCCCGCGCCCCTGCGGCAGTCAAGCCCTGCCCCTACCGGCGGCACCCCGGCCCCGGCGGCGATGCCCCAACGCTTGCCTCTGGCGGCTCTGGCGGCGCGACGGGAACAGATGAACCACGGCCAAAACCACAGCCACGGCCACAGCCACAGCAGCAGTCAACCGCAGACGCACGCTCATCCGGGCGGCGCGACGCTGACGCTGGTGTCGCCCGGACCCACCCGGCCGGCGTCGCCACGGACCAACGGCTCGGCGAGCCGGGTGTTCGGCGTGCGGCAGACCACCCAGGGCATGCTGTTCGTCCAGCCGGCGCCGCATGCGTCCTGTGTGAGCGTGGCGGGCGACTTCAACAACTGGTCCACAACCGCCACGCCGCTGCAGAAGGATGAACGGCTGGGTTTGTGGCAGGCGTGCATCCCCGTGCCGCCGGGCCGCTATCGCTATCGACTGGTGATCGATGGCCAGTGGGAACAGGACAAGTACAACGCCAAGGTCGAAGCCAACGCGTTTGGCGAAGTCAACAACGTCCTGGAAGTCGCGGAATAACCAACTGAGCAGCTTGAGCGGCGGAGGAACCAACCCGCCTGACCGCTGCCGGCAAGGGAGCGGTTTTTGTGTTCAGGTGAAAGTCGCAGGCTTGGCGCCGGGTGAGTTTTTGTTAAACCCGGCTTGGATGAAGCGTCCAAATGTGGTTTACTATCGGACGTTTCAAAGGCTGGACCTAACGGAGTGTCCAGCACTGGGCGATTGGGGGTCGGGCTGAGGGACGCCATGGATCGTCAGGACGACCAACGCACGCTTGAAGCGCTGGGCGATCTCTTCCTGACCGGTCCCCGCCCAGTTAATCCGCCAGCAAAGGGCATGGAGGCCCACGTGCAGTCACCGTCTGATCCTGCTTCGACCACCACCGACACGGCAGCGCCGCTCCCGCCGGACCCGCTGGCGGGGCCGCGTCCTTTGCGGTTGCCCCCCAAGCCCCTGCGTCCGGTAGTGGTGCACGCCCAACGTCAACCGCCGCGCCCCGCGCCCCGTCGTGCCGCGGAAACCGATGCTCCCAACGAAGCTGCCGCCGGCATCCCCACGCTGCGCCTGGTCGGGCCGCCCGATGCCGAGCCCGAGGACCAAGCCGTGGAAGCAGCGGGGGACCAGACCATTTCACCCGCGCCCGGCGCCCGCACGCCCGCGCGGTTCGAACTGGTCCTGCTGGGCAACCTGCCCGGCTTTGGCGGCCCGTGGCTCACGCAATACGCCCACTACCTGGCGGAAGAACTGGGCAAACCCGCGCTGGTGCTGCATGTCGATGCCGAGCAGGTCGATTGCGATCTGATCGGCTCCAATCAGCAGCGGCAGCAGATGCGTCAGGTGCAGCAGCTCATGGCGGGTCCGGTGAAAGATGGCCTGCTGACGCCGCTGCGCCGCCTGCTCGCCGAGGGCGGTTCCTTGGTTGGTGCGTACATCGTGCATCTGCCCACGCCGCTGGCGGGTGAAGCGTTGGAAGCCGCCCACGACCTGCGGCGGTGGACGATGCTGCTGGGCGCGGACAACGTGGCGGTGCTGGGGGCCTACCAATGGCTCAAGGATCTGCTTAGTGATGCCGCCGACGTGCCCCGGCTGGTTCAGCTCATGTTCATGGGCTGCGATGAACAGCCCGCGCGGGAGGCGACAGCCCGGCTGCGGCAGACCTGTCAGCTTCCAGGTGTGACGCTGCAGATGATCGGGCAGCGGCGGCAGATGACGCCGGTGCAGCTTGAACCGCTGGGCAGCTACGGCAATGACGAAGAGCTTTGGCCTGATCTGGTCGCCATGCTGACCGGGTTGGACCAGGAGCTTGCCGAGCAGTTGCGTCAGGACGAAGCCGGGCGGGCGCTGCAGGAAGTCGCCGCCGTCGCCACACCGATGCCCGAATTGCTCCCGTCCATGGACAGCACGACCGCGGATGCCGCCGCCGAGTCGGCCGGGGAGGATGAACAGCAGGATTCGACCAGCCCGGATGCCTACGCACAAGCGATGGCCCCTCCGCCGCCGGTGAAGCCGACCAGCAACGACGCCAAGCCCCGGCCGCGTCCCTGGCCGTTGGAAGATGACCTGCCGCTGGAGGCCTTGCTGGCGGACACCCGGCTGTCGCGTGACATCGCCGCCGCCGAGCCGCTGTCGCCCGAGGAAGCCGAGATTCTCATCGGAGCCGGCTACGACGACCAGACTGACGAGGAACAGGCTCAGGATGATCCATCGGGGGACGAGGATGCCGCCGACCCCCGGAATCCCCGGCCGGAGGAGCCCGAACAGACGCAGTCCGATTCCATCCGAGCGTTCGTTGCTCGTTTGCAGAAGCAGCAACCGGGACCGACGCCGTCCGCGCCTGCCGCCGAGGCGCGTAAGCCGTTGGGCGCGGGAGCCACGGGCAAGCTTGAGCCGACGATTCGCATTCCCGCCCACCTGATCACCCGCAAGGCGGCGACCCCGGCTCCGGCAGCTTCCATCGCGCCGGCGGCGCCCGTTGCGTCCGAGATGACGACGAAGGTTGAAGCGCCGGCCCCGGCCAGCGCCGCGCCTGCTGCTC
Organism: uncultured Phycisphaeraceae bacterium; assembly: GCA_964605235.1. Taxonomy (GTDB): domain Bacteria; phylum Planctomycetota; class Phycisphaerae; order Phycisphaerales; family Phycisphaeraceae; genus CAZSBB01. Next base: position 98,345 of record CAZSBB010000021.1, read on the forward strand.
CGATGGCTGCCCCAGCGGTGGCGGTGGCTCCCGCGCCGTCAACCGCTGCCGCCAGTGCGGCGAAGCCGACGCCCTCGGCTCCGGCCGCCGCCGGCGTGGGTGAGTCGCTGGATTTGTCGGTATTCCTCCTGGGCACGATCAAGCTCGCCGCCCGTTGCCCCGCCCAGCCGGAGACGCAACTGGTGCTCGACGAAGCCGGCCGCCTGCACCTGCTGCGCCAGCAACGCGAAGCGGAACCCCAGGCGGCATACCTGCGGCTGCTCGAAGCGCAGCAATGGGTCAAACAGCACCTGGAACTGCTGCAGATGACCCAGCGGCAGTTGCGCTTCGACCCCGCCGCCGAGCCGATGTTGCATCTGTTCACCCGTCAGGCGCGGCCGGCGGTGCAGTTGCTGCGTCAACTGGGTGATGCCGTGCGCCTGCACCTGCTCGACGAAGTGCGTCTGGGCAGCGAAAGCACCTGGTACAGCACCGAATTGAACTGATCCCGCCCCCGACGGCACACATGGTATTTAGCCCCGGGTCACTGACCCGGGGCTAAGTGTTTTTGCGCGTCAGCGTGGCCAACCAAGCCACAACGACCACACATCACGCCAGTGCCGTGAGCGTTCAACCACCATTCAAGAAGTGTCGGGATTGCTCGTCGGCAGGCCGGGTCGCGATGGTCAGCGGCTGGGGTCCACGACAGCCGCAGCCCATCCTGGCGACTCCGGCCGCCGAGACGAGCAGCAGGAGAGAGTCCGAAAAGCTGGTTGCCGCTTGAACGAGGGTGCGTGTTTCACTCGTTCACGATGTCGCCATCATGCGGCCGACCAGTGATTTCCCGGGTGCGAATGATTTATATCCCATCCATCGGCGCAAACGCGCGTTAGATGCAAACATTGCATCTGCGGGCTTGACAAACCCCGGTTATTTGCTGGTGCAGCATCGCCAACCCGCCTGCTTGCTGCACGCCTTGCAGTATGCTCCCCCGCTCAGGTAGTCCTCACGGCCGAATGGAGCATCGATCATGCAACCCCTGACCCGCGCCCAGGTGCGCCTTGTGGACCAACTGGCGCTCGCGGAGCTGGGCATCCCCGGCATCGTGCTGATGGAGAATGCCGCGCGGGGGGCGACGGAGGTGCTGTTGCGCTTTGCCGCGCAGCGGGGCTGGAACGCGGCGGCGATCCTCTGTGGCTCGGGCAACAACGGCGGTGACGCTTATGCGGTTGCCCGCCTGCTGCACAACGCCGGCTGGCGCGTGGAACTGTTTGCCGCCGCTGACCCGGCGCGCCTGCAGGGTGATGCCCGGATCAATGCCGACATCTGCCAGCGGATGGGTTTGCCGATCACGCTCATGCTCGATGAAGCCCAGCTTGCTGCCGCGGCGCAGCGGTGGGGGAACTGTCCGGTCCTCATCGACGCGCTGCTGGGCACTGGTTTTCAAGGGCAGGTGCGCCCGCAACTGGCGGCGGTCATCGCCCAGGTCAATCGCGCTCGCGCCGCCGGCGCCTTTGTGCTGGCGCTGGACGTGCCTTCGGGATTGGACTGTGACGCCGGCGTGCCCAGCAACGCTGCCGTGGAAGCCGACTGCACGGTGACGTTCGTGGCGCCCAAGCGTGGCTTCACCCAACACTCGGCAGCGTCCTGCCTGGGGACGGTGGAAGTCGTCGGCATCGGCGTCCCGCCCAGCTTGATCGAGCGCGTGCGCCGCGAAGCGTGATACACCCCGCGCCCGCGTGAAATCGCTACACTCTTTGCGTCATGAAAACGCTTGCCGATCGCAAACGCCTGGCGACGCTGGTCCAGCAATGGGCCGAGGCGATCGAAGCGCGCCTGCAGCAGGAAGCGCGCGGCGACTGGGCGCTGGTGGGCATCCGCAGCCGGGGCGATCTGCTGGCGGAGCGTTTGGCGCACCACATCGGCCCACAGCATTTCGCGGGGCGCGTGGGGGTGCTGGACATCACGTTGTACCGGGATGACTTGTCGGAGATCGCCAACCAGCCGGAGGTCCGCACGACGGAGATTGATTTTCCGATCGACGGGCTGGACGTGGTGCTGGTGGATGATGTGCTGATGACCGGGCGTTCCATTCGCGCTGCGCTGCAGGTGCTGATGGATTTCGGTCGTCCTCGCCGGGTGTGGCTGGCGGTGCTGGTGGATCGCGGCGGGCGGGAGCTGCCGATTGCCGCGGATTTCGTGGCGCTGGACTTGTCGCAGCAGGGGCTGGACGCCGCCGAGCAGGTGCGCGTGCAGTTGACGCCGCTGGATCAGCAGGAAGCCATTGCCTTGCAGCGAAAGGAGCCGGCGCGTGAGCAGTGAGCAGGTGGGTTATCGCTGGCCGCATCGCCATCTGCTGGCGCTGGAAGAGCTGTCAGCCGAGGACCTGCGTTTTCTGCTTCGCACCGCCCAGAGCTTTTCCGAAGTCAGCACCCGCAGCGTGAAGAAAGTCCCCGCCTTGCGTGGGCGCGTGGTCGCCAACCTGTTCTTTGAAGATTCCACCCGCACGCGCAGCAGCTTCAGCCTCGCCGCCAGTCGGCTCAGCGCGGATGTGCTGGACTTGTCGAGCAAGGGTTCGAGCGTGTCCAAGGGTGAAACGCTGGTGGACACCGCCCGCAACATCGAAGCCATGGGCGTGGATGTGATGGTCATGCGGCATAACCGCAGCGGGGCCGCCCACCACCTGGCGCGGGCGGTCGATTGCTGCGTGGTCAATGCCGGCGACGGGCAGCACGAACATCCCACGCAGGGCCTCCTCGACATCTACACCATCGCCAGCCGGCGCGGGTTGCTTGACACCTTCGATCTCACCGGGCTGACGGTGGCGATCGTCGGCGACATCGCCCACAGCCGGGTCGCGCGGTCCAACGTGCATGGCCTACTCAAGCTGGGGGCGCATGTGATTCTGGTCGGGCCGCCCACGTTGCTGCCGCGTACGTTTGCGGATCTAGGATGTGAGATCAGCAACAGTCTCGATGAGGTGCTGCCGCGCGTGGATGTGATCAACATGCTGCGGATTCAGTTCGAGCGGATCACCAGCCCGCTGTTCCCGAGCCTGCAGGAATACACGCATTTCTTCGGCCTGACCGCCCAGCGGATGCGTCGCGCCCGGCCCGATATACTGGTCATGCATCCTGGGCCGATCAATCGTGGGGTGGAACTCGACGCCGCCGTCGCCGATGGCCCCAACAGCGCGATTCTCGACCAGGTGACCCACGGCCTGGCGGTCCGCATGGCGAGCTTGTTCCTCGTCGTCGGGGCCCGGCCGACCACCTGATTTTTCTGATTACCCTCACCCCGCCCGGTTGGAGTTGTCATGTCTGAGCCCGGCCTGCTATTGATCATCTCCGGCCCATCGGGCGTGGGGAAGACCACCATCACCCATCACGTCGAGAAGGAACTCCACGCGGTCTTCAGCGTTTCCCTGACCACCCGCGCCAAAACCGACAAAGACACCGATGGCGTCGACTACCGCTTCGTCGACATCCCCACCTTCCAGCAGGCGCGCGACCGCGGCGAACTGCTCGAGTGGGCGGAAGTGTTCGGCAACTACTACGGCACGCCCCGGACGCCGGTGGTCGACGCCATGCGCGACGGCCGGGTGGTCATCCTGGAAATCGACGTGCAGGGCGCGATCGACGTCAAACGCAATCTGCCCGAAGCCTTCGCCATTTTTGTGCTGCCCCCCAGCGAGGAAGAACTGCTCGGTCGCCTCCGTCGCCGGCAGCGCGAGGATGAAACCATCATCCAACGCCGCTTTGCCAAAGCCAAACAGGAAATCGCCCAGGCCCGGGAATGTGGCGTGTATGACGTGTTTTTGACCAACGACAGTCTTGATGAAGCCATCCACCAGGCGGTGCAACTGGTCAAGGATGAACTCGCCCGGCGCACGCGCCAGTGTTCTGCCGCCCGCGACTGATACGCCCCAGCCGCCTTCGGGAGTCAGCAGCCGATGCCGATCAATGCCGCGGTGTTTCTCGACCGGGACAACACCATCATCCAGAACGACGGCGACCTGGGCGATCCCAACCAGGTGGTCCTGCTGCAGGGCGCTGCGTCCGCCATCGCGTCGCTGCGCGGGCTGGGCTATCGCATCATCGTCGCCACCAATCAGGGCGGCGTGGCGCGGGGCAAGTACGCCGAAGCCGATGTCGAAGCCACCCATCGCCGGGTCAATGAACTGGTCGAGCAGAACAGCGGGGCGCGGATCGATCGCTTTTACTACTGTCCCTATCACCCGCAGGGCACCGTGGAGAAGTACCGCCGGGAACATCCCTGGCGCAAGCCGCAGGCGGGCATGCTGCTGGCGGCGGCGAAGGACCTGGACCTGGACCTGAGCCAGAGCTGGATGATCGGCGACATGGAGCGCGACATCGCCGCCGGCCGGGCTGCGGGCGTGCGTACGATCCTGCTGACGCCTGACGCCCGCATCAAGCCGCCGCTGATGACCGAAGCCGGCGCGCCGCGCGACGGGGAAGTGGTGCCCGACTACACCGCGCGGAATCTGATTGAAGCCGCCCGCATCATTGCTCAGCAGCGCCGCCCGGAGGTGCATGACGAAACGTGGGAACGCGAGGACGAACCCCGCCGCGCCCCGATGACGCCGCCTTCGCGCCAGGAGAAGGAAGAGCGCAACGTGCTCCCGCCGGAGCGTCGTCCGCATCGGCCGTTCCGTCCGTGGGGTGCTTCGGATGAGAAGCCGACGACGCTTCCGCCGCGTCAGGGCCCCGCCGAAGCCGCGCCGGTGACGACACCCACCGCCGCCATTGCCGCGCCTGCCTCCGCCCCGGCTGCTCCTGCGCCCACGCCTGCGCCTGTGCCTCAGCCGGTGCCCGCGCCGCCGGAAGTCGCACCCACGCCCGCGCCGCTCCCTGCGTCTGCTCCCACATCAGCACCTGCGCCTGCGACTGCACCTGCACCCGTTCCCGCGCCCAAGCCGGTGCCGGTGGAAGTGATGCCGACGCGCACGCCGACCCCGGACGACGCCACCCAGCAATCCGCTACGCGCCCCGGCGCGGAGCAGGATGTGGAATACAACGCCGCCGAATCCCTGCTTCGGCAAATCCTCCAGGAAATGCGGCTGCAGCGCAGCGCCCACCACGACTTCTCCTACCTGCGCATGTTTGCCGTCGTGTTGCAGATGGTCGCCTTCGTCTGCATGGTCGGCATGTTCTGGCTCGGCGGCAGCGACCCCCTGGCGAACTTCCGTTGGTTCGCCCTGGCCATTTCCCTGCAATTGCTCACCTTGGCGCTCTTCCACTTCGACCGTCGCCACTAACCCCCCCGGAAGTTTCCCAGGGGAATACCAGCCGTTATTCCAATCCACCCAAGCCGCGGATGAGGCGCAGCCGAATCCGGGGGTTGTCCGGGGGTTGCAGACCGGTATGCATTCCACGGGTGTTGACCGCATACCTCCGAACCCCACCCGCTCCGCGCGTCTTGCCGCGCAAACTCACCGCACCTGCCGCATTTACCTCTTGATCCTTCGTATACTTTCACCATGGCCGACATGCCGCAACATCAACCGGCGCGCCGCCTGCTGGTGGTCATGCCCTCCTGGGTGGGGGACACCGTCATGGCGACCCCCACGCTCCGCGCCTTGCGCAAGCTGTACCCCCAGGCCCACATTGCCGCCCTGATCCGGCGCGAGTTGCGTCCGCTGCTCGAAGCCTGTCCCTGGGTGGACCGCGTGCTCAGCTTCCGACGTGGTTCGCGCCCCAGCGGCAGCAAGCGCCAGGATGGCCCGTTTCGTCTGGCCGCCCGTCTGGGTCGCGCCAATTTCGATACCGCGGTGCTGCTGCCCAACAGCTTCCGCTGGGCGTTGCTTGCCCGCATGGCGCGGATTCCCCGGCGTGTCGGTTACGACCGCGACGGCCGAGGCTTTCTGCTGACCGATCGCCTCATGGCGCGCCGGGAAACCGGACGGTTCATCCCCGTGCCCACGCTCGACTACTACCTGGGCATCGCCCGCTATCTCGGCGCGACTGATGCCGACCCGGCAATGCAGCTCTTCACCCGGCCCGAGGACGACCAGCGCGCTGCCCATCTGCTCACCGAAGCCGGCGCTTTGACCCCCGGCCGACCGCTGGTGCTGCTCAACCCCGGCGCCAACTATGGCGACGCCAAGATGTGGCCCGCCGAACGCTTTGCCGCCGTCGCCCAGCGTTGCGTGGAGCAGCATCATGCCGTGGTGGCCATCACCGGCGCGCCGCGCGAGCGGCGGATTCTGGATGAAGTCATCCGTGCCGCCAGCGCGCCCATCATCGACCTGCCGCGTTTGGGCATGGACCTGACGCTGCTCAAGAGCGTGGTCAAGCACACCCGGCTGATGATCACCAACGACACCGGCCCCCGTCACATCGCTGCTGCGCTGGGCGTGCCGGTCGTCACCGTGTTCGGCCCGACCGATCCGGTCTGGTCTGAAGTCCATTTCGAACTCGAACGCCAGGTGCGCGTGGATGTTTTCTGCGGCCCCTGTCAGAAGAAACGCTGCCCGCTCGATCACCGCTGCATGACGTTGGTGACTCCCGACATGGTTGCCGGCCGGGCGGGGGAACTGTTGCAACTGACCGTCGGCCCCAGCGAGCCACCCGCGGAGACGGCTCGGGCATGAAGCTGGCGCTGGTGATTGAAAAGTTCGACCCCCACGGCGGCGGCGCTGAACGCTCCACCGCGCAGATTGCCGACGAACTGGTCCAACGCGGCCATCAGGTCACCATCCTCTGCGCCAAGTCGCCCGATCGTTTCCTGCAAATCAACGACGCCCTGAGCGTCAAAGCCCGTCGGCAGGGCGGTCGCCTCACCGCCTACCGCATGTGGCGCTTCCATCATTGGGTTCGTCAGCAGCTCCAGACCGGCGGTTACGACCTGAGCCTCTCCGTCACCACGGCCGCCCCGGCAACCATCCTCCAGCCCCGCAGCGGCACCGTCCGCGAAACGCTGGCGCGCAACATCGCCATCCGCACCAGCACACCCGCCCGGTTGGGCAAACGTCTGCTCACTGCGCTGAGCCCCAAGCTCAATATGCTGCTGGCGCTGGAACGGCAGGTGCTCGCCGACCCGCTGCTGCGCCATGTCGCGGCGGTCAGCGGCTACGTGCAGCGGCAACTGGTCGAGCATTACCAGTTCGACCCGCAGCGCATCAGCGTCATACCCAATGCCGCCGTGATGCCGCAGGTCAGTCCTGAACAGCGCAGCGCCTGGCGCCAGCAGATTCGTCAGGCGTTTGGCGTTCCCGACGACGCGCTGTGCTTCGTGTTTGCCGCCCTGAATCCCAAGCTCAAGGGTCTGCCCACGCTGCTGCTCGCCATGCAACGCTACATGAAGGCCGGGGGGCGCGGCATCGTCCTGCTGGCGGGCAAAGTCGATCGCGCAGTGGAGCAGCGCGCCCTGACGCTGGGCATTCGCCCGCAGGTGCGCCTCATCGGCCCAACCCGGCACATGGCGCCGCTGTATTGCGCCAGCGATGTCACCGTGCTGCCCACGCACTACGACCCGTCGAGCAAGGTGGTGATCGAATCGCTCATGCTGGGCATCCCCGCCATCAGCACCGGCTGCAACGGCGCCAGCGATTTCATCGCCGAACCCGGCGCTCAGCCACGCGGCCTGGTGGTGCAGGACCCCGCCGACGTCGCCGGCCTTGCCGCCGCCCTGCGCCAGCTCAGCGATGACCACTTCCGCGCCGCCTGCACCGCCGCCTGCGCGGGGCTCAGTGACCGGCTGTCCATGCGCGCTCATGTCGATCAGCTGGAAGCTCTTTTCACCCGCATCGCAGCTGCGCCCCGGTGATCCGCAATAGTTCGATCGCTACCGGGGCGCGGCCGAGCACCGTGTGAATGATGTCGCACTGCGTTCGGCAAACTCATCCTCTCCGCGGCGCCCGCAAGCACCATTCGCTTTCTCATCCGGCAACTCAGCCACACTCCGCCATACAGGGCAAACGCATATGGATGATCGAGCGGTTCTGAACGAGCCCCGACCGTCAGGGAGGGGTTGCTTTCCGGACGTCATTTCCCTGCGGCTGCGCCGCCACCCCTGGCTCGCGCGTGGGGCTCGTTGCAGCAGCACCATATGCGCTGGCCCTGCCCGCCACCGCCACTCGCCATCACACCAACCGCCAACGCGACGCCCGGATGTAAAAAATGTATTTTCAATTAAAATACATTTTCAAGTTGTCGCTGGTGCGGTCCGCAGCGGTTGCTGCTGAGGTGACACGTTCGGTTGCGGCAGCAGTGACCTGTTCGATTGCTGCAGCAGGTGATGCGATGATTCCGGCCGGCGGGCATGACGACATGAACCCGTGTGGCGCCAGGCGGGGTCTGGCTCCAAGGCGCGCGCTGCAACATTCAGGGGAACTTCCGGAGGAACTTCCGGAGGAGCTTCCGTGGGAACACCCGGGGGAATTTCCGGGGGGGATTTACTCGGCGTTCTGCACTTGTTCTTTGATGCGGTCGATGGCGCTTTTGACATCGACAATCGCCAGGCTGATGGCGCGGTCGTTGCACTTGCTGCCGATGGTGTTGGCTTCGCGCAGCATTTCCTGGGCGATGAAGTCCATGGTTCGGCCCAGCGGCTGGTTCGGATCACGCTGGGGTTTGCCGTCGAGAATGGTGAAGAACTGCTGCAGATGCCCGGTCAGACGATTGATTTCCTCGCTGATATCCGAGCGCTCGGCAAAGACCGCCACCTCGCGCAGCAGGTCCTGCTGGCCAACGGTGAGCTGGGCGCGGGCCATCAGTTCCTCGACGCGGGTGCGCAGGCGGGTGTGGTATTCCTCGATCACCAGCGGGGCGCGCTGAGCGATCTCGGCGGTGCGTTGCTGCACGATCTCGCAATGCTGCCGGAGGTCGGCGGCGAGCAGTTGGCCTTCGGATTCACGCATGGCTTCCATGCGGGCGCAGGCGGTTTCCGTCAGCGCCGTCAACGCGGGACGCGCCCGACGGGTCAGCTCTTCCATTTCCAGCGAGGGTTGGAGCACGCCGGGCAGCGCCAGCAGGGCGGTCAGATCGATGTTGACCGCCCGGTCTTCCTTGACCTTCTGGTGGATGGTTTCCAGATGGTCGAGGTAGTTGAGCAGGGCGGCATCATTGACCTGCTGGGTGGCCTGGGCTTCACCGAGCCGATACTTGACCACGAGGGTGATCGAGCCGCGTTGAATCCGCCGGCGCAGGAGCGTTTCCAGTTCCGGTTCGAGGCTGGCGAGTTCCTCGGGCAGGCGGATGGTGGCTTTGAAGTACCGGTTGTTGAGGCTGCGCACCTCGACGGCATAGGCGATGCCATCGCGCTGGTCGGAGGCTTCGCCAAAGCCGGTCATCGAGCGAATCAAGGATTACTCTCCCCGCCAGTGGCAGCGCCAGTGGCGGCGTCGGTCGCCGGCGCGGCGGGTGCGGCTGGAGCAGCCGGGGCCGGGGCGTCTGACGAAGCCGCCGGCGCCGGGGCTGCGGTCGCGGGGGCTGCGGGTTCGACCACGGTGGTGGTGGTTTCCAGCACCGGATTCTCGGCCGGCGCAGCGGGCGAGGTCGCCGTTTCGGCAGTGGTTTCGACCGGCGTGGAGGAGATGCCTTCGGGGGTCACCACCTCGGGCTTGACGGTCCAGGTCAGGCCCATCGCCAGCAGGATGAAGCAGATGAAGAGGCTGACGGTGAACCAGGTGAGCACGTCGCCGGTCTTGGCGCCGAACGCCGCCTGCGCGCTCATGGCGCCGCCGCCGAACGCGCCCGCCAGCCCGCCGCCGCGCGGCTTCTGGATCAGCACGACGAAGGTGAGCAGCAGGCACACCAGCACGAACAGGACCGACATCAGGGTGACGTACCAGACGCCAAGCAGAGGAATCATCCGTCTATCTCCGAAGCAGCGTCAACGCTTGGCGCAATGCCAGCGCGGCAACGCTGCGGGTTTGCAGTCATGCTCACAGGGCGGCGTTGACGATGGCGGTGAAATCTTCCGCCTTGAGCGCGGCCCCGCCGATCAGCCCGCCGTCGATGTCCGGCTGGGAAAACAGTTCTTTGGCGTTCGACGGCTTGCACGAGCCGCCGTACTGGATGCGCACGCCGTTGGCGGCGGCGCTGCCGTAGAGGCCGACGAGGGTTTTGCGGATAGCGGCATGGGCGGACTGCGCGTCGGCGGACGACGCCGTCTTGCCGGTGCCAATCGCCCAGACCGGCTCATACGCGATGGTCACTTTTTCCAACTGGCTGACCGACACGCCCGCCAGCCCGTAGCACACCTGGGCGGCATTGACGGCATCAGTCTGGCCCAGTTCGCGCTGGTTGAGCTTTTCGCCCACGCAGAGGATGACTTCCATCCCGGCAGCCAGGGCGGCACGGACCTTGCGGTTGATCAGTTCGTCGCCTTCGCCGATGACATGCCGGCGTTCGCTGTGACCCACCAGCAGCACTTTGACGCCCACATCCTGCAACATGGCGAGGCTGACTTCGCCGGTGAAAGCGCCATCGGGTTCGAAGTAGCCGTCCTGAGCGCCGAGCTTGATGCTGCTGCCGCGCAGGACCTCGCCGACGGTCAGCAGGTAGGGGAAAGCGGGGAAGACGACGACTTCGACGCCGGTCTTGGGCAGAGACTGGGTGAGCTGCCGCGCCAGGGCATGGGCGGGCTGCCGATGGAGGTTCATTTTCCAGTTGCCGCCGACGTAGGGAACACGCGCCATGTGCATACCTCACAAGCAGGGGGTAAGCGGGACAGCCCAGCATGATAGCAAAAGCCGGGACGGTCGGGGGGCCAGGACTGGCGGTGTTGGCCGGGGGAGAAGGGCGGTAACCCAGGGGGCTAAAAAAGGGGATAAGTACATTATTTCCCAGAAAAATAATGTACTTATCCCCTTTTTTAACCCCGGCGTCTGCGGTGGTCGTGGGCTGTGTTTGGCAGCGGCGGCGCTTGGCGGTACACTGCCACGCTACGCAACACGGGGCGTAGCGCAGCTTGGTAGCGCGCTTGACTGGGGGTCAAGAGGTCGTGGGTTCAAATCCCGCCGCCCCGACTTTGATCGAGAATTGGCCCTTCGGCGAGAACGTCGAAGGGCTTTCT
>CAZSBB010000022.1:0-108253 GCA_964605235.1 uncultured Phycisphaeraceae bacterium
TGTTGTTGTTGTTGTTGTTGTTGTTGTTGTTGTTGTTGTTGTTGTTGTTGTTGCGTGGACGTTGCCTGGTTGTTCGCGGCCGGCTCGGTCTGGGTGGATTGGAAGATATCTTCCTGTTGCTGGAGATTGGCGTCATTCCACGGCAGGGCGTAGGTCAGTGCAGGAGCGGGTTCAGACTTGAACAACGCCCCGCCCGCCACGCTGCGCACCGCGCCGATGATCGCACCGACATCCCTGTTGCCGGAGCCGACGATGCGCTGGGACAGCAAGGTGGTGAGTTGGAGGCTGATCTCACCGATGTTCAGCACGCTCTCGCCCGCCGTGTTGCCTTTCATCGGGAAATGCTCAACATAATCCGCCGGCGGGTCCTTGAGCTTGAAGATGTTCGCCAGCGCCCGCTGCGCGAAGCCCAGGCGCATGTCGGCGACACTGCTGGTCAGATTGACTTTGCCCCAGCTCGCCATGTGCAGGTTTCGGCCGATCAGGAAATCCATGCGGCTGTAGGACGCCACGCCGTTCTTCACCGAAGCATCCACGGGGGCGAACCACACCTGCAGTTGCTTGCGGTCCACGCCGAGGTTGGCGGCCTTGTTGATCAGCGTCAGCAGCAGCTTCATGATGCCGCCGTTGTTGAGCGTCAGTTTGCCCAGGTCCAGCGTGGCTTTGCCCACGGACACCTTCTCCATGGCGAAGTCCGTCAGCGGCACGGAGAAGTCCGTCGGCTCAACCACCAGCGTCACCGGCTGTTCGCCGCCGACGGCCTGCACCAGCAGCGGGTTGACGTTGCGCAGCAGGCTTTTGCTCAGTTGTTCGGTCACCTTGATGTTGGCGGTGATTTTGTCCGACAGCGTCATCACGCCCTGACCCAGCAGCAGCGGGGCTTTGGCTTGCGTGTTCTCCGCGTTGAGCGTGACCGTCACCGGCCCGGTCATGTGCTTGAGCTGAGCTGCCACATCCAGATCGGACTGCTTACCCAGCAGCGCCTGCAACTGGTCGGCGTTCTGTGGCGAAAGGGCGATCAGCAGCGCGGTGGGCAGCGATTTGATCTGGCCCTTGTCGATGCGCACCGAAGCGCCCTGGGCGTCGAACTGCCCCGCGGGTGTGAACAGTTCCGACGCCTGGCCCTGGATGTCGATGAGTCCAGCGCCGCCTTCATGCGCCAGCTTGCCGGTGACGGCAAACGCCAGCGGTTGGGCGAGGGTGGGGGCGTTCAAGGTGATTTTCAGGTCATCCACCCGGGCCGGCTGCTTGAGCTGGGCGTTGGTGACCTGCACGCTGCTCAAGGTCACGGCCGTATCGACGCCGGCTTTCCGCAGGTCCAGCGCGGGCGCGGTTTCGCCGGCGTTTTCCGCGGCGGGCAAGGGCAACGCGAAACGCTGGACGGTCAGCGCGATGTCCACCGGGGCTGCCAGTTCCACCGGCGGTTTCTCACCCTTGGGGCCCGCCATCAGCGCGGCATAGCCGGCGGGTTGGAGGTTGAGCTTCACCTGGCCGCCGGGCTTGAGCGTGACCGAATCGCCGGGCTTGAACTGGCCACCCAGGTCGGCGAGCAACTGCGGCGACTTGAGCTTGGCGTCAAACATCACCGCCTGCGCGGCATCGACCGCGGCTTTCACATCCAGTTCCTCGATCAACGCGCCCAGCACGGTCTGGAGCAGTTGCCCCTGACCCCTGAGCACGTCCAGCAGCGCCACCGGGAAACCGGCAGTGCGGGCGTTGAGCTTGACGGTGCGCTGCGCGGACAACGGCTGATCGACCGCTGCCTCCGCGTTGAGTTTGCTCGCCAGCGCCAGCACGCTCACATCGCTGGTGAGCTTGAGCGCCAGCTTCTCGCCCAGCACCGCGCGGGGCAGGTCGAGTGTCAGGTCCGTCAGGGCGAGGTTGGTCGGCAGGTTCGCACCCGCCAGCGCCAGCCGGGGCAGGGTGAGCTTCGCGCCCACGGTGGTGTGCGCCAGATCACCCGACAGCGGCGCTTCGAGGTCGGTCACGTTCAGCGTGAGGCGCGCCGGCTCCGGCAGGCGGAATTCATTGCGGTCCCGGCCGAGGTACGCCAGCAATTCGCTCAGCGCGCCGGGCAGCATGACGTACTGCACATTCATCTGAGGATCGCCCACCAGAGCGCCGGCCTGCAGGCGCGCGGGCAGGTTGACGTTCAGTTGCTGCGTACTGGCGGTGAGCTTGATGGGGCCGACGACGCCCGCGCCTTCGGGTTTGACATCAGCGGTGAGTTCCACGTCCGCCGCCGGGCCGAGCATGGCTTGCAGGAGCTGGCCGGTGCCCGCCAGTTGATCGACCAGACCGAGGGGCCAGTTGGCGGCATGGGCTTTGAGCCGGGCCTGGATGCCAGCGCGGTTGACGGCGCCGTCCGGGGTGAGCAGGTTGTTGAGTTGACCTTCGATTTCCGCGAGCCCCGCCTGCTGTCCCAGTTCGATGCGGCTGCTTCCGCCGAAGGTCGCGCTTTGCCCCAGGCGGGAGCTGACCACGGTGGCGGCGGTGTTGCGGATTTTCAGTTGGCCCAGGTTGTTGCCCAGCAGCCAGAGCACATCGCTGGCGGACAGCCGCACATCGGCAGCCACCTCGCCCGCGCGCAGCTTCTGCTGATCCAGCGGCAGCACCAGTTCACTGCACGCCAGTTGCAGTTGCACCGGCTCGACGAGCTTGCCTGTCAATTGTTCCACCTGCTCGGGGGCATAGCGGCGAACGAGTTGGTCCAGCCCGGCGGGGGTGAGGGCGAACTGCACCACGCTGCCGGTCGCCAGACGCACCTGTTCGGATAAGTCCGCGCCGATCTCGGCGGTCAGCCGCTGACTTTTGGCGGTGAGCTGGGCGTTGCCCTGAGCTTTCGTCGCGCCCTGGCGCTGGACGTCAGCTTTCAGGTCGGCGTCAAGCTGCGGGCCCAGCAGATCAGTGAGCAAGCCATCGAGTCCGAGGATCTGGTCCGGCACCGCCAGCGCCAGCTCGCGCAGTTTGGCCTGGATTTGCAGGCTCAGGTGGTCGGGGTCGAGTTGTCCTGCTTCGCTGTACAGGTTGGCGAGACTGGCATTGAAAGCGATCTGGCCGCGCTTGCCGTTTTGCTCGGCGGTGGCGGCGAAATCGAGCGCCACGGCTTGACGCAACTGCTGAGCATTGACTTCCAGTTGTGTGCCGCGGAGCGCGACCCGGCCCACGCCGGCGGCAGCGCTGTCGAGTTCAATGTCATCCACGCCCAACGTCAACGCCATGGCGGCGGCGGGGAGGTCCAGCGTGCTGCCCGAGCGCGGCACCGCGAGATTGGCGATCTGCAAACGCACCGCAAACGGCTTGAGTAGTTTGGCGTCGCCCAGCTTCAGGGCGGCCCACGTGGCGGGGGTGAGGTTAAGCGTCAGGCCGGAGCCGTCCACGAACCGCGCCTGCGTGGCATCGGCTTTGGCAGTCAGGTCGGCATTGAGCTGGGCGCTGCGGGCCTGCAGCACGAGCGAGCCATCCGCCAGCGTGCCTTTGACCTGCGCCAGCAGATCGAGCTTTTCCCCGAGCAGGGCTTCGAGCTGTGCCCCGCCGGCGCTGACGGGCAGGTCTTTCATGGCGATCTGACCATCGACCTGGGCTTGCTCCGCCTGCACCTGACCCTGGGCGTCAAACAGGTTGGTGACGGTGGCATTGACATCCACCATGCCGGTGCGGCCGGATTGGCTGACGGCGCTGTGAACCTTGACTTCCAATGGCTGCGCGGGCGTGAGCTTGATCTGCACATTCACGTCTGACAGCGCGACCGTGGGCACCTCCGGGGTGGTGTAGCTGACGTCGCTGTTGAGCAGGCGCAGCTCCACCGTCGGCAGGGCGCCCCCGCTGGAGGATTGGGGCTGGTTCGGCGTAGATGAGCCGGAGGCAGCTGAATCGGAGCCGGGCGGGATCAGGGCCTGCAGCAGGTTGAGCTCGCCATTCGCATCGGCGGTCAGCGCAGCGCTGAGTTTTTCGACGCCGATGACACCCAGATTGCGTGAGCCGCGCGCCAGCGCCAGCAGCGAGACATCCGGCAGAGCAACCTGGTCCACGGTGAGAATGGTCTGCCCCTGCGCGTCCTGCAGTTGCACGCCCGTGAGCGCCTGCCCGCTGAACCACGCCAGCCGCAGGCCCTGCACCTGCAGCGTGCCGGGGATGCGCCCGTTGATCTGGCTGAGCACGATCGCCTTGCCCAGCCCGACCGACAGCAACGTCGGCAGCAACAACACCAACGCCAGCAGCAGGGCGGCAAGCGTGATGACGACATACAACCAACGCCGACGACGGCGCGGCTGCGGAGTGGCGGGATCGGTCTTGGTGGTCATGGCGATTCTCCCTCGGCGCTGGAGCGGTGGCAGTGGGGTGAGCGTAGGTAGGCGTATGATTGTAGCCCACCTGTCGGCCGGGCAGCATTGGCAGTTTACCCCGGAGCTGGTGGCGCGGGCATGCGCCAGCAGGTACACTTGACGACCAATCATCAAACCGTGAGGAAAGCCATGGAATTCGACCTGCTCAAGAAGCTGACCCTGACCCCCGGCGTACCTGGTCGGGAGCAGCGCGTGCGCGATCTGATCCTCGCCGAGTCCAGCGATTTGTGGGATGAAACGGAAGTGGATGCGATGGGCTCGCTCATCTGCCGCCGCCAGCCGCGCCCCGGTCGCAGCAAGCGCGGCAGCAAAGCGAGCAAGCCCACGCGGGTGATGCTGTCATGCCACATGGACCAGATCGGCTTCCTCGTGCGCCACATTGATGAGAAGGGCTTCCTGCGCGTCACCAGCGTCGGTGGGTTCGATCCGCGCAACCTGTTCGCCCGGCTGGTGACGGTCTGCACGCGCGAGGGTGATCTGCCCGGCGTGCTCAACCCCGGCGGCAAGCCCGTGCACATCGCCACCGAAGCCGACCGCAAGGTGATTCCCGAGGTGATTGATCTGGTGATCGACCTGGGCCTGCCGCCCAAGGCAGTGCAGCGCAAGGTGCAGATCGGCGACATGGTGGTGATTCAAGCCCAGTTCGTGGAGGTGGGCGAAACCATTGTCAGCCAGTGTCTGGACAACCGCATCGCCTGCTGGGAAGCGATAGCCGCGGTGCGTCAGCTCAAGCAGCACGATTGCGAGATTTACGCTGCCTTCACCGTGCAGGAGGAAGTGGGCTGCCGCGGCGCGGGGCCGGCCGCCGAGCGCATCGCGCCGGACATTGCCGTCACCCTCGACACCACGCTCTGCTGTGACACGCCGGGGGTGCCGGGCGATCTGGCGATCACCAAGCAAGGCGGGGGCGCGGGGTTGCTGGTGATGGACTCGAGCGCCATCAGCGATCTGAAGCTGTTGGAAGAGTTCGAGCAGGTGGCGAAAAAGAACCGCATCAAAGCCCAGCGCACCATTCTGCACCGCGGCGGGACCGACTCGGCGACGATTCAACCCCGGCGCCAGGGCCATCGCGTGATGGGGCTGGTGTGCGGCACGCGCTACATTCACACCGTGACCGAGATGATCCACAAGGACGACCTGCGCGCCTGCCGCGATCTGCTGACCGCATGGCTGGCGCAGGTGTGAATGGGCTGTTCGCGCTGGTTGCTTAACTTCGCTAGAATCCCGCCATGACAGACGACAAGTCGAAACCATCCGCTGCGCTGCCGGTGGACACCGTGGCGCCGGGCGACTGCATCGCCCAGATGCGCCAGTGGCCCGCAGGGAGTGTGGACCTGATTTTCGCCGACCCGCCGTACAACATCGGGTACACCTACGATCAGTACGAGGACAAGCGCGACGACAGCGAATACGTGCAGTGGACGCAGGATTGGATCGACGGCTGCGCCCATCTGCTCAAACCCACGGGCAGCTTCTACATCCTCATCGGGGATGAATATGCCGCCGAGACGCGCATGCATCTGAAGCAGCTCGAACGCGAGCGGAAGCTGGTGCTGCGCAACTGGATCATCTGGCATTACACCTTTGGCCAGAACTGCAAAGTGAAGTTCAACCGCAGCCACGCCCACCTGTTTTACTGCGTGGGGCCGCAGTTGTTCACCCAGCCGCTGAAGGTCAAAGCCAGCGGGGATGAACCCCAGCCGTTCACTTTCAACCGCAGCGCGATCGCCGTCGCCAGCGCCCGCCAGACGGTCTATGGCGACCTGCGCGCCAATCCCACCGGCAAGCTGCCCGACGATGTGTGGTACCTGCGCCCCCAGCAGGCGCAAAGCGTGATCGACCGCGGCGTGCCGGTGAATTACTTCGCGCCTGAGGAAGACACGTGGTATTTGCCGCGCCTCTGCGGCACCTTCGGCGAACGCCAGGGCTGGCATCCCTGTCAGCTTCCCGAAGCGCTGCTGGAACGCATCATTGCCGTCAGCAGCAATCCGGGCGATCTGGTGTTCGATCCCTTCACCGGCAGCGGCACGACGTTGGCGGTGGCGGCGCGCATGCAACGGCACTGGCTCGGCTGCGAATTCAGCGATGAGTATGCCGCCAAGGCGCTGGCGCGCATCGAGCATGTCGCCAAGACCGGGCAGACCATGGTGAGCACCGCCGCCTCGCGCGGCATCGAGCGCGGCAAACCCAAAAAGAAAGCCGAACCCCACCGCAGCGCCGGCGTCCGCCAGCGGCGCCCCCGCAAAAGCGCTCCGCAATAACCCCACGTTCCCGCACCGCCCAGCGTCCTCGCCCACGCTTGCGCCTCCGCATCACCCTGCGCACGCTGAGCGTCACCCTCGCACCCGTGCAGCACCACGTCCCGGCGGTATCATGCCGCGATGAATCTCAAACGCGTACTCGTCACCGGCGCCGCCGGCTTCATTGGTTCCCATCTGACGGACCACCTGCTGGCGCGGGGAATTGAGGTCGTGGGGCTGGACAACTTCTGCGACTTCTACGATCCCCAGCAGAAGCGGCGGAATCTGCACGCCGCCGGGCAGCACGCGGGTTTTACGCTGGTGGAAGCCGACCTGCGCGACCGTGATGCCGTGCTGCAGGCGGTCACGTCCACACGCCCCCAGGGCATCGTGCATCTGGCGGCGATGGCGGGTGTGCGGCCGAGCATCCAGAACCCATCGCTGTATGCCGACGTCAACGTCAGCGGCACCGTGCATCTGCTGGATGCAGCGGTCAAAGCCGGCGTCGAACGCTTCGTCTTCGCTTCCAGTTCCAGCGTCTACGGCAACAACCCCAAGACGCCCTTCGCGGAGGACGATCTGGTTGACCATCCCATCAGTCCGTATGCCGCCACCAAAAAATCCTGCGAACTGCTCGCCCACACCTTCTGGCATCTGCATCAGCTGCCGACGGTGGGGTTGCGCTTTTTCACGGTGTACGGCCCACGGCAGCGGCCGGACCTGGCGATCGGCAAGTTCATGCGGCTGATCGCGCAGGGCCATCCCATTCCGGTGTTCGGCGACGGCAGCTCCAGCCGGGACTACACCTTCGTCCACGACATCGTGGGCGGCGTCATCGCGGCGCTGGATCATTGCACGCAGCGCGTGGGCTATCGCATCTACAACCTGGGCAGCGATTCCCCCGTGACGCTCAGCGAACTGATTGCCGCGATCGAGCAAGTCGTCGGGCGGGCTGCGGTGATTGATCGGCAGCCCAATCAGCCGGGCGATGTCGAACGCACCTGGGCGGACCTGTCCCGCAGTCGGGGTGAGCTGGGTTACGCGCCCGCCACGCCGCTGGTGGAAGGTTTGCGTCAGCAGTGGGACTGGTGGACCAATCAGGCTTAAGCACACGGAGGTTCGGCGATGCATCCCCGGTTTGATGATTTGTTCGATTGGCGCGTCGGTGAGCCGGATTTGACGCTGGGGGTTGGACCGTCGCAGGTGGCGCGCCTGAGCACGGCTGCGCAGTGGACGCAAAAGGCCGAGCAATTGCGCGAACTGTATCGCTGGACGCTGGGCGCGCAGCCGGCCGAGTTCGCCCAGACGCCGCTGGATTTTCGGGTCGAAAGCGAGCAGGCATACCAGAACTGCACGCGGCGCACGGTGTCCTACCTGGCAGGGCCTGACGAACGCATCCGCGCGGAAGTGCTGATCCCCAGGGGGCAGTCGCAACCCGGCCCAGCGGTGCTGACGATTCATCCGACCAACGCCAACGGACGGATGCAGACCATTGGCGAGGACCCATCGCAGGATGGGCAGGACCGCGCGTATGGGCTGCATCTGGCGCAGCGGGGTTACGTCACGTTTTCCTACGACATCGACTCCACGCACGATCGGCTGTACCCCGGCGCAGCGCGGGCGTTCGACAACACGCCGCTGTATGACCGCTACCCGCGCTGGTCGGCGCGCGGCAAGGATTTGCATGATGTAAGCCGGGCGCTGGACGCCATGGCGTTGATCCCGGAGATCGATGTCAGCCGCATTGGTTGTCTGGGTCATTCGCAGGGCGGGGGGATCACGACGGATGCGATGATTCTCGAGCCGCGCATCGCGGCGGGGGTGAACAATTGCGGCGACTGGCCGTTCCGCCTGAGCCGCAACCCGTTCAATCGCTGCCGCACGGGCTGGTGGATCGGTCAGCCGGCGCTCCGGCCGTTCGCCGCGGCAGGCAAGCCGATGCCGATGGATCTGCATGAGAAGCTCGCCCTGGCGGCTCCGCGCCCGCAGATGGTGCTGGTGAGCCTGAGCGATTTCGGTTTTACGCTGGCGGATGAATGGCTGACCCGGCCGACGTGGGAGAACCTCGCCGCGTCGGTGCGGGAGCTGTACACGTTGCTGGGCGTGGCGGAAGCGATCCAGTTCGAGTTGCATCAGGAAGGCCACAGCTTCAAGGCTGCCCAGCGGGAGATTGCGTATCGGTTTCTGGATCAGCATCTGCGCTGAGTCACAGGTTGACGGACGCCCGTTACCCGCCGACTTGCGTCGACGGCTCGGAAGCGTCGGATACTGGGGGAGAAGTGGGACTGTCTGGTAGTGCGTCTCACAGGCGTATGGTCGTCTCGACAGCCCCGGGGAAATCATTACAATGCTGCGTTCCAAGTCCCCGCGGTCGTGGCGGAATTGGCAGACGCGCCAGGTTGAGGGCCTGGTGGGGCTAAACACCCCGTGAAGGTTCGACTCCTTTCGACCGCATTCACCTGACGACCCGCGCTTTCCAGCGCGGGTCGTTCTATTTTCAACGCCCCCGTCCTGCCGCAACACCTCCGCCCACGCTTGTGCCTCCGCATCCCCATCACTGCACTTCCGCACTGCATCAACGCACTGCCATCAACCCCGTCACTTGACCTGTATGCATCAGGTGAGGACACTGCCCGATCAATTCTCATGCAGGAGCCACCGTCATGGTCAAGCAGCGTGATGCCTACGTACCCACCCCCAAGGACAAATTCACCTTCGGCCTCTGGACCGTGGGCAATCCGGGACGCGATCCCTTCGGCGAAGCCACCCGCGCGCCACTGACTCCCGCCCAGATCGTCGAAGTCCTTGGCAAAGCTGGCGGCGTGTTCGGCGTCAACTTCCACGACAACGACCTCATCCCCATCGACGCCACCCCCGCCGAGGCACTGCAGATCAAGAAGGACTTTCGCCGGGCGCTCAAACGCACCGGCTTGAAAGTCCCCATGGCGACCACCAACCTGTTTTCCGATCCCGTCTTCAAGGACGGCGCCTTCACCAGCAACGACGCGGAAGTCCGCGCTTACGCCATCGCCAAGACCATGCGGGCGATGGACCTGGGCGCGGAGTTCGGCGCCAAGGTCTACGTGTTCTGGGGCGGCCGGGAAGGCGTCGAAACCGATGCCGCCAAGGACCCCGTGCTGGCGGTCAAACGCACCCGCGAAGCCATCAATTTCCTGTGCAAGTATTCCATGGAAAAACGCTACGGCTACAAGTTCGCCATGGAAGCCAAACCCAATGAGCCGCGCGGCCACATCTACAACGCCGTCACCGGCAGCTACCTCGCTTTCATCAGCACGCTGGACCATCCGGAAATGGTCGGCGTCAATCCGGAAGTCGCCCACGAACACATGGCGGGACTCAACTTCGTGCATCAGGTCGCCGCGGCGCTCGAATGCGGCAAGCTGTTCCACATCGACCTGAACGACCAGGAGTTCGGCCGGTATGACCAGGACTTCCGCTTCGGCAGCGCCAGCTACAAACACGCCTTCTTCCTCGTCAAGCTGCTGACCGACTACGGCTACAAAGGTCCCAAGCATTTCGACAGCCACGCCTACCGCACCAGCGATCACGATGACGTCATCGAGTTCGCCCGCGGCTCCATGCGGACCTACAAAATCCTCGAAACCAAGGTCGCCCAGTTCAACAACCACCCGGCGGTCAAAGCCCTGTACCAGCAGATCAACCGCGACAATCCCAAGGTCGCCAAGCTGACCAGGAAGTACAGCAAGACCAACGCGAAAAACCTGCTGGCGCTCAACCTGAATCGGCAGAAGCTCGCCGCCCGCCCGCTGCCGTATGAGAAGCTCGACCAGTTGCTGTTCGACATTCTCATGGGCGCACGGTGAGGAAAGGGTCGATCCGAGTCTGGTGTACGAGCTATAATCGAACACCATGCCTACTCCCTGGCCTACAGATCGCATCACGCTGGACCCTGCGGTGCTTTGCGGCAAGCCGGTGATTCGCGGTACGCGCCTGGCCGTGGAGTTCGTGTTGGAATTGCTGGCGGGCGGCTGGACCACCCAGCAGGTTTTGGATGAGTATCCCGGGGTGACGGAAGCCGACATCCAGGCGTGTCTGGCTTATGCGTGCGATCTGCTTCAGGGTGAGCGGGTCTATCCGGCGGCATCTTGACGCATGCGTCTACTGGCCAATGAAAACGTGTCACGGAGCTTGATCGACGCCTTGCGCCTGGCTGGGCACGATGTGGCGTGGATTCGTAAGCGCGCCCCAGGTTCGGCTGATGCTGCGGTCATGCTGATGGCCGAGGTTGAAGGGCGCATCCTGCTGACTTATGACCGGGACTTTGGCGAGCTGGCGCGGCAATCGCACTTGCCGCCGCAGGTCGGGATTGTGTACCTGCGTCTCTCGCCGGTGAATCCTGCTGCGGTCATCGCACGGGTGCTGCGGGAGTTCGAGCAGCCGCGCCAATGGGAGGGGCATTTCGTGGTGATCGAACCCCAGCGTACGCGCGTGCGGTCGTTGGCGTCGTGGTCCTGATTTACTGATTCAGCTTCCGTTGGTTCCGCGCGGCGTTACACTGCCGAGCAACACTTATCCATTTTCCAGGAATCCCGCCATGGCGAAGACCTACGGTATCGGGCTGATTTCCACCGGTTGGGTGGCTGGCGCCCATGTGGAAGCATTTGGGCAGGTGCCGCACACGCGGGTGGTGGCGGTGTGCAGTCGGCAGAAGGCGCGGGCGCAGCAGTTCATCGCGGAACATCGCCTGGACGCGGCGGCGTACAGCAAGCTCGAGCAGTTTCTCCAGCACCCGGATCTGGACATTGTGATCGTCGCTTCGCCGCATCCGTTGCATCCGCAGCAGACGATTGCCGCCGCCAACGCCGGCAAACATGTCATCATCGAGAAGCCGGTGGCGCTCAACGCCCGCGACCTGAAAGCCATGGTGGCGGCAGTCAACAAAAACAAGGTGCAGACGAGCGTCTGTTTCGAGCTGCACTGGAACGGGCTGTTCCGCAACATCCGCGCCATGCTCGACCAGAAGCT
This sequence comes from uncultured Phycisphaeraceae bacterium, assembly GCA_964605235.1. Classification (GTDB taxonomy): domain Bacteria; phylum Planctomycetota; class Phycisphaerae; order Phycisphaerales; family Phycisphaeraceae; genus CAZSBB01. Next base: position 11,594 of record CAZSBB010000022.1, read on the forward strand.
GCTGGGCCGGCTTTACTTTGGCGAGGTGGCGTACAACCACGGCATCGGCCCGTGGTATGGGCAGTGGAAGTGGAACGTCAAGAAACGCATGGCGGGCAGCGCGGTGCTCACGGCCGGCTGTCATGCGCTCGATGGCTTGATCTGGTTCATGGACAGCCGGGTGACGGAAGTGGCGGCCATGAGCAACACCAGCCCGGACAACCCGCTGCAGTATGAGTACGACCCCAACAGTGCGGCGTTGCTGAAGTTCGAGAGCGGCGCGGTGGGCATGGTGCAGACCAGCATTGAATGCCGGATGCCCTACACCTTTCCCATTCGGCTTCAGGGCGATCAGGGGGCGATCCTCAACGACCAACTGAGTTTGGTTTCCTGGCCCGCCACGCGCGGCTGGGCGAAGATTCCCGCGGCATTGCCGGACTCCGGCGACGTGCATGACCATCCCTATGTCGGGCAGTTTCAGTACTTCATCGAATGTCTGCAGCAACGCCGTCGACCGCACAATGACCTGCGCGCTGCCGCCCATGTGCATGAGGTGTGCTATGCGATGGAAGAAGCCATCCGCACCCGGCGCACGGTGAAGGTCAAACGCACCGCCGGAACGTAAGCCTGCCGCTCAGCCGTGTCGTCACCACAGAGACACAGAGAGCACCGAGTCAGACTCACTGAGGAGCGCAGGAAGAGCGGGAGCTCAGCCGGATGCTCATGCTTTCATTTCGCCATTGATTCGGTGCTGGCGGTTTGCTGCGGCGCGGCATCGACATAACGGATGTAGTGATGGCGCAGCCCGCGATGGGTCTGGTAGTCGATCACCAGCAGCGCCGGCTGCGCGTTGGCGGCCGTGGGATAAGCCGCGAAGGTCAACTGTTCCTGCGGCGCCAGCACCGCCGCCGTTGCCGGCTGCAGCACTTCCGCGCTGTCGGGGTCGACCCAGCGGAGGCTCAGCTCGCGCATGGGGGCGACTTCCTGATTGCGGAAGGTGATCTGCTCGCCGCTGCGGGTGAGGGTGAACGGCTGATACAGCTCGCGCAGGAACGATCGGCCGCGCGCGTCATCCATTTCGCCGTGGTAGGGAAAGAGGAAGCCGCCGGCGCACTGGGAACCTTTGGCGATCAGGTCCCAGAGCTGGCGCATGGTGCGTTCCCATTTCGCCGTGTCGGCTTTGCGTTCTTTTTCTCCGCCGTAGACGCCCCATTCGGTGAAGATGAAGGGCTTTTCCGTCTGCTGGCGCATCTGCGTCAGGCACAGGTCCAGCGTGGCGGGGGGGCTGTAGGTGTTGTAGCCAATGACGCCCTGACCGGCGAAGAAAAACCAGTTGACCTGCCAACTGTCGAGATTGGCGAAGCTCACCGGCCGACGGTAGGAGTCATACGCATGCAGGGCGGCCTGGGCTTCTTCCAGATAGCGGGTCAGGATGAGGCGATCGTCGTAGCCGGGGGTGTGGTGGACTTCGTTGCCGCTGTTCCAGATCAGCACGTTGGGGCACTCGCGCAGGCGCAGCGCGACCAGACGGGCGGGGTCGGTGGCGAGCTGATAGTCGGGATCGACGAGTTGGCCGAAGATGCCGATGCTGTAATCGGTGGAGGCGGGGGCGATGACGGGCATCACCATGAGGCCCATCTGCTGGGCGTCGGCGAGGTCCGCCGCCTGCGCGCGTTGCAGGCGGATGGTGTTGACGCCCAGTTGCGCCAGCCGGGCGAGGTTGCGGCGGAAGCGGGCGCGGGTGACTTCACGGTCGTTTTCCCAGGCGATGCCCTGGTCGGCATTGATGCCGCGCACGATGTAGGGTTCGCCGTTGACTAGCACTTGGCCGGCGCGCTGCTCGACGACCACGCCGTGGAAGCTCAGTTGGCGTTCGTCGAGCACCCGCTCATCGGAATCCAGCACCACTACGCGGGCGTGATGTTCCGCGAAGCTGGCGGGCAGGCGGAAGGCAGCGTGGTACACGCCGTCGGCATCGGCCTGTTTGCTGCTGATGTTTTGTTCGTCGCAGGTGAACACCACACGGGCGGCGGTCTGGCTCTGCGTCAGCCGGGCGCTGAAGCGGTGCTCCACCATGCCCTGGGCATCGACCTGATTCGCAGGGGCGCGGGTGAACTCCGTCAACGCGGCAGAGGGCTGCACCAGCAGGGTGACGGAACCGAGCAGGCCGAAGATGCCCTGAGCGCGGCGGTCCTCGTCGCGGTGCTTGAAAATCCACCAGTTGTGAATGGGATTGCCGAACACGCGGATCGCCAGCGTGTTTTCGCCCGGCTGCAGCGCGGCCGTGATGTCATACGCCAGCGGCCAGGCACAGTCCGCGCTGTACAGGGGCAGCGGCAGACGACGCTGCTCGGTGGGGATGTGGTACAGGTCGATGGGGAAGGGAATGCCGCAGCGTTCAAAGTTGCGCCAACTGAGGATTTGCCGGGCCGGCAGACCTTTCATGTTGGGAAATCGGCTGCCGTTTTCCACGACCCAGGAGAGTTCTTTATCAGTGCCGACCTGAGAGCCGACCAGTTGGCCGTTGACGTAGATGCGCGCTTCATCCGCCAGGTCGTCCAGCCGCAGGTACACCTTGCCCGCCTGGCCTTGCTGCACTGGTAGTTTGAAGGTTCGCCGGTACCACCAGTAGCCGCCTTGTGGGTTGGGCGTCGGCGGTTCGGGCACACTGACTTGCTGCCAGTCCGAGGTGTCCTGCCGGGGCTGCGCGGCCGAGGTGTCGGCGAGGAATGCGTAGTCCCAGAAGCGCAGGCCGTGGGTTTGCCTGGCCCATTGCCCGTCGAGGCTCAGCCGCACACTGGCGGGGTTGTTCGCCACTTCATCCCAGTTCACCGCGTTCTGGAGATGTTCCTCGTACAGCTTGGCGATGGGCGCGGTGTCCATGAGCCAGTTGTATTGCTGGGCGTAAGCGGCACGCTTCTGTTCGCGCCAGTCGGTGGTCTGCGGGTGGAGCGAAATCTGGCGAATCCGCACCTGAGCAGGGCCGTGGTCCTGCTTGCCGCCCAGCCCGTGGAGCATGATGAAAACATGATCCGTGCGTTCCGCCAGGCGCGTCGGCGGCAGGGCGTCGATGTAGTAGCGATAGGTGTACTCGCCCGGCTTCATCTGGCCTTCGCCTTCCAGGAACATGCGCCGGGGCCAGAAATCCTGCGGGTCCGCCAGCACCATGCTCATGAGCAGGATCGGCTGATCGATGCTGGCAATGACCTGGACGTAGCCGCCTTCACCGAGCGATTTGAGGTCCAGCACGCCCAGATCGAGATGGATGTAATTGTCTTTGCCCGGCTGGTCGACATAGTCGAGCGTCAGCGTCTGCTCGACGACCGAGCCGGCGAAAGTGGTGCTGCTTTGCCGAACCAGCGCGGGCTCGACGCTGCCGGGGAAGATCACCTTCGCATCACTCTGGGCATGGGCAGATTGGCTGCACCACAGCAGTTGCACCACGAACATCAGGGTGAGGAACAGGACGAACATGCTTGGGCGCCACATCACCAGGGCATCTCCAGATTTGAGTTTTCAGGCGGGACCATTGAACGTCAGACGATGACGCAGCGCGATGCTGTCATCGTGCGGCCCGACCGCCAAGGTCAGTCGGAGTTGGAGCAGCGGGAAGGGACAGAACGAGTTCTCACCCCCCGGCCGGCGCGGCGTCGTCGGCACTGCAACCAGTTGGGCAGACAGTGCTGCGGGATCAGCGCTGGTCGAGGACGTGAGGCTCAGATGCACCTGCGCTTGGCCGCGCCGCCACGTGATGGCGCTGGGCCAACTCGGCAATTCCGTCAGCTCGGTCGCGGGCGTCCACTGGCCGGTGGGCAGTTGCAACTGCGGTTGCAGGTCGGCGGGGATGGGAATGCAGAAGGTGGCCGTGCGCAGGTAGTAGCCCATGCGCCAGCGCAAACCCCAATGCAATTCGAGAGCGTCAGCTTCGTAGGTGTTGTCGCACCACGTGTCCCAGAACCCTGCCGGATCGCTGCGGGTCCAGTGCAGGCGGTAGGGCGCGTCGAGCAGATGCACTGCCGGCGGGGCGTAGGGTTTCCAGTCGTTGTTGAATAGAGCTGGGCTGGCGGGGGGCATCACCGTCAGCGTGGGCTGATCCTCAAAGCTGGTGGCGCAGGTGCGCGCTTGCCTGCCGTTCACATCGGTCAGCGCGATGTGCCAGAGCCCTTCGGGATCATTGGAGGTGGCGTACATCAATTCGGTGCCGACTTGCAGCGTCGCCAGCGGCGCGCCGCCGTGGATGCAGCCGAGGTTGGGATCGCCAAAGTGTCGGACCACGGGCACCTGGCAGCCGGAGGTTTGGCCGACGAAGCTGGTTTCGTAGGTGGGCGTGCTCACGCGCACCCATTGCTGCCACCACGCGGTGGAGGCGAACGCCGGCGGGGACTGGGCGGGCAGCGTGTCGAGTTGATACTCCGCGCAGCCGCGCGCCAGCAGGGCGTAGAACCGCGCGGTGGTCAGCACATCGAACTGCGGCTCGATGGTGATGCGCTGGCCATACGGCACATGCGGCGGCAACCCGGTGCTGGCGAAACTCGGCTGACGGATCACGAAGTCGATGTAACGGTCCACGTACCAGCGGAACCAGCGCGACCACTGCGGGTCCATATCCAGCAAGGCGGCCGCGGCGGCGGCTTCGGTCGGCACCGACTCGCACAGGCAGGCGCTGAACCAGGCGCGGTGAATGCCGTAGCCGTCGACATCCGCCATGGTGTGGCCGGCCCGGGAGAGATTGCGCAGCAGGCCCTGCAGGTAGGGCGCGATGAAGGCGTCCCAGTCCGGGTTGCGCGACAGCGCGCCGGTCGCCAGCGCGTGCAGGTAGGTGAAAACAAAACCCTGCGGCTCAGTGCAGTAGTAGACCGGCGTGTGGGTGTTGGTCGCCAGCGTGTGGGTGGTGCCCGAGGCGCAGGCGTAGTTCCAGGTCCAGTCGGGATGCAGGCTCGGCTGCGCCAGTCCGCCGTGCATGGCGACGGCATGGGTGTAGGCATGGATGCCGCGCTGCATCACCTGCAGGTAAGCATCACGATGCGCAGCGTCATTGGTCAGCCGCCACGCCCAGTAAAACACGCGGGATTCAAAGCGCAATTGCTGGGTGCGGCCCTGAATGCCAAAGGGCGGGCGAATGACCGGATGCGCGGCGGCGATGCGCAGCAGGGCGGCAGCGGCGGCCTCGGCGGTGTGATCGGGACCCCCCGGATCCCCCGGATCCCCCGCCAGCCGGGCGTACCAGGCGTAGCAGCCCAGCGCGTCGGCCACGGATGAGCCGTGCGCGGGATGATCGGTAACCGAGGTGGCGGATTCAGCGATCAAGCCATCTTCGCGCACCTGCGCCGCCAGCCACTGCGCCAGTGCGGCCGCGCGCTGGCGATGCGGGCCGGCCAATCCCAGTTGCATGCAGTAGGTGTGATACACCAGCAGATGCAAGTTGGCGGAAGTGGGATTGACTGATTCGCCATGGTCTTCCACCCGCTGGGTGTAAGCGCCAACACTGGGCGACCAGGCGCGGTCAAGGCACGCCGACAGCGCGGGATTAGTCAGGAATGCACGCATGCCAGTTGCTCACCAAGGTGCGGATGGCGGATGCATCACCAGTGGGTAATGCCCCACAGGTCGTAGCTTTTGTCGCCGGCCGCGACAAACGGGCGGTAGGTGACATGGATGTCGGCGAAGAGGAAGTTGGCGCCTTGGTCGTGGGGCGGCGTGGGCATGCTGCCGGTGGGGTGCAAGGCGATGGTGGACCAGTGATGCACTTCGAACACGCCATACCAGTAGAGGAGTTCCGGCCGACCGGGCCAGGTTTCATATTGATCCACCATCAGGAAGGTTTCCTGCGGTTTGCGAATCTGGCTGGTTTTGTGCCAGTAGTTGTCTTCTGGCGCCGGCGGAGCAGCGAGGGCGCCAGCGGCGTTGGTATGGGCGGGCAGGATGAAGCGATTGGGGGCGTAGGACGAGCCAAAGCGGTTGTTGCCGCTGTTGAAACCGCGAATGGGGATGCTGGCGAGGGCGGGGCAGACCAGGCCCTTGGGCGAGCTGAGGTAATTGCCTCGGGTCAGCACCCAGCCGATGCCGACGTTGCTGGCGCCGCTGATGCCGGTGCTGGCGGGATAGACGCCCGAGGGCGGATAGTAGTCGCCGTTGTCGGAGCAGTAGACGGTGGTCGCCAGGCCGATCTGTCGCAACTGGGACATGCAGGCGACGCCCTGCGCCGCCAGTCGCGCTTTTTGCAGCGCCGGGAGCAGCAGGCCGATCAGCAGGGCGATGATGCTGATGACCACCAGCAGTTCCACGAGGGTGAAGCCACGTTGCATTATGTTGGCGCGGAGAGCGGGCATGGGGTGCAATCCTTTCCCGTGAAGGTCCAGCCAGAGGGACTGCCTGGCGCGGGTCGCAGGTCCGGGGCGAAGTCTTATGGCACGATGGACAGACTGACGTTGTCGAGCGAAACGGTTTTGTAATCCGGCTGTCCGCTCGCCATCGGGCGCACGGTGAAGTCCAGACTTTTGAATGAGGAGTCGACGATGGTGAGCTCGGTCTGACCTTCATACGACTGCTGCACGCCGTTGACGAAGAGCGTGAAGGTGCGCGTGGTCAGGTTCAGCACGCCGGAGATGGTGAACCATTGGCCCGGCTCGGCGATGAACGGCTTCTTGCCGCCGGTTTCCGTGCTGGCGATCAGGCCGTTCTTACTGCCCGCCGAGAAGCGGAATTTGCCGTCGGCGTTGAACTCGAAATTGGACATGCGCAGGCCCGAAGCATCCTGCCCCACGCGGGGGCGGATCAACGGGGTGCTGCTGGTGGCCGGCGCGTCGTCCAGCCGCAGGTCGAAGCGATACGCCACCTTGGAGCTGGCGAGATGCAGCGCGCCGCCGAGATCGACCGCAGCGGGCACATACTTGTAAAACGGCATGTTGCCCACCGTTTGCGTGTTGACGGTCTGGGCGATCTGATTGCTGGCGTCGGCGGGATCAGCGACGATCCGCAATTGAGCCCCGGCATCCTTCCCGCCGTACCACCGCGTCGCGCCGGCCTTGTTCGGCTGGCCATGGAGATTGCCTTGCCCATCCGCCCCGCCGGTGGTGGTATAGCCTTGCCCGGCTTCAAAGGTGACCGTCTCCGCTCCCGCCGGCGCCGCGAGCGCGAGGCCGCACAACCAGCTCATGCCCAGTAACCTCCAGCACGGTTGGCGTTTCATGACGTTTGCTCCTCCAGCGGTGAAGCTGCATTTACGGAATCAGTGGTTTGGACCAGCAGCGGGCGCACCGACGCACGCGGCACCAGATGCCCGCGCACCATCTGCATGTGGCAGGTCTGACGCTTGGCGGGATCTTCAATCTGCTCAATCAGCGCCACGGCGGCGGCATGAGCGGCGACATCGAACGGCAGGGCGTAACTCGTGAGCCCCGGCATCACGGCCGTGCAGACCACCGAGTCGTCGATGCCGATGACGCTCAGGTCGTCGGGCACGCGCAGGCCGCGCTGCGCCAGCGCCTGGTACAACGCGCCCGCCATCCAGTCGTTCGCGGTGACCGCCGCGGTGGGCCGCTGCGCTGGCGGCAGATTGAACCACGGTTCCACCACGGCGCTCAGGTCGGGGAAGGACTGTTCGGGGTTGTTGTGCACGGTCGGATGATTCTGGGACCAGACCAGCTCCGGCTGGTAGCTGCCGCGCGCCATGAGGAATTCCTGATAGCCCTGAAAGCGCGGGATGAACATGCGATGGCTGGCGACCGTGCAGATGTAAGCGATGCGGCGATGGCCCTGCTGCCACAGGTGTTCGGTGACGCTCCAGCCGGCGGCGCGATTGTCCAGCAGCACCTGGGTGAACGGCAGGGCGGGTTCGTACATGCTCAGGCCCACGATGGGCAGGTCGCTGGGCAGATGCGCCATGAAGGTGGGCAACTGGTTGGTGGCTTTGATGACCAGCCCGTCGACTTTGTGGTCGCGCACGCAACTGGGCACCTGGCCGGTGGGGTGCAGTTCGACCAGCAGATGGAAGCCGCGTTCGCTGCAGGCGCGTTCCAGCCCGCTGACGTAAGCCGCCAGCAGCGGGTGGTTCGCCCAGGCGGAACCCATGTCGGTGAAGACCACCGCCACGTTGCCGGTGCGCGCCAGCGAGCCGCGGCGTTGGGTCGCCAGGAGCTGGGCGGCGCGGTTGCGCTGGTAGCCCAGTTCTTCGATGGCTTGATTGACGCGCTCGAGCCGACGGGGGTTGATGGAGGTGTACCCGTTGAGCACCCGGCTGACCGTGCCGACGGACACGCCCGCCCGCTGTGCGACTTGTTTGATGTTGACCGTGGACATGGATGAAGCTGCTTTGAACGATCAATGAAACGATTCAAAAGTAACGCGACAGACGATCTATGTCAAGATTAAACGACATGAAAATCTTATTTTAGGGCGCGATGGTTACGCGTGCGTTCAGCGGGCGTGGCGTGGTTATGGGTATTTGTGGAACTCAGGATAAAGTTATATTTTGTATATCCCAACAGTTAACCCACCTTGCCGTCCGATGTACAGAGGCAAATCGTGTTCGGCTGGTTCAACCGTGTTTTTTCGGAGTGATCCTGTCGTGTCGCAGCAAAATTCGTCGTCCACCGCGTCGGCGTCCACCGCTTCCCATCCAGCTAAAACCAACGGCATTGTCCAGCTTTCCAGCACCAGGTTCCTGCTGGGCTGCGTGGTCGTCGCGCTGGCGATCCTGCTGGGCAAGCCTTACTACGGCGACATCCCCGCCTGGTTCATGGCGCTGGAGGTCTTCCTGACCATCATCGCCCTGTTCGTGTTCGGCTCCATCAAGTACCAGATCCACAAGAACGCCCTGACCTACGGCTGCGGCCTGGTCATTCTCTGCACCTTCTTCGCCCGCCAGGGGGCCTCCGAAGCCTTCGCCCAGCTCCAGGAAGACTTCCATGGCCTGCACAGCTTCGGCGACCTGTTCACCCCGCATGGCATCGCGGGACTGTTCCACGGCCTGGACGCCCTGGTCCACATCGACACCATGATGTTCATCCTGGGCCTGACCTTCTTCGTCAGCGTCATCGCGCAGACCCGGCTGCTCGAAACCATCACCTTCGTCCTGCTCCGGCTCAACAAAGGCGGCGTCCTGCCCACCGTGCTGTGCGTGGCGGCGGTCGTCTCCGTGGCGTCGGGCATCCTCGACGGCGTGTCCATGATCGGCCTGACCATCCGCACCCTGGTCATCATCCTCGCCCTCGCCGCGGCCCCGATCCGCTCGGTCCGCTATGCCGTGATCGTCTGCACCGTCGTCACCACCGTCTGCGGCATGTGGCTGGCGTATGGCGAACCGCCCAACCTCATCATGAAAGCCAACGTCGTGCAGGTCATCGAGGGCGAAAAACATCACCTGCTCACCGACGCCTTCTTCCTGCGCTTCTGCGCCCCGGCAGCGGTCATCTGCTTCCTGTGCGTCGCCATCAGCCTGCGCCGGCAACTGCGCGGGCTGAAGGTCAACCTCGCCAAACTCGACATCGTGCAAGCCAACATCGCCACCGTGCGCTTCCTCCAGGCCCAGCGCCACGGCGAAGTGTTCACCCCGATCGAGTTCATCGACGCCAACCTCGCCAAGCTCGGCGCTGCCGGCCCGCGCGTGCTCGAGCGCGTCCGCAAGGGCGAAGCGGTGGGTTTGGCGCTGGTGCATGAGCATGTTGATGCCAAGGTGCGCCAGGAATTGCTGGGGCACTATGTTGCCGAGGATCTGGCGGTTCAGCTCGATGAGCATTACGTGCTCGAATCCCAGAACCTCAGCCCCGGCATGGACGCCGGTGAAACCGCCCTGCAACGCGCCCTCTATGAGCTGCGCAGCCAGGCGGTGTGGGCGCGGCGGATCGGCATCTTCGCCCTGGCGCCGTTCGTCGGGCTGCTCATCACCCACGCCCTCAACCACAGCGTGCCGTTGTTCCTGGCGTCCTTCGCGGGCTTTGCGGTCGCCATTCTGGGCATCGCCAGCATCCCGCGCATGCGCCAGCTGGCGCTGCATGACGCCAGGCATGAGTTCAGCGAGTACTACTTCCTGTTCCCGCTGTTCCTGTCGATCACGCTGCTGACCAAGGTGGATTTCTTCCAGGTGCTCGAACACGCCCTGCATGTGGGCATCGAGCGCTTTGGGCAGACCGCCATGGCGCTGGCGCAGTTCTATGGCGCGACGGTGCTCTCGGCGATGCTGGACAACAACGTCGTGGCGGACTTCGCCGGCCGGGCGATCAAGGACCTGCCCGAAGTCGCGACGATCTTCCTCTTCGCCATGGCGCAGATCGCCGGGTATGCCGCGGGCGGCTGCTGGACGCACATCGGCTCGGCGCAGAGCGTGGTCGCCTATGCCTTCATCCAGCGCGAAGTGGACGACACCTTCACGCCCATCCAGTGGATCAAAGCCATGACCCCGCTGCTGCTGATGATCGTGGTGGCGCTGAGCTGCCTGATCATCGTCGAAGGCATGTTCTTCCACTGAGCCACGACCGGTCAGTTGCCACTTGTTCACCGACAAAAAACCGAGGCGGCGCCCGGATGCGCAGCCTCGGTTTTTCGTTGGTGACGGTTGGTCGTCGGCGCAATGGGGGACTGAATAATGCATCGATCATTGCGCCGCGTCGGCGTGCACCACTTCCTCAGGCAGCAACAACTCCGCGCTGCTGCGGGCGACGTAAGGCGGAATGGTCAGCAACTGCAACTCGCCATACAGCCCTTCGATGCGCCAGAGTTTGCCGTCTTCGCCGGGCGGCACGTCGATGCTGAACACATCGCGACAATAGTCGGGCTTCGCCCATTTGGCGCGCACCTGACCCTTGCTGTCGCGGAACTGGGCGAAGCCGTTGAGCCGACCGCCGAGGACTTTGACCCCGCGCGGCACGTAGACGCACACCGCGCCGCGCCCGGCGTGAATCCGCAGCGGCACGGCGGGGGACGCCTCCAGCGTCATGGGCATGCCGTCGAGCCAGGTCATAACTGTCGCGTCACCGCCATCGGACAGTTCCAGGCGATGCAGGCCGGCGTCCTGAGCGGCAAGGGTGACCGTGCGGGTTTCGCCATCGGGTTCACTGCTGGCGGTGGAGGCGACGTCGCCGGTGGCGTGGACGACCTCGTACAAAGCCAGGCGGGCGGGTCCGCGATCGCGGTAGTTGGGGATCATGCCGCCGCGGACGGTGAGCGTGAGGGTGCTCGGGGCCTGGTTGATCCAGGTGTAGAAAGTGGTGTTGCCGCGGAAATAATGGCCGAATCCACCATTGGCGCCATCCGGGAGCTTCAGGGCAGTCGGCCGAACGAGTTTGCTGCTGTAGGCGCGCGGTGCGAACGTCATCAGGGCGTTGCGCTCGATGCCGGTGGCGACCAGCGTGGCAATCTCACTGGCGTCAAATGGGGCGTCGCTGAACCATGGGTTGGTGTCATGGGGCCGATTCCAGGCCGCTTCTTCGGGCACCTGCAGCGCCTTGTCGCGTCGGGGGATGTCGCGCATCTGGCTTAGCGTATGCACCATCATGGTGGGGCGCATGCGGTACATGTGGCGCACGAGCGTGGCATACGCCTGCTGCCGATCAGGGCCGTTCGGATCGGTGTAGGCGCGGTACAGCTCGACATAGCGGGTGTAGAGCACCAGGTCATCGAGGCGCGCCAGCACTGCCGGATCGGACGTGGCGGCGCGGGCGGCATCCAGGTGGCGATACATGCGGCCGACGAGGTCTTCGGTGAGCAACGCATACGTATCATGGTTGATCAGGTTGTAGTACGCCGCCATCGGCTGCCGGGCCGCGCCAAAGCAGAGCGTGAGGAAATCGTCGATCAGGTCTTCAACCCGCTGGGCTTCATCGGTGTCCCAGAGCACCCGGGCAGTCAGGTAATGCCCCAGCCCCAGCGGCGCCCAGCCGTCGTCGGATTGGGAGAGATAAAACCGCGCACCCAGTTGGTGGAAGTCGACCAGTTTCTTTGTCAGTTGGCGCAGGTGGGTGCCCGCTGCGGAGGAGGGCAGGTCGCGGTTCCAGGTGGACACGCTGTGAAAGTCGCGGATGCCCAGCCACTGGAGCTTCTGGGCGCGCCAGTCGGCAGCGATCTGCTCCACCGACTGCCCATCGCGCTGAAACGCGGTCGCCACGCTGACGATGACGTTGGGATGCACTGCAATCGTCGGCGCCGGGGAGTGCCGACTGTAGGCGTACATGCCCACATACCGGGTGTGGCCGGGCGTATTGATCGCTTCGGCGACTTGATTGGCGAGCATCACCGCGCGGTTGGAAGGGGAACCGAGCGCCAGGCATTCGTCACAGGTGCACCAGTGATCGCCATCGCTGGGCTCCATGGAAATGCTTTCCATGCTGGGATTCGCCGCGAATTGCTCAAGCGCCCACTGGGTGACCAACTGGCGCAGGCCGGGGTTGGCAATGCAGAACTTGGTGTTGCCGCCGCGGTACTTTCGTTCGCCATTTTCCAGGGCCAGGTACTCGGGGTGGGCATCAAAGGCAGCCTGGTTGCGGCGAATGATGTGGTAGTACATGTGGGTGGTCGCCAGTGGCAGCGACATGCCCATGCGGTTGCGCGCGAACCAGCGGGTGCGCAGCTCCCTGGCGAAAGGCCAGACGCCGTCCGAGGAACTCAGTTGGCGGGTGAAGAAGTCCGGCCGCTCCGTCACGTCCAGGTCCACTGACAACTGCTCACGGTGCGGAATGATCTCCCACTTGTCGGTCGGCAGGAACAGACGATAGCCCAGCCGATACAGCAGATCCCACACGGCATGGCTGAGCCCCTGCTCGGTCGCCCCCAGCACCAGCAGCCGATCCGCACTGCTGCGCAGGCGATAGCACTCGCGGTCGGTGAAGCTCTGGGGCGTCAGCTCCTGGGCGGCCTCCAATTCAGGCCAGTCGCTGGCGACGCCCAGCACGATGCCGCGCTGCGGCGTGCCGGTGGTGATGGCGAACGTGCCGCCGCTGATCTGTTCGAGATAACGTTGCAGGTCTTGCGCCAGCGCGCGGGTTGCTTCGGACGCCTGGGGGCTGAGCACAATGGGCAGCCCCGGCTGTCCCTTCGTGACCAGTTGCACCGCTTGGGCGCGAACGCTGGCGGAGAACCAGCCGGAGAGGAGGATGAGCAGGAGAACGGAGTAGCCACAGCGCATGCGTTTTTGCTCCTCAAATGGCGGGTCAACAGGCGAACGCGAGCTTCATGAACCTGAAGCGGAAGCTCCGGATGCCGCAGATGAAAATGAACAGCGTGTGCGTCATGGCAACTCAGCGTGAACGCACGCTGTGTCCTTTCCGTGATGCGGGCTGCCGCGGTTGCCTCACTGCAGTTGCATGCAGGCGGCAATGACGAAGAAGGTGGTGCCCACATCGCGCAGGTAGTAGGGCGAGCGATCCGTGCCGTCGGGGGGCAGGATTTTTTCGAGGATCGCGCCGCGCACGTTGCCGTCCTGAGGATTGGTGAACTGCACGTTCACACAGAAGTTCAGCGCCTTGTCGATCCAGGTCTGATAGCTGGCGTCGCCAGTGGTCTGCATGAGCCGGGACCAGAGGATGGCGGCACAGGCGGAGCCGCTGGTGGCGTGGCCGAAGCTTTCCGTGTTGAAGTCGCGGAACAGGCCGCGGATCCAGCCGCCGTCGCGGCGCATGGCGCGTTTGCTGAATTCCCCCGCGGCGATGGCGGTGTCGAGGAACTCCTGCCGCTGCGTGTGACGGTAGGTGTCGAGCAGCGGCAGCGCCCACCAATAGTTGTGGCGCGGGTGGAACCGGCCTTCCTTTTCAGAGCAGGGCGAGTAGTCGATCCAGTTGCCCGGTGGGTTCTGGTCCTCCACCAGCGTTTCGCTGACGCGGACGTGAGCGTCGCGAAAACGTGCGTCGCCGGTGTGTTCATAGATGCTCATCAGCACGCCGTCTTCCACGAGCGGTCGGCCGTGGCGGCCGGCTTTGAGCAGGTAAATCGGCGGCTCATACGCATGGGTCACCAGGTTGTACTGGTCGCGGAACGTGCCTTCCTGCGCCAGGTACGCCTTACGCAGCAGGAATTCGCCTGCCGCCACGATCCGGTCCCACAAAGCCGGGTCGTGGTCGCGCTCCGCCAAGACCATCAGGCCCGGCAGGCCCTCCATCATGGCGGACGTGTTGACCCGGTCGGCGTGATCCTCGAACGCCTTGATCAACCCATGATCGGGATGCTGCGGGTCCCACACCTGGGCGTTGAGTATGAACTGAGCCCCCGCTCGGGCGGCGGCTTCCCATTGGGCATTACCACCGAGCAACTGGTCCGCCATCAGCAGCGCCCGGACCGCCTGCCCGGTGTGCCAGACCGGCCCCATGGCGCCCCAGCGTTTCGTGGCGGCGGTGTACTCCGTGCGCATGGCGCCTTTCCAGGAGTCATAGACATACGCACGCTCCGGCGTGGTGTCCGGCGGCAGCGCATCGGTCTTGATCTGACTGGCCTGTGCGATCCAGTCACACGCCAGGGCGATGGCGTGACGCAGTTTGTCGGGGTCCAGCGTGGTTGGGTTGGGCATGATGATTCTCTACAAGCTGATGATTGCGTAAGGGTTTTCGTCCGGGCTGCCAGTGGCGACGTGCAACTGGCGTTGACGGGGCAGGCCGAGGATGGACCAGTCGGTATGCGCCAGGTGGGGGCCGCCGTGGCGACAGGGCGACCAGGGCTCGGGGCTCGCCAGGATTTTTTTGATGTCCGCCACGGATTGGGGCCGGGTGGTTTCATCCTGCCATTTCAGGTAGCCGTGGCGGTGGACGGAGACGATCTTGTGCTCGGGCTTGCGGCGGTCGGCCTGGGTCAGGTGCTCGGACACATAGTGATTGGTGGCGTAAACGAACGGCTTGCCCCGGTCGCGGGCGACCACCATCGGCAGCGCCGCCTCGAGGACCACGGTGTCGCCATGCTCATCAACGATGACGATGTTGTACCCCTTGCCGCCCAGTGGCAGCGACTGCATGGCCGTGATGAATGCCGCGGTGGTTTCACAGCGGCGCATCTGGAAGTACGCCCACATCCGCGCGTCGATGGCGTGCTGGGGAGCTTCATAAATGCTGCCGACGCTGTTGTGACTGTTGACCACGCCCGCCGCGTTCATGGCGTCCAGACCGCTGAGCCAGCCGACGTAGCCGATCTGGATCATGGGCAGTCCATGGGTCGGCCGGGTGCGGCGAATGAGCGACAGGGTGGAGCCGTGGGTGTCGTTGTTTTTGCCCAGCACGGGACCATCGACGCCGTCGGCAATCGCCAGGGACGTGCAGCCCGTGGGGTTGGGGTTCATGTAGGCGCGTTGATCATTGATCGCCAGGATGAAGTCGAGGGTGGTTCCCGCGCCTTCCGCCACGCCTTCCATTTCGTCCCATACGCCGGGCATGTGCTGGTTGTAGATGCGCTGCATGTCCGCTTTGGTTTGCGCCCTGAGCGTCAGATCGCGCGGAATCTGAAAATACGCTTCCGCACTGCTGATCAGATCGCGGATGGCTTCGCCATACTGCTGGCCCATCGCGCGCGGCGTGCCATGACAATCAATCGTTTGCATGGTCGATCCTTGTTTGCGTGCTCACTCACCCAGCCCCGTCCGCGCCATCCGATGGCGACGTTGTGGTCCATGTGGGGTCATCCACGGCCAATCGTGCAGGTACGGGGCTGCGGGGCAGGTGAATGCCGTGATTGAACGGGGAAAGCTGTTCGGCGCCCTCCGCATGGCGGCGTCACTCATGGAACCTGGCGGGCGCTGTCCGCATCTCTTGCTTTGACGTCCGCCGCAGCCCAGGCCGCTGAAACCATCACTCATGTTGGGATTATTATTATTAAAATCGTTGTGAATTGCAAGCGGCAGTTCCGGTTCCGGTCGCAACGGGCACGCGGATCGCGCGGCGCCGCGCGGGACGGTCGGTGCATCGCGGGGCTCAGGTCATCCTGGAGTGCCCGGCAGCGGGGCACAGGGAATCGAGCGAAATGAACCAGCCTGGCGCTGCTGTACGGACGAACGCAGCGTGGGGCGCCGCGCCACCGCCGTGGAGGGTCACATTTTCACATTCAACAGGGGGGGAAGATTCGCAGCGCGCGAACGCTGCGGAAGCGGAGGGGAATACACCCGGCAGGACTCGAACCTGCAACCTGCGGCTCCGTAGGCCGCCGCTCTATCCAATTGAGCTACGGGTGCGTCGAACGCACATCGGTTCAGATGGGAAACTGTACCAACCCCAGGGCCGCTGAGCAAGCGGACCAACCGGGTCGCGCCGCCTCGCCGGGACTGGTCGCACTCGCTACAGTGCAGGGGCAATATCTTCACGC
The DNA here is from genome assembly GCA_964605235.1 of uncultured Phycisphaeraceae bacterium. Taxonomy (GTDB): domain Bacteria; phylum Planctomycetota; class Phycisphaerae; order Phycisphaerales; family Phycisphaeraceae; genus CAZSBB01. Next base: position 27,839 of record CAZSBB010000022.1, read on the forward strand.
CGACCTGCCTGGGAGTTTGCCTGATGCAAGTGGAAAAGATTGCCGACTACGCCTGCGAGTGTGGCGAAGGCCCCCTCTGGCACGCCGGCGAAAAGCGGCTGTACTGGACCGACATCGAGACCGGCCGACTGTTCCGGTTCACCCCCGAAACCAACCAGCACGAGCAGTGCTACCTCGGCGCGCGCGTGGGCGGCTTCACCGTGCAGACCGACGGCTCCCTGCTGCTGTTCCGCGATCGGGGCAACATCGCCATCTGGCGCGACGGCGTGGTGGAACGCAGCGTCGTGGACGCCATCCCCGCCGAGGCCGCCGGGCGTTTCAATGACGTGATTGCCGACCCCGAGGGCCGAGTGTTCTGCGGCACGCTGATGGGCAACGGCACGCCCGGTCGGCTGTATCGCCTCGACCGCGACGGCACGCTGACGGTCATGCTCGACGGCATCGGCTGTTCCAATGGCATGGGCTTCACGCCCGACCTGCAGCAGATGTATTTCATCGACTCCAAAGCCCAGACCATCTACTTGTTTGACTACGACCGCGCGACCGGCGCGCTGAGCAATCAGCAGATCTGGAAGCAGACGCCCAAGGACTGGGGCTTTCCCGACGGCATGACCGTTGATGCGGAGGGTTGCCTGTGGGTGGCGTTCTGGGATGGCTCCTGTGCCCGGCGGTTCTCGCCCGCGGGTGAACTGCTCACCCAGGTGCAGGTGCCCGCCCGCAAGTGCTCGTGTCCGACGTTCGGTGGTCCGGACTACACCGACCTGTATCTGACCACCGCCGGCGGCAATCTCAAGGACAAAGACGGCGCGTTGGCGGGATCGCTCTTCCGCGCGGCCAACATGGCGGCGCCCGGTCGGCCGGAGTTTCACTCGGCGGTCGGCCTGTAGTGCTCAGGACGGCCTGATTCCACCGCTGGTTTCCGCACCTTTTTTGAGGGCTGGAGCACATGTCACGCATCTGGAACGTTGGCGTCATCGGCTGTGGTTCGCTGGCGCAGTTGCAGCATCTGCCCAACATCGTCGCCAATCCGCGCATGAACCTGCATACCTGCTGCGACCTGTCGCCCCAGGCGCTGGAGGTGTGCCAGACCCAATTCGGCGCCGGCCGCGTCACCAGCGACTGGCGACAGACCATTGCCGACCCGGAAGTCCAGGTGCTCTGCATCGCCACCACGGAAAAGCTGCGGCTGCCGCTGGTGGAAGCCTGCGCCCAGGCGGGCAAGCCGTTTTATGTCGAAAAGCCCATCGCCGCGACGCTGGAGGATGCGTTCAAGATCGAGCGCATCGTGCGCGACGCCAGGCTGCCCGCCTGCGTGGGCCACAACCGCCGCAGCGCGCCCGCCATGGTGCAGGCCCATCAGCTGTTCCGCGCCCACATGACCCATCCGCAACCCATCGCCTGGCGCTGGAAGCGCGATCCCAACGTGGCGCAGCTCGACAAACAGGACGGCGTGGCGGGCATGAGCGTGCGCATCAACGACGACTGGTACAGTTGGAAGACCTGGGTGTTCGACAAGACGCAGGCGCCCTTTGGCCCGATGCTGTTTGAGATGACCCATTTCACCGACCTGTGCAACTGGTTCATGGGCAGTGAGCCGGTGAAAGTCACCGCCCTGGAAACCGGCATGTTCAACCATGGCATCGTCATCGCCTACGCCGGCGGGGAAGTGGCGACCATCCTCATGAACGCCAGCGGCACCTTCGGCTATCCCAAAGAGCTGTACGAGATGTTCGGGCACGGCGCGGCCGTGGTCGTCGATCACATGCTCGAAATCCGTACGGTGGGCATCCCGTTCGCCCCGCATCACCAGACCTATCCCATGCTTGGGGACAACTGCCCGCACATCGGCGCGGAAGGGGGGCTCAGCGGCTGGCTCGCCAAGCGGCGCTGGGGAGCCCAGCAGGCGGTGCTGACCAACGATCCGTCGTGCATTTTCACCGCCGAGCCGGATAAGGGCCACGCCCGCCAGTTCGACCGTTTTCTGGATGAGCTGGAAGGTCATGGCCCGGTGGTGTGCCCGATGGACCAGGCGTTGCTGGCGACCCGCGTGTCCTTTGCCGCGATCCGCAGCGCGCGCGAAGAGCGGGCGATCGAGTTGGCGGAAGTGGTCGCCTGACGCCACTAGCGCGTTGCGAGCAACACCCGTTGTTGCTCCCGCGCGCCCTGCCGCACAATCGGCCCAGCTTGTCCAGGTTGCCAAAGCGCGCCGCCGCCCGGGCCCGCGGCAGCAACCCGCCAATCTCCGCGGCAATTCCAGCAATTCCGCTCGTGAATGCAGGGATGCGCCCCGTCGCAGCGCCACCATGCGCCCACTGGCATCGTCCTTGCTATGACTCCACTGTCGCTCGGAGATCTGGTCAACCCCAGCGCTTGGCCAGATTGAGTCGACCGGCAGGTTGAGGGACCCGCCGGCTGATGAAGAAAAGAGAGATGGCGTCATCGCGGCTGCGCTTGCAGTCGCATCCGTTCCAGGACGTTCGGGAAAAGCGTCCTTGAACTCGTGACGGTCGCTGGCTCGGGGGAAGTGAGAGGTTGCTGACGGGCGTCTCGCAGCGCCGGCTAGCAGCGTGAAAGGTCGCCGCTCCGGTGATCCACCGTGGCGGCGGCTGGGCCAGGCATGGGATTTGAGGATCAATGGAAGCCGCGGCTCGTCCGCGGTTTTTCCTTGCGCTGTCCCCAGGTTTGGTCCATCGCGCGCCTGCTGCAATCCGCCCCTGTTGCGCATGAAAAAACCCGTCGCTGCGGGCAACGGGTTCTTCGCAAAGCCACCCATGGGACTTGAACCCACGACCTCGCCCTTACCAAGGGCGTGCTCTACCAACTGAGCTAGGGTGGCGGCAAACGCGGGCAAAAGCGGGGCTTCCGCCGGTTGCGTCAGACGGGCAAAGTACCAGCAGACCCCCGCAGCGTCAAACGCCCCGCGTCCGGTCAGCCGCCGGCACGATCGCCTTCCGCCAGCCGATGCGCCAGCACCTGGGCGCGGTATTCCGTGGGCGACAGCCCGTCCACCTGACGGAACACCCGGCTGAAATGATAGGGATCGTCATACCCCACCCGCTGGCCCACCTGGCGCACGGTCAGGTCCACATCGCCCAGCAGTTCCCGCGCCCGCTCGATCCGCTGCTGCCGCAGGTAATCCATGGGCGTATGCCCGGTCCACCGGCGAAACAGGCGGGTGAAATGGGCGGTGCTCAAGCCCGCCGCCTCCGCCAGTTCCTCCACGGTCCACGGCAGTTCCAGCTTTTCGCGGATCAGCTTGAGCGCTCGCTGCAGTCGCGCCTGGTTGTGCGGATCGACCGCGCCGGCGCCGTCCTCCTCCGCCATCGCCACGCGCAGCAGTTCCAGCACGATCCGGCCGACCAGCAGCTTCGCCTCCAGCCGACTGATGCTGTCGCCCTTGTTCCATTGCTTCACCGCGCTGTCGGCCCACTGTTCCAGGCGCGGCTGGCGCGCCAGGTCCAGCAGGTAAGGCAGGCGCCGGCCCTGCGGAAACCACACGTCATACGGCGCCCGCTGCCGCAACTGCCGCGCGGTGGCGGGGACGCGCGGCGACAGGTCGAAGTGCAGGGCGATGTGCTCGCCGGTTGGCAGTTTCGCGGTAAAGGTGTGTTGCACGAAGGGCGGAATCACCAGCAGCGTGTGCGGCCCGTATTGCAGCCGCTGGTGGTCGATCTCCAGTTCCCCGTCGCCGGCGAGGACAAACACCAGCTCGTGGTCCAGAATCTGCCGCGGCGGCACGCGGATGGGGCCGGGCAGACGGTGCGCGATGCGCAGCACCGGATCAATGGCGTCGGGCGGCAGGTCATAGCGGCGGCGCGGCCGGGCCTGGGTGGGGCTGTCGGTCGGCACGGCAATGTCTTGGCCGGTGAACTGGTGGGACTGGTGGTTCGCGGCGTCCATCGCGTTTATGATACCGCCGCCATGAAGCCCAAATGCCTGATCATCCGCTCCGCCGGCACCAACTGCGACCGCGAACTGGCGCACGCCTTCGCTCTGGCGGGTGCTGAGCCCTTTGCTGTCCATCTGAACCAGCTCATCGCCGAACCAGCGCTGCTCACGCAGGCGCAGCTCATCGGTTTGCCCGGCGGGTTCAGCTATGGCGACGACATCGCCGCCGGCCGCATCCTCGCCAATCGCCTGCGCCATCGCCTCGCCGGCCCGCTGCATGACGCCATCGCCCGCGGCGTGCCGATGATCGGCATCTGCAACGGCTTTCAGGTGCTGGTCAAGATGGGACTGTTGCCCGACCCCGACGCGGGTGTGCAGAACGCCACGCTGGCGGACAACACCTCCGGACGCTTCACCGATCGCTGGGTGAAACTGCAGGCCCCGAGCGACACCCGCTGCGTGTGGACCAAAGGCCTGGCGGACTTCATGCTGCCCATCGCCCACGGCGAAGGTCGCTTTGTCCCCGCCAATGACGCAGCGCTGGAACGCTGGCAGAGCAATGGCCAGATCGCCCTGCGCTACGCCAGCGACGACAACCCCAACGGCTCGGTCGAGCATATTGCCGGCGTGTGCGATCCCACCGGCCTGGTGCTGGGCCTCATGCCCCACCCCGAGCGCTACGTGCACGCCACCCATCACCCGCACTGGACCCGCCAGCGCCAGGAACAACGCAACCAGCCGGCGGGATTGCAGTTCTTCCGCAATGCGGTCGCCCACGTCTGCGCCCATCCCCCGCAGCCGGCCGAGCAGGTGTCCGTGCAACCGGTGGACGCCGCCAGCGCGTGAGCCTGCCGCATTGGGCGAGCCTGCCTGTCGGTTCAGTCTCCTGCTCTCCTGTCTCCTGCTCTCCTGTTCTACCTCGTCACATCACCAGCGCATCCAGTCCGGTCAAGCCCACCGGCTCACGGGTGAAGAACGGCTCGGCATACCGGCAACCGATCCGGCTGCCCATGTAGCCATTCATCTCCCGCACCCATTCCACCACCCGGCGATTGCGCTCCGGGATGACGAACTGCGATTCGTAAGCTTTGATCGCCCGTTCCTTGTCGTCCATCTGCTCGGTGATGTCCAGGCAGAAGCTCGGCTGGGCGACATGCCGCAGGTGCGTGCAGTAGTAGTAAATCAGCCACTTGGGATAAATCGGCTCGCCGGGCAGGTCGATCTTGCTGAGCTTGGCGTCGAAGCGCGCGTCCTCGACGATGCGCGTGGTGGCGATGTGGTCTGGATGCGCGTCCTCGTAGTACGGCAGGAAGACGATCTGCGCCTGATGTTGGCGAATCACCCCCGCAACCTTGTGCCGGGCTTCAACGCTGTGGACCACCGTGCGGTTGGGCAGCCCCAGCAGCTCGCGCTGCACGCCCAGAATGTCCGCCGCCGCCTGCCATTCGCGGGCGCGAATCTCCGGCGAACCATGGGGCGTCGGCTCGCCGTTGGTCATGTCCAGCAGCCGAACGTGGTGCCCCTGCTGCCGCAGCCGCAGAATCGTGCCGCCCATGCCCAGTTCCTGATCGTCCGGATGCGGCCCGACCACCAGCACATTCGCCATCACACATTTCCTTCGCCGATTGAGAAAATTCTGAAAAACAATTTTCACCACCGAGGCACAGAGAGCACAGCGCAAGACTCACCGAGAATGCGGGGAATTCCCAAGGATAAGTCAGCTTCTCAGGTTTGCTCTCTGTGTCCTCTGTGCCTCGGTGGTGAGTATTGAGCTCATGCTTTACTGTCCCGCGGTCGCCCGCTGGCGCAGTTGGGTTCCCAGTTGTCGACAATGGTCCACAACCTGCCGGCGGGCGCTCAGGTCCGCCTGGACCGTCGGCTGCGCCAGCTCATTGAGGTACAAGCATAGGCGCGCCAGCAACGCGGTGCTGGCGGGGGGCCAGACCTCGCGCGGCTGGGCGAACGCCAGTTGCCCCACCGCGCCGACATAATCCGTCGGCAGCCGCCGCAGCGCCGGTTGCTGCATCCGCGCGGCTCGGAGCAAGGGCCAGGCGTAGCTCACGTCGCGCTCCAGCGAAGTCATGCTCGCGTTCAAAGCGTCCCACTGCGCAGCGTGGCCCAGTTGCCGGGCTTCCTCCAGCCGCGGCCCCAGCGTCTGCGCCAGCAGGTTGAGCGCCTCGGCGTCCAGCTCCACCGCCGCCCAGCGATTGAGCCAACCTTCTCGGCGAGCCGTTTCAAAAGCGGTCCAGCCGTCCCAGCATTCCACCAGCGCCAGCAACGGCTCGAGCCACTGTCCTGCCGCGGCGCTGTCCCGCCGGGCCCAGGCGCTCGCCCAATGCTGGCGCGCCTGCTGCAGGGCCTGCTCCAGACTTACGTCGCCCAGGCGCGGAGCCTTGCCATGCAGCAGGGGGGTGAAGCGGCGGACCTGCTCATCCAGCGCGGTGATGGTCAGCAGGGCGGGCACGCGGTCCGGCCCGGCCGCTTCGCGCCAGAGCGTTTCCACCAGCTGGCGAATCGCCGGCGCCTGCGCGGGGCTGACGCGCGCCGCCGCCTCGCCATTGCCCGTCAGGGCGTCGAGACAGCGCAAATCACCCGCCCGCTTCTGCAACAGACTCACCGCGGCGGTGACGCGCGGCCAAGCGCCCAGCGGGCCGGCCTCGACAAATTGGGTGAGCGTTGCAAACAACTGCGTCTCCGCCTGATCGCATGCCTGCAGCAGCGCCAGGTAGGCGTCGCGCTGCGGGCCGGGGTTGGGCCGGGGCACCAGCCGATATGCGAGCATGGCGCTGCTGATGTCCCCCAGCGCCGCCGTCCACTGTGGCGCGGTGCTCCGGTCGTCGCGGAGCGCGGCCGCGCACTGGGCGACGAATTGTTCGAGCGGGGCGGTCGGCGCTTGCTGTTCCAGGCGCAGGGTGTTGATGCGCTGCAGCGCCGGCAGCAGGCTCAGCAGTCGATCCAACTGCACGCCGGCCGCCGAACGCTCCCGCGGATCGACGTATGCCGACAGCGCGGTTTCCAGCGCATCGAGCAGCACGCCGCGGGCCTGCGGATAGAGCGCTGCGTCCTGCCGCAGTGTGACCAGCAACTCCACGGTGCTGCTCATCCGGCGATACATCGGCTGCATCTGCGGGCGAAAGGCTTCAATTTCCAGCGCCGGCTTGAGCGCGTCGAGCACGGTGAGCACCTGACGCTGGCCGGGGTACGCGGACAACTGGGTGCGGAAGCGCGTGGCGAGTTCATCGAGTTGCCGGGCGGTGGGATGACTGGACGCCAACCCCAGCGGCGTGAGCCAGGCGCTGACCGCCGGCTCCAGCTGACAAGCGACGCCCAGATCCAGCAGCGGCGCGACGGCTTGCTGCACCGCCCCGAGCACATCGTCATACGTCCTGGCGTCCGTCAGCTTCACCGGCGCCGCGGCGCGCCCCAGCAGCGCCGCCATGCCCGCGTGCATCGCTTCTCGCCGGCGGGCTTCGGTGAGATCACCCGAAGCCCCCGTCGCCCCCGTCGCCCCCGTCGCCCCCGGAGCCCCCGGAGCCATGGGCGTCTGCAGCGGCGGCAGCCGGGCGAACAAGGCGTCAAACTGCGGCAGGTTGTTCACCAATGTGTTGCCAAGCACACCCGCAGCCGCGCCGGCGTCGTCGGGATGCAGCAGGGCGAAGGTCAGCAGCTCGTGGGCGATTTGCCGCACATATATGCGACATTGCACCACGCGGTACTGCTCATTGCTCAGCACCGCCGACTCGCGCAGCATCACCAGTTGCTGTTCGACGCTCGTGAGCCGCTGGCGCAATTGCACGCGCGGCCAATCGTCGGCAGTTTGCGCCGTCAGGCGGCCCGCCAGCAGGCCCAGCGACAGCAGCAGCGCCAGGGCGCTGGCCCATCGTGGCGGAATATGCCGACGTCCACCCATGCAATCAATCGACCAATCGTTGGTACAACGCATCGAGCCGCTGGCACATCACCGTGGCGGTGAACTCACGGAGAACGTGGGCCCGCCCCTGATCCGCCAGCCGTTGTCGCTCGTCGGGATGGTCCAGCAGACTCAACAGCGCCAAGGCAAGTCGATCCCGATCGCCCACCGGCGCCAGTCGGCCGGTCTGCCCGTCGATGCAGACCTCCCCAATCCCGCCGACATCGTAACCGACCACCGCACAGCCGCACAGCAGCGCCTCCACCAGCGTGCGCCCCTGGCCCTCCTGGTACGACGGCAGCGCCATCACATCCATCGCCCGCAGCAGCGACGGCACCTGGCGCGGCGGCACCAGCCCCGCCAGCACCACCGCCCGCTGCAAACCCTCGCGTTCGATGCGCTGCTCAAGGGCTTCCCGATGCCAGCCATCACCCACGCACAGCAGACGCACCTCGGGATGCTGCGCCAGCAACTGGGGCAGCACATCCAGCAAATCGTCGTGCCCTTTGAGCGGATCAAGCCGGGCGACGATGCCCACCACCGGCGCGTCGGCGGGGATGCCATACGCTTTGCGGGTGACGTCGCGCGGCGTGTCATCGTGCAGAAAGGGCTCAATCTCCACGCCGCTGGGGATGACGCAGAACTGCTCGGGGCGTCCGATGTGCTTAGCGGCAAAGGCATCACACATCGCCTGCGTGATGCCCACCAGGCTGTGGCAGCGCTTAGCGGCCCAGCGCTCAGCATGGACGTAAGCATGATGAATCAGCGGGTTCTGGCGGTCGTGAAACGGCAGGCCGTGGATGGTGTGCACCACGGCTGGGACATGTTCCCGCCACGCGGCCGCACGCCCGAGGATGCCCGCCTTGCTCGAATGCGTATGCACGAGGTCGGGTTGAAGCTGACGGATGAGCTGCCGCAGCGAGCGCGTCGCCAACCAGTCGTGCAGGGGCAACACCGCCCGCCGCAGCCAGCGCAGCTCATGCAGATGCACCCCGGCCGTCTGCGCCGATTCCCGCAGCGATCCTTCAGGACCATAGATCGGCCCAAACGCCAGATGCACCTCATGCCCCGCCGCCGCCTGGGCGCGACAGCAGATGACGGTGTTCTGCTGGGCGCCGCCGAGGATCAGCCGGGTGATGACATGCAGGATCCGCATGTCAGGATGATAGAGCGGAAATTGCGGAAATGCCCCGCGCGGAGCGGGTGGAGCCGGGCTTTAACCATGAAGTCACATACGTTCAGGGATGGCGTTGGGCGGCATCCTGCACGGCAGGCATCAGATCGTTCAGTTCCTCGATGCGCAGCATGCGGATATCCCGTACCGAAGCGGAAAACCAGGGCAATCTTTTCGACAGGTCCATCGCTGCCAGCACACAGGTCACCGCATTGATCTTTTCGCCGCCGAAGTAGGTGCTGCCCTGCTGCCAGGTGAAGCCATGTTCCAGCAGGATTTTGCGAATTTCCATGTAGGCGTTGTTATAGGGATCGCCGTAGTTGCTGCGCAGCGATTCGATGTCCATGTCGAAGGCGATCGCGTACATCCGTGCGTTCTCCGGAAGCGAGGTCGGCAACGACAACGATATGTTCACCGCAGGGCGATGTCGGGTCAGCGTCGTCATGGGGCGGCTCCTCGGTAGAGATTGTACCCCGGTCGGAGCAGGACGGTGTGCGAAGCCCGAAATTTACCCCGCGGCGGCAATGGCGGCGCTGGGCTGCATTTCCGGGACGGCGGCGGCGATGGCGGCACGCAAGGCTTGTTCGGTGGCGTGCTGCCAGGCGTGGCCGGTCGGTTGACGCGGGTCGCGCAGGCGGTCGAAGCGGGCGATGATCTGCTGCATCCGCGCGGTGTCGGGCGGGGTGGTGCGCCACAGGTGAATCGCCTGGTGCGGGGTGGGCAGCATGCCTTCGCCGTCGTACTTGAGTTCTTCAAACAGCTTTTCGCCGGGGCGAATGCCGGTGAGCTGAATGGGCACGTCTCGGCCGGGCTCCAGCCCATGGGCACGGATGAATCGCTCGGCCAGGTCCAGCACCCGGATGGGCTGCCCCATGTCGAGCACGAAGACTTCCCCGCCGCGCGTGCCGGTGAGCTGGCCGGCGTAGGCAGCGGATTGGATCACCAAACCCGCAGCTTCGGGAATGGTCATGAAGTAACGGGTCATGCGCGGGTCCGTCACCGTCACCGGCAACCCCTGAGCGAGTTGCTGACTCCAGATCGGCAGCACGCTGCACGCCGAGCCGAGCACGTTGCCGAAGCGCACCATGCTGAAGGTCGTGGCGCTGCGTTCGTTGAGCCATTGGATGAACAATTCGGCGAGCCGCTTGGTCGCGCCCATGATGGAGGTGGGGTTGACCGCCTTGTCGCTGGAGATCATCACGAAGCGGTCGGCGCCCACGGCATCGGCGGCTTCCGCCAGCCAGCGCGTGCCGTAGAAATTGTTCTCGATCGCCTCGGCGGGATGGTCTTCCATCATCGGCACATGCTTGTGGGCAGCCGCGTGGAAGATGACCTGCGGCTGGACGTCTTCAAGCACATGCAGCGTTCGCCGACTTTGCGTCACGTCGTGCAGAATCGCCCGCAGGTCAAGCTTGGGGAACAGCCGCAGCAGATGGCGCCGGATTTCAAACAGGGCGTTTTCCGAGCGTTCCAGCAGGATCAGGCGCTTGGGCTGGAACGACGCCACGCAGCGCGCCAGTTCGGAGCCGATGGACCCGCCGGCTCCGGTGATGAGGACGATGCGATCTTCCAGCACGCCGCGGATGGCGTCGTCGTCGAGCGGGCGATGGGGACGGTCGATCAGCCTGGCGAGGTCGAGGCCCGCGCTGTCGAGCGTTTGCCGGGAGCGCACCGGCACGAGCACGCGCCCCGCCAGTTGATCCGCGAGGGTGGGGATGTAGCGCCACACCACGCCGGCCGCGTCGCACAATTCGCCCAACTGCCGGGCGACGGTCGCCATCGCCACCGGCAGGCTCAGCAGCACGGCATCCGGCTGACGCTCGGTCAGCAGGCGCGGCAGGTCGGCAAAGGCGCCCAGCGCCTCGGGGCGGTCGTCGCCAGCGGCGGCGGCGGGCAGTTCCGGCAACACGCGGCCCAGCACGGCGGGGGCGTCGTCCTCGCCAAAGGCCAGGCCCGCCTGCAGTTGACGCAAAGCGCCGGCGGTGCCGACCAACAGCACACGCTGGGGGGGGGCGGTGGGGTTCACCTGTCTGTTATCGGTCGGGGTCGGCTCGCGGCTTGACCGGATGTGCCCGGGCCAATGCCCAGAATCTGGGCATTTCAAAATCCACCCCGGCCAATCCGTTTTGCAGAATTTCCACTTCAAGCCGTGAATTTGTGCCGATTGCGCCTAAATGCGCGGCAAAACCGGTCCGATGAATCAACACAGAGACGTTCTCAAGGGGTCGTTCGGGAGTTATCCCGCCATCGCCTTGATGGAGTGAATCATGACCGCACACGCCGAAGCCCGTCGTCACCCGCGTCTGAAGTTGCCCGCGATGTACACCGTGCTGCGCGTCAAGCCCCAGGGCCAGAAACGCTACTGCTGGACGGGGTTCATCTACGACATCAGCGAATCGGGCATGCGTTTCGAGCTCGACGACGCCGTGGAACCGGGCACCAAGCTGGAAGTGCATGTGACCTTGCCGGGCAAGTTGACCACGCAGTTCACCGCCCGGGGCCAGGTGGTGCGCCAGCACGACGAAGCCAACGAGCCGGGCCCCCAGCGGATGGCGCTGCATTTCGATCATTTCAAGACGGAAGCGGATCGGCATCACCTGAACAACTACCTGGTGCACGCCCACGCCGCCTGACGTTGGCAGAACCAACCTGCAACCACGCAACCCCTGCCCGTGCGGGGGTTGTTTTTTCGGGCTCATTCCGCCCGCGCCATCTGGCGATACTGCCGCGGCGTCTGGCGGGTCAACTGGCGGAACAGGCTGCCGAAGTGACTCTGGTTGGGGATGCCCAGCAGGTGGCACAATTGCTCGAGCGGCAGATCAGTGGTGGCGAGCAGCTCCTTGGCGCGCTCGATGCGGTAGCGACGCAGGCATTGCATGGGCGTCACGCCCAGTTCACTGGTGAACAGACGATGCAGATGCCGGGGGCTGATGCCCGCCGCCTCGCTCAGCCGAACGCTGTCGAGCGTCGCTTCCATGTGAAAGCGCGCCAGGTAATCCAGCGCCCGGCGGACGGGCTCGGACTGCACCGTCTTGCCGCCCAGCAGTTCCGCCACCTCGCCGCCGCCCTGCCGCGCGGCAAACAGTTCCGCCAGCAAGCCCGCCAGCAGGGCGAAGGCGTGGGCGTCCTGCCCCGGCGGCTGGCGGGCGATCACTGCCAGCAACGCGGTGAAGCGCTCGGCGTAGGCCGGGGCGTCCACCAGGGGGAACACCGGCCACTGGTCGGCGCGCAGCGCGCTGAACAGGTGCGGCAGGTCCCGGCCGTTGAAGGTCACCCACCAGATCTCCGTCGGCGCGGTGGAACGATTGCGCGTCTCGATCGCCTGACTGCGGTCCATCAGTGCCACCGCGCCGGGCGCCAGCTCATACCGCTGCCGCGCGATCCGCTGCTGCAGGTTGCCCCGCGCGATGTAGTGCAGCAGATAGCCCGGCTGCGCCTGCATGCGGAAGTGATAGCCCGGCGGAACCCGCGCCTGTCCGATGGCGGTCACGTAGTACCAGCAGCGCTGCGCCAGGGCGCTGGGGTAGTGGTAGTACTCCAGCCCGTCCTGCGACTGGTGCATATGACGCTGGGTCCAGACCAGGCGTGGCGCGCGAGGCATGGCGGCGGCTCCGGCGGTCGATTGTGGGCGGTATGTCCGATTTTCGACAAAAGTCGTCCGTTGCGGGGATGGTATCACGCGCCCGGAGAATTACCATCAGATTGACTTTGCAACCGGTAAAAACTTGGTGCAGGAGATGATTCACCCATGACCCAGCCCCAGCCCGCCGCCGCCGGCTCCGCGTCGATGAATGTCGAAATCCGGCCGCATGCCGCCGGCTCCCGCCCGGGCTTCACCCTCATCGAGCTGCTGGTGGTCATCTCCATCATTTCCATTCTCATCTCCATCCTCCTGCCCGCGCTGGCTTCCGCCCGCGCCGCCACCCGCACCACCGCCTGCCTGACCCGGCTGCGCTCCTTTGGCCAGTACACCGCGATGTACACCAGCGAGCACAACGGCTGGTATCCCGCCAATGAGTTCAACTGGAACCTCGCGTCACCCACCTTCTTCGCGTCCTGGCCCGAGCAGATGGAACGCTACGTCGGCTATCGCAGCAACTACACCCGCAGTTCCAGCGCCAACTACTACTTCTGCCCCGCCACCGGCTTCATCGGCAGCAACACCGCCGGCGCCGCCGACGCTTCGCCGTTCGCCACCATCTTCTTCGGGCATCGCCCCAGTTCCTACGCCCCCAGCGCGTGGTATGGCTATGCCGCCCAGAGCAGTTGGGGCAATGACCTGACCTGGCAACCCAAACGCAACACGTTCCACGAATCTTCCAAGCTCGCGCTGCTCTACGAAACCAACTGGGCGAACTTCTCCACCCAGATCGGCTATCTGGAAATCTTCAGCACCTATGCCTCCTACTTCCACCCCGGCAACTCCGCCAACATGCTGTTTGTCGATGGTCACGCCGAGAACATGGGCGGCGGTACGCTCGATCAGCTCTGGGTCGCCAAGACCTTCCTCAACCGCGTGGCGTATCCATAAGCGATCGCATTCGTGAACATGAAAGATGCCATGCTCATGACCAATGGGCCCCGCTCCCGGCGTGTCGGTCCCTGGCTCGTCACCCTGCATCCGCCGGTGGTGGTGCGCCTGGGTGATCATTCCGAGCACATCACCCGCCCCAATCTGTGCCAGCTCGATGGCGCGCTGGCGGCGATCTATCAGACCACCTTCGACACCAGCGCCACCCCGCGCGATCACCGGGAAATCTCCGTCAGCACCGACGCCGGCGTCACCTGGCGCGTCGCGGCGCGGGACGTGGACCTGGGCAGCTTCGCCATCGCCCACCGCGCCGATCGCGCGGCCGTGGTGCTGCCGTATGACTCGATCCGCTATGGCGCCAGCCCCACGGAGCTCGCCGGCCCGCGCGTGACCTTGCGCTGGCGCGCCGGGCAATTGCAGATGGAACGGGACCAGACGACCGCCCGTTTTCCCGCACCTTTGAAGGGATTTCTGCCCGAAGCGATCCTCGACGACGCCGGGCAGCCGCTGTATCTCGCCGACGATCTGCCCCCGGCGGACAAGCCGATCACCGCCTTCTGGGGCGCCGTCACGGTGTTGCCCGATGGCCGGTGGGTGGTTCCCGCGTATGGCTGTTATGCCGCGGACCCGTATGCCCGCAACAGCCCAGCCCCGGAGATGCGGCGGCTGGCGCGATTCACCAGCGAACTGCTGGTGTCGACGGATGAAGGCTGCACATGGTCCTGGCTGGCGCGGCTGGCGACCCCCGCCGACGTGCCGGCGTCGTGTGTGGAAGGGCCCAGCGAAGCACAGCTCTTCCGCTTCGGCGACCACTGGCGCGCCATGCTGCGGACCTCGGCGCTCAAGGGCCATTTCGCGCCGCTGCATCATGTGGACAGCCACGACGGCGGCCGAAGCTGGACCAAACCCGTGCCCACGCCCGGCGTCAGCATGATCATGGACCCGCGCGGCCTGCAGCTGCCCGGCGACATCACCGTGCTCAGCGTCGGCAGACCCAAAGTCGAGCTGTACCTCGCGCCGGGCGACGAACTGGCGTTTGCGCCCGTGGGACTGACCGAACATCACCAGGCGTGCGTCGGCAAGCTGCGCACCACTGGGCATACCGATGTCGTCGCGTTGTCCCCGCGCAGTCTGCTGGTGGTGTATGACCTGATCCCGGACAGTTGGCGCTGGCCGGGGTCGCCGTTCACCGCGCCCGATGCGATTTACGCGGTGCGCGTGGATCTCGACTAAGCACGGAAAGGTTCATGATGACGCGCGAAGCCAGGTATGAACAGGCGGGGCAGCGCGATGGCGCGGGCGCGCACGGCCAAATGACCGTGATGCTGCCGGTGATGCGGCGCGCTTTGGGCGATGTGCTCGGACTGCCCGAGGACGAAGCGGTGGCGCAAACGCTCGTCTGCTACCGTCAGCGGTTGGCGGCTTTGCCCACGCCGGCGCAGCATCCGGAACTGCGCGGCCTGGGGGATTGCGTGCGCGCCTACAACCGGGGCCTGGCGCAAGGCGCGGGCATTTCCCTGCACGATGTGATGCTGCTGGCGAACTATCGCTACATGATGCATCGGCGTGTGCTCACTCCCGCCTGCGCCAGCACGCAGCCCGAACCCGGCGCCGGCTGCACGCTGGTCTACTTTCCCCGCAGTGAACGCGGCCCACTGCTGGCGAACAACAACGACGGCACGATTGACCATGCGCACCAGCAGACCCCGCCGTGGATCGTCTGCAATCAGGCGGGGCTGATCGCCGCGACCGTGTCCAGCGGGGTGTTCGAGGACGAGCCCTCGCCCGAGCAATTTCCCGTGCCGGTGTTTCTGCTGGCGGCGGAATTGTGCGGGACGGCAGAGGAAGGCGTGGACCTGCTCACCCGGCTGTGCGGCTTCTGGGAGGCGTGCAACACGCTGGTGGCGGATCGGCGCGGCCGAGCGGCGGTCATCGAGAAATCCAACTGCCGCTGGGCGGTGCGCTGGAGCGAAGATGGCTTTGCCGCCACCACCGAGATGGCGGCTGAGGATCCGACTTACGCGGAATACCTCTGGCAGACGCGGCGGCGTTCGCTGGCGGTGCGCGGGCTGGATGAAAGCTGCGCCGACTGGGCGTACTGGCGCGCGGCGGCGGCCCGCTCGCGCCGGCTGCTGGGGTTGCTCGATGACGCCCGTGCGGAGCCGAGTTTCGCCGGGCTGGAACGTATCATCTACGATCACATCGACGCGCCGGAGCAGGTGCACATGGACGGCTCGCGGTGTCATCCGCAGCAGGAACATGGCGAATGGTCGCTGCGGACCACGGTGTGGGTGCTCGAGGAACAGCAGGCGCAGTACTCCTTCGCCCAGCCGCCGCTCAGCGGTCATCTGACGCCCCGGCACTGGTGCAGCTATCGGCCGGTGGACTACATTTTTTAGCGTGGAATGTGGTGATGGAGCAGACGCTGACTTTCACCAATCGGGTGCATGTGCCGCTGCGGCAACAGGCGCTGCGGCAAGGCGCCCCCTGGCCCCGTGGAGCGGTGCGCAGCGGCATGCTCCTGCAGGCGCGCGATGAAGCCGGCCAGACGCTGCCGCTGGCGGGCCGCGAACTGAACCACTGGCCCGACGGCTCGGTGCAATGGTCGCTGCTGGACCTGGCGTTGGATTTCCCGCCCAGCGGCGCGCGCGCGGTGCGCGTCATGCCGGCCGAGGATGCCGGCCCGGAGCCGCGCGATCCGGTCATCGTGCGGACTGCTGCTCAAGGCATCACCCTCAGCAACGGACAGACGCGCCTGACGGTCACGGCCAATTCGCCGACGACGCTGATTGCCGACTGGGAAGCCGGGCAGTTGGATGTGCAGGTGGTGGACGCCGCCGGCTGCACGTTCACCGCCGCACGCGACGTGGCGCGACGGGTGTGGGTGGAGGACGCCAATCCGTTGCGGGCGACGGTGCGTCTCGACGGCCGACACACGGCAGCGGATGGTTCGACGCTGCTGGATTACTGGCTGCGGGTGACGCTCACCGCCGGGCGGCGTGATGTGCAACTGACCTACCACTACCACAACCGTGAAGACCGGGAGCCGGGCGTAACGCTGAGCGCCATGGCGCTGCGGCTGGAGACGCACCTGCCGGCCGACGCGGCGCGTTGCGTGGTGCAGACCAATCGCGGCCGGCACTTTCGCACCACGCCGGTGCGATTGACGGGGGACGTGGAAATCTGCAGCAGCAACACCATGGCGCTGGCGGATTATCCCCGTTTGCACGCAGGCATCACCGGCGGCGGGGCCGGGCGGGTGTTCATTCGTGATGAAGCGTCGCTGCGTGATGATCCGGCCGACAAGCCGTGGTTCCTGCGCGACGTGGTGGACTTCAAATTCCAGAGCGCGGATCGTCCCGAGGCGTATGTATGGAGCTGCCTGGGACTGGTCAGCGCGGCGGCGTCCCTGGTGGCGGCGGGGGGCAACATGATCGGGCTGCATCCCAAGAGCCTGACGGTGCGCGGGTCGGTGGTGACGTATGACCTTTGGCCGAGTTGGGCGGGGCCGATGGAGATCACGCAAGGCGAGGGCCGAACGCTGGCTCTGCACCTCGCGCCGTTGCCGGGGGACGCCAGCGACCAGCAGATTATTGAGCAGTACCTGTCGTGGGAGCTGGGCGGCGTGTATGCGCACGGGTCCGCTCAGGCGCCGGTGGCGGTTGCGCTGGATCCGCTTCACGTGCGGAATTGCCGGGTGTTTCAGGTCGACAAGCTGCCCGCGTATGACCCGCAGCGGCATTTCGCGCTGGAGCGCAAGCTCGAAAGCAGTTTCGCCCCGCCCGGCCCTGCGCCCGCCAATGGCCATTGGCATTTTGGGGATGTGTTTTACCGCTGGGACATCGGCGCCAACAACGAGGAAATGGCGGGACACATCTGGTTTCAGGAATTTCTGCGCACCGGACGCAGCGAGTGTCTGGAGCGCGGGCTGGCGCAGGCGCAGCACATTCTGGATGTGGACCTGTGCGCCCACAGCGCGGATCCCTACCAGCGCGGCGGGATGTGCGCCCATGGGCCGCGCCACAATCGCTGTGCCGCGTATCCCAGCCATATGTGGTTCACCGAGTTGTTGTTTGCGTATGCCATGACCGGCGATGCCGAGTTCCGCGCCGCCGCCGGGCGCACCTGCGACAACCTGCTGTTCTGGATCAATGACCCGCAGGGCTTCGCCACCATCTGTGCCGACGGCCGGGAAGCGGGGCAGCCGCTGATCAACCTGACGTGGGCGTATGCGTTTTTGCCGGAGCAGCGTTATCTGGAGGGCATCTGGAAAATCGTGCGGGAGTGCTTCATGGCGCGGGTCGAGCAGTTCGGCGCGCTGGTGTACCACAAGCCGCATGAGGGTTTGCCGGTGCTGCGCCAGCCCAACTACGGGCAGTGGGCGGCCTGGGAAGGATTGTTCTACGTCTGGGAACTCACCGGTGACGAGGCGCTGCGCCGATTTCTGCTGGCGCAGCTTGAAGCGCGCGTGGTGGAAGCAAAGCTGGCGACCGCGGGCTCCTTCCGCGACACGGATGTGAATGTCGCGGCGTATGGCTATTACCTGACCGGTGATCCGCAATGGATCGCCCGCGCCGCCCGGCCGTTCCGCGCCATGTTCCGCTGCGTCAACTGGCCGTTTGGTTACGTCAAGGCGATGTTCTATCTGCATCTGGCGCTGACGCATGAAGTGGTCAGCGACGACGACGTATTGCTGGGGTAAGCGTGCTCCGGGCCAAGCCCGGGACACCGATGCAATGCTCAACCACACCACGTTAGCCCCTGGCTCTGCCGGGGGACACGATCAGCCGCAGGACGCGCCAGCCCATCATGAACGACTCCCCCGAACCAATCCCCACGACCGACGCCAACGCAACCCGGCGGCAGCTTTTCTGGGAGCAAACGCGCCGGCTGTTGCGTGCGGAAGCACTGGCGCCGCGCGCCCAGCCGGTGGCGCAGCCGTCGCCTTATCTGTGTGAGCGCGTGACCTACCGCAGCCTGGGGGGATATGAGATCACCGCCGCGCTGAGTCGGCCGGCGGGGGGCAGTGGTCCGTGGCCCGGCATCGTGACCGCGCCAGGCTACGGCGGCTGGGAGTTCGGCGTGGAGCGCGCCGAGGCGCAGCGCGGCTATGTGATTCTGCAGGTGTATCCCCGCTTGCAGGGCGAATCTGCGGGGGTGACCGATGAGCCGGAGCACGTGCTGCGCGGGCTCCGCGCTGGGCCGGAGGATTACTACTACCGCGGGGCCTATTGCGATGTGCTGCGCGGGCTGGATTATCTGCGCACGCGCCCCGAGGTCGACGCCCGGCGGCTGGCGACGGTGGGAACCAGTCAGGGCGGCGCGCTGGCGCTGGCGGCGGCAGCCCTCGATGCCGACGTGCGCGCGTGCGTGGCGCATGTGCCGTATCTGTGCGATCTGGCGCGCAGCCCCGCCTTCGCTCATTTACCTTTGCAGCATCCAGCCGCGCAGCAGGTGCTCGATTATTTTGATCCGGTGCAACTGGCGGCATGGATTTACTGTCCGACGCTGATCTCCAGCGGCGGGCAAGACCACACCAGCCCGGCAGCAGGCATCGCGCTGCTGCACCGCCGACTGCCGGGCGTGCGCAGCTGGTTCCACGACCCCCAGCTGGCGCACGCCTCATCCCCGGCGTTTCATGAAATGACCTGGCAATGGTTGGCGCGGTGGCTGGCGTAGTGCAATGGCGCACGGGTGGAAACCTCGGCCAGCGGCTGCGCTACTCCTGCACTTCCATCCACTGCACATGTCCGTCGCTGTAGCCCAGGTTGCGGTCGTGCGGATCGCCTTTGCGTTGCGAGCTGATGACGTTCATCTGGCGGTGGGGCGTGTACGGGCGCAGGTAGTCGGAGCTGGGGCCGATCGCCCAACTGGAGCACGCCATGATGGCATAGGTTCGCAGCGGATTGGGCGGCATGGTCGGGGCGGGCGCGGTGGTGTTCGCACACGCCATGGTGTAGTAGTCAGCCCCGGGTCTGACGCTCAGCTGCTGCACGCCCTGGCTCCAGAAGTTCACATGTCCCCAGGGTTCGTAGAGCGTGTGATGCCCCAGGTGCATGCCCGGCAGCAGCGTTTTGTAGTACCCCACCGCGCTCTGGGCGAAGGTGCGTCCCGCCAGTTGATCAACATCGCGGGCCGCCACGGTGTTGGCGCCCAGGCGGCACTCCTGCGTCGAGCCGGTGTTGCTGGGGGTGGGCGCTGCGGGGCAGCGCAAGGCGCGGTTGCGCGCCCAGTTTTCCGGGTCTACCAGGCGCGTCCACCAGGCGGTGTTGCCGCGGGCGATGTGGCCGTTGCTGCCGGCCGGCGCGCCGGAACTGGTGGTGTTCAGGTCCCACAGCGGATGGGCGCGCACATCGGGCAGTCCGTGGTACTGGCTCTGGTAGGTGAGCAGGAGGATCAGCGCTTGCCGCTGGTTGGAGCCGCATTGCGTGCGCACAGCGCTTTGCCGCGCCTGCGCCAGCGCCGGCAGGAGGATCGAAGTAAGCAGCGTGATGACGCTGATCACAACCAGCAGTTCGATGAGCGTGAAGGCTGCGGACAGCCGGCTCATGCAGCGCTCCTGTTCAAGTGCTACTGCATTGTATCAACGTGGGCGCACGTCCGGTCGAGGCGCGCACCACCAGCCGGGGGGTGACATAGGTGATCGGCGCCGTGGGCAACGTGCCGTGCTCGGCGACATGCGCCAAGGCGGCGGCGATGCCGGCGGCGCACTGGGCGGGGTGCAGGGAAATGGACGACAACGGCGGCACGTTCACCTGGCTCCAGGGCGTGTCATTGCGGCCCAGCAACGACACGTCGCCCGGGATCGTCAGGCCCAGGTTCCGATAGAGGTTGCCAACCAACAGCGCACTGTGGTCGGTGATGGTCCAGACGGCGGTGGGGCGATGATGTGCGTGCCACTGCGCCAGAGCCGAGGGGGTGCTGCGATCGGCGGCATACAGCGGCGCCATGACCCCGCCGGCGAGCTCGATCACATGCCGCGCCACCTGCGCCGCCCGCGCCGGCCAGGCGTCTTCATCCGGCTTGATGCCCGTCTCCACCCCGATGCGCCGATGCCCCAGCTCCAGCAGATGCTCAATCGCCAGCCGCACCGCGTGAATCTGATCCACTACCACCAGATGGGTGCCGTCGGACACCACGCGCTCGGCCACGTCAAACCGCACCCGCCAGGGCATGCGCTCGATCACCGCGGTCAACTCCTGCAAACCTTTGACCACATGCGCTTCCGTGTTCGGATAGCAGGCGGGCAGGCCCAGCACGACCACAAACTCCGCCGGCAGGGGGCGGCGCGTCAGCTCGGCGCAGCGCTGCGCCGCCAGACTGGGATCGGCCGTCAGCGGCACCAGGTCCACCGCGAAACCGCGCTGCACCAGCGCGGAGTAGGTCGGCTCAACCAGCAGCATGTTGGTGTGCTCGTCGTGCGCCTGGAGCAGAATCACCCGCCCGAGTTTGTGGTGCTCATCCACCCCGACAACCACGGTTCCTTTGCGCCGCACGCGCTTGACCACCCCCCGCCGCGCCAGGTCCACTAGGGCGCGATCGACGGTGGCTTCACTGCAACCGAGCCGGGCGGCGAGGTCGGCCTTGGAGGGCAGCACCTGGCCGGTGGCGAATTCCTGCCGGGCGATCCAGCGTTCGAGTCGATGCCGCGCCTGCGCCAGCAGTTGGGTCATCCGGTGAGCACTCCTTGCGAATCATCCGACAGGCTTATCGGCGAACCCGGCCAGCTGAATATTACGCCAGTATAAAATACCTTGCAATTTATTTTTCGCGTCGTATCCTGTTCCTGTGCTCGGTGGACGCCCCGTTGCAAATCTGGTGGGCATGGCTTTTAAAGTTCTTCATGGAATCATGTTGTGCGGCGTAAGGTCGCCGGTCAGCTGTGTATACACAGAAGTCGAAGCCCTTCCGGGGGTTCTGGAATTGGTTGTACCTACCTCGGCCGGGTATGGCGTTTGAGTTGGCGGTGTGGCATGCGGCGTCATACTTGGCCGAGGTTTTTCGCGGGGGTGCAACGTGGGCGTCGGCGGGCAGGCTGTTTTTTTCATCCGCAGCCCGCGCCGCTGACGGGTTCGATCGCTTCTGCGCTTTCGCAGCCATGCTGCCTGAGCTTTTTTCGCCGCCAAGCCCGTCCCCCATGGCGCAGTCCCGACCCGCATGCAGCTTACTCCCGGACGCTGATGACCGGTGCTTCGCCCGAGCCTTGGGCGCTGGATATCACTCGCCCAACTTGGACCAGGAGTTGTCCCGATGACCAGGCGCAGCTTGATGATGGTGATTGGACTGATGTGGTGGTTGGCTGCAGGTTCCCTGACGCACGCCGCGGAAGTGCTGCTGCCAGCCGGCTTGTCCACCTGCTACACCCGGCAGCCGCTTGAACTGGCGGTGGCGGGTTTGTCCGCCGGCGAATCGGTGGAACTGACGCTCACGCCTGCTGGCGCTGCTCAGCCGACGCTGACCATCCCCGTGGTCGGCCCCCATTCCGAGGGCAACTCCGGGGGCGGGGGCGGCACGGTGATCATGACGCTCCCGGCTTACGCCCTGGCGCCCGGCAGCTATGCCGTGGCCCTGGCGGGTAAACCGCAACTCAAGCTCACCATCGCACGCGGCGCGTGGCCTTCAACCCTGTATGTCGGGCAGACCGGCGGCCCCAACCACGGGCTGGCGACGTTCCACCTGACCAATGCGTTCGACTTCGGCATCGCGGCGCCCGACGGCACAGCGCCCCACCCGCAGCCGCGCAGCCGAGGACGCTACGCCCGCTGGGAACAGCTCGTCGCCAGCGAATTGCCCGCCATTCTCTACATGTACTGGACCGGCTACGTCCTGCACAAACCCTGGGGCATCCACAAGGAATGGGCCAGCGCCGACATGATCGAAAACATGCGGCTGTTCAACTTCCACATCGCTCAGCGCATGCGCCGCTTCGATCATCTGCTCATCTCCATCGGCAGTCTCGATGAGCCGGGCCTGCCCTGGGGCCGCACCCCCGCCGGCGGCAGCGCGTCGGGCTTCACCGGGTGGAATGTCGCCCAGTGGATGGCGCAGCGCGGGCAAACGTGGACCGATGATCCCGGCAGTTTGTCCGACCCCGACTTCCGCACCTACATGCAACTGCGCGCCCGCATGTTGCGCGAAGCCTTTGAGCACGCCAGCGCGGACATCAAAACCGTCTGGCCCACGGCCGTCTACGCCACCGATGCTTACGCGCCCCAGGCGGTGGGCGATGGCACCGATCCGATGAACCAGACCGCCAATGACATTCCCACCACCCACGTTTTTGCCGACTACGGCATCGGCAAGCTGGGCGTGCTCGCGGGGTTGTATGTCGAAAAAGCCCATGATCCGACCAGCAAAGTCGCCCACGCCATGAACGGCCAGCTCTTTGGCGCGCGCGTTCCTCAACCCCAGAGCCGCTATGCCTACCACCTGATGCAGAACGTCCTGCTCGCGGCGGGCCTCGACAGCAACTGGTGGCTCAACTACGGCGGAATGGCGCCGGACGACCTCACCGCGGTCAACGAGCCGGCCCAGCGCGTGGGGCCGCTGTTCGTCGAAATGTCGCCGCGCGCTCATGACGTGGCGGTGCTCTGGTCCACCACGGAAATCTGGCTGCGGGTCAAGGACGTGATGCGCCGCGAAGCGGTGAAAAAAACCGGCGAGCAGATCGCCCTGATGGTCGCCGACCTGCCCGAAGGTGTGGGCAATGCCGACGGCAGCATGAACGTCAACGCCTACAACATCGGCGGCAATTACAAAGGGGAAGTGCTGGCAACGCACATGGCGCTCAGCCGCGCCGGCTATCCCGCCCATATCCTGCATGAAGATCGCCTGGCTTCCATGCTCCAGCAGTACAAAGTGCTGGTGATGGTGCATCAGACTTTTCCCCTGCCCGCGGAAAAACAGCAGGCGCTTACCGCCTGGATTGCCGGCGGCGGCACGCTGTTGCTGGATGAATCCTCCACCGTGCAGATTCCCGGCGCGGTGCGCTTTGCCGCCCCCAGTCTGGTCAACCAGGGCTACCAGTGGAGCGCCCGGTTTGAAAAAGCAGCGCAGGCCCAGGGCGCCGGCGCCCGCGACGCCAGCTACGCCACGACCAATCACTTCATGGAATCCTTCAGCCGCACTGCCGCGCCGTTGCTGGGGCAGGCACTGGCGTCGACGAAAGCCCGGCAGGTGTTGCGGGCCGACACCACCGAACTGGCGTGCGAGCGGCATGTGGGCGGTGAGGGGTCGCTGGTGATGGTGATCAACGGCTGCGAGAAGCTCCCCGCCGATCGCCCGGATGATCAGCCTTATGACATCTGGAATTACGCACCCTATGCGGCAACTTACACATTGCCGCAGGTGCAGCCGGGCGAAGTGGTGTACTGCATTGAAGGCTTGGACTGGCGCACCGTCAGTCAGATTAAGCAGCCGACGGAGCCGCAGTCCGTGAGCTTTGCGCCCGGGGAAATGAAGCTGTATCTGGTGGCGCCGCGTGCGCCCAAGGGTTTGCATCTGAAAGCGGAGATTCAGGCGGGCGTGCTGCATCTGACGGCAGCACTCGACGACCTGTGCATGCCGTGGCCCCTGACGGTGCAAGTGCGTGATCCCGCCGAGCAGGTGGTGGTGTCACTGTATCGCGCGACTGATGCACAAGGTCATTACCACGAGGCGATTCCGCTGGGCATGAGCGCCCCGGCCGAGGTGTACCGCATCACTCTCACCAGTCCCGTCGCTGGTTTGCACGCTCAGGCGCAGGCGACGCAACCCATTGGGCAGGTTCAGCCGCGGGTGATCGCCGAGCCGGTGCGCGTGTTTGATCAGGACGCCATCGCCGCATTCCTGGCGGGGAAGCCGGCGCTCACGGTGGTGGTGGGGCAGGAGAGCCAGCAGGCCCCAGCCCAGCAGTTGGCGCAGGCGTTGCAGGCGGCTGGCATTCCCGCGGTGGTCAAGCCGGAGCATGAGGTGGTCGCCAAAGCGTTGTACCCGCGCGTGTGGGATCCCTATGCGCCGGTGCATCATCCCACCGCCACGCTCGCGCCGTTGCCGGAGGTGACGGTGCGCAATGAACAGGGCCAAGTCAGCAAGCAACCGGGGCACGTGCTGCTGGACCTGCTGATCACCAGCGCGCATTACGACACACCCACCGTGACCACCGCCGCCGGTGAACCTTTTGCCGGCAACTGGCGCACGCCCGGCACGCAACTGACCGTGGTGGGCCAGGGCTTCATCGACACCAGCGCCGGCGAGCAATTCATCGAACCCGGCGTCAAGTTGTTCGTGGGCGATCAGAACCGACTGCATTACCGCAACAGCACGGTCGAGCAGACGAAAACCGACGCCGCCTTCCGTGCGCGCTGGGCGCGGCCGTGGCGGAAAATCCAGGGTCATGTGGGCGGGTTCAATCTCACGCCGCAGCTGCCGGAGGTTTACACCGCCGCCGACCATCTCATCCTGCTGGGTGACTCGCACGCCGGCACGCTCCCTGCCGCGCTGCAGGCGAGCGAACTGCTCACGCAGGTGGTCGATGAGCAATACCCCGGCCCCGGCAAAGCGCTGCTGCAATTTGTCTGGAGTCCCTTTAAGCTGGAGCGCAATGTGATCTTCATCGGCGCGACGGATGGGCCGGGCCTGCAGCGCGGCATCGACCGTCTGCTCCAACTGGTTCGCCCATGATAAACGTCTGCTTGCGACCGCCGCTGCTGCTGTTGGCGCTAAGCTGGTTGGCGCTCGCCAATCCCGCTGCCGCCGCCGATCCGGAATTGGACCTTGATACGGTGCTCAGCGCCGTCGCCCCCGAACTGACGGCCGGGACCCTGGTGCGGCTGGTCCGTTTCGACATGCCCGACCAATCCCTGGACGACGAAATTTACTGGCGCACCTACCGCGGGCAGACGACGGCGTCCGTTGCCCCCGTGCGTTTCATGCTCGGCCAGCGCGCAGTCATCGCTCCGCTGACGCAGCAGAATCCCGAGACTGAGCAGCTCGTCACCACCTATCCCACGCATGGCCGCCTCAACGCGGGTCATGGCGAGCATCGCCTGGAACCGGGCGCTATTGCCCTGCATCTGACGGACGGCCAGTGGTCCAGCGCTCACCCGGCCGTGCGGATCGTGGGCGACGAGATTCACATCCGCTGTGCCCCGGTCCGACTGCTGGTGGTCGATCAACAGGGCCTCGCCCAGCCCGCCGACCTGGCTTTCTCCACCGACCGCCTGCCGCTGCTGCGCCAGCCGGGGCGGTTCCGCCAGCTGACCATGTGGCTGCCGGTGGGCGCTCGGTACCGCAGCACGCTGGGTGATTTCACGCTTGACGGCGCGGGCCAACTGACCGCCGACGCCGCCACGCTTGCACCCGGGGTGCAGGTGCAGGAGCGCGAACTGCGCCAGCAGATCACGGCTCGCACCACCGCCGCAGACCCGCTGCATTTCACCCACCCCGCGCCTGCGCTGCATCTGCTGACCCATCTGCAGCGGCGGGTGTACGCCGAGTCCGAAGCGCTGCCGTTGACGTTGCTGGCGCCGCGCGGATTCGCCGGCGGAGCGGTGACGGTGCAGGTGAGGTCGGGCGATGAACCGCCGCGCGCCCTCGGGCAGGTGGAGATGCCCCAGGTGGAGCAGGTCGCCTTCGATGCCCGTTTGCTGGAGATTCCCGCCGGCACGCTGGGCCCCGGGACGTATGCGCTGACCGCCGTCGGGGCGGGGATGTCCAGCGCACCGTGGGCGGTGACGATCGTGCCGTGGCGGGCGCGCAGCAGTTTCTTTGTCCACACCATGAGTTGCTGCACCGACGCCTGGCCCACCGATGACGAAGGTTTGCGCCTGCTGCACGAAGCCGGGCTGGAGATGCTCACCGCCACCGCGCACCGCAGCCTGCTGGACGTGCAGATGGCGACGCTCGATGCCGCCGCGGCGCGGGCGCATCCCGATCAACCCGCCGAGTGCTTTATGCACCGTGCGCCCAACGATCAACTGCTTGAGCGACTGCTGGCGCATCAGCTTCGTTTGATCGACCTGACCGTCGCCCGCGCGGCCAACTTCTACAACGAAGGGCTGTCGTACCACCATTCCTACGCGCCGTCGGTGGCGCGCATGCTGCGTCGCCTGCAGGTGTTCACCCAGCAGACGGGCGACTATCCCTCATTCCTGGGCGTCAACTACAACTGGTTCCCGCACTGGCAGGGTTACATTGAAGGCGGCGTGGCGACGGACGCCCACCTGCCGCGCCGCAATGCCGCGCTGGCGGTGAAGCTGGCGGAACTGGGCGTGCCGGATTTCACGCAGCAGGATCGACAGGCGTACCGCAAGCTGTTGGCAGCCGACCCTCCCGCCGAGCGTGCGGACTTGCTGGCGCAGCAGGAACGCGCCCTGGCGCGCTGGACTGCCGAATATCAGCAGAGCTTTGGCGTGCACAATCAGCGGTACAACGCCGCCGTGCGCGCGGTCCGGCCGGGGACGGTCACCGTGCTCTACGAGAATGCCGGGCACGACGGCGCCAAACGCCCCGACCAGCTTTTCGCCGACATGGCGGCCGCCTGCTATGAGAGCTACACCGACCACGGCGACTGGCCGATGTCCGCCGGCTACACCACGGACTGGGCACGCGCCTTCGCCCCGCAGCAGCCCACCTGGCTCACCACCTGCTGGGGCACCAGCGCCGAAGGCAAAGCCCGCAGCTTGTTGCACGCGCTGGGGCGCGGCCTGCAGGGCGGCGGCGTGCCCATGCAAGCCAACGCCGGCCCGCACGAGCTGGCGCGGCGCGGCCGACTGCTGCGCTTCGTCAGCCAGTTCGGCGCCATCGCCACGCACAGCCGCCCCGACCGCCGCGTCGCCATCTTGCTGACAGAAGCGAAAATGGCGCTGCAGCCCCACGGCATGTACGACGCCCATGCCGCGTATGTCTACCTGACCCGGCTCGGGTTTCCGCCGGTGCTGATTCCCGAGCAGCGCCTGCACGAGCCGGGCATTCTCGCGGGCGTTGAGCTGCTGGTGCTGCCCAACCTCAACCATCCGCTGCGCGACCCGACCCACGCCGCGCTGGACCACTTCGCTGGGCGCAAGCTCGCCCTGGGTAAGCCGTATGACGCGCTTGCCAAGGTGCGGGTGCTCGATCTGCCATTGCTGAATATCTGGGCGGAACCGGGCTTCAAGCCCACAGCGCACGCCTGGCTGTGGCAGCAGTTCAATGACGTCTGGCGTGCGCCGCTGGCGGCTGCGCTCGCCGACTTTCAGCTTGAACCGAATGCCGCGCTGGACCCGGAGCTGGGTTATGCGTTGACGCTCGAAGCGCGGTCGGGGGACGCGGTGCGCTACGTGGTGGTCCTCGCCGACAGCGTTGGGGCGCACAGCAATGATTTCACGCCGCGTCAGGCCGTGCCGCTGACGTTGGCGGGGGTGGGTTGGCGGGTGCGTGATCTGGTCAAGCAGGTGGATTTGCCGGGCGAGGTTGTGGATGGGCGCACGCGGGTGCAGGTGCAATTGCTGACTGAGCCGGCGACGGTGCTGGCGCTGCTGCGGGATAGGCCGGCACGTTTGCGCATCGGGGCCGTGGAAACCGTGCGTGCCGGGGAACCGATGTCGGTGGCCGCGACGGTGCTGGGCGCGACGGGGCCGGCGCTGGGCCCCATTCCTGTGCAGGTGCAATGGCTGGACCCGGCAGGCGTGCTGCGCGGCCAGTGGTTTACCCCGGCCGGCGCTGCGGTGACGATTCCCACCGCAGTCCTCGACCAGCCGGGCCAATGGACCCTGCGCGTGCAGGAACAGCTCACCGGCCAAACCGGCGCGGTGCCGGTCACGCTCGTTGCCGCTGACGAACCGCTGCTCCGGGTGCTGCCGGAGGTGCAGGTGATCCAGGCTGCGCACGTGCGCGCCTTTGCCCAGCGTGCCGGTGAAAAGCTGGTGATCGTGGAGGAGACGCAGCGCGACTTGCTGCCGGTGGCGCAGAAGCTGGTGGCGGACTTGCAGACGGCAGGCATGGCGGCACGGTTGTGGATGCTGGGTCCCGCCGATTTCGATGAGCATCCGCTGCGGTGGGAATTGCAGCCCGAGGATGAGCAGCGGCTGCGGTGGATCGAGCAGGGCCGGGTCATTGGCTATCGCGTGGATCAGCGGGCGTACATCGACAAGCTCAAGCAGACGCACGTGCCGCAGCGCGGCGGATACAGCGCGATCGAGCCGCGCTACATGGTTGGGCAGGATTGCATTGTGCTGGGCGATGGCGAGCTGGCGACGAGTCTGGCGGCGGTGTCGAGTTGGGGGATGACGCCCAACGTGCCGGGGCGCGGGCAGGGGCGCGTGCTGGTGACGTTCAGCCCGTTCATGGCGGACCGCATGGCGGTGGCGCTGCTGGCGCATGATGTGGAAGGGTTGACGAAGGCGGCGGCGGAGCTGGTTAAGCGTGTGGGGGAGGCGCGAGAAGGTGGGGAGGCGGAGACGGAGGCGGAGGCGCAAGCGTTGGTGGGGGCGTCTGCGGTGGGCGCGCGTGAGGGAGTGGGGTCTGTCACGCCGGTGGCGACGCCGCTGGCGGGTTGGTCGCCGATGCGCCTGGTGCGGGATTTACAGGTGAATGCCGCGGGGGCGGCGGCGGTGTTGCTGGACGACGGCGACACGTCGCGCGCGGTCCTGCTGGGGACGGCAGGGCAGGCGCCAACCGTGCTGCCCAGTGTGCAGCGGATCGTGCGACTCGATGAGCAGGGACGCTTATGGCATCTGCAGCGCGAGGTGACGGCACTGCATCCGGGCTGGGGTATTGCGACGGAGGGGAAATTCACGCTGTATCGCTACAGTCCTGATCGCCGGGAGACTGCGGCCTTGCCGGCGTATGACGGCAGTCTGCAGTTGCCTCCGGGGTCTGACGCAGGCTTTGCGGTGACGCCTGATGGCGCGACGGCGCTGCTGTCCCGTCCTGGCCTGCGGCTGTGGGGGAAGGCGGGCGAAACGGATTGGCGGATGGACCATGATGCCGCGTATGTGCGCCAGCGTTTCGCACTGCTGTATCCACGCATGACGGTGTCGGCGGCATTCTCACCTGACGGGCGGTTTGTGGTCAGCACGCTGGACACGCGCCCGCCGCTGACTTCGATGATCGGCCCGCTGCCGCACCCGGCATTCGTCGCCACGACGATGCTCGACCTGCACACCGGCGAGCGCCGGTGGACGCTGAGCGACCCAGGCAGCGCAGGCGCCGGCGAAAGCTCGGCATTCGCGGCCCATCAGGGTTTCATTGCCGTGGCGCAGCAGGGCCGACGCACAGCGCTGCTGGATTATCTGGGCCACGCGCTGTTGCTCGATGACGCCGGGTGCGTGCTGGTGCGCCAACCACTGAGCGCGCATGATCCACAGGCGACCAATCGGCTGGGGCCGGTCGATGGCGTGGGGGCAGCCATCAGCGCCGATGGGCAGGTGGCCGCCTTTGCGGTGCGCGGGAAAATGGCCGTGGTGCATGACGTGACCGTGCAGGTGATGTCGATGTCCACGGTGACCGGCATTGCGGTGCTGGCGGATGGCAGTGGGGTGGTGGCGGGACTGGATGACGGCCGGGTCAGGTGCTGGACGCCGACCGGGGTGGAACGCTGGACCACCAGCCTGGGCGGCGCGGGCGTGCGGGTGGCGGCGCCGGCGGGTGGCGGGGTGGTGGCAGCCAATGGCGATGGGGTGGTGTTCTGGCTGAGCGACGCCGGCGTGATCACTGGGCAGGTTGACGCACGATCAGCCCCGGCCGCGCCGGCTGGTGATCAGCCGTCGAGGGTGACGCTGACGCCGCCGGTGGATTATGACCCGCCCAGCACGGTGGCTTTGGCGCAGCGGTGGTTGCACGCGCAGCCGGCCGCTCAGTGGGAAGGAACTGGCGCTGTGCAGGACATGGCCGGGCAGCGCTTTCACGCGGTGCAGGAGCCGTTGGAGCTGACCGCCTCGGCAGGCGGCGAGCATTTCGTGCGGCTGGTATATCGTCGTCCAGTCGACAATCAGGAGCTGCGCATCATCACGCAGGATGAGGCGGGCACGCGGACATTTGTGCTGGACCTGCCCACGCCGGCGTACCGGGAAGTGTGTCTGCCGTTGCGGGGGAAGACGGTGCGGGTGCGCCTGGAGAGCACAGGTCCGGTGTGGGTGAATGCGTTTTCGTTGTGGCGATTCCGCTGGCCGGGGCCGAATGTGGCGTATGTGCAGCCGGCGGGGAAGTCCGGGGGAGCCGGGGGGGCCGGGGGAGCGGAGTTAACCTCCGGGGGCGGGGGCGGCGATGATCTGCTGGCGGAACTGGCGTTGGAGGAGGACACTGTCAAGCCCGGGGTGCTCAAGGACTGCAAGGTGTACTGGCCAAACACGGACCCGGACACGGTGCGCGGGCAATTCCTGCCCTCGGCGGCAAACCCGCTGCGCATGGTCAATGGTCAGCGGTGGGAGTTGGGGCAGCTCAAGCCCTGGACGCAGGCGGCGCGGCATCGTCCGGCGTGGGGCGGCAGCTTCACGGTGGACTTCGGCAAGCCGGTGAGACTGGGGCTGGTGGCGACGTATGACTGGACCACCCAGCAGAGCCAGATCGCGCGCACGCTGGCGGTGTTCAGCGGAGCGCTGCAGGATCGGCGGGACGATCCGCCGGTGCTGACAGCGGTGGTGGGGAATGATCAGTTCTGGCGGCTGCTGGAGCTGGAACCCTCCACGCCGGTGCGGGTGCTGGGGGTGCATGCGTTCGTGTCGGACACGGAGCCGGAGGGGCTGAGCGAAGTGGAAGCGTATCAGCGGTAATGCGGCAGCAGCGGTGCGCGCGGCTCAGGCAGTGGTCATGTGGATGGGGTCTGCGTTCACTCCGCCAGCGGTTCGCCGGTGAACACGCCGATGAGTTCCCGGCGGGAGGTGACGCCGAGTTTGCGGTAGATGTTTTTGACGTGCACATGGACGGTGTGCGGCGAGCGATGGATGCGCTGGGCGACCTCGCGTTCGGTGATGCCGGATTGGAGGTAGTGGAGGATGCGGCGTTCGGTGGGGGTCAGGCGGGCGAGCAGTTCATTGGGCGCCTGGGCGGGCGCGGGCGCGGTGTTCGCGCTGGAATCGGTGAGCACCGCCGAGGCCCGCCGGGTTTCCTGTTCGAGACTGCTGCGCAGCAGGTTGCTCAACGCCGGGCGCAGGCGGTCGAGCGCCTGCACATGGCTGTCGGCGTAAGCGCGTTGCCGACTGCAGCGCAGCAGCGTGAGCATCGCCCAGGCGTCGTTGTGGATGGGGAAGGTGGCGCAGAGCACATCGACGACCGGAGCGAAAGCTTCGACGGGTTGAAAGAGACGCATCTGCGACCAGGTCAGTTCATCGAGCGCCTGCCGCGGGCGGACGGCGCGGTCATCCCATTTGCGTTGCTGGAAGAGGGTGAAGACGGATTCGGGATCCAGCGGCCAATCCTGCAGGGTGCGCCAGGCGCCGGGGGGCAGATCGACACCGTGAGCGCTGACGCACGCCAGCGGCACACTCGACTGCACGCCGAAGATTCGGCCGGCCGCCAGCCGCGCATCCAATGCGGCGGCGGTCACATGCAGCGCGTGGACAAGCCCACCGTAAAGGGGCGAGCCCAACTGTGAGTAAACGGTCAATTCGTCAGTGATCACGGCACACTTAACCCGTAATGTTGTCTGCAATCATGCTCCGAGCTTCAAAGTCCCCTGTCCCGGGTCATTCGGAGCGATCCAGAGAATATATGTATCGGGTCAGAATGATTGCAAGCCTGAACTATTTAACGGGTTATGACGAACTTGCTACCCGTCAGCAGGGTAGGTGAACCTGCCGGTGAGCTGTTTAATTCTGTCTAACTGATTTTATTTTCAGGTGTTATCCCGTAGCTGAATTGATCGTGCAGAGACGAGGCGGCGCGGGTTTACCTTAAATCCGTCTTGCAGAAATGGTTCTGAACGCCTGGCTGGGAGTCGAAATTACCCTGTTGCTGCGCGACGCGCCGCTTGTGAACTGTGATCCCGGATCCGCTGCGGCGTGAGGGCTGGAAGCTCAAGTGACTGCTTCCATCGCGTCGATAAACCCTCCGGAGGCGCTGCGCGCCGTCCGTTTCCCCCGCCTGGAATGTGAACCATGGGACAGATCACCAGCGGTGTCGGCTTGATCAGCGGTATTGATACCGCCTCGCTGATCGACCAGCTCATGGCGATCGAAGCGCGCCCCAAAACGCTCGTCCAGCAGCGCTCGGCGGTGCTGACCGCCCAGCAGGTTGCCTTTCAGGAAATCAGCGCCAAGCTCCTGACCCTCAAGCTTTCCACCGACAGCCTGGCGACCCGCACCACCTTCAATACCAACACCGCCACCAGTTCCAACGAGGATGTGCTGGGCGTCTCGGCGGGCAGCAGCGCGGTGCCGGGCACCTACGACTTTGTCGTCTCCCGGCTGATCACCACGCAGCAACTCGTCACCGGCGGCTTCGCCGACCGCGACGCCACCGCCATCGCGCCCAGCGGCGGCACCCTCACCTTTGAAGCCGGCGACGGCAAGCTGACCAACGACGTTCGCCTCAGTCGCCTCAACGGCGGCGAGGGCGTCAACCGCGGCAAGATTCGCATCACCGACCGCTCCGGCGCCAGTGAGATCATTGACCTCTCCACCGCTCTGACGCTCGATGATGTCATCACCAAAATCAACAACGCCAGCAACGTCAGCGTGCAGGCTTCGCTCGATGGCGATCGACTCCAGCTCACGGACCTGACCGGCTCCACCGCCGCGTCGCTGACGGTCGCCAACATCGGCTCGACCGCCACCGCCACCGGCTTGGGACTCGTCGGCACTGCGGCGGGCAGCACCCTCACCGGCAGCGTCATCAACACCATCGGCGAAGACACGCTGCTGGACGATCTGAATGACGGCAACGGCGTCCGCTTCGCCTCCGGCGTCGCCGACGTGCGCGTCACCCTGCGCGACGGCTCCACCGTGGATGTCAACCTGTCCGACAGCAGCACGCTTGGTGAGGTCATCGACAAGTTCAATGACGCCCTGGGCGCCAATGCCACGGTCGCCATCAATGACGCCGGCAACGGGATCAAGATCACCGACCACACCGCCGGCGTCACCACCAGCGCCGTCACCGCGCTCAACAGCTCCAACGCCGCCCGCGACCTGGGCCTGCTGGTGGGCGACTACGACAGCGACGGCGTCATCCAGGGCCAGCGGGTCATCGCCAATCTGGGCAGCAAACTGCTCAAGAGCCTCAATGGCGGTTCGGGTGTTTCCCAGAGTTTCGCTTTGGCGGATCCGATCTTGACCGGTTCCACCCTGTTGTCGAGTTTGTTCAATGGGGCTGGCACCGGCACCAACGGCTCGCCGCTTGCCGCCGACCTGCGCCTCAAGCCGCGCAACACCGCCACCATCACCAATGTGGAAGTCGATGACCTGACCACGGTGCAGGACTTCCTCGACCGCATCAACACCACCTTTGCCGGCAAGATCACCGCGACCATCGAAGACAACAGCATCCGCCTGACCGACATCACCGGCGGCACCGGCAACTTCGGCGTGTTCAACAACGGCTCGACGAGCACCTTCGCCAGCACGCTGGGCATCGCCATCAACACCACGGTCAGCACCGTGCTCAGCTATGACCTGGAGCCCACCCGCCTGCCCACGCAGGACTACGGCCCGGGCCAGATCAGCGTCACCAACTCCGCGGGCGTCGCCACGGAAATCGACCTCACTGCCGCCCAGAGCGTCGATGACGTGATCAAGCTCATCAATGATGCCGGCGCCGGCGTCACCGTCGCCCTCAACCGCACCGGCAACGGGCTGACCGTCACCGACACCGCCGGCGGCGCGGGCGATCTGATCATCGCCGACGTGGGCGGTTCCATCGCCAGCGAACTGAACCTCGCGGGCACGCACAGCACCGGCGTCGCCAGTTCGGGCAACCTGCAGGTCCAGTACCTCAGTGAGGCCACCCGCATCGAAGCCATGCACGGCGGCAAAGGCATCACCCGCGGCAAGTTCACCATCACCGACTCCAACGGCGCCAAGGCCATTGTCGATCTGACGCAGGGCAATGAAATCACCCTTGCCGACGTCATCAGTGAAATCAACAGCCGCGGCATTGCGGTCACCGCGCGGATCAACGACACCGGCGACGGCCTGCTGCTCGAAGACACCGGCAGCGGCGCCGTCGCGCTCACCGTCGCCGAGTCCGGCTCCACCACCGCCAAAGACCTGGGCATCCTCGGCGCCGCCGACAGCCCCGGCGCGGATCTCGACGGCTCGTTCGAACGCACCATCACCGTTGACGCCGCCGACACGCTTGATGATCTGGTCGACAAAATCAACGACGCCGGCGTGAATGTGAAAGCCACCATCATCAACGACGGCACCGCCAGCAAGCCTTATCGTTTGAGTCTGCTGGCGGCCAAGGAAGGCAAGTCCGGCGCGTTCGTCTTCGACGATGGCGGCCTGAACTTCAATGCCGTGCAACTGGTGGAAGCCAAGAATGCCGTGCTGTTCTATGGTTCAACCGATCCCGCCCAGGGCATCGCCATTGAATCCGCCAGCACCCAGTTGGAAAACGTCGTCTCCGGCGCCACCATCAGCCTCAAGAACGCCAGCACCAGCCCCGTCCGCGTGACCATCAGCCGCAACAATCAGGCGGTGGCGGATGAGATCAGTGATTTTGTCACCAAGTTCAATGCGGTGGTCTCCGCCCTGGACAAATACGACAAATACGATGCGGAAACCGAGGAGCGCGGCCTGCTGCTGGGCGACAGCACCGTCAGCCGCGTGCGCAACTCGCTCTTCTCCCTGCTGTCCCGGCGCAACACCGATGTGTCCGGGCAGTACAACGCGCTCTCGCAAGTGGGCCTGACCGTCGGCAGCGGCGCCTCGGTGCAGTTCGATCAAGCCAAGCTGCTGACCGCCCTGGAAAACGACCGCGATGCCGTGATCCAGCTCTTTACCCTCAAAACCACCGAGACCGACGACGAAACCAACGAGACCACCATCCTCACCAGCGGTTTCGGCGTGGACTTCCAGGAGCTGATCAAGGGCCTGACCGATTCCCAGTTCGGCGCCGTGCAGACCCGCATTGATTCGATCGACAATCAACTCCAGCTCAACACCAAGCGCATCGAAGATATCGACACTCAGTTGGCGTCCAAACGCGCCCGCCTGGAAGCGCAGTTCCTGGCGATGGAGCAGGCCCTGGCGCAGATGCAGAAGCAGAGCAGCGCCCTGACCCAACTGGCGGCGATCGGCAGCTCCACCGGCTAAGCGCGCAGCTTCCCGCTCTTACAAGCGACAACACCACAACCATCTTCAGGCGGCACGCCGGCGGCTTTTCCTGTGGCGTGGTGGTGACTCACAGGTCTACCCCTCAGCCTGACGTTCAGCCGCACCGCCGGCGTCGGGCAGCAGCAGGCGTTCCGCAGGGGGCCGCGGGGGATGGCAGGACGAAAGATTGGACTAAAAATCAGCAGACAGGGGTTGACACGTGTCGATGGGTGGATATATTAACGTTCATATTAACGTTCCCATCCGCCGCCGAGCCTTACCATGCACGTCACCCTGCAGCAGATTGCCCGTGAGTGCGACGTGTCCGTGCAGACCGTCAGTTCCATCCTCAATCAGAAGGGCCATCTGTATCGTGCCCAGACCCGTCAGCGGGTGCAGGCCACCGCCGAGCGTTTGGGTTACCGCCCCAATGTGCTGGCGCGGGGGTTGCGTGGCGGGCGCACGCAGACGCTGGGGTTGATTGTGCCCGGGCTCAACAGCGGCACCATCACCAACGCCAAGCTGCAGAGCATCGAGCGGGCTGCGCAGGCGCGCGGTTATCGCGTGTTGATTGCGTCCTACGAAGCCGACGCGGCGCGTATGCTCGATCACCTGCGGGACTTCATCGGGCTGGCGGTGGACGGATTGGTCTGCTGGGGCGCCACCGAGAGCGATCAGCAGATCATCGCTCAGGCGCGCAAGGCGCGTACGCCGCTGGTGGTCATTGAACCCGCCGAGGCCCTGGGTGTGCCGGCGGTCAATGTGGATCGCCAGTGGGGCGGCTATCTGCAGGTTCAGCATCTGTATGAGATTGGCCGGCGCAAGTTGGCGGGGCTGTTCACCACCTCCGCCAGCAGCCGCACGCTCGACAAGGTGCGTGGCATCGAGCAGGCGGCGGCGGAACGGGGCTTGGAGTTGGATCCGGCGCTCTTCCTGAGTCGCCAGACGATCACCCATTCGCCGCCGGAGACGGGGGTGCAGTTGGTGCGTCAGTTGCTCGACGCCGGGCGGTCCTTTGACGCGCTGCTGACGTTGTCCGACGGCGTGGCGCTGGGCGCGATGACGGAGTTGCTGCGGCAGGGGGTGCGGGTGCCGGAGGACATCGCGGTGATCGGTTTCGACGACGACATTTTCGCCAACTATTGCATCGTGCCGCTGACCACGATTCATCAGCCGCGCAATCTGGGTGATGACGCCCTGGACCTGTTGTTGGCGCAGATCAAAGCGGCGTCCGAGCCGGGGTCGGCGCCGACGGTGGGCGACGGGGCGGATGGGGGGGCAGCGCCGGTGCGGGTGCTCAAGCCGCATCTGGTGGTTCGGGCTTCCACGGTGGCGTCAGGTTGACACGTTATTTTCTGTGAGGATTCGCCATGCCGCGTTCCCGGGTTTCCGTCGTGGGTTTCACGTTGATTGAACTGCTGGTGGTGATTTCGATCATCTCGCTGCTGATCGCCATTCTGTTGCCGGCGTTGAGCAAGGCGCGGACGGCGGCGCGGGCGACCATCTGCCTGACGAATCTGCGCAGTCTGGGGCAGATGACGCAGGTGTACCTGACGGACCACAACCAGATCATGCCGCCGCTTAATGGGTGGTATCCGATCAACGGCGGGACCAGTCAGCGCCGCTGGGAGGTCTATGTGCTGCGGCACAGCGGGCACTTCACCGATGGCGATGTGGCGTATGAAGCGCGGTACAAGTTCCGTTGTCCCGAGGCGGATTCGACGGATGTGGGGTCGCCCAACGGCTACGGGTACGGCATGAGCACCAAGCTGGGCCGGCAGAGCACGGCGACCACGAGCACCCCGCCGAGTTTCACTTACTTCTTCAAGTACGGCACCAATGATGCGGGCGCGCAACTGGCGGCGCCGGCGGACGTGGGGCTGTACATGGATGTGGTCACCAACCCGGAAGTCTTCAGCATCTCCATCACTCAGGCCACCACCTACGTGGAACGCCGCCACAGCCTGCGCGGCAACGCCGCCTATCTGGATGGCCACGCCCAAACGCAGGCGGACGACCTGATGTTCATCAATCCGATCTTCAACGACGCGACCACCTACTCGCAATATGCGTCCGCCACCAACTACAGCAAAAAGTACGCCCGCTTCTGGGCGTATGAGTGAGCACGCGTTTGTACTCGACCGTGGTATGGCATCCCGCCCTGGAAAGCTGAGTTCATCGTCATGAAGACCTTCGCCCTGGCTGGCACGGGCGTCCGCGGCTTATGTTTCGCGCGGGCACTGCTCCACGACTACGCCCATGTCGCGCAGCTGGTCGGCTTGTACGACCACAACCGCACCCGCATGGACGGCTTCTGCGCCGCCCTGGGCGCCGCCATCCCCTGCTATCACGACTTCACCCGACTCGCCCGCGAACAACGCCCGGATGTGCTGATCATCACCACGCCCGACCACACCCATGATCAGATGGTCGAGCTGGCGTACCGGCACGACATGGACGCCGTCTGCGAGAAACCGTTGGCGACCACGCGGGAAAAAGTGCAGCGCATCCTCGACCTGGATCGGCAATACGGACGCCGGCTGCGCGTCACCTTCAATGTCCGCTACGCCACCTTCGCTCAGCAGGTCAAGCGGGTGCTGCGCGATCATCCCATCGGCGACATCCGCAGCGTCAACCTCGAATGGTTCCTGGACCGGGTGCATGGCGCCGAGTATTTCCGCCGCTGGCATCGCCATCTGGACTTGTCCGGCGGGCTGCTGGTGCATAAAGCCACGCACCACTTCGATTACATGAACTGGCTGCTCCAGGACCATATCACCCGCGTGGGCGCCTTCGGTTCCCTGCAGTTTTACGGCGCGGCCGGGCCCTTCCGGGGCACGCAGTGTCGTGGCTGCGCCCACCGCGATGAATGTTCCTTCTTCCTCAACACCGACGATCAGGAAGACTCCATCCTCCGCATGCGCCGCATGTTCCTGGACGCGGAGCACGAAGACGGCTACCTGCGCGATCGCTGTGTCTTCGGCCCGGACATCGACATCTACGACACCATGAACGTCATCGCCCAGTATCAACGCGGGGCGCAGCTCAACTACATGCTCACCGCCTACAACGCTGCCGAGGGTTACCGCCTGACGCTCAGCGGCACCGATGGCCGGCTGGAAGCGGAAGAGTTTTTCGGCGGCCTGATGCTCAAGGGCCAGTTCCGCCAGGCGCCCATTCGCCTGATCCGCGGCCGTAATCGCCAGGATGTCACGCTGCGCGAGCTGACGGTGGATGTGGACCTGGGCGACCACGGCGGCGGCGACGCCCGGCTGTACCGTGACCTGTTTGAACCCGGCCAGCCCGATCCCCTGGGGCAGCAAGCTGACGCACTCGACGGCGCGTACAGCTGTCTGGTGGGCATCTGCGCCAATGAATCCATCGAGCAGGGGCGGATGATTGACCTGCCCGACCTGACGTCCTATCGCACGCCCGCGCCTGCCGCGGCGCTCGGAGCCGCCCGGTAACGCCATGCCCCTCGCATCCACGCAACCTGTGCTGCGCCAAGCCATCGAGCGCCCGGACCTGCTGGACGAACGCAGTCCCGCCGGCCTGCGCGTGCTGCAACTGACCAGCGACGACCGCGTCGCCAGCGGGCACGTTTACATGGAAGCTCCGGTCTTCACGCCCGACAGCCGGCGGTTCGTCTATCACCGCATGTGGATCGATGATCCGACGCGCGAGACGCGCTTCTGGCGCCGGGAGTTCTGGCTCTGCGATCTGGAGGACAACTTCGCCCTGCGCCAGCTCACCACCGATCACGACGCCACCGCGCCGGCGGTCAGTCCCGATGGCCGCTGGCTGTATTACTTCCTCAACCAGCGGCACCCCGCTTCGCGCCGGGGCATCCGCCTGCAGCGGGTGGAGCTGGACACCGGCCGCGACGAAACGCTGCTGGTGCTCGACCGCCCGCTGGACGGTCATGCCGGCCCGCCCAGCCTGCTCTACCCGCTGGGCACGATCCGCAGCGATGGTCAGGCCGTGGCGTGCGGCGCGTTCCTGGGCGATGGCGTCAGCGCGCCGCGCTGGGGCGTGCTGGTATGCGACCTGACGCGCCAGCAGGCGCGGGTGGTCATGGACAGCGACCATCTGATCAATCCGCACATGCAGTATTGCCGCAGCACGGATCCGGCGCTGCGCCATGATCTGCTCATTCAGGAAAACCTGGGCGTCACCTGCCGGCCCGATGGCGAGCGCATCCAGGTCGCCTCCGGTTGTCGGTTGTATGTGCTGCGCGACGACGGCACGAACCTGCGCGTGTTGCCCTGCGGCGACCCGCCCCACGAAATGGTGCATGGCCATCAGGAATGGCGCGGCCAGGGGGCGACGGTCATCGTCGGCGTCGATCACCGCTACCCCGATCGCCCGCACACCCGCCCTTGCATCGAGGCGTCACCACTGCCGGTCGAGGACCGCAGCGCCGCGGCGCCCAGCCAACTGCCTGGCGCGGCGGAGCGGCGCCACGACATCACCAGCGCGCTGCCGGGGGTCGCCTTCGGTCACACCGCGTTCGATCCCACCGGCACCCGCTTCGTCGGCGACTGGCGCCACGCCCATCAGCCGG
The DNA here is from genome assembly GCA_964605235.1 of uncultured Phycisphaeraceae bacterium. GTDB lineage: Bacteria > Planctomycetota > Phycisphaerae > Phycisphaerales > Phycisphaeraceae > CAZSBB01. The sequence continues at coordinate 68,117 of CAZSBB010000022.1, forward strand.
GCGTCGACGCGGAGTTGTACCTGGGGCATCTGCCGCCTCAACCGGGCGCTGCGCTGAGCGTCCGTTACCTGCTCAAGCCGCGCTCCAGTTACGGACGCTGTCAGAGCACGCACCCGCATCCGTTCCTGTCGCCCGATGGGCAGCGGGTGTTCTTCAACAGCGACCACCGCCTGCGCCAGCCGCAAATCTGGATGGTTGACCACTTACCTCAAATGTCCTGACTCACTTGGGAGACCACCATGCAGCTATCTTTCGCCCGGAAAATATTAACCTTCACATGCGCCGGCCTGCTCCTGTGCGTGGCGTTGGCGCAGGACACGCAGCCCGCGCGGCGCTACAGCACGCTGACCTATCCCAGCGCCGGCCGCATCAAACTCGAGCAAGGCACCATCGAACTCTGGATTCGCCCCGATGTGGACCTGACGCAGCCGGTCAGCGCGTTCTATCAGTTCTTCGTGCTCCGGGTCGCCAAAGGCGAGAAGAGCTACGGGGACCAGGGCGCGCTGTCGTTGATGTGGCTGACCAAAGGTGGCATGTACGTCATGGCCAATGACGGCGCCGGGGCGAACCTGATCAAGATCAGGAACCTGCCCCGGGACGCCCGCAACCAGCTCCAGTGGCAGCCCGGCCAGTGGCATCATGTGGCCTTGAGCTGGAACGGCCAGCGGGTGCGGCTGTACACCGATGGCGAATTGCTTTCGGAAACCGAGGCTTCCCACCCGTTGCCCATCGCCACCCCGGGCTTCATCAACGTCGGGCACGGCGACAGTCCCGTGGCGGTCGATGAGCTGGTGGTGTCCGCAGTCGAACGCAGCGCTGAGGAAATCAGGCAGCGCATGAGCGAAGCGCCGGCGCGCGACGAGCACACCCTGCTGCTGGATTCGATGGAGTCGCTCGACGCCATCGGCGGGCGCGTCAGCGCCTTGCGTGCCAACGCGGCGGCGCTGGTGGAAGGGAAATTCGGGCAGGCGATCCAACTCTACCAGTGACCGACCCGATCATCACGCATTCACCTGAGTACTTGTGAGACGATCATGAAACGATCCCGCTGGATGACGACGCTGCTGATCCCGCTGCTGGCCGCGCTGGTGCTGGCGCAACCCTATGAACCTGACGCCAACACCCTGTTTCTGGCGCATTTCGATCACCAGCGTGATCGCGCCGACTACGCCATCGGCTTGAGTCTGTTCGCCGGCAACGGGGCGCAGCTCACCGAGGGTTACTACGGGCAGGCCCTGGACCTGCGCCCGCGCGGGCTTTACCCCGACTTCATGAACCGTTGTGAGGACATGACGCCCCGTTACGACGGCTGGGGCTTCCACACCCGCGGCAACATCGATCCGGCCCAGGGCACCTTCGAGTGCTTCTTCAAACCGGCTGACCCCAAGGCGCCCAAGCTGCTCTGGAGCGCCAACTTCATCGGCACCGAGCTGAGCCGCAGCGTCAAGAGTCCCACCGGCGACAATTACCTGGGCTTCGGCATCACCCTCAACAATGCCGCCATGCGCTACTACTTTCCCACCCTCAAGGGCCATCTCTTCCAGGGTGACGTGGCTTTTGCCAAAGTCGGCGGCAAGCCCCTCAACAGCGACCGCTGGCACCACTTCGCTCTCACCTGGTCGCAGGGTGAAGTGGTGGTCTACATCGATGGCCGCGCCGTGGTCTGCCATGACATGACGGATCAGTTGGGGCTGGTCATCGCCAGCAATCCGACACGCTACCTCAATATGTCCGACTGCGTCATCGACGAGCTGCGCATCAGCAATGTCGTGCGCTACCCCCAGTCGTTTGAGCCGGCGTGGCGCGAAGGCCAGCGTCCGGCGCATGCGTTCAGCGGCGCTCCGCAGCTCACCCGCTATGACCCCAAACTCATCCCCGCGCCCAGCGCCCAATCCACCGGCACTGCCAGCAATGGTCCCACCACCGACATCACCCTTGATCAGTGGACCCTGAGTCTTGATCAAACCACCGGCGCCCTGGCGCGTCTGCGGGTCGGCGCCGGTGGGGACGCCGCGCCTGCCGTCGCCGAAGGCCTCCAATTGCACGAGGGTCTTGCTCGTCAACCCCTCGCCCCCATGGCGATGAGCAATCTGCGGGAGCGCTACGACGGCGCGGTGGTCTTCACCCAGCGCTTTCAGGGCGACATCCGTGCCGAGCATCGACTGGAGGCAGTCGGGCGCACGCTGCGCTGGTCGATCACGCTCAGCAACGACAGCCCACAGGAACGCTGGTTGGAGCCCAGGCTGGGCTTGCCCGTGCCGCTCAAGGTGGCGGAGCTCTTCGACAACGTCGAGCCCCGGCGCCAGCTCGCGCACCCGCGCCACCGGGATGAATACTGCTACGCGCTGCCGTTCACCGCGGTCAGCGGGGAGGGGCGCTTCCTCGGTGTGGGCATTGATCCGACGACCGATCTGAGTGACATCGTGAGCCAGTGGACGCCGCAGCCGGCGGTCATTCGCCAGGGCGCCAAAATCGCCCTGGCGCCCGGGGAAAGCTTCACGCTGCCCTTCGTGCTGGTGGCCGGTGAAAGCAGTTTCGCCACGCTCGACGCCATCGCGGCGTTCCATGACCAGTTCCCGCGGCTGTACAAGTTGTGGCAGGACACCACCATCTACAGCTACATGCCCGCCACGCAGGATGCTTCATTCGACAAGTTCGTCGACATGAAACGCCAGGGCTATGCCGGCGGCTTCTGGGGACACGGCCCCGGCCACGACAAGGGGGATGAGTACGGCTCGGCGCGCTTCTGGGACCAGGACGAGTTCAGGAACGACAAGCATTATGAGTACACCCAGCGCATCGAAGCCATGTGGGGCAATCTGTTCAATCTGCGGCAGTACATCACCCAGTATTTCCGCCAGAGCTACGACAACTGGTACCCGGTGCGCCGTTACCACACCTGCCCGGACGTGACGCCCAACTACATCATCAACGCCCTCTGGCCCGGTTATGTGCCCAATGAAGATCCGCTCGCCATGGGCCAGTACTACAAGGCCCACTGGTTCGCCGCCCAGATTGTCAATGAATACCACAATCCGATCGGAGCCCACTTCCGCGCGCAGTCGGCGCAATACTTCCGGCAAACCATGGGCTACTGCCCGGGGTTCATCAACGACATGAGCCACGCCGGTTCGCTGTATCGTCACAACGATGCGGTGGCGCAGCGGACCCCCGGCCGCTCATTTTCGCGTGACCTGGGCCCGTTCATCCGTAAAGCCCTGGGCCGCAAGCTGCGTTACGAGGATTTGCACGGCTTCTACGACAACCACTCGCGCGCCACCTTCTGGTCCGACGGCGGGGCGTTCAGCTACACGCTGTGCGCGTACTCGTCGGGGATCGCCATCGAAGGCGCCGGCGTTTACAAAGACCTGATCGGCTCCGGCCAGTATGTCGTGCCCGCCCGCAACCTGCTGGGGGAAAAGCCGCTGACCGTGATGACCCATATCAACGATGACTGGATCGGGTACTACCTCAAGCCGGAGGAGTTCAACGCCCGGTCGCTGCGTGACTATTACCGCTACTGTGAGCGTCAACTGGTGCTGTGGTGTCTGGACCGGGGCGTGACGCTGGATCCCACCAGCTACTTCTGGGGCCGGCAGTTCAGTTGGGAATCGGCGCCGGTCATGGTGGAAGCGACGACGCTGGGCCGGCAGATCGTGCCCGCCGCGCAAGTCGCTCAGCCCTTGTGGGTGCGGCGTTCCGGGCAGGCGCTCGACACGCTGCTGGTGGTGGGCAACCATCAACCCCAGGCGCTCGACACAGAAGTGGTGGTGCACAATCGCTACTTCCCCGGCGCGCCGTTGTTCACGCCCTACTATGGCGGGGAACTGCGGCATCAGGTGGCCGACTCGCTGACCACGCTGCACGGGGTTGCCGTCGAAGCCCGCGATTTCGTGGCCCTCAAAGCTGCCGCGCTGCTCCAGACACATGCCCCCGCCGCGGCGGTCACACGCCTTGATGGCGACGGCCTGACGCTGCGCCTGACGCTGGACCTGGACCTGAACGCCTCGGCGATGTTGACAGTGCAGACCTATGCACCGATCTATCGCGTTGTCACCGCTGAGGTCGATGGCCAGGCGGTGGCGGTCCGCGACGAGCCACTGATGCTCGACGCCGGCCGGCGCCGCATCGTCTACGTGTATCAAGCCGAGGCTTTGCCCTTCGACCAGGCAGTCTGGCGGCAGGTGGAACTGCTGCGCGACGGCCAGCCGAACTTCCGCATAGTTGCCGACGGGGGCGTGAACTTCACCCCCGACCCCGAACTGCCGCAGCACAACTTCATGATCGGCTATGAACGCGGCACGGCGCGCATGCTCGCAGATTTCGTCGAAGCCTACGACGACGAGAACGGACAGATCGGGGACATGCGCGGCGTGGTCCTCACCGCCCAGCCGGCGCCGGATTACACCGGCTGGACCGTGCAGCTGCGCACTGATCCGCTGCTCCGGCATGGGCGGGTGCGCGTCGAACTGACCAACCGCACCTTGTACGTGGAAGGCCCCACCCAGGGCCAGCTCCGCCAGGCCATGGTCCTGCTCACGCGCCTGCTGGACCGCACCTATCCGCATGTGGGCAAGTTCCACCCGCTGCGCTACCGCAAGCAGTTCTACGACCACACCCAGCCGGTGCCGCTGGACAAGTGGGTGGTGCGCAAGCCTACGCTGGAATTTTTCCGGCGGGTGGAGGACCAGAAATTCTGGGTCAAGCCGATTCTGCACGAGCGTTACGAGCCGCTGTACGCGGCGGACAACGTGGATTTTGCCGGCAAATATTCGCTGAAATCGAGCCCGCGCCTGGTGGAGCCGACGTATGGCGATCAGTTCGTCTACGGCTACCGCGGCGCCGGCAGCGCGGAAACGCGCGATGAACTGATGCGCCGTCCGCGCCAGAAGGCTGCTCCATGATGTCGACCCACCAGACAACCAGCAGGGGAACCGCGCGACAGAAACTCATCGCGTGGATGCGCGGCCAGGGGGACGAGCCGGCGATCGCCGCGCCGATCGTCAGCGAAGTGCTGCCCGGCAAGTGGGCGGGTCTGCCCTGGGGCATCGGCCAGACCGACCCGCGTATGATCGACGCCAAGCTGCGCCTGGCGGAGGAAGCCGGCTTTCTGCCGATCATCAAGATTGAACTGGGCGCCCTGGACTACCTGACGCCGCAGCGGCAGATCCTCCGGCAAACCCCCGAGCAGACCGTGACCCGCGAGTGGTACGACACGCCGCAGGGCCGACTGGAAACCGTGATCACCCGCATGGAGCACGGCTGCAGCGCCGAGCCCAAACTGATTCAAAGCATCGAAAATACCTTGCAGATGGCCTGGGTCTATGAGCACCTGGGCGATATGGCGGCCTTGCAGCGCAATCTGGCGCGGGTGGTGCAGCAGGTCGGCGAGCGCGGCATCGTGTGCTTCAACATCGGCCATCCCTTCGGCAGCTTCGATGACCACATCACCACCATCTATTTCGCCCATGAGCATCCCGAACAGATGCGCGTGTCCGCCGACCGCATGTGCCAGTTGCGCATGCGCTGGATGGAACTGGCGGTCAGCGCCGGGGTGCAGTGCTTCTTCGCCGGCGGGTTGGGCGGAAACATGTATTCCCCGGACATGGTGGCGCAGTGGATGGTGCCTTACTGCCGGCAACTGCGCGACCACGCTCATCAACTCGGAGCCATCTACTACCTGCACGAGTGCGGGTCGATGACCCACAAACTGCAGCGCGGGTTTTATCAGCAGATCGCGCCGGACTGGCTTGAAGGCTTCGAAGCTCCGCCGCTGGGCGACATCGAGAACCTCGCGGCCGCCCGGGCGGCGCTGCCGGCGACCATCACCCTCAAGGGCAATTTGAACCTGGTGTTTCTGCAGGACGCCACGCCGCGGCAGGTCGAGCAACGCACCCTGGAACTGCTCGAGAGCGTCCGCGGCTACCGTCACATGGTGGGCGGCGCCTGCTCGCTGCTGGGCGACACCCCCCTCGTCAACTTACGCGCCATGGTGCGGGCGGTCGATCGATTCGTGGGCCGAACCGTGGGAGACCTGTGATGTCTGACTCGTATACCGTGGGCATTGGCGTGCTGGGCCTGGGCGCGCGCGGCATCTATCTGGCCCAGAGCTTCAACCAGACGCCCGGCGCCCGGGTGGTCGCCATCTGCGATCGCAACGAACGCCGCTTCGAATTGACCAAACAGAAAGCGGCGCTGCCGGAGGTGCGCACCTACGGTGACTTTGCCGCCATGCTCGCCGATCCGCAGGTGCAGGCGGTGGTGATCGCCACGCACGACCAGGCCCATGCGGAGCACGGTTGTCAGGCGCTGGCCGCCGGCAAGCATGTGTTTCTGGAGAAGCCGATGGCGCAGACCATCGCCGACTGCGACCGCCTCATCAGCGCCTGGCAGCAGACGAACACGGTGTTCATGGTCGGGCTGGAGCTGCGCTACTGCTCGGTCTGCCAGGATATGAAAAGCATCATTGACCGTGGCGACATCGGCGACATCAAGCTCGGTTACGCCGTCGACAACGTCTCCGTCGGTGGCCAGTTCTTCTTTCACGACAACCTGCGCCACAAGGATTTCGTCGGCAACCTGCTGCTGCAGAAGGGCACGCACACCATCGACCTGATGAACTGGTTCATCGGTTCGAGCCCCGTGCGCGTTTACGCCGAGGGCGGGCTGGATGTTTTCGGCGGCGGCGAAGCCCCGGAGAAGCGCTGTCGGGACTGCGAAATCAAAACCACCTGCCCCTACCACATGCCGCGGCAGTTCATGTGGGACTACGGCAGCACCACCAGCCAGCGCGAAGACCTGTGCGTCTACGGCGCGGATGTGGACATCGAGGACAACACCATCGTCACCGTGCGCTACGCCAACGGCGCCAGGATGACCTACATCGAATGCCATTTCACCCCCGATTACAACCGGCATTTCACGCTGATCGGCACCCGGGGCCGCATTTACGGGTTCTACAACAATCAGCAGGATTTCCGCATTGAAGTGACCTATCGCCACAGCACCCGCAAAGATGTGATCTATTCCGAAAAACGGGAGGGTGGCCACGGCGGCAGCGATCCGATCATCCAGGCGGAGTTTGTCCGCCGGGTGCGGGCGGGCGAACGCTGCTGTCCGGGAATGATCGGGGCACGCGATTCAGCCGCCATCGCCGCCGCCGCGGGACACGCTATGGAAACCGGCATGCCGACCGTTATTCCCGCCTGCCCGCTGACGCAGGAATCGGCGTCCGCACAGGCTTCTACACCGGAGTTGCACCCATGACCGCCAACGTGCTCAAGAGCAAGGACGAACTGTTGCAGACCGACCGCGCCCGCTGGCTGGCGGATTTCCAGCGCGACGGGTATCTGGTGGTCGAGAACCTGGTCGATCCCGCCACCCTCGCCGCCCTGCGCGCCGCGCTGGATGAGATCACCGCCCATCCCCGGCAACTGCCCGAGCCGCTGCAGCGCTACATCGGCTATGAAGCCGACTACGCCCAGAAGCGCCCGCAGTACCAGGACAAGCAGGCCGCGGAGATCGGCGACGCCATCCGCATCCTCATGGAGTTGCCGCGCTTCGGCCAGGTGTTCCAGGACCTGATCCTCTATCCGCCCCTGCTGGATGTGCTCGAAGCCCTCTTCCAGACCAGCGAGTTTCACTTCCACAACTACAAGGGCGTGTTCAAGGCTCCGGGCGTCTCCAGTCGCTTCTGCTGGCACCGCGATCTGCCTTACCTCAACCACACCGGGCACAACGCCCTGACCGCCATGCTGTGCGTGGATGACATGACCGAAGCCAATGGCGCCACCGTGGTGCTGCCCGGCACGCATCGGGTGCCGCAGGACTACTGCAACATGGCGGATGCGGACCTGCCCGATGACCAGCTTCCCGCCGACGCGCCGCGCGTCACCGTCTGCTGCCCGGCAGGGTCCGCGGTGATCTTCCATGTCAACATCCTGCACGGCGGGGGCGCCAACCGCAGCACCGCCAACCGCCGCAACGTCATCGGCATCTGGGTCGGCCCGGACTGCCATCCCGTGAAGATGGAACGCTACGCCTTCCAGGGTCTGCATCCCCGCAGCCGCGACGTGCATAAGCAGAAGCAGGTGCGCATGAGCTTCCCGCACCTGTTTGCGTCATGAGCCACCTTGCCGGAGCGGTGGTCAGTGGCGCTGGGCGACGTACAGCCGCGTCCACGAGCCTTCGTTGACGTTGAAGTACACCCGCTGATTGCTCGCGTTGAACACCGGATGCGGATGCGGCCGGCGCCAGGAAGTCGTCGCCGGGCGATCGTCAGGATGCGTAAACAGCAGCGCGGTCGCGTGCGTGGTGGGGTTCACCAGATCGATCCGCCACATCCAGCGCCCGTCCACCTGCGTGCGCCAGTCGGTCACCACCAGCTGCCCGTTGGGCGACACGCTCGGATGCGACCAGCGAAAATCAGGAATCTCCGGCCAATCGCTTAGCTGCCCCAGGTCGGTGTCCAGCCACACCAGTCGCGCGCCCGCCACCGTCAGGATGCGGCGGTTGTCGGGATGCCACGCCGGGTGTCCCCACGTGGCGCTGCAGCCGATCACGCGCTCGTGCTGCAGGTCATACGTGAACAGGCCATGCCGTTTGCTGGCGTCCTTGCTGCGGAAATCCCCGCCGCTGCCCGGCTGGCTGATCTTGCACGCGATGCGCATCCCGTTGGGGCTCACCAGCGGAAACGCCAGCACCGCCGGGCCGGTTTCCAGTCCCGCGTCAGGCAGCAGCTTCGCCGCCACCGGGCGGATCGCTTCCACCGGCACCGTCGCCTGTCGCGCCCCGCTGCCCACGTCAACCACATGCAGGTCGCCGTCGGCGTTGCGGTCCCAGTGCAGCGGCATGGTGACGATCCAGGGCCAACTCGCCTGGCAGAAGCCGACCTGCCGATTTTCCGCCAGCACCTGCCGCGCGCCGGTGTTCACATCTGCGACTTCCACGCGCCAGACGCCCTCATGCAGATGATGGAACGCCACCGCTTGCCCGCGATTGCAGAATTGCTGACACGCCTGGCGATGGGAATCTTCCACTTCAATCCCAGCCGCCAGCACGCGCGTTTCGCTGCCGTCGCGGGCGAAGAGGCAGACATCGCCCACCTGGGCATCGTCCTGCCGGGACACGAACGCCAGCACCCAGCGTCCATCCGGACTTTCGGGCGACATGTTGAAGTAAGCGTGCAGCACATGGGCCTGCACCGACGTGACCGGCTTCACCGTCCATCCAGCGCGGGGGTTGGGCGTCATGTTCATCGAGATTGGCTCCAGCGGCACTACTGTACCGTCAGCCGGTTCCCGAGGAGTGCGCCAGCCGCGCCAAACCGGTCAGCAGCGGCTCCAGTGCAAACACCAGACCGAACCGCAGCGACACCCGCCAGAGCGCTTCTTCCTTGTGCAGTTCATCGGCCGCCGATTCGCGGTTCTCCACCGCGGTGACCGCCTCGCGGATGGTCGAACACATCAGCCCGCGCTCGGACATCTCCAGCATTCCGCCGGGCGACATCAGCAGACACCAGTTGAGGGCAAACCCCACATAAATCAGGTGATTCACCCCGCGCGCCAGACAGCACGCCAGCAGTTCATCAGCGGTTTCGCAGACCGGTTCATCATCCATCGGCCGAGCAATCGGCGGAAAGCGCGCGTCCGCCATGCCACGCCGGCAATCCGCTTCGTTGTGCGCGCCCGGATACCCGCGCGCCCGCCGCAGCGCGCCCAAGGCTTGAAAGCACGGGTCCGCCGCCGGCCGCGGTCGCACCGGCGTCACGACATCCCCCAGCATTTCCCGCCGCACCTGCTTGGCGTACGCAAAACCTGGACACGCCTGCGCCTCCGCCATCCCCGCAGCAGTGACATGCCACACCGGCAACCCTGCCGCCCGCACACCCGCCAGCAGGCGCGGAAGCACCTGCGCGGTGATCGCATCCGCCCGCGCCAGATATTCCACACAGCGCCGCTGGCCGGGGTACTGCTCGGGATGGTCGAACTGCCAGGCGTGCATCACCACCAGCGCGGTGTGCCGGGTCGACAGCGTGGCGTCGACGGTCTGCCAGCCGCCCATGCCCTGAGCCGGCGTGGGCAGCGCGGCCTCCACGTCATAATGCTGGTAGCACAGCGCCGGCACGGTGAACGAGGCAGCCTGGGTCACAAGCAATAGCTCCCTGAATGATGATGGGCTGCGGACGCTGAAGTAATCATTTCCATTCACACCACAGAGTCACAGAGAGCACAGAGTGAAGCGTTGGAGGACGAGTATGATCCGGCATTGCAACAGATTGTCCTCGGGGTGTTCTGCTCTGTGTGCTCTGTGCCTCGGTGGTGAAACTGGTTTTCAGCATGTTGCTCAGCGGGCGCGTACTGTCTGGCTGAGCACATCGACCTCACCCCGCGCCGGGCCGGCCACGGCATGGGGCGGATAGCAGGCATACTCCACGCCGGCGGGGGTGCAGTCAAAGCCTGGATCGCCGTCGAGCCAGAGCAGCAGTCCGTCCGCGGCACGCTCGGCGCTGCGGATGACATACGCTTGTCCCGTGCTGTCGCCGACGATCAGCCGCGCCGCCTGCCCCGTCAGTGCCGCCAGTTCATCTGCTGGCGGCTGCTCCTTGATCTGCAGCACCACGCCGTAGCGCTGCTGCGCATCGTCGCGCACGCTGCGCCCGATCCGCCCGCGCAGCTGCGTGGGTGACGAGAGGGTCCATGTCTGCACGCCGCCCGCGTCAGCCTGGCGCAGCACCGCCGCCCGCGCGACCAGCCGTTGCTGACCCAGGGTGACGGCAGCATCGTCGCCCGCGCTGTCGGCAAGTATCCAATCCACGCCCGTGCGGTGGGTGACCCGCAGCACCAAGGGGTTTTCCTGCACGATTTCGACCTGTTTCACCCCCGACTGGCTGGTCAGCGGCTCATGCACCACGACAAAGCGCGACGCCAGCGGGGCAGCGCCTTGCCGTTGCAGCACCAGCGTCGGCCGCCAGTGGTTGGGCAACTGATCCTCCGCTTCCTTGAACTGCGCACCCACCGGCCGCACCTGCGGCGAACGCCCCAGCACCACGCGCACGCCCGGCTGCCCCAGCACATGCGTGCGCAGCGTCGGCGCGCCGGCATCGGTGAATTGCCAATCCACCTGAAAGCTGTGATCGGTGCTGGCGGCACGCAGCTCGCGCACCATGGCGTAGGCGGCCGGCCAGTGGTTGCCGGTTTCCCCGCGGTCGGTGTGGTCACGCGGCAAGCGGAAGCTCACGCCCGGCCCGAGCAGGGTGTCCGGCTGCGCAACCAGTTCCAAGGACGCACTGGCTTGCTGGGCGCGCTCGGCGTGGCCGTGCAGGAAGTAGTCGTGACTACTGCCGCCGCGCACGTGGAAGACATCCACCACATACGCCTGCTGCTCATCCAGCGGCACCAGCAGCAGACGCCGGCGGTATTCCGTGGTGGTTTTGCCGAAGGACCAAGGCTGGGAGGCTTCGATCACCTGCACCTGCCCCGGCTGCATTGACAGCAGCGTCACCAGCCCGGTGCGGCGATCGGGCACGCAATCCTGATGATCCACCGCCACGGTGTTGTGGCTGATCGTGCTGCTGGTCCAGAAACGCCAGGTGGTCCACGTGTAGCCGATATCCGGCAACAACTCTTCGCCGTTGGCGAACAGCAGCAGGCTCAGGTTGTCGGCATGGGCGTGGCTCGACGCGCCCGAGTAATGCAGGTGCGCCTGCATGGGGTTGGCGGTGGAAGCGGTGGTCAGGCGCGCATGGCCGTAGTGGCTCAGCAGCATCGGTCCCTGGGCGTAGGTGGTGGGATAGGTTTCCTTGGGCCAACTGTCGTGCACCGCGACGGCGCGCCCGGTGGGCCAGGTCAGCCGGAGCGGGGCGATCTGGGCGCGGGCGATGATGGGGAACTGTCCCCCCATGTCGAGGTTGTTGAAACGTGCTTGTCCGGCGGGGGGCGTGTAGCTGGGCGGATCGCTGTAGCCGGCGGCATAAAGCAGCACGCGCTGCATGTAGTTGAGCGTCATCCAGTGGTAGGACAGCGCGCCCTCATGCCACAGGCCGTCGGCATAGAACTGGGTGCGAAACAGCGTGGCGGCGCGGGTGACGCCGTCGTGGACGAGTTCGGGGTCGTGCAGCACGCGCCCGCCGGCGATGAGGCCGATGTAGATGGCGGGGGAAGCGTTGGTGTAGATTTCCTTGTAGGTGCGCACGAAGCCGATGGCGCCGCGGAAGAAGTCGTCCTCGATGCGGTGCCGGATCACGGCAACGGGCTGGCGGCGTTCCTGCGCCAGTTGCTCGAAGATACCGGTGTCGTTGAGCAGGTCGTAAGCATGGATGAGTGAGGTGGGGATTTCGTAGTACCACCAGCGCGCCCACACGCCGTTCCAGGTGGTGTAGGGCGGCTTGGCATTTTCGACGGGATATTTGCCGCCGGGCTTGGGGTAGTCGTGCATCACGTTCCACGCGGGATACACCTGCGCCAGCCGATCCAGCAGCACCGCGGCCCGGCGGGCGTAGGCTGCTTCACCGCTGAGGCGATACGCGGTCGCCAGGTCGAAGATGGCTTTGCCCAGATAATCCTTGGCGTCGAACCGCGCCCGGGCGAGGAAGTAGGCGCGGTTGCCGTCGGGCAGTTCGTGCCAGCGCCAGGTGTGAACCACCCCCGCGCGGTCGCGCACCGGCGCGGAATGATCCAGCGGGTACTGCGCGTTGGGAAACACCATCTGGCACGACTTGCAGCGCACATGCTGCGGATCATTGACGCCCAGCCAGGCCAGGTCCGTCTCATGCGCGCCCTTGCGACAGTTGGGGCACGGCGAAAACAGCAGCCCGTTGACCTCCGGACACAACGCCAGCGCCTGCTCTTCGCTGAGCGCCATCAGCGGAGCCAGTTGCTCCCGGCATTGCGCCAGCGTTTTCCAGTTCAGCATCGGCGCGCCGACGGGAAACACCGGCGGCTCACCGGCTGCGTCGGCAGCGTGAATGGAGCAGGGCGGCAACAACGCGCTGAGCAGGAAAGCGGTGAGCCACAGCCAGCGCGGAGCACGATGGACGAAAAGTAAATTCATGGCAACGACACAACCGGGGAAAGGCGACGTCAAGCGTCAGGGCTCAGGTCCACATCGTAGCGCAGGTTGTGCGACACCAGGCTGGGCACCTCACCCGGCTGGTTGGGACCTGAAGGCGTCAGCAGCAGCACGAGTCGGCCGGTGACGCGGTGAATGAACCATTGGAAGTTGGACAGCCGGACCGCGCCCGCCGGCGTGATGCTCGGATCCTGCGCCACGAGCAGGCGCATGGAATCACGCACAATCCGGCAGGTCGTTGGGTCGAGGCGCAGCAGATACAGCCGATCGCGCGGATCGCAGTTGTAGCAAGGTCCGTCGGCGAGATTCGTCAGCACCCACACCGCCCCGCTGCGGGGACACCGCACCACATGTGCCAGACAGGCCGGCGAGTACGCCCAGGTCCCATCGTCGTACACGAGTGGTTGCGGGTCGGACCAGGTCGCGCCATGATCGGCGGACAGCGCGAAGTAGTGCGCTGCCGGGTGCGTTTGGCCGGTGTGTGGATACACCCGCGCCCGCAGCACCATGAGCAGTCGGCCGTCGGGCAGGTAGTCGATGGCGGGTTCAGCCACGCCGTCGCAGGAGCAGCGTTGATCAAGCCGCACCCACGCGCCAGCGGACCAGCGCGGACGCAGGCTGCCGGTTGACCAGTCCAGGCGCAGGCAGACCGCCATGCGTTCAATCGCGCCATCGGGATTGGCGCGCGCGGGGGGAATGCTCGGGTCGAGGATGTCGCCGGTGTCGAACAGCCGGGCGGCATAGGCGGTCAGCAGCACCGCGCCATCGGGCGTGTAAACCGCTGGCGAATTGCAGATGTACATGCCGTTGCGGTTGGTGAACACATCGCGCATCCACTGGCCGGCGGCAGGCGGCGGGTCGTCAATCGTCAGCGGTTCCAGCGGCGACCAGGTGTGGCCAGCATCAGCGGAATATTGCACGAAGGGTCGCAGCGTGCGCCACAGCGGATGCCGCGCCCCGTCCCACGGCGGAATGTCCGTGCGATGGGCGCCGATGTTCACGATCCGCAGCCACGGCAGTTCCGCACGCGGCGGCGCGACGACGATCGGCGGATAGCGCCGCCAGAGTCGGCCGGCGTCCTGCACGTCCTCGGGGAAATGCTCGACCACGCGCCAGGTGTCGCCATGATCTTCCGAGCGGCGGATGAGCACCTGGCGCTGACGCTGCTCGTCCTGCACCAGCAGACTTTCGAGCAACACCGGCCCGGAGGGCGCGGCATAGCCGATGTGCATGGTTTGGGCATACCCCAGCGCATGCGGGGCCGGGACGTGCAGCTTCGGTTCGATGAGTGCGCCAGCCTTCATGGACAACTACGCAACGATCTCAAAAAGACAGTAACCACCGAGCCACAGAGAGCACCGAGCCATGCTCACAGAGAATTGCAGGAAGCTCAAGGAATATCCGTCAGTTCCGGCTTCTGCTCTGTGTCCTCGGTGTCTCGGTGGTGAGCTTGGCGTTGTTGGTGACGGCCCGTCACGCCAGCCGCACCAGCCAGCGCGGCCGGCGTGAGGAATCAGTTGACGGTGAACGAGTAAATCCGCGGCTTGCCCAGGGTGGAAGTCCAGATATTGAATTCGGTCGCCTTGGTCGGCGCGCTGTGGCCATCGGCAAACACCACGCCGGCGGTGCCATCGCCCGCCGCTTCGCGATAGGCGGCCGAGGTCCAGGTGATGGGGCGATTGGTCTGGTGCGGGAAGATGTAATCGGTGTTGGTGTTCGCCATATTGGGCGCGTTGGGCGGGTTCCAGAAGGTGGGGCGTTTGCAGTCGATGAACACCGCCAGCTTGGTGGGCGCGATGTTGGGAAACAGGTCATCGCGGATGTAGCGGTTGGGAAACTCCGGTGCGTGATAGGGGTTGTAGGTGGTGGTGGCGGTGTCCCAGTACGGCATCAGGTTGGGGTTGTGCCCATAAATGCCGGCTTCCTGCCAGACCTGCTGCCCGTCGCCGGTGGCGGGGCAGTGCCAGCCGGCGAAGCGGTAGGTGGAGGTGTTGGAGTAGGGCGGGGAAACGTTCAGGTAGGGATTGAGCGCCTGGGTGTAATTGGCGGGGGCGTTGGACTGGTTCTTGTAGCCGTGCGGGTAGAAGTCCTTGTTGTCGACCTGATAGTTCGCCAGCGCGAAGCCGATGCTGCGCACCTGCGTGAGGCACTTGGTTTGCGTGACGGCTTTGCGTGCCTGCCCCAGCGCCGGGAGCAGAATGCTGATGAGCACGGTGATGATGGAGATCACCACCAGCAGTTCGATGAGCGTGAAGCCGACGGGACGCAGGCGGCGGGATGCGGTCGGGCAGAACATGGGCAGGCTCCAGAATGCAGGGAGAAAACAGCGGGAATCAACACAGAAACCGGGACACGCAGCCGCCCGCCTCATTGCGGCTGCGGGGACGAATCAGGAACGGAAGGAAACCACGTGGGCCGGGGACGATTGGGTGCGACGCACGGCCCGACGCTCCGCCGCAGCACCAGCGGCGTCTCGAGCACGCGCTGTTCCGGGGGACGCCAGCCGTGGATGATGCGGTCGATCAGCATGTCCACCGCTGCCGCGCCCAGCTCTTCGCAGGGTTCGCGGAAGGTGGTGAGGAACGGCTCGGGATGGCTGCCGCTCAGGTCGTCAAAGCCGATGATCGACACATCGCGTCCGACCGTCAGCCCCTGCTCCTCTGCCGCGCGGGCGGCAGCTTCGGCAAACACATCACGCGCCGCCACGATGGCGGTCGGGCGGCGCTCCTCCGGCAAACTCATCAGCCGCTTGCCCGAGAGATAACCCGCCAGCGCGTGCGGCCCATCCACCGTGCAGATCAAATCCTCATGCACCGGCAAACCGAGATCCTTCACACCCGCAATGAAACCCCGGCAGGCTTTGCCATAGAAATAGCGATCCGTCGGCCCACCCACGAAGCCCAGCGTGCTGTGCCCCATGTCGCGCAGCAACTTCACCGCCCGCGCCATCACGCCCTGGTGATCCACGCGCGTGGCGCTCACCGGCAAATCGATTTCCAGGTTGGCGACCACCAGCGGCACCTGCCGGGCTTCGAGTTCCAGAATCAACTCGCGCAGTCGGCCGGTTTCGAGAAACACCACCGCGCCCGCCCACGCCAGCAGATCGTCGGCGGTGTACGGCAGACGCGGCTTGCCCTGCACGGTGAAGCTGTAATGCAGTTCCTCAAACCGCTGCTGCATGCTCAGCATCATGCGCAGTGATTCCGGCACGCTCAGCGGTTGGTAAACGTCATGAATGATCCCGGCAGCGCGGTCGTGCAGCATCTGCGCGACCGGCCGCACCATCGTGCCGCGTCCCGGGTCCGACGCGAGCAGACCATCGCGCGCCAGCAACCGCAGCGCGCCTGACAACGACCGCCGACTGGTTCCCAGCTCCTCCGCCAACTGGCGCTCGCCGGGCAGAAACGACCCCGGCGCGTATTGCCCGCTGGCGATGCGCTCCCGCAGTTGTTCCGCCACGCGCTGGGCTGTGCTGCGACGTTCAGGCATGGCGTGCTCCTGTTGAAACCAAGCCTCGGACAGGTCGATCAAAGCCACTGGCGCAACTTTGGATCAAAATGAAACCAGTGGACGCAAAATTATGGGCGATTTGTGGGGATTGTCAAGCGAGTATTTCCTTCCTGTGTGTATTTCTGTCATAAACCACTGAATAATTTGTGATACCAGTGGTATCATTTGGGTCCAATTGTGTTGACAGAGGGTTGCGGGACGATTAGCATCTGCCCATCTGCGTTTGTCACCTTTCGTTTGGTAGGGCTGGCTGTGCACGACGAGAAGCTGTTGATCCACTGGCCCATGGACCAGACACCGTTGCCGGGGGGTGCTGCGGGGCTGGAGGTGGACTGCCAGGCGGTGCGGTTTGAACCAGTTGGCGCAGGCGATGATTGCCATCCCGCCGCCGTGTTTGATGGTCGGCAGTCGGTCATTGCGGCGCCGCATCACACGCGGCTGTCGCCGGGTGCGGACGCATTGACCATCGCCGCCTGGATACACACGGCCGAGCACCTGCCGGGCGTGGTGGGCGATCTGGTCAGCAAGTTTGATTTCGAGCAGCGGCGGGGGCTCAACCTCAGCGTCGTCGACAATCAGGGCGTGGCGTCCGCGCAATCCAACTATCGCAATCTGCACTGGGGCATTGACGACGGCCAGGCGCCGGGCAAGTTTGTTCCGACCGGTTCGCTGGGTGCGGCACGTCTGGTCTGGGCGCTGACGGTGCATCACGACGCGCTGTTTGCCGGCACGTGTGAGCCGGATGCCTGCGGGCGGGTCTGGCGCTTGAATGATGATGACACATGGGCAGACCTGGGCGCGCCGGACGGCGCCAACTCCGTCATCACCATGGCGTCATTCAATGATCAGCTTTACGTCGGCACCGGCGCGTATCGGCTGTGGGGTTCCAATCAGCCGCCGGCGCGGAATGCGACGCCGGGCGGCCGGGTGTACGTGCTCGATGCAGCAACTTCCTCCAGTCAATCCTCCACCGCACGCTGGCGCGACTGTGGCAAGGTCGGCGAGGGCGACAGCGTCAACGCGCTGACGGTCCACGCCGGCCAGCTTTTTGCCGCGGATTTTTACGCGCCGGGCGTGTTCGTGATGGAGCAGCCGGGGCAATGGCGCAGCACGGGTCTCAACCGGCGCGTGGTGGCGTTGACGTCCTTTGCCGGCTGTCTGTGGGCGATGCTCATGGACGGCGGGCAGCTCATGCGCTATCACCCCCAGCGCGGCTGGGAGCAGGCGGCGCAGGCGGCGGATGTCACCCAGCTCTACGGCGCGGCCGTGCATCGCGGGCGGCTGCATCTGGGCGGTTTCCCGCGCGCCTGGACCTTCCGGCTGGAAGCTGACGACACGCTGACCAACCTCGGCCACCCCGGCCACGAAGCCGAGGTGATGGGCATGGTGCTGTACAACGGCAAGCTCTACGGCGGCACGCTGCCGCTGGCGAATGTCTACCGCTACGACGAGCATCGTCCCACTGCTTTTGAAGGTTGGCCGCAGGCCTGGAATGTGGTGGACACATTGGACAACACGCCGGGCGTGAGTGTTCGCCGCGCGTGGTCGCTGTGCGTGTATCGCGGGGCGCTGTACGGCGGCACGCTGCCGGGCGGACATGTGTGCCGATTTGAAGCCGGCCGGATGGCGACCTGGGATCGTGCGCTGCCCGGCGGTTGGCGTCATGTCGCCGCCGTGCGCGACGCGAAGCATCTGCGGCTGTATGTCGATGGTGTGCAGGTCGCCTGTTCGCGTGCGCTGCCTGCCGCCGGCATGAACCTGGACAACACGGCCCCGCTGCGGGTGGGGCAAGGCGCCCACGCGCCCTTCTGCGGCGCGCTGCGGGATTTCCGCTGGTACGCCCGAGCGCTCGACCCACGCGAGATCGGCGCGCTGGCAACCGCACGAACACCCGCTGCGGTGCTGGCCGCCAAGAGTTGAAATCACGACCTGGAAACAATCTCCAAAGCGATGTCACCACAGAGCCCCCGAGAGCACAGAGTCATCCTCACCGAGTTGCTGCCCATCTGTGGATTTCCTTTGTCTCCTGCTTGCACTCGGTGCTCTCTGTGTCTCTGTGGTGAGGATTGAGCTGCGTTCTTATCGGAAAGGGTTGGACGTGCTGCGCGGAATTGCCTGCCTCCTGACTTTGGCTTGCTTCGCTTCACTTGCCTGCGCCCAGCCGGCGCTGGATGTGACCGTCACGGTGGATTTCGGCGCTGATCGCGGGCAGAACCTCGGCACGCTGTTCGAAGCGCTCAACGACGCCGGCCAGCACATCGCCGGCGCGGGCTTCAGCAGCGTGGTCAACAGTGGACGCCGGCTCGAGCGGCAGCGGCTGGAGTTTTTCGTCAAGCCCACCGCGGCCGGGGATGACAGTCAGGTTCAGAAGCTGCCGCGCCTGTCCGAGCAGATCGGCTGTGCCGTGTTCGACCTGGGCCCTGACGTGTTCGGCCACGACGGCACCGGCGTCGGGCTGTACCGCTACAGCCGCGCGGGCAACACCTGGGAGTCCACGCCGTCGCGCAGCTACATCCAGCGCGTGCGCGGCAAGGTGCTCGAACTCGCCGCCGGCGGCGTCAGCTACGACGGCAAAGAGATTCTCCCTGCGCCTGCCCAGGGTCGCCTCGGCTCGCTGTACTACGGCCAGGGTTACCTCTTTTTCTATCACTACGACCGCAACGGCGCCGCTCCGTTCAACCGCATCAGTGCCGTGCCCTGGGATGCTTACGCCGACGCGCCCGTGGATTGGTCCAAGGTGCAATCCATCGACGCCACCGTGCTCGCCGAGTTCGCCTACTGCTACGGCCAGTTGGACGGGGCGGTGGTCAATTGCTCGAACTGGGGCGGGTTTTACGTCTTTCGCAACGGCGCCTGGAGCATCCTGCGTAAGCCGGACCCCAAGACCAATTACCAGATTTACTGCATGATGAATTTCGAGGACCGCCTGCTGCTGGGCCACTATCCCGCCGGCGTGTTCTACAGCTACGACGGCCAGTCCATCACCGAGCAAACCGATTGGCCGCCCACGCCTGCCGCGGTGTCATCGAAGTTGCGCGAGGCGCAGTCCGTGGCGCTGTATCGTGGCGAGCTGTACACCGGCGTCTGGCCGTGGGGCGAGTTGTGGCGCTATGACCGGGATGCGCAGCAGTGGACGCTGGTGCAGCGCATGTTCACCGTGCCCACGCCGCAGAACACCATCGTGCATCCGTTTGAGGAAGAAGCCCGCGCTGCCGGGTTGGTGCACAACCTGCTGGGCCAGCGCGTGCCGGCGCTGCTGCCCGTCGGCAGCGATCTGTTCATCACCACCGCCTCCAAGAGCAGCATGTTCGACAACCTCGAGCAACTGCGCACCACCTTCGGCAGCGACGTCGTCGCGGAGTACGGCCAACTGCATCGCCTGCATCGGCCCGGCTCCATTTCCGCCCTCATCACCTGGAAGGATCAGCCCACCACGCTGCGCTTCCTCGCCGACGGCGAGCGTCTGGTCATCTTCCAGGACGGCCAGGAACTCGCCTCCACCCCGTTCGCCGCCAGCCTGCTGTCCGACTGCAAACCCGCCCGCTACCAATGGGGCTCAGGACTGTTCGGAGCGCTGGGCGGAAGCATTCAAGCCCATCAGCCGCAGTAAGCGTGCGGTTGCTCGTGAAGCAGTCTCTCACCGAGAGCACAGAGCCACAGAGAAGAAAGTGCAGAGAAGGCGGAGTCGCTGAGGCATGGATGAGTCACGAGCATTGCTGACCAGCCGTGCTGGCTTCAACGCCGTGTTCTCCGTGGCTCTGTGAGAGACAGCATTTTCTGGTTTACCCCCGGAAGGATCGTTCCCATGCGTTGCGGTTTTGGTCGACAGGTCATCACGCCCACGCCGGGCGTGCGGATGATGGGCTTTGCTTTGCGCGATGCCGAGAAGGGCTGCGAAGCGGTGGGCGATCCCATCCACACGCGGGCGGCATATTTCGAGCACGACGGCGCCCGCGCGCTGCTGGTCAGTTTCGACATGTGCTTCATCGGCAAACTCGACGCCTACCGGCTCAAAGGCATGCTCGGCTCGCGCTGGGGGTTCACGCCCGCCGAGATTCTGCTCAATGCCTCCCACAGCCATGTCGGCCCAGCCTCCGGCCAGTGGTATGTCGGCGACTTCCTGCCCGCCAATCACGACTGGCTGCTGGAACTGGGACAGGCCGTCACCCGCGCGGTGGAGCAGGCGATCACGACCGCCCGGCCCGTCACGCTCCGCGCCGGCAGCACCACCACCACGCTGCCCATGCACCGTCGGCGGGTGGTCGATGGCCGCGCCATCAATCGCCCGCATCCTGCAGGTCCGGTCTGCGATGTCTTGCCGGTTGTGCAGGCGGTGGACGCGCAGGGGCAAGCCGTCTGTGTGCTGTTTTCCGCGGCTGCGCATCCCTCGTCGCAATCCGGCTGGACCATTTCCGCCGAGTATCCCGGCGTGGCGATGGACTGCATCGACGCCCGCTTTGGGCAGCCCGTCGCCATGTTTCTCCAGGGAACCGCCGGCGACGCCAAGCTGCGCGTCTGTGGCGAAGGACGCGACAACTGGCGGCAAGACCATCGCCCGGACCTCGAGGCCGCGGGCCACACCTTGGCGCAGGAAGTCCTCAGCCTGCTTGACCGCGGACTCGACGAACATGAGCCCGCCATCACGACGGCTCTGACGGATTCCCTCTGGCAACTGCAAACCCCGCCTGATGCGCACTGGTTTCAGGACCTGCTGGCGCACCCGCGTCAGGAGCATCCGGTCTGCCAGAAATTCCGCAGCTTATGGGCGCAAAAGCAACTCGACCGTTTGCATCGGGGGCAAGCGCTGCCCACCGCCTGGCCCATCCTGACCCAGGCCATTCGGCTGGGGCGCGCGGTGCGCCTGCTCGCGCTGGAGGGCGAGCCTGTCGCTCAGCATGGCCACCGCATCCTCGCGGCCTGGCCCGCCGGCGTCACCTTCCCGCTGGGGTACAGCAATGGCGAAGGCGCTTACCTGCCCACCAGCGCGATGCTGCCCGAAGGCGGCATGGAGGTCGACAGTTACTGGGAATATTGCCTGCCCGCGCCCTTCGCCCCCGGCATGGAGCAGACGCTTGAACAGACTCTCACTTCCCTGCGCGAGCGAGACGGCGTGTGATGCGATGCTGGCTGGTCCTGCTCACGCTGCTCGCGCTGACCACGCCCGCACTGGCGGGGGGCACAGTGTCAGTGCGCGATGGCAAGACCGTCATCACCGTGGTCGTCGCGCCGGACATCGTGCCCAGTCCCGCCAACAACTCCGCTCAGGCGCGGGCGGTGCAGGCGGTGGTCCGGCAATTCCAGCGGGATTTCCCGGCTATTTTCGCCCGCAAGTACCGCGCGCACTATGAAGCACATCCGGAAATCTACGGCCGGAATGACTGGGAGCAGGTCGAAGTCGCCATCGAACAGTTCAGCGGCATCCGTGTGGAAGGCGTGGAGTCCGAACTGCTCGCCATTGCCGGGGACATGGCGCCCGATGTGCTGATGGTCAACTTCCGCCGCTCGGACACCTACATCCGCAGCGGGTTTCTGCATCCACTCGATCAGCCGGAAGACAGCTACCTCTCCGCCCAGCCGGCGCAGGAAATCGACGCCCGGGTGTTTCCCAAGGTTTGGCCGGTGATCAAGCGGCCTGACGCACAGGGCAATCCCCACGTCTGGGCGCTGCCCATGGAAGGCCCCATCGGCAAGGTGCTGCTCTACCGCAAGGATTTGTTCGACCGTCACGGGCTGGCGTATCCCGACGCCAACTGGACCTGGGACGACCTGTACCATGCCGCGCGGGTGCTGACTGATCCGCAGCGCGGCACCTACGGCATCCGGCTGGGGCGCGGGCAACATGAGTCGTGGTTCTGGCTCGCCTTCCTCTGGTCCGCCGGCGGGGATGTGATGCGCTTCGATGAGCAGACCCAGCAGTGGCGCACGGTCTTTGATTCCTGGGAGGCCGCCCAAGCCCTGGATTTTTACGTGCGTTTGAGCGCCGAGCGCTGGGTCGACGCGCAGGGTCATGTGCAGCGCGGCTATGCCGACAAAGACGCTTCGAGCATGAACTCCGCGGTCCGCTGGGTGCGCGGCGACATCGGCATGATGTTCGACTACATCTCCGCCGATGTCTTTTCCTCCATCAATCCCGAACTGGTCGGCATGGCGCCGGTGCCGCTGGGTCCGCCAAATGAGCAAGGCGTGCGCACGCGCGGCGGTGAGCTCAACAGCCGCATGCTGGGTTTGTTCAGCCGCATCAAGCACCGGGCGGTGCGCGACGCCGGCTGGGAGTTCATCTGGTACTTCGACAGCGAAGCCGCCCAGGCCCTGCGCACCCGCGAACTGGTGGAAGGCGGCATGGGCCAGTTCGTCAATCCGGTGGACCTCCAACGCTTCGGCTTTCCGGAAGTGGCGCGGCTGTCGCCTCCCGGTTGGGCGGATACCTTCCGCATCGCCATCGAAACCGGCCAACCCGAACCCTATGGCAAAAACAGCAACCTCGCCTACGCCTTGCTGACGCTCCCGATTCAGGAAGCCGAGCAGCGCATGGTCGCCGGTGAGTTGCCGGAGGATGATGCCGCCCGGCTGAAGGTGATGAAGGAAATCCTCGAGCGCGGCAACGCCTACGCCAACCGGCGCATGATCGGGCTGGTCACTCCGCAGCAGCGCCTGTGGCGCAACACCACCGCCGCGCTGGCGCTGCTGGCGATCATCGCGGCGTTCTGCCTGGTTTTCCGTTCCATCATCCGCGCCTTCACGCCCCCTGACGCGCCGACCACCGAGCAGCCGCGTCGCTTTCGGCAGCGCTGGTGGAAGTATCGCTGGGCGTATCTGCTATTAACCCCCGCGCTGCTGGCGATCGGCACATTCGCGTATTTCCCCTTGCTGCACGGGTCGGTGATTGCGTTTCAGGATTACGAGATTCTGCTGCCGTCGCGCTGGGTGTTCCTGTCGAACTTCGGCGATGTGCTGTGGGATGCGAGCTGGTGGAGCGCGGTGTGGAATGCTTTGCGCTACAGCCTGCTGGTGATGGGCCTGACCTTCATGCCGCCGATCCTGCTGGCGATTCTGCTGCAGGAGACGCCGCGCGGCAGCTTGTATTTCCGCACGATTTACTACCTGCCGGCCGTGGTCAGCGGGTTGGTGGTGATGATCCTGTGGAAGCAGTTTTACGCCAAGACGCCGTGGGGCGCGCTCAACCGCATCGTGATGAACATTCCCGCCGGCGGCTTCCTGCTGCTGAGCGCGGTGTTGCTGGTGATCGCCTTGCTGTTCGCCCGCCGGTTGTTCTGGCATGGTCAGCGTCTGGCGGGCTGGGCGCTGGTGGGGGCGGGCGTGCTGGTGGCGTACACCGTAGCGGGCTTGGCGGGGCCGATCCTGTTTCCGCCGCATGAGCGCATGCTGGCGGCGCTGCCCCAGCTCCCCGCGCGGTTGCTGGCGTTCACACCGGAGCCTTACCGTTGGCTGGATGATCCGCAGACGGCGATGCTCGCGTGTGTGATTCCGATGGTCTGGGCGGGCATCGGGCCGGGCTGTTTGATTTACCTGGCGGCGCTCAAAGGCATTGCCGACGACTTTTACGAAGCTGCGGATCTGGACGGCGCGACCTTCATCGACAAGATTCTGTTCGTGGTGTTCCCCGCGCTCAAGCCGCTGATTCTCATCAACTTTCTGGGCGTGTTCGTGCAGTCCTGGACCCAGGCGACCGCCAATGTGCTGGTGATGACCGGCGGGAGCGCCAACACGCTGACCGCCGGGCTGTGGGTGTGGTACATGGCGTTCAAGTACCTGAAATTCGGCCCCGCGACGGCGGCGGCGTGGATGCTCGGCTTCATGCTCATCGGGTTCACCGTCTACCAGTTGCGCATGCTGGCGCGGCTGGAGTTTCGCACCACTGCCCCCAAGGCCGGCTCCTGAAAGCAGCGTGTCATGCCGATCATTTCCCGCATTGGCCGCCGAACCTGGAAGGTGCGCCTGCTCATCGTCAGCATCTACGCGCTGCTCATCACCGGCGGGCTGACCATGGTGTATCCCTTCCTGCTCATGCTTGCCGGCAGCACCAAGAGCGGGATCGACCTGCCCGACATGCGGCTGCTGCCCGCATACCTCACCAGCGATCGGGCGCTGTACGCCAAGTTTCTGGAAGGGCAGTTCAACGAAACGCTGCAACTGCTTCAGGTGACGTACAACCAGCGCGTCGCCAGCTTCGCCCAGGTGGAGCCGCCGGCAACGGTGAATGAAGCCTACGTCGCCGCCTGGCGCGACTACCTCGCCCATGCGGAGCTGTCGCCCTACGCTGCGTTTCCGGGGTTCAGTTGCGTGTCGCTGTCATCCGGCTGCACGCCGGCGGTGCTGCGGGCATTCAAGCGCGAGCTGCGCGATCGGCATGGCCCTGAGCTGGCGCAGGTGAACCGGGCGCTGGGGTCGAACTTCGCATCGTGGCATTTGGTCACGCTGGGCGTGCTGCCGCCGAACTTCGCGCTGCGGTTGTCGGCGCTGCGTTCCTCGCCGTTTTTCGCGGAGTTCATGACCTTCGCCCAGACCGTGCCGCTGGATGAACGCTACGTGGTGGACCTGGAAGGCGCGTACAAGCTGCTGTTTCTCCAGTCCAACTACACCACGGATATCGCGGCATTCAACGACGCCATGGGCCGCACCGGCGCGCAGCGTTATGCCGACTGGGCGCAGGTGATGTTGCCGCGCCGGCTGGACGACGCCCCGGAGCTGACGGAGCCGGAGCGCAAGCTGTGGGAAGAATTCGTGCGCGACCTGGCGGCCTTGCCGTGGGTGCGGATCGATGCGACGCAAGCGCCGACCTACCGGGCGTATCTCCGTGCCAAGTACCAGAGCGTGGCGGCGCTCAATGCCGCGCAGGGCACGCAGTACGCCGACTTCGCCGCCGTGCCGTTTGCTGAGGTTGCACCGGCGGGGGGCGTGGCGCTGACGGATTGGGAAGGATTCCTCAAGGGCTGGGATGATCCGCAAACAGGAGCGCGGCATGCTGCGGAGGCGAAGGCGCTGTTGCTGGTGACGCCGCGCTTCGGGTTTCAGGATGAGTTGCTGCAGCGCTATGGCGATCTGGCGGGCATCAACCAGGCGCTGGGCACGCGCTTCACGAGCATTGCGGAGGTCGCACCGCCACAGCGGGAGCTGCATTACCAGCGGTTTTTGCGCGATCGGGCGGCGCTGCGCTGGGAGTTCACCACGCGCAACTATGTCAGCGTGCTGGCGTACATCGCGCTGCAGGGGCGGGGCGTGTTCAACACGGTGGTGTATTGCCTGCTGGCGGTGCTGTGCGCGCTGGTGGTCAATCCGATCGCAGCCTATGCGTTGAGCCGGTATCGCCCGCCGTCGACGTATCGGCTGCTGCTGTTCATGATGCTGACGATGGCGTTTCCGCCGGCGGTGACGCAGATTCCCGTGTTTCTGCTGCTGCGGCATCTGGGGCTGCTCAATTCCTTTGCCGCCTTGCTGTTGCCGGGGCTCGCCAACGGGTACTGGATCTTTCTGCTCAAGGGCTTTTTCGACTCGCTGCCGCGCGAGCTGTACGAAAGCGCGGAGCTGGACGGCGCGGGCGAGCTGCGGATTTTCTGGCAGTTAACCATGAGCCTGTCGACGCCGGTGCTGGCGGTGGTGGCGCTGCAGGCGTTCAGCGGGGCGTACATGAACTTCATGTTCGCGCTGCTGTATTGCCAGGATCAGCGGATGTGGACGCTGATGGTGTGGCTGTATCAACTGCAAACCAACAGCGGGCAGGGGGTGGTGTTCGCCTCGCTGATTCTGGCGGCGGTGCCGACGTTCCTCGTGTTCGCCTGCTGTCAGAACGTCATCATGCGCGGCATCGTGGTCCCGGTGGAAAAATGATGCGGCTGCCCACGCGCTGGGCTGCGAGGTTGTGCTATCGTGAGCGGTTTGGCAACGCCACGCCGGCCGCTGCCACTGCATGATCCCCGAGGTCGCCTGATGTCTTATCCGTCATCCGCAGCGTCCATAGCTCAACATCTGGGAACCGTCACGCTCAGCCCTGACACGCCGGTGGTCGCCGGCAGCGTGGGCACGTGGACCCTCACGCTGACCGTCGGCGACATGGGCATCGACGAAGGCGGCACGATCAAGCTGTGTCATCGTTTCGCCAGCGATTGGCAGGCGCCCCAGTTCACCGATCCTGCCGGGCCGGGCTATGCGACGGTGCGCACCAACGGGCAGGCGGCGGTGCGTCCCAGCTATGTCGCCAAGGGGCATGATCGGCCGTGGATGAAGGCGCTGGTGATCGATGTGTACGACGGCTCACTCAAGCCGGGCGACACCGTGACCATCGTGCTGGGCGAGCGCAGCGGCGGGTCGCCGGGCGTACGGGCGCAGACGTTCATTGAATCCGCCCATGTGTTTCAGGTGTTTGTCGATCCCACCAATGCCTGCGTGGCCCGGCCGACGCCCTCGCCGCATGTGCCGATCATCTCCGGCCCCGCCGAGCAACTGGTTTGCCAACTGCCCGCGCAGGCGCTGGTGGGACAGACCATCAAACCTTTGCTCAAGGGCGAAGACCGCTGGCGCAATCCCACGCCCGCGCCCACTGACGTGCAACTGCAATGGCGCGGGGAGGGCAGCGTTGACATTGCTGATGGACAACTCGTCGTGCGCGATCCCGGCGCGGGATGGCTGGAGGCGTCGGCTGGGGCGCTGCGCTGCCGCAGCAATTGGATGACCTTGCACGCGGCCGCCCCCGCGCTCCAGCGTTATTGGGGCGATCTGCACGGGCAAAGCGATTCCACCGTCGGCACCGGCAGCGAGGACGAATATTTCCGCTTCGCCCGCGACTGGGCGGGCTGCGACTTCGCGTGTCATCAGGGCAATGATTTTCAGCTCGATGATGCGGCGTGGCAGCGGATCAACGATGCGACCCGCAAGTTCCACCAGCCGGGGGTGTACGTCACGCTGCCGGGCTACGAGTGGTCGGGCAACACGCCGGCCGGCGGCGATCGTAATGTGATCTATGACCGCGAGGATCAGCCGATATTCCGCTCCAGCCATTGGCAGACGCCCACCACGCCCGCCACCGAGCAGACGCCCGCCCATCCAGTGAATGTGCTGTTCGACCGGCTCAAACAGCACGGCCACGCGCTGACCTGTGCCCATGTGGGCGGACGCTATGCCGACATCCGCGCGTACTTCGATCCCGACATCTGCCCGCTGGTGGAGGTCGTCTCCTGCTGGGGCGTGTTCGAGTGGCTGCTCTGGGACGCGATCGACTGCGGCTACATCGTCGGCGTGATGGCCAACAGCGATGGACACAAAGGTCGTCCCGGCGCGGAGGGACCCGGCGCCGGCGAGTTCGGCATCGCCAACGGGCTCACTTGCATCCTCGCCCCGGAACTGTCGCGCCCCGCGCTCTTTGCCGCGCTGCAGCAACGCCGCTGCTACGGCACCACCGGGGCGCGCATCGACCTGGACTTTTCACTGGGCGAACATCCCATGGGTTCGGTGCTGCGGGCAGCGCCCAGCGCGCCGGTGCGGTTTGCGGTGCATGGGACCGCCCCGCTGGATCGCGTGGAGCTGTATCGCGGACGAAAGCTGCTGCGCACCTGGCGGCCGGCGGCGTTCGATGGTCAGCCTTCGCCGCGGGTGCGCGTCAGTTGGAGCGGCTCACGCATGCGGGGGCGCGGCCGGCGCGTGCGCTGGGATGGCAGCATCCGCACCGAGGGCGTCAACATCGTCTCCGCGCAGACCTTTGCGTTTGATTCACCCGCGGACGGCATCGTCAGCGCAGAGCCGCAGCGGGTGCAATTTCGCTCGCAAACCACCGGCGACACCGACGGCATCGACCTGCTGCTGGAACACGCCGGCGGCGGGACGTTGCTGTTTGAATCCACGCAGGGCCAGTGGCGCGTGGACCTGGCGCAGCTTGCTGGGGCGGGGCAGCAGACGGTGTTTGACCTGGGGGAAATGGACCGCGTGCTGCGCGTGGAACGCTATCCCGCGCAGCTCACGCAGGATGTGTTGACGGGGGAATACCCGGCACCAGGTGAAGCGGGAAAGCTCACGCCGTACTTCGTCAAAGCCGTGCAATGCGATGGCGAGATGGCGTGGTCGAGCCCGATTTACGTGGACCTGCGGTAGGGCGGTGGCGCGGGAAGCTGGCGTGGGCCTGGGGTGGTTCGTTGCGCTCGCACAGCGAGCCCTACAGCCCATCCCGTAGGGCTCGCTGTGCGAGCGCAACACGGCGCACGTCATACCGCTGGGAAACTTCCGGGGGTGGGGTTACTTGCTCGCCCAGGCTTTGAGCCTGGTCAGACCTTCCTGAATGTCAGGCAGGTTGATGCCGCTGTACGCCAGGCGGATGTACTTGTCCTTCTCATCGGGCAGAGCGCGGCCGAAGTGCAGGCGGGTGCAGAAGCTCACGCCGGTTTCCTTCATCGCGGTGCGGCGAAAGACTTCGTAATCGCTGATGCCCTTGGCTGCCATGAGCTGGGTGACATTGGGGAACAGGTAGAAGGTGGCGTGCGGGCGATAGCAGTGGACGCCGGGGATGCTGTTGAGCAGGTCCACGCAGGCGTCGCGGCGTTCGCGCAGGACGTTGATGATCTGTTTGGGGCCATCCTGGCTGCCGCGCAGGGCTTCGATGGCGCCGTACTGGATGAAGTGGTTGGAGCAGCTTTCATCGTTGACGTTGATCTTGGCGACGGCGTCGATGATGGCTTTGGGGCCGATCGCGCCGCCGAGGCGCCAGCCGGTCATGGCGAATTTTTTGCTGAAGGTGTAGAGGATGACGGTGCGTTCTTCCATGCCGGGCAGCGAGGCGATGGACTTGCTGACGCCGGCGTAGCGCATGTCGAAGTACGCTTCATCCGCCAGCACGATCAGGTCATGCTTGAGCGCCAGCTCGGCGATGTGACGCATCTCGGCGTCGGAGCTTTCAGCGCCGGTGGGGTTCTGCAGGTTGTTGTAAATCAGCAGGCGGGTGCGCGGCGTGATGGAGCGTTCCAGGCCGGCGAGATCAAGCTCGAAGTTTTCCTTGCCTTCGCGGAAGCGGTAGGCGACGGCCTTGCCCTTGTGGAACTCGATCTGGCTTTCGTAGATCGGATAGCCGGGGGTGGGATAGAGCACTTCGTCGCCTTCATCCATGAGGGTGAGGACGAACTTGCTGATGGACGGTTTGCCGCCGGGCTGAATGGCGACGTTTTCCGCCGTGTAGTGGGTGGCATGGGAAGCGTTGAGGTCTTCGGCAAGGGCGGCACGGAGTTCGGGGATGCCGTAGTTGGGGCAGTAGCCGGTCTTGCCCGCATTGGCGGCGGCGAAGGCGGCGTCGATGATGTTCTGCGGGGTTTTGATGTTCATGTCGCCCAGGTGGAAGGGATAGACCTTGTTCCCCTGGTCGGCGAACGCGCGGGCTTCGGCGGAAACGGCAAACGCGGTTTCAGTCCCCAGACGAGTCAGACGTGGCGCCAGGCGCATGTGCAACAGCCTCCAGCAAAAGGGGCGGGAATGATGCAG
Source organism: uncultured Phycisphaeraceae bacterium (assembly GCA_964605235.1). Lineage (GTDB taxonomy): Bacteria > Planctomycetota > Phycisphaerae > Phycisphaerales > Phycisphaeraceae > CAZSBB01. The sequence goes on from CAZSBB010000022.1 coordinate 98,168, forward strand.
GCAGGAGGGGCATCATAACGCCAAGTCGGGGGGAGGTGGGCGGCGGCGGACATGTGAAGTGAGGCGGGGGGACAGGCGGTTCAGGCGGCGCGCTGATCGGGGATGCGGAAGCTGGCGCCGCACTTACCGCAGCGGACACCGTGCCCGCGCGCCGCCGGCGGATAAACGCCGATGGCGCGACACTTGGGACAGGCGCAGCGCACCTGCTCCGACGCGCTGCCGGCGTGGGAATGGCCCGCGCTGGACGTGCTGGCGGCGGCATCACCTGCGGCATTGCTGGCAGCGCCTCCGGGCACGCGGAAAACGGTGCTGCACTGGTTGCAGCGGTGCTTGCTCCCGCGCTGCTCGACATCGAGCACCGCCACATGATGGCACTTGGGACAGCCGATGCGCACCTTGTGATCGTCCACCGGCGGCGGCGGGGTGGGGCGCGGTGTGCTGGTGGGCGGAGCGCTCAGGTGCTGCGTGGGGCGGGTGGTTTCCCGGCGCCGGCGCGGGGGCGCTGCCGGGGTGTTGTTCGCCTCGGTGCGCGCCTGGGCGGGATCAAGCCCGGTGGTCAGTTGATAGCAATGCGCCAGCAGCAGCAGAAACTCCTGGCGCTGGAGCTTGCGGGCGATCATTTCCGCATCGCGCGACAGGCGGCCTTCACCGGCTTCCGCCAGCAGATCGGTGAAGGCGAATGGCTCAAACGCGCCGTTCATCGCCACGATGTCCACGAAGCGCCGCAGGGATTTGTCGTCGGCCTGCTGGCCCAGTTCCGCGGTGCGCACCGCCAGCGGGGCAAAGATGGGATGCCCTTCGACCTGGCGCAGGTGCGACTTGGAAGCTTCACCATGGCCCAGGTGGCGTTCGCTCAAGCCGGCGATGTACCACCGCTCGGGCGTGGGCGCGGCGGCGGCGACCATGGCGGCTTCGCTGAGCCAACCGTTGAGCAGCAGCAGCAGGCCGCGCACCGCGCTGACGCCGGCGGGGTTTTGCAGCGGTGCGGAGCCGAAGAGCTTTTCGTCACTGAGTTGCTCGAGCGCGGCGGTGGCGGTCGGCAGCGGATGTTCGTGCCAGCGCACCGGGGGCAAGGCGGTCCCGCGCATCAGCAGCAGGGCGGCAATCTCCGGCGATTGGCGGGTGTAATCCAGATGCGACATTGCCACACTCCCGGTCAGAACAGGCGAATAACCGGAGCATCGGCTGTCGGCACGTCAGGCTTGATTGTCCCAGGGAGAATGTGGAAAAGGCGGTTCAGCGGTGCCGCGCTGGGCAGGTCGTGCCGGTTGTAGCGTCCAGTAAGTGAGCTGCGGGGTTCCCGCGCGGGCGGGGGCGTGGTCAAGGGTTCCAGGTCAGGCGGCCCCGGGCGCTGCCGGGCTGGCGCTGCACACACAGGACGTGACAACGTTGATCGACCTGCCAGCGGGAGCAAGTCAGCGCCACGCCCTGGGCCGTGAAGCGCGCCGTCGGCGCTGCCCGCACCTTGACGGTGAATTGCTCCGCCAGAGCCGCCCGACCCAGCGCATCGACGGCGGTGAAGTCCATCTCCAGCGTGCCGGGTTGCTGCGCGCAGCGGGTCAGATCGCAGTACGCCAGTTGGGTCCAGCCGGTGCGGGTGTCGCGCGCCAGCAGACGGTCGAAGCGCGTGCCGATGCGATGCAGGAAGGCGACCCACTGCGCCACGACTTCGCCGTTGCGCGTCGGGTCGGCATGCAGCAGATTGGGCCAGTGCAGGCCGCAGACCGGGCCGTCGACGGCATAGCCCGGCAGGCTCGCCGGATCAACAGCCAGGGCGTTCCAGGCGGGGCTTTGGGTGCCGCGGTCGATGGTGAGGATGCCCGCTTCCACCCCCAGCCGAGCATGCGGCACCCGTTCGCGGTGCGCCAGCTTGGCGAACGGCGTGGAGGCGTAGCGGATGCCCGCGCGGTGGAGCACTTGCGCCACCTGCGTGTCAAAGCCATGACAGAAAGCGCAGGGCACGAAGGACTCGGGAAACGCGCCCAGTTGATGCTGATCGAGCAACTGACCAAACAGATCGACCAGCCCCCGCAGATGCTCGGCAGGGCGCGGCGTGCCGTCGCGCTGCGACCACTCGGCGCGGGTGAAGCCGGCCGGCTGGGCGTCATGTTGCCAGTACTCATGTCCCAGGCCGTGCAGCGTCAACTCGATCCAGTCGCGCTCATCGCGCAGCACGGCCGCCGCCTGTTCCATCAGCTCGGGCGTGCCGGGGCAATCGCGGTTGTCCCAGGCGCTGCCCATCCAGTTGGCGCTGGGCAATTGGCGCAGCAGGCGGCGGGTGTCCCATTCCCCCAGGATCATCGCAGCCTGCACGCGCATGTGCAGCGCCTGCCCCAACTGGGCGAGGGCGTGGTAGTCGGCGGGCACATGGTTGCGGTCGATGCCGGTGCGGTACGGTTCGCCGTGGGCATGCCCATCCTGGCCGCGCCACCAGCCAACGTCGTCCACGACCACCAGCAGGGGCAGGGGAATGCTCGCCTCGGTCATGACCCGATGCTCCTGCCGGGGACGGGGCGCAAAAAAAACGCCGCAGCACCCGGGACCGGGTCATGGCGGCAATCGTGCAACGACGAAAGCGGGTGAAGGGATTCGAACCCTCGACATGCAGCTTGGGAAGCTGCCGCTCTACCAACTGAGCTACACCCGCAGGATCAGGGCATTTTAGCGCTGGATGGACCCGGCACGCAAACGCCGGCTTCGCGGCGCGGCAGCCGACCGCTGCGCCAGCATAGCGCAGCGGCAATGCCCCCTGACAGCCGGCAGCCTGTCCCGCTGCTTCCGTCAAAATTCTCCGTCATGGAACCAGAAGTCATTGACCACTGATCCGTGTTTGTTAAAATAACATGGTTGTTGCGTGGCACGTCTGGCAAGCCACGGCTGGCCGCGCTCTTGATGGATCTTTCCCCAAAGCGGCGTCACGTCTGGGTCGGGGGACGTCGCAGGAGACGCAGCATGATTGGCAAGCGGGCATTTACCCTCATCGAACTGCTGGTGGTCATCTCCATCATTTCTCTCTTGATCGCCATTCTGCTGCCGGCGTTGTCCAAGGCGCGGGACGCCGCCCAGAACCTGCAGTGCATGAACAACCAGCGGCAGATCACCCTCGCCTGGTCGACGTACTCGCTGGATTCAAGCGACTGGATCTGCGGCAACAACAACTGGAACTATCCCAACAGTCCTTACTTCTACTACCGTTCCTTCTGGGGTCCGACGTCTTCGGCAAGCATCGACTTCTGGCCCTACATGCTGCGGTCGAATCTGAACGCTTCCAACATCGGCGCCGGCCGGACCGGGGCGTTGCCCGACAACCTGAAAAACGGGATTCTCCATTGCCCGGAAATGGTTGCCGCACCCACCAACACCGGCAATGTGCAGTACGCCATGTGCGAGTACTTCATGGGTGGACGCAGTTGGAACGCCTTCCAGCGCGCCCCCAACCGCACACGCGAACTGCTGTATCCCGGCAAACAGGTGGTGTTCGTGGATACCGTCACCCCGCCCGCCAACGTCGCGGGCAACTCCTCCTTCTGGGACGCCAACATCAGCTATCTGGGTTTTCGTCACCTCAGCGGCAACCTCAATGCTTCCTTCGTTGACGGGCATGTGGAAACCCTGTCCCGCGATTTCATCCTCAACACCGCCATGTCGCCCTCCTGGATTACCAAGGTGTACTTCGGCTGGGGCAAGCCCTGACGCTTTCGCCCGGATCGGTATCCACCGATCCCCCGGCGCTGACGCCAACGTCTCGTTCACCGCTGGTCATGTCGAAACCAGGAAGTCCGCCGACATCGATGCCCGCGGCGAGCAATTGGCAGGTGAACAACACGCTGGCTTCCAGTGCATCCGTGGCTGTTCGCCCAGAGTCTGATTGCGGCTGCGGCATCCCGCAACAGTCGCCAGTTGACGTTAGCCGCCTGCGGTCACCAATCTCATCCTGTCCGCGCATAAAAAAACACGCCCGTGCCGGACAGCACGGACGTGTGGGTTGGTGCATGGTGGTCAACCGCGCGGCGGCCGACGGATGCGTTACGCGCTGAAGCTGCTGCCGCAGCCGCAGCTCGAGGTGGCGTTGGGATTGGTGAAGGTGAAGCCCCGGCCCATCACTTCGTCTTTGAAGTCGATGGTGGTGCCGTTCAGGTACAGGTAGCTTTTGGGATCGCAGACGATCTTCACGCCGTGGTCGGCAAAAGCTTCGTCGCTGTCCTTGGACTGCTCGGTCAGGTCCAGGATGTAGCTGAACCCGGAGCAGCCGCCGCCCTTGACGCCCACGCGGAGACAGACCTTCTCCTTGTCGAGCTCCTGGGCGTTGATGATCGACTGGATTTCCTTGGCGGCAGTTTCAGTCAGGTGAATGGCCATGACAATCAGACTCCTTGCTGCAAGCGCGGGGCGGCCGACACAGCCCGAAGTTTCACCCGCGGCGGGATGGTGGATTATACCGACGACACGCGACAAGCATAGGCTCAGGACTCGACGGCAGGCTGGGAACACGCGGCGGCAGCCTTGATGGTCGGCGCCTGATCCGTTGCCCCAGCCCCGGTTTCACCCGCAGCCTTCTTCTGGTAATCCGCAATGGCGCTGCGGATGGCGTCCTCGGCGAGGACCGAGCAGTGGATCTTCACCGGCGGGAGGCTCAGCTCCTGCACGATGTCGGTGTTCTTGATCTGCTGGGCCTGCTCGATGGTCTTGCCCTTGAGCCATTCGGTCGCCAGCGAGCTGGACGCGATCGCCGAGCCGCAGCCGAAGGTCTTGAACTTGGCGTCGGTGATTTTGCCGGTCGCCTGATCGACCTGGATTTGCAGCTTCATGACGTCGCCGCATTCGGGCGCGCCGACGATGCCGGTGCCGACGTTGGGGGCATCCTTGGGGAGGCTGCCGACGTTGCGGGGGTGTTCGTAATGGTCAATGACTTTGTTGCTGTACGCCATGGCGGCACTCCTTTTTCAATGCTTTTTTTGCCACAGATGAACACGGATGAAGACAGGAGAGAGATAAGGCCGGGATAAGCAAAGCAGAGATTGGGTCTGCTCATTCTCAGATTGAATTTCTTATCCCTGTTTTATCTCTCTCATTCTTTATCTGTGTTCATCTGTGGCTAAAACAATCCTACTACTTGCTCAGTGGGCGGCCCACTGGATGTTCTTGAGGTCGACGCCTTCCTGGACCAGTTCGTAGAGCGGGCTCATCTCGCGCAGCTTGCGCACGCCCGCCACGACCTTCTCGATGGTGTAGTCGATTTCTTCCGCGGTGGTCGAACGGCCCAGGCCGAAGCGCAGGGAGCTGTGCGCCAGGTCGTCGCCGACGCCCAGCGATTTGAGCACATAGCTCGGCTCAAGGCTGGCGCTGGTGCAGGCGGAGCCGGAGCTGACGGCAATTTCCTTGATCGCCATCATGAGGCTCTCGCCTTCGACCCAGGCGAAGCTGATGTTGGTGGTGTGGGGCAGGCGCTTCTCGGGATGGCCGTTGATGGCGGTGCCGTCGAGCTGGCGGGTGATGCCCTGTTCGAGCTTGTCGCGCAGGGCGCGGAGGCGGGGGGCTTCGGTCGCCATTTCCTGCTGCGCCAGTTCGCAGGTTTTACCCAGGCCGACGATGCCCGGCACGTTGAGGGTGCCGCTGCGCATGCCGCGCTCGTGGCCACCGCCGTCGAGGATGGGGGACAGGCGGACGCGGGGCTTGCGGCGCCGGACATAGAGGCAGCCGACGCCCTTGGGGCCATAGAGCTTGTGCGCCGAGACGGAGAGCAGGTCGATGCCCGCCGCTTCGACATCGGTCGGGAGCTTGCCGACGTACTGGGTGGCGTCGGTGTGGAAGATCACGTCGCGCTGCTTGCACAGGGCGCCGATCTGCGGCACATCGTTGAGGGTGCCGATTTCATTGTTCGCCCACATCAGCGAGACGAGGATGGTGTCGTCGCGCATGGCGTCGGCGACCATCTCCGCGGTGACGATGCCGTCCGCGCCGGGGGTCAGCCAGGTGACGTCGTAGCCGGCTTTCTGCAGCCGCTTGCACGGGTCGAGCACCGCTTTGTGTTCGGTGACGGCCGTGATGATGTGCTTGCCCTTGGCGGCGTACATCTCGGCGACGCCCTTGATGGCGAGGTTGTTGGATTCGGTCGAGCCACTGGTCCAGATGATTTCCTTGGGATCCGCGCCCAGCAGGTTGGCGACCTGCGTGCGGGCGAGGTCGACCGCGGCCTCGGCGTCCCAGCCGAACTGATGGTTGCGGCTGGCGGAGTTGCCGAACTTCTGGGTGAAGTAGGGCAGCATGGTTTCCAGCACGCGCGGATCGACGGGCGTGGTGGCGTTGTGGTCGAGGTAGATCGGGAAGGTCAAGGCCATGGCTGCATACTCCTGATTCGTCTGCACCTGTCGGAAGCGTGTCTCATTGCACCTGGGCGCGTTTCATACTTCCGGGGGCGGGGCTATTTCCGGTGGGCAGTTCGGTTTGAATCTCAGTCGCAAAAACTAAATACCAGTATATCCCTTTATTTGCTTTCGCGTCGGTTGCGGCCGTCCGCAGCCGATCCTTTTTTCGCTTACGCGCCCACCGCCACCTGTCCGACGGGGACGTCGACTTTCGATTCCAGCAGGTCCGCGAGCGTGACGGTGCGGAGGAAGCCGTCGATCCGGTTGTGCAGCCGCAAGATGGCGTGGTGAACCGGGCAGTCGCCTCGCAGCAGGCAGTCGCAGGGGGTTTCGCTTTCGCGCGCTGCTGATCCAACACCGATGCCGGCTGCGGCGGATGTTGCCGGGGGGTGGCCGGCACAAGGGGTCAGGCGCACCGGGCCCTCCATGGCTTCGATAATCTGCGACAGGTGAATCTGTCGCGGTTGTCGCGCCAGGCAGTAACCGCCTTGAGCGCCGCGCGTGGAGTTAACCAGACCCGCTGCCGCCAGCTCTTTGAGCACATTCATCAGCAGCGCCAAGGGCAGGTGGTAGCGGTCCGCTATCCACCGGGCACTGGCGGTCGGGTCGTCCGACCCCTGCCGTTGCGCCAGCTCCGCCAGGGCAACCAATGCGTAATCCGTTTTACGATTAAGACTTAGCATTAGATTTACCAGATGGCGGTCGGCAATCGAGACCACGTCTCAATTCCGTAGCGACATAATAGTACCTTTCGGGTACGGATTCAACAGCAGTTTAGAAAAATTCCAAGAATGGTTTGTGAGGAATAGGCAAGGGCTGTCGGTGGCCACGAGCCGGAAGCGTGGGCGACGGCCCCGGGCGCAGGAAGTTGTCGCCCTGAGCAACCCCCAGCCGCGACTGCTGGCGAGGAATGGACAGCGTGTTCAGGCAGGATTGGTTGGCTGTGTGGAGGGAGTCCGGTGCTCAGCCGCTTCCGGGAGTGAGGCCGAGGCAGAATCCGGGGATGAATCCGGGGATGAATCCGGGGGTGATTCCGGGGGTGAGGCTGTGTCGCGTGGTTGAGGCTGACCGCTGAACAGGTCGCCTTCGACTGCGGCCGGCGTGGTGGCGTCAGCCAGTTCGAGCATTTCATCCCCTGCGTCGGCCGGGTCCGCTGCATCTCCCGCATCCGCAGCTTCCGCATCGGTTCCCCCTGCGGCATCCGGCTCAAGCTCAGGTTCATCGGCGGAGGGCTCAGCCATCTGCTCGGCCGCGGCCGCTTCCACCGCGCCCGCCGGGGCCGCCTCACTCACCCGGTCGCTGGCGATATAGCTGGCGAGCACGCTCGCGCCGGCCTGGACCATCTGGCCGACGACCACCAGCGCCTGGGGGGTCATGCTCAGCGGGATGTACAGCTCGGTGGTGGAGCCGAGCTTGATGATGCCGATGCGCTGGCCGCGTTGGAGCACCATGCCCACCGGCACGCCGCAGACGATGGTGCGCGCCAGCAGCCCTGCGACCTGGCGCACCGCCGCGATGGGCGTGCGCCGGACCGGATGGCCCAGCACGATCAGGTTTGACTCATTGACTTCCGCCGACACTGGATTGAGCACATTCAGGTGGTCACCGGGCTTGTGCGTGATGCTCAGCACCGCTCCATGGGCGGGGGAGCGATTGACATGAACATCCAGCACGCTCAGGAAGACGCGAATGCACAGGGCGCCTTCGCCGAACGGCTCAAAATGCTCGACTTCATGCACGGAGGAAATCTTGCCGTCGGCGGGGCTGACCATGATGCCGCGCTGCGTGGGCACCTGGCGATCGGGATCGCGGAAGAACGCCAGCAGGGCGGCGGTGACGATCAGCAGCAGGACCAGCAGCCACCAGAGCTGCATCAACCCCGCCGAGACGCTCAGCAGCGTCCCGATGCCGAGAATGGTCATCCATTCGCTCTTAGCGTAAGGACTGAGCATGGTGGGGAAGGGGCTACCAGGGGTTACCGGCGGCGGGAAGCGATTAACGGAACATGCGACCCAGGAAGAAGCCGACGATGGCGAGCACCACCGTAGCGCCGGAGAGGGCGCCGACGCCGGTCCACAGGTTGTTGCTGGTGTGGCCCATCCAACTGGTCAGCGAGGCGGGGGCATCGACAATCGCGCCCATGGCGACGATCAACGCCATGACCAGAGCGGCAAAGGCGCCGGTCAGCAGCCCGCCGGTCCAGCCGCTGCCGACGGGATCGAGCGCTTCGGGCGCCTCGACGACCACCACCCCGGCGCCGGGCGCGCCCAATGCGGGAGCGGGCGTCGTAGGTACATCCAGCACGGCGGATTCGGCGGCGGTGGCGTCGGCCTGGGTGACGGCGGCGGTGGCTGCGCCGCTGCTGGCGAGGCCGGTGCCGGTGCTTTGGCCGGTGTCGGTCCCCGCCGGGCCGGCTTCGAGCGTCACCGCGCCATCGAACACGCCCGAGGAACCGGCGGCGGTGTCCATGCCGCTGTCGCCGGGGGCCTGGTCGGCATTGGGATAGATTTCGTCGAGCAGTTCCGCGCCCAGGCTGGTGTCATCGCTTTCGCGCGTGAGGTCCAGCAGGCCGCTGCCCGAGCCGACGCTGTCGAGCGCCAGGTCTTCATCCGGGCGGGCGCCGGCGGTGGGGGAAGTGGTGACCAGGGTGGCGGCCATGGGATCGGCGGCTTCGATTTCGTCGGCATCGAACACACTGATGCCGGTCGCCTGCCGGGCGTCTTCCTTGGGCTGTTTGGTTTTCTTCTTGTCGCCCAGGTCGATGGCGTCCTCGGCGCCGGTGCCCTCGAGTTCCAGCCCGCCCGCGGAGGAGCCGCCGATGTCGTCGAGCGCCAGGCCCAGGCCGCTGGAACCTTCCTTGGCGTCGGCGTCATCAACCGTCAGGGCGTCGGGGCTGCTCAGGTCAGCATCGTCGGCGACGGGCACGCCGGTGGAACTGACGGCGGTGCCGCCGGCGGTGTCGGCGAGCTTGATTTCATCGTCGGCGAGGCTGATGTCCGCGCCGCTGTCGTCCGCCATGCCCAGGCTGGTCGAGCCGCCCGGGCCGCTGGTGTCGCCGAGGCTGGTGTCGCCCAGGTTGGTGTCGGCGAGGGAGATTTCGCCGGTGTCCTGAATGCCGGTGTCGGTCAGTTCGATCGCGCCGGTGCTCTGGCCGGTGGTGTCGGAGAGGGAGATGACGCCGGTGTCGCCCGAGTCATCGAGTTTGATGACGGCACTGTCGTCGGCGCCGGGGCTGACGCTCAGGCCGGTGTGCGATTCATCGCTGCTCGCCAGGGCGTCGACTTCGTCGGCCTTGAACAGCAGGGTGTCGCGGTCGCGGAACTGGCGCAGTTGCCCGCGGGCCGCCATCGCCTTGATTTCCTCAACGCTCTTGCCCAGGCGCTGAGCGGCTTCTTCAATCTTGTAGAACGACTTGGCCATCGCGCGGCATCTCCTTGACCGTCCGGCGCGGCTGATCGGCCGACCCTGCGGATCGGCAGCAAGCGCTTGCCTCCGCTTCACTTTATGACACCGGCGCGGGGATGACAAGGCCCGCTTGCCGCGCTGACGCCGGTTCACCGGCAAAATTTCGGTGAATCGCACCGCCGGCCAGGCGGCGAGATGACCGGCGACCCCGGGGGCCGACGGGCGGAAGCGGCGCACGCCAGTCATGCCCGCGCCGCCGCCGTGCGGGTCTGCCCAAAAACCCGGGGGGCTGCGATAATGGTGGTTCCGGCCTTGG
>CAZSBB010000023.1:0-106030 GCA_964605235.1 uncultured Phycisphaeraceae bacterium
CATCTGCAGAAGCTCGCCGAATGGGGCGCCAGCGAAAAGAAATCCCTGGCGGTTTATGCCGTCAACATTCAGGAAGACGCCCAGCAGATCAACCAGTTCCTGGAGAAAGAAAAGCTCACCCTCAACGTCCTGCTCGACCAGCAGGGCGCCGTCGCCGAGTTGTACAAGGTCCAGGGCATCCCGCAAACCGTCGTCATCGCCGGCGGCAAAGTGCGCAAGGTCTACGTCGGCCTGATGCCCAACATGGAAGAGCTGCTCCGCGCCGACATCGAAGCAGCGCTGACCAACTGAGCCTCTCCATGGAAGAGCAGACGGTCTGGCAGGGAACCAGTTCGCAATGGACCAACTTCGGCTGGTTCGTCGCCTGTCTGCTGCTGCTGCCCATTCCCTTCGCCATCGCCCGCTGGCTGCAGGTGCGCTGCCGGGTTTACACCTTGACCACCGAGCGACTGCGCATCACCGCCGGCGTGCTGTCCAAACGCACCGATGATCTGGAACTCTACCGCGTCAAGGACCACGCGCTCGAGCAACCGCTGCTGCTGCGGATGCTGGGGCTGGGCAACATTCAGCTCATGACCTCCGACGTGAGCAACCCCCAGGTGGTGCTGCCGGCCATTCGCAATCCCAGTGCCGTGCGCGACCTGATCCGCCAGCATGTCGAAAGCCGCCGCACGGCCAGACACGTGCGCGAGCTGGATGTGAACTGACCCCCAAGATGACGCGCAACAACGTCTGCTGCTTAACGAGCCGGAAGCGTAAGCGACGGGCACGGCGCACGAACTCCGTTGAACTATCGAACAAACCGTGACGCGTTGGCGACCCCACATCCGCCTGCAACGAGCCGGAAGCGTCAGCGACGGGCACGGCACACGACATCCGTTGACCTGCTGAACAAACCGTGACGCGTTGGCGACCCCGCGCCCAACCCGTCGCTTACGCTTCCGGCTCGTTAAGCAGCATGCCGCGCCTCAAACATGCGGCCGCCCCGCGAGGCTCGCTTCCAACCCACCCCAGCCCTGGCCGTGATCCACCGTGTAGTGGTTGACGCCGGCCGCCGAAATCCGATGCGGGCCATACGTCAGCAATTGCAGGATCGCGCCCGGACGCTGATGCCAGCTCGCCCACGCCAGCGGGGTTTCGCCATGTGCGTCGCGGGCTTCCCGTTCAGCGCCGGCCTCAAGCAACATGGAGATCGCAGCCGCGCTGCCGAATGCCGCAGCACGATGCAATGGCGTTTCACCGCGGGTTCGACAGTCACGCATGAACGCACCCGTGGCGACGCCGACCTGGGTGGTCACATTCACCCGCGCGCCCCGCGCCAGCAGCACGCGCAGCACCAGGTCATAGGCGGGGCGGTTCGCCTTGCACAAGGCGGCATGCAGCGGCGTCTCGCCGGTGTCCGGCAAAGCGTGATTCACATCGGCGCCCTGCTCCAGCAGATACTGGCACAATCGCCAGTGCCCGTGGTATGCCGCGCCGTTCAGATCGAAATTGTCACCCAGAGCAGCGAGCGTTTCGCCATACGCCAGCAGGTGACGGATGGCGCTGACGTCGCCGTAGTAAGCACACCATTGGATCAGCCGCACGCCCTGCGCGTCGGCCGCCGTGGCGGGTTGCCCCTGCGCCAGCCAGTCCCAGATCAGGTCCGTGCGTCCGTCGGCAATGCGATCGAGCATGGCGGGGCTCCGGGATTTCCATGTATCGGGTCAACAGACTTCACGCCCCCTACTCCTCTCCCAGCATCTTCTTCTTCCGCAGCACATGGTGGTAATGCTGGGCGAAGCGGTGGGCTTCGTCGCGGATGGCCTGACAGATTTTCAGGCCCGGATTGTCGCGGCCCAGGCGAATCGGCTCGGCGCGCTCGGGCGTGTAGATCAGCTCTTCCTTCTTCGCCAGCGCCACCACTCGCGGGGGCTTGATCTCCAATGTGGCGAACACCGCCAAAGCGGAACTGAGCTGGCCTTCGCCGCCGTCGATGATGATCAGGTCCGGGTACAGCTCCTGGCCCGCGCCGGCATCGCGGTAACGCCGGCTGACCACCTCACGGATGGAGGCGAAGTCGTCGTTGCCCGCGGTCTGAATGCGGTAGCGGCGGTACTCGTTTTTCAGCGGCCGACCGTCGACGAAGCAGACCTTCGAGCCCACGGTTTCCCCACCCTGCAGGTGGGCGATGTCGATGCACTCGACGCAGCGGATCGGCTCGTCGCCGCCGAGCGTGCGCTGCAGCGACGCCAAACCCTTGCGCGGGTCATCGACAAATGTCTCGGCCTCCGGCTGCCACTGCTGGCTGCGCTTGCCGCGCTCGTCGAGCTTTTCAATGGCGCGAATCTGATCGCGCAGCACCGCCGCCTCCTCGAACTGCAGCGCCTCGGCCGCCTGCGCCATCTGCTGGCGCAGCTCGCGCAACATCACGCTGCGTTTGGATTCCAGAAAGCGACTGAGCCGGGCGATGTCCTCGCGGTAGGCGGCTTTGCTGATCTTGTCCGCGCAGGGTCCGGAGCACTGGCGGATGGCGTACAGCAGACAGGGGCGGAAATGCCGGCGTTTTTCGTCATTTTCGCGGATGTCCAGCTTGCAGGTGCGGAACTTGAACACCTTCTGGAGCATCTGCACCGACTCGCGCAGGGCGCCGGGGCTGGTGAACGGGCCGAGGATTCTCGCCCCGCGAAACTCGGGCGCCGCCGGCTGCCGGGTGACGAACACGCCGGGGTAGTCATCCTGGAAGGTGATGGCGAGATAGGGAAACGTCTTGTCGTCGGTGAGGCTGACGTTGAAGCGCGGGCGGGTGTCCTTGATCAGCCGATTCTCGGCGAGCAGGGCTTCCCATTCGCCCTCGCAGGGCACGGTGTCGAAGTCCTCCACCACGTCGAGCATGGGTTGCTTGCGGGGGCCCAGGTCGGCTGAGGGGACGAAGTAGCTCGCCACGCGCTCGCGCAGCCGGCTGGCTTTGCCCACGTAAATCACCAGCCCGCGCTCGTCCTTCATCAGGTACACGCCCGGCTCGGCGGGGAGCGCGTGGGCTTTGGCGAGCAGTTCATCGAGCTTGGGCCGGCGGTCGGACATGGCGCGATTATAGGCGGCCGGCGGCGGGCTTCGGAGCCAGCGCAGCCTACCGCACCGTCACATCGAAGCCGACGATCCGCAGCCCCGGCGCCCAGCCGTCCAGTTGCGGGCCCGGGTCGTCGCTGGCGTCGAACACCACGAACTCATTGCGGCCCTCGCGCAGCCGCCGGGCGTCGAGCGTGTAGGTCAACCCCACCTGCCGCTCATGGTGGTGCGTGTATTCGCCCACCGGCGCCAGCAACTGGTCGGTCGGCCCGCCGCACGCCACCGGCCAGGCGCCGTTGAAGCTGACCACCGGCCAGCGCGACGGCAGCGCGCCGGCGGGTCGCGCGATGGTTAATTGCACTTGCAGCGTGCGCCCGGCGGCGTCCGGTTCGCCGCTCATGACCAGATGGAACGTCCGGACCAGCCCGCGCTCCAGCGTGACGGGCAACTGCTCGCCCAGTTCAAACCAGCGGTTGAACCAGTATCCGTAAGCGGTTTGCAGGCTGTAATGCTTGGGCCGGCCGCGCAGTTGCGCCAACTGCCCAACGGGCGCGATGGCGTCATAACGCGCGGCTGCGCCGGCGGCGCCGTGGAGCGCGCTCCGGGCGTCGGTGCAGAAGAAGTTGAAGAACTCGACGCCGTCGCAGCCGGCCGCCAGCAGGTTGGCCGCCGCGCCGTGGATCAGCGGCGCGCTGGCGCTGAGCAGCCGCCAGCCGCGCTGCTGGCCATCGGCGGAACGGGCGAACATCCAGTTGGGAGCGTCGTCGATGGAGCCATACAGCGCCACCTGTTCGCCCAGCAAGGCGCGCCACTGCGGCACGGGCAGATCCCAGATCATCTGCCACTGGTTGGCGGGCGCGACAAAGTCGATCAGGTCGCCGCGCGCCAGCCCCGCCAGGTCCAGCCCCACGCTATGCAGGTGATCCACGCGCGCCGGCGTGCGCAGGCCCAGATAAATCCACCGCCCGCGCCGGTCGCCGGCGCGGCGGGCGAGCTGGCGCAACTCGCGGTGCCAGTCGGTGATGAGCTGGCGGCCCGCGTCGTCGGCGTCGGGCTCGAGCACGTAGGGCATGCGGTTCCAGTCCAGCTCCAGGCCGTCAAAGTCGTAGTCGGTCAGCAGTTCGTCGATCATGGTGCGGTAGTAGTCGCGCACCGCCGGCTGGGCGTAGTCGCACAACTGCTGGGTGGGAACCGCTGGATCGCCGGGGACCAGGGCCCGGCCGGTCAGGCGCAGGGCGGGATCGCGCTGGGGCGGGCAGTTGGCGTAGGCGGCGCTCCAGTTGGTGGCGCCGTGGGCGTCATTCATGCGGATGCTGACCCAGGGACTGACGCCGCAGCGCCGGCAGGCGGCACAGCATTCAGCCAACCAGTCGACGCCGTCTTCCTCCAGGTCGAGGTAGCGGTCGAGCATGGCGCAGGTGCGATCGAGCGCGCGGTCAAGCTGTTGTTGATTGAAGTCCGGCCCCAACGGCGGATAGGAGCCGCGCACGAACGAGCGCTGGCCGCGCGTGTAGCCGCGCCACGCCGGCGCCAAGCGGCGGCTGGGGTACATGGGCGCCTGGGCGTTGGCGTTGAGCACCAGCGTGTCCACGCCGCTGCGCGCCAGCAGCGCGACGTAGTCGTGAAACACGCCCGCGTGGTAGCGCGGAGCGCCGCGGCTGTAGTCGTGATGAAAGAGAAAATCGCAATCCCCGTTGAACAGCACACGATGAGCGGCGGGTTTCATGGTGAACCTCGGCGAGTGCGGGTGGTTTGCAGCCAAGCCCACGCGGGGCCGGCGTGGGCAACGTTACTGGGCGCACAGACGGGGAACAACCGGGCAAGCCCGAATGTTCAGCGCTGCCGTCGGTGCGTCCGGCCCGGGACAGGCGCACAAAAATAGGTTGTCTTGCTAATGGAATGTGATATCTTGGCAGTTGTCCTGAACTCGCAGTAGCACCAGGAACAATCGCGTGGGCACATCCTCAGGGCAGACGGGCCCGGCCAGCGGGCGCAACGGCAGGTCGCCTTCCCGCCCCATCCCGCCGCCGCGGAAGTCGGCGTCACCAGGCGCCGGCAGCACAGTTGCCGCCACCGCCGGTCGCGGCGCCCACCGCAGCGATCCCGACTCAGGCCCCGCCGACGCGCCAGCGCCTGTCACCTCTGCCCGGCATGACGCCAGCGCGGACGGGCAGCGACATCAGATCATCAAACAGGAACTGCGCCGGCGCATCGGCAAGGTCTGGCCGGCGGGCACACGCTTGCCGCCGATCAAGCGGCTGGCGGTGGAGCTGGGCACCGGGCAGAGCAACACCCATCGCGCGGTGCAGGAGCTGGTGCGTGAAGGCTTGATGGTGTCCCGCCCCGGCCTGGGCACTTTCGTGCGCGATCCCGAAGCCGAGCAGGACCATGGCCTGCAACTGGTCGACTGGCCCAGCCGGGTGCACCAACGCTCGCTGCTGGGCAAGCGGGTGGCGCTGATGCGCGCCGCCTCCGAAGGCATGCTCGACCCGGCGGTCGATGCCGTGCGCCGCCATCTGCTCGAGCTCGAAGCCCGCGTCGTCGTCGACTGGTACCGCATGCACGACGAACCCACGCTCTTCGATCGGCTCGAACACCAGGACGCGGTGGTGCTGTTCAACCCCGCTCCGCAGAAGCCGCTGCGTCCCCGCCCGGGACAGGCGCTGTGCGTGCTGAGCACCGCCATGGACATCTGCGTCGCCCGGCCCGGCGGGTACGACGTGATCGAATGCGACAGCGAACAAGGCGGCGTGCTGGTGGGCGAACACTTCGCGCTCAACAAGGTCAAACGCCCCTGCTTCATCGGCATGCGCGAATCCGGCGCCAATCAGGAGCCGCGCTATGAGATCACCTCCGCCCTGCGCGTGCGCGGCTTCGAAACCGGGCTGGGCGCGCCGCTGGCGCCGCAATATCGCCTGTTTGCCGGCAACTACAGCACGGAACACGGCGCCGCCATGGTCGCCCAGGTGCTGGCGCTCAAGCCGCGCCCCGACGCCATCTTCGCCGCCAGCGATGACCTGGCGGTGGGACTGGTGCATGGCGCATTGGCGCATGGGCTGACCGCCGGCAAAGATTTTCAACTGGCAGGATACGACGGCCAGCTCCGCGCCCGCAATCTCGCCGGCGGACCACTGACCACGGTGCTGGCGCCGATGCGCCGCATGGGTGAACTTGCCGCCCTGTTGTTGGCGGATCGCATGTTGCGACCCCAGCAACCCACCCGCCGCGTGGTGCTGGGCTGTTCCTTGCTGCAAGGCGTCACCACCCGGACGCCTCGGGAGACTTCCGCGTGACTGATCGCCGTGATGCTTCGCCTTCCGTGCTTCATCAGCTGACCAACCGTTACCTGCAAGCCGCCATTGACCCGACGACGGGATTGCTCAGCGCGCTGGGTCGCCCCGGTGACGCCGCGTCGCTGGCGCGGGCGACGGTGCGGTACTACGAAAAGAGCAGCGACCAATGGTGCGAAGCCTTCGAGCTGCGCGCCTGGCGAGCGACGGCGCGGCGGGCGATCGCCACGCTGCGTTTGCCGCATTTGGACCTGACGCTGGATTACCGCCTGCCCAGCCATGCCCCGCTGCTGCAGGTGAACGTCACCGCGCGGACCCGCAGCCTGCCGGGGCAGGTGCGGTATCCCGAATTGCCGCGGGTGGTGTTCGGGTCCGGCTTCGTCAATGTGTTTGAGGATGAGGACGACCTGTACTGCGACGGCGCGGAGCTGCCCGGCGGACGCCAACTGCCCTGCTGGCGCGTGTTCTTTCAGGAGAGCCACCGCACGGGCTTACTGCTGGCGACGCGCAGCAAGGCGGAGATGGGGCGCTTCGATCTGCTGGCGGATGGCTTCGCGTTGCGGACGCACACGCAGCTCAACTATCACACCATGGTGCAGGATGATCGCCCGACGCTCGACGCCGGCAAGCGGCGGACCTACACGGCGGCATTCGAACTCGGCCCCTGGGCGCGCACGCGACATGCCGGGCTGCTCAAGGCTGCGCGTCTGCTGACCCCGACGCGCGTCGCCACCCCGCCGGCCCGTGGGCGCGCCCCGCGCGTGGGGCCGGGCGTGGTGCTGCCGTTGGCGCAGCAGGTGCCCGCCGGCAGTGTCGCCAAGGGTCATCATCCGCGTAAATGGCTGAAGGTTTCCCTGCCGTGGACGCACAGTCAGCAGGCGCTGGTGGCGAACACGGGGGTAAAGCCCGCGCCGGTGGTGGTGAAGCATGGCTGCACCGGGCCGCATCGCGTGTGCGTGGGCGTGGGCAATGGGCGGGGCGCGGCGTTGTACGTGCCGGGGGAGGCGGAGCCGCGCTTTCGCATCAGCGGGATGCAGGGTGACGAAAAGATCACCGCATTCGGCTTCTGGCTCAGCGGCAAACACGTTGGCAAAGAGCTGGACTTCGGCGTGATCGACCTCAACGGCAAGCCGCTGAAGCTGGGGCGGTATCCCGATCTGCATCAGACCAGCACGCTCGATTACCTGCGTCTGGAGCCGCTGTCCCCGCGCGCCGCCGAGCGCTGGCGTCAGCAGCAGGCACAGCCGCCGAAGTTGTCGATTCAGGGATTGAACGACATCCCGGACATCGCCCCGATGACCGACGCGCTGGATCCCGACCCTGCTGCATATGCGGGCAATATTGCCGCCCATGCCGCCGCCGGGTTCGACATCGTGCACTGGCGCATTGATGGCCAGTGCTGCGACTACCCGTCCAAACTCAACACCATGCGCTACGTCAGCGCCAAGGTGCATGGCGTGTTCAACCCGCAAGCCAAAGCCTATGGCCGGGTGCTGCGCAAGGTGGATATGCTCCAACTCGCTGTCGAGGCCGCCCAGCGCCATCACGTGCAACTCTACGGCTGGATGCGCTTCAACAGCTACATGGGCAATGTCGCCAGCGCGTTCTACCGTGAGCATCCCGACTACTGGGAAGAATGGGACAACGGCCGGCGCGGCGGGAAGCTGTGCCTGGCGCTCCCGGAAGTTCGGCAACACAAAATCGGCATCCTGGTGGAAGCGGCACGCTACGGCCTGCAGGGCTTGACGCTCGGCTTCCTGCGCCATCCGCCGGTGCTGCAGTACCATCCCGTCATGTGCGCTGCGTATGCAAAGCAATTCGGCCAGCAGCCGCCGCGCGATCCGAAGCATCCCGATCCGCACCATCGTCAGTCCCTGCCGCGGCGCGAGGATCCGGCTTACGAACGCTGGTGGGCGTTCCGGGCGCAGTATCTGACCACCTTCGGTCGGGAACTGAAACAGGCGCTGCGGAAGGCGAAGCTGGACCATGTGAAAATCGCCCTGTGGGTGCGTCCCAACCATTGCCTGTTCGACGGCATCGACCTGCCCGCCTGGCTCGACGAGGGCTTGTGCGACACAGTCATCAGCGACTTTTACGCCAGCTTCGAACTGCTGGGCGACCTGTACTGGGACACTCCCGCGTGGCGGCAAATGGTGCGGCAGAAGGCGCAGCTCATTCGCGGTTTGCCCATGCAGCCGGAGGCGGCGAAGAAACTGCTGCCGCGCGCCCTGGCGGAGGGTTACGACGGCATCTGCAGCTATGAATCCGACTTCACGGTGCTCGACAATCAGTACCTGAAGCTGTACGAATCGCTGCGGCGCTAAACGTTGCGCGTCACCGGAGGGAGGAACAGCGCTCACCGGCAGCGATTTGTCAAGCTGTTCCGATTGTAGGGGGTGAAAAAAATAAAAGACTGCGCCTCCCCGGGCTGGTGCGTGGTTCAGGTGCGGTTAGAATCGCCTCAGTGCCGATAACCTTGGCGGCTGGGACGATCTTGGCCTGGAGGGGCGAAGTCATCCACGGAGGGACGCGCATGTCCACGACGCATACGGCACCGCAGCACGACCGCATCGAACAACTCAAGCTGCAACTGGAAATCCACCTCTGCCAGGTCACCTGCCCGGTGCATGGCCTGCGCCCCACCGAGGTCGAGGTCTACGGCGAGTCCATCCACGACATGCACTTCCGGGTGGACGGCTGCTGCGACGCCCTGGCGGACGCCATGCTGGACTCGATCGGCCAGTGAGCTACGCCGAAGCAGTTTTTTGCCACGGATGAACACGGATGGGATGCAAGACTCCCGTTGGTGATCTGGTGATCTGGTGATTGGGAGATTTGGAGATTTTGGATTTGGTGATTTGGTGATGTGGGGATGGCGATGCTGACGCGACAGTTGTGATGTGTGCCCCGCTTGCACATCAACAAATCCCAAATCTCCAAATCAACCAATCCCTCGCCCCCCATTCGCTGCGCTCATGTGCAACCGTGCATCGCAACATGGCGCACGAGCCCGGTCTTCATCTCTTCATCCGTGTTCATCCGTGTTCATCCGTGGCGAAACTTCCCGCTCTGTCCCCGTCTGGCTGCCGCGGTACCACCAGAGTTTCAGCGGCGCGGGGGATTTGCCTTTCTTCTCCACCATGAACTCGCAGGCGCGGATGCAGTCGCCGCATTCCAGGCAATGGTTTCGGCCCGGCGCGTCGGCGATGTTCACCCCGCCGCGCGGCGAAGCGGGCGCCAGCAGATCACGCGGCGTCAGTTCCACCGGACAGATGTGATCGCAGGCATCGCACTCAATGCAGGTCTGATGCTCGTTGCGGAAGTGGATGCCGTAGTACTTGGCGGGCGACATGAACGTGTAGTACAAGCCGATCGGGCAGGCGGTCTTGCAGAACTCCCAGCGCCACCACCGGCCGTGGATGTACGCCCCCAGCACACCGAACGCCACCAAGCCCCAACTGAGCGCCAGGGCTTTGGCGTCGCCGGCTATCAGCACGCGCGGGTCGGTCCACCAGGACAGCACGCTGATGACAAACAAAGCGCTGAAGAGCGCGCCCTGCAGATGCGTGCGCCAGAGCTTCCAGCCGCGCAGCCCCGGCACGCTGGTCAGATCGCCAAAGCGGCTGACCTGTCCCACCGGGCAACCCCAGCCGCAGAACAGGCGTCCCGCCAGCACGTTGCTCAGGAAGGTGACCACGTACATGGCGCCGATGCCCAGCACCACGCCGCCGATGGCGTGCTTGAGCGGCGCAGGTTGGAACAGCAGGCGATGGTGTCCACCCCAGAAATCCACCTGCGCCAAACCCGTCAACGGCACAAACACCAGGACGCCCAGGGAAACGGTCTGGCTGAGCAGGCGCAGCCACCAATAGCGATGCGGGCGCGTGCCCGTGGCTTTGAGCAGGTTGAGTCGAACTTTGGTGTGCGCGGACATGGCGTCCTCCCTGACCGCCCCATTGTAGGCTCATCGGCACAACGCCGGGGCGATTGGAGAAGTTTCCCGAAATGCCCATACTGCCCGCATGGCTGCCCGCCGCCGCATCAAGCCGATCGCCAATCCCGCCGGCCCGCGCTGGGAGATCACCCTCACCGCGCGGCAAGGCCTGCGCGGCGCGACGTGGGGCCGGACCTGGTTTGAGCAATACAACCTGAGCCTGATCGACTGGATCAAGCTGGAAGTCGGCCGCAGCCGCAAGAAAGGCGCGGTGTATGGCCACTGTTACCTGCCGACTGAAGCGAACCCGATCTTCCGCCTCAGTTGCCAGTTGCCCGGGCCGTTCCCCACGCGCATTCCGATCCGCAAGTCACCGCTGTATGCCGACGAGCGCGGGCGATTCCCGCCGATTCCCGCCGGCTGCCAGCGCGGGGTGCAGGTCATCGACGAACGCACCGGCCGGCAGTGGCTGCGCCTGATCGGCTGGACCACGCTGGCGAATGCGGATGAAGCCGCGGTGTGGATCCTCGCCCACGAAGCGTTCCATTACCTGCGCGCCACGCGCCAGGTGCCGGGGCGCAACAATGAGATCGAAGCCGACCGCTTCGCCGACGAGTTGCTCGCGCAGTATCAGCGCCGCGGCGCGTAGGGTGCGCATGGAACGAGCCGGAAGCGTGAGCGACGGGCACAGCGCCCGGCGTCCATTGATTCAGTGCAACCAGTCAGATCCTTTGGCTGCCGAGCGCCCTGTCCGTCGCTCACGCTTCCGGCTCGTTGCCCAGCATGTAGGGCGCGCTGTGCGCGCCATGCAGCGCCGGGTTGCGCTCGCACAGCGAGCCCTACCACGAATGAGCTATGGCGCTGCTCACCACTTCGCGCCCAGATGCTTGCGGAAGAACGCTTCGGACTTGTTGGCGCCCCAGGCGTGCGGGCCGGGGAACAGGTCCAGGTCGATCTCCGCGCCCGCAGCTTTGTAGATGCGCTCGAGCTGCTGGTAGTGCTTCGAGTAGGTGTGGTCAATGTGGAAGCAGGTGTCATGCACGCCCAGTTCCACCAGCAGCGGGCGCGGGGCGATCAGGCCCTGCAACTCCGCCATGTCCACCGCGGCGTACAGGCCCGGCGTGACCTGCGAACCGCAGACGTTGTAGGTGCGGTAGGCGATGTCATAAAACGGGCCGGCGTAGCAGATGATGTCCACCGCCTTGAAGCGCTGATCGGTCACTGCCATCCAGGTGGTCATGGTGCCGCCCTGGCTCAGACCCATGACGCCCAGATTCTTGGCGTCCACATAGGGCTGGCTGGCGACGAAGTCGGTGGTCGCCGAGCCGTCGTGGGTGTTGAGCGCCAGCGGCGTAGTGCCCAGCATGGTGGCACAGAGGTAGTTGACGTTGCACTGATCGCGGCTGCCGATCTGCGCTTCATGGAAATGCGGCTTGTAGGTGCTCGAGCGCTCACCAAAGCCCAGCCAGTCGAGCGCATAAGTGACGAAGCCCTTCTTCGCCATTTGCAGACCATAGCTGTAATTGAGCTGGTCCATGCCGGCGAACTTTTCGGTCGGCTCGATGATGCCCATGACCGGATGCTTGCCATGTTTGCCGTGGCCATGGCAGCAGAGCAGCGCGGGGCGCTTTTCGCCGCGTTTGAGGTTGTCGGGACGGAAGATCAGCACGACCGCCGAGAGGCCCGGCTGGGTGTCGATGACCCAGCGTTCCTTGATCAGGCCGTGTTCGCGCCAGCTCACCAGCAACTCCGCGTTGGGTTTGACCTTGCCGGGGCGTTTGCCGAGGGTCGCCAGCACCTGGGGCAGCGTCTTCTTCTGCCAGGCTTTGAACTGGGCTGGCGTTTTGCCGGTGAACGCGCAGGCAGGTTTGTGGTTGAGCGCCAGATTGCTGTAGAAGCTGTACGGGTCGATGGTGCGCCGGGTGGTCATGGGTTGCTCTCGGGTAAACGGAATATTCGTTGCATCAAACTGCTGCGGGCTACTGGCCCGAAGCCGGGTGGACGTTGACTGGATGGCTTATTTCGTACCGCTTTTGGCTTTGGGCGAAAAGTACTTGTCGCGCAGCGCGGCCTCGAGGTCCACGCCGTTGATGTTCGCCAGCGTGCAGAGCCAGGCGAAGACGTCGGCGAACTCTTCCGCCAGGTTTTCGCCGCCGGAGGTGTTCAGGCCCTGCCCCGCCGCCTTCTGCAGCGCGGTCGCCAGTTCGCCGACTTCCTCGACAAACCACATGAACGTCGCGGGCGTGCCGCGCGCCGCGTCGGTCTGGTAGTAGCGCTCGCGGATGAACTGTTGAAACTGGGCGATCGTCATCGGGCTCGGAGGGTTCATCGCCTTCTCCTGGGGTCGGCGGCGGGCGGGGCATTCACTTAACCCCCGGCGACTCGCCGGGGGCTAACTCGCGTGACGTATGACCGACGAACTCCGACGACCTGGGCTGGTTCCTCACAAGGGGTGGCATTCTAACCATGCGCGGACTATGGTGAATGCTCAAAGGAGCTAAAAGATGGCTGGCGCGGTCCGTACCACTCGCCTGAAGATCACCGGGATGCGCTGCGCCGGGTGCGTCAATGCCGTGCGCACGCAATTGGAGCAGGCGCCGGGCGTGCACCAGGCACAGGTGAACCTGGCGACGCACGAAGCCCTGGTGCAGCACGACAGTACCGCCGGCACGGGAGCTTTGGTTAACGCGGTCGCCGCCGCCGGATTCGAGGCGGCCGTGACGAGTGATGATGACGAAGCCGAGCCAGGCGCCGCCTCCGCCGATCAGGACGATGGTTCTTCAGCCGCCGCGTGGCAGCACTGGGGCATGGGCGCGTTCGCAGGTCTGATCGTCATGGTGCTGGCGATGGCGCAGCATCACCCCCCCGCCTGGTCGGCGTGGACCCAGCTCATCCTCACCGCGTTGCTGCTGGCGTGGCTCGGCGGGCCGTTCTTCCGCGGCGCGTGGCGCGCCGCGAAGCATGGCCGGGCGGAGATGGACACGCTGGTCGTGCTGGGCGTCAGCGTGGCGTTCGGTTACAGCGTGGTCACCGTGCTGCGCGGCGGGCCGATCTACTTTGAAACCGCCGCGATGATCCTGGTCATCATCGGCTTAGGTCGCCTGCTCGAAGGCAAAGCCCGCCAATCCGCCGCCGCCGCGCTCACCAGCCTCGCACAGCTTCAGCCGGCATCGGTGCGCGTCTGGCGGCAGGAGCAATGGCGCGAACTCCCGCTGCGCCAGGTGCGCCAGGGCGACCGCCTGCAGGTGCCCCCCGGCCAGCGCGTGCCGGTTGATGGGGAAGTCATCGCCGGGCAGTCGCATGTCGATCAATCACTCGCCACCGGCGAATCCGAACCCCTTGCCGTGCAAGCCGGCGTGCGCGTGATCGGCGGCGGGCTCAACCTCGACGGCGTCTTCGAAATGTCCGCCCTGCGCGTCGGCAAAGACACCTTCCTCGCGCAAGTGATCGAACTGGTGCGCCAGGCGCAGGCTTCGCGCGCCAACATCCAACGCCTGGCGGACAGCGTGGCGGGCGTGTTTGTGCCGGCGGTCATGCTGCTGGCGGCCACGAGCCTGCTGGTGTGGGGCCTCTGGCTGCACGACTGGAACACCGGCTTGAGCGCGCTGATCGCCGTGCTGATCGTCGCGTGTCCCTGTGCGTTGGGGCTGGCGACGCCGATGACCGTCCTCGTCGCCACCGGCCTGGGCGCGCAGCGCGGCATCCTCATCAAGGACGCTCAGGCACTCGAACAATTCAGCAAACTGCGCCATGTCATTCTCGACAAAACCGGCACCCTCACCACCGGGCGCGGCGGGGTCGCCAAGGTCGCGCCGCTCCCGCATGTCGATCCCCACACCCTGCTGCAGATGGCGGCGTCCATCGAGCAGGCGAGCAACCATCCGCTGGCGCGCGCGATCGTCGCCCACGCCCAGGAGCAAGGCCTTGAACTGCTGCCGACCCAGGATTTCCACGAACTCACCGCCGCCGGCGTGCGCGGGCTGGTGAGCGGCCGGGCGGTGGTGGTTGGGCGCGTGCCGACGCTGCGCGAGCATGAGGTCACGCATCTGGAGGAACTGGACGAACTGCGGCAACAGATCGGCGCGCTGGCGCGCAGCGTGGTGGCGATCGCCATTGATGGGCGGGCCGCGGGGCTGATCGCCATTGCCGACAAACTGCGTCCCGAAGCGCGGGACGTGGTGGCACAACTGAAAAAGCTGGGCCTGCGCGTGCATCTACTCAGCGGCGATCAACACGCTGTCGCTGCGGCGGTGGCGCAGGAAGTGGGGATCGATGAAGTGCTCGCCGAGGTGCAGCCGGCCGACAAGGAAGCGAAGGTGCGCGCCCTGCAACAGGACGGCAGCGCGGTGGCGATGGTGGGCGACGGCATCAACGATGCGCCAGCCTTGGCGCGCGCCAACGTGGGCCTCGCCATGGGCGCCGGCGCGGATGCCGCCGTCAGCAGCGGTCATGTGGTGCTGGTGGGCTCGGACCTGCGGCTGCTGCCGGGCGCGATTCGCCTGGGTCGAGCGGCGCTGCGGCGAATTTATGCCGGGCTGTTCTGGGCGTTCATTTACAATCTGATTCTGATCCCGCTGGCGGCGGCCAACCTGCTGCACCCGATGCTGGCGGCGGCGGCGATGAGCTTTTCGTCGATCAGCGTGGTGCTCAACGCCCTGTGGCTGCGCTGGCGCGATCCACTGCGGGAGCTGACGCCATGAGCGACGACGACAACGACGACCTGCCGGATTTACCCGCCGATGTGTCGCCGATCCCCACCCGCGCGGCGCCGACGGCTTTGTGGTGGTTGTTGCTGCTGTTCCTGTTGGGCGTGGGGCTGCCGGGCTATTACCTTTGGCAGCGCGTATACCGGGGTCAACCGCGTCAGGAGTATGCATCCACCTCCCCCACCGGCGATTTCCGCGCCGTGGTGACGCCATGGTCCAGCGTATTTCGCCAGTGGTGCTGGGTGCGCATCGAGTACCACTCCGGGGGCGGGGGTGATTCCGGGGGTGATTCCGGGGGGCAGTGGAAAGCCTTCACCCGGCAGCGGTATGACTTTGAGGAATCCCTGCCGGGCGACTACAGCTTTCTGTGGACGCCGCAGCCCAATGGCCAGAGCGTGGAGTTGATCGTCTACGCCCGGCCCAGCGTCACGCGCCTGGTTGAACTGGGCCGATGGACGCTGCAAGCGCCGTGATGCCGACAGTTCACGGAGCGGGCGCGCTCGACGGCGCGGCAAACACCTGCAACCCGGCGCTCGCGGTGGCAAGGTACAGCCGTTGGTCGATCATGCTCACGCCCCACACGCCCAGCTCCGGCCGAAACTGCCCAATCGCCTTGAGTTGCCCCTCGTGCAATACCAGCTTCCACAACCCCTGCGCCCCGCAGGCCAGATACGCAGCCTCATCCTGCGCGTGCAAGGACCATGCTTCCACCGGCAGCGCCAGAGTTGCGACAGGCGGCGATTCACCAGGCGCGGCCAAGTCATACACCAGCACCTGGGCGACGCGCTCCTGTTCGGTGGCGATCCACAAGCGCCCGTCGCTGACCGTCAGACTCAGCACCGGGGCGGGCATCGTCAGCGTGGTGAGCAAGGCCGGCCCCTGCTTCGCGCTGACGATGGTCAGGTCATACACCAGCACGTGACGCTGGGCATCGGCGACATACAGCTTCTCCTCCGTCAGCGCCACCGCCCGCGCCGGCGTCGGCGTGGCGATCACCACCGGCTGCTGGTCCAGATGATCCAGGGCATACAACGCCACCCCGGCGGTTCCCTGCGCGACCGCCGCCAGCGTGCGATTGGCAGCCAGTCCCAAACCCGAGCCCTTGAACGTCTGCGCCGCCAGCTCCGGCAGGTTGCTCTGCGCGTCGTGGGCGTCATGCACGCGCAACGTGTTGGGCCAATCCAGCACCACCACGCGCCCCGCGCTGCTTGCCGTCGCCCACGGGCTGTGCGGGTAAGCGTATGAGCCGGGATACCTGAACCGGCGCGGATTGGTGAAGTCGATCACATGCATGCCCTGATCGCCGCAGGCGGTGAGCATGAAATGACCCCGCACCGCCAGGTCATGGCAACGAAAGGCGGCTGCCCACTGCATGATCGGCTCGGGCGCAGCAGGATTACTCAAGTCCACCACATTCATCCCGTTGGCGCACGGCAACAGCGCCAGCTTGCCCGCCACCACCGCTCGCAACCCCCAGCCCCACGTCGGCTGCCGCAACTGCGACACCTGCTGCGGCTCACGCGGCTGGGTCACATCCAACACCCGCAACACCACCCCGCCGGGCCCGGGACTGACCAGCAGGTACTGGTCCATCTGCGCCAGGTGATATGCCGTATCCGTCTTCTGCTGGGGCGCAAATTCCGCCAACCGTTGTGGCTGGGCGGGATCGCGCAAATCCAGCAGCACCATGCCGTCGTTGCCCAAGGCGACATAGGCGGTGTGGTCGTCGATCCAAGCGGCGTCAAACGCCTCGCGGAAACCAATCTGCCCCAGCAACTTCGGCTGCGTCGGCGTGGTCAGGTCCAATACCTGCACGCCCCCCGCGCCGGCCACCAACGCCCGGCTGCCGCGACAACGCACCTGCCGGGCCGCGGTCATGGGCAGCGTGGCGGTCACCCGCGGCTGCGCAGGATCGTGCAAGTCCACCACCAGCACGCCCTGGCGCTGGTTGGCGATCAAGGCGACAGATTCGTACAGCGTCACTTCCGCCCGGCGCGGCTCGAGCCCCGGCAACTGGCTCAGTTCCTTGAGCTGGCCCTGGTCGTTCAGTTCCAGCACGATCAGGCGATCGCCCAGCACGGCCGCGACCAGCTTGTCGTTGACCGCCACGCTGCACAGTTCACCCCCCAGTTGCGCCAGCCGCGACAACTGCACCACCGGCGGCGCGGACGGCAGCGGCGCGATGCTCCGCTGGGGATCAGGCTGCCGCAGCGCCGGCGGCGCCAGGTCGGCGGTGGTCGCCAGGCGCCAGGTTTCGCCATGGTCATCGCTGAGCAGCATGGCGGGGTCCGCCTTGAGGAAGCCGCGCGAGTTGTCGAGTTGCGGATGGCGCTTGCTGAAGGCGGCCACTTCCTCGGGCAGCAGCGCGCCGCCGCAGTAGGTGTAAGCGCACCACAGGCGATCGTCCTCGCCGAGATTCAGCTTGTGATACCACACGCTGTAGTTCCCGCGGAAGGGTTGCACCAGCGTCTGCTGTGGCGCCCAGGGCTCGCCGGCGGGTTTGTGCAGATGCACCAGGCGGAAGATGTAGCCCTCGCCCGCCCAGCGCGCGACGACATGCAGCGTGTCCTGCCGATCGCACACCAGCCCGACGTAGGTGTAGCTGCCGCCCCCGCGCACGCGCGGCACGCCGAATTCCTCAGCCGGCGTCCAGCCCAGATCCACATGATCCGGCGTAAGCGAGCGCGTGTAGCGGAAGCAATCATGATGCGCTCCGAGCACCACATGCAGCGTGCCATGGCTGTCAAGCGCGATGGCAGGTGTGTTGTGGTTGTCCAGAACGGTGCCGCCAAAACCCACGAACGCCGGCGCGCTGACCTGCTGGGTCCGGCGGTCAAAGGTCGCCACGTAGCAGGGCGTGCCTTCGCCGGTGACTCCCGGCGGTGGGGCCTTGGCGGGCCAGGTGATGTGCACCAGCTCGCCGCGTGAAGCGGAGCTGTTGCCGCCGCCGGAGTGGTTGGGCGCCAGCAGCGAAGTCTCCGTCACCACCACCGGCGGGGGCAATTCCAGCGCGCCATCCGCCTGCTTGCGCGGGGTGAGAATCCGCAGCACCGGGCTGGTGGAGCTGTAAATCAGGATGGCGGGCGGCAGCGTGCGATTGTTGTGGCCATCCGCGCGTTCCAGCCGAGCGACGACTTCGCCCAGGGGATGCACGCTCCACGTCCGGCAATGATCGCGCGAATACAACAGGAGCTGCTGTTTGATGTTCGACCGGGTGGCGTCCACCAGCAGATAGGCAGCCCCGGCGGTGTCGAAAACCACCTGTTCGTCGGCGAAGTCGCCCGAATGAAAGACACGGTTCCACTTGGGGTATGCCTGGGCAACCGCGGCAGTGAAATCCAGCTTGATCCATTGCCCGGCGTCATCAAGCGTCTGCACCACGCTGGCGTCGCGGATATACGGCCGACGCTCGGTGTCAAACGACACTTCCCCCGCCACGAAACGCGGGTGATAACCAAAGAGCTGGAGCTCCTCGCGCCAACTGGGCTGATGCACGATCGGCGTCGCCACCGGCGTGGGCGCCAGCAGCTCCGGCGCCGGCGCCTCAGCGGCCTGCACCGTCGGCAACCCAAGCAACAGCACCATCAGACCCACGCGCAGCGTCCATCCGCCCCACCCGGACCGAGGGGTCGCAAAGCCATGTTTCATGAGGAGGTTCACCAGAAAATCAATACTTGGGATTCACCCAACGGGCGGTGTCTTTTTGCAGGGCGTATGGCAGCAGCTCGACATGACCATCCAGCGACAGATAACTGCCGCCGTCGCCGTTGTGAGTGGCGCCGGCGGCGACCGTTCCATTGGGCGTGCTCTGGCCGTAGGGGCGGAAATACCGTGCACTGGAGTAGACGTACTGAATCCAGTCGGCGTACATCACGTTGTAGCTGCGCCCGATGAGGTCGCCCCAGTACCACTTTTCGCCGATGGCGATGGTCCGGCTGGGCTGGTTGGATTCCGTGATGCGGTGGTGCCGGCGACCATTGGTGTACAGCACGTCGATGTAGCGATAGTTGGCGGCATAGTCGGTGTCGTACTATCCATACACCGGATGATGATCGTGATAGTCGATGTTCGGCCGGGATGGACAGCGGTAGACCTTGAACACGCCGTCGGCGGTGGTGCTGAAGGGAATGTTGCGCCCCAGGGCGATGGCTTCCTGCCAGGTCAGGTCATTCCAGGTGCTGCTGAGCAGACCCTGGTTGTACTGCCCGTCGATGTAGCACGCCGCCGGCAGCATATCACTGTGCTCGGCGACGTAGCTGTTGAGTTGCAGCCCGATCTGCCGCATGTTGCTCAGGCACACCGTGGTGCGCCCCGCGTCGCGCGCTTTGGCGAGCGCCGGCAGCAGAATGGCGATCAACATGACGATCAAACTGATGACCACCAGCAGTTCAATGAGCGTGAATCCCGCGGCAGTCCGGCCCCGGCGTTGGATCGGCGAGGAATATTGCATCACCCGATTCTAAATGACCCGCGCCGGGACGGAAGTCACGATCTGATCAACTACTTGGACAATTCGATCACCACTGGTTAAACCGCGGTCCGCCATTCCAGGGGTCCAACGCCGACGCTTCAAGCCGCTATTCCGCCCTCGCAAAGGGATTTTTGCCATCATCGAGGCAAATGCGCCCCGAATAACACTGGTCACCACCTGCTCATAGTTGTAGGATTCAATCATCGATTTCATCTGGTTTGAGGGGTCATGACCACCAGCTTTTTTGATGGCGTGGAGTTCGTCCGGAACCGCTACCAGCCGCAGTGGGTCGGCTGGAGCAATCAGACGTACACCTACTACGTGCTGCACTACCTCCATCGTGGCCGCATTGATGTGTCGTGGAACGGCGAGCCCATCGAACACCTGCACGGGCCGGCGGTGTGGCTGGCGTATCCCAAAGCCCGGTTGTATTGCACGACGGTCGATCTGGTGGGCATCGACTTCGCCTACTTTGCCTTCCAGGGACCGCGCGTGAAGCGCTATCTGGAGACCGGCCTGCTGCGGGTGGACCCGGAGCATCGCTATCTGTCGGTCGGCGACCCGGCGCGTTACTACCAGCAGGCCACGCAACTGGAGCGCATGCTGACGCTCAATCAACTGCCGCCGGCTCACGCCACGCAGTTGTTCGAGTCGATGCTGCTGCAGTTGCACGAGCCGAGCCCGCGTCATGACGCGACCCGTTTGCAGACGCTGCGGCAACTGGCGCACACCATCCGGGAGCATCCGCGCCATGGCTGGGACTTCAATGCCGAGGCGCGGCAGGTGCATCTGTCGCTGCCGCATTTCCGCCGGTTGTTCCGCACGGCGACCGGCAAACCGCCGCAGCAGTTTCTGTTTGACGCCTGCATGAGCCAGGCCTCGGCGCTGCTGCATGATTCGTCACTGGACATCGCCCAAGTGGCGCAGCGGCTGGGGTTCGATGACCCGGCGTACTTTTCGCGCTGCTTTCGGCAATGGGCGGGGATGCCGCCGCGGGCGTTTCGCCGATCCATTGGCCATCGCCCGCATGGGGACAAGCCGACGGATGAGAAGCCGTTGCCGTAGCTATTCAGCGCACCGCGTTGAGGATCGCTAGGTACACGGCTGCGCCCTGGTGCAAGGCCGCTACTTCCAGCCATTCGTCCTTGGTGTGCGCCTGGGCGATGTCGCCGGGGCCGATGACCACCGTGGGAATGCCGGCAGCGCTCAGGTCCCCCGCATCGGTGGCGTAGGGTACGCCCAGCGGCGCGGTCGGCAGCTTCATATCGCCCAGCGCCTGCTGCACGATCGGCAGCAAGGGGTCATTGGGTTGCGGCGCCAGCGGCGGGCATTGGAAGATGACCTCCTGTTTGGCGTTGAGTCGCGGGTGCTGCGTCTTGAGTTGATCGAGCACGCCGTGCACAGTCGGCAGCACAGTGGACGGGTCTTCACCCGGCACCACGCGGCGGTCGAGTTGGATGCTGCACGACTCGGGAATGATGTTGATCTGCGTGCCGCCGCGGATGAGGTTGATGCTCGCCTGGGCTTTGCCGGTGAGCGCGTGGCGCGTGGTGAGTTGGGGGATGTAGTCGCGTTCGATGGCGGCAATGACCGCGGCACAATCGCTGATCGCCGAGTGACCTTTGGACGGGTCCGCCGAGTGGGCAGCCGTGCCGGTGGTGGTGATGGACCAGCGGACGCAGCCGTTGTGCGCGACGATGGGCTGGCAATTCGTCGGCTCCCCGACAATGACGCCGATGGGTCGCCAGCTGAGCGTGGGCAGATGCTGGTGTATGAACGCCCGCACGCCGGTCATGCCGAACTCTTCATCGATGGCGAACAGCAGCGCCGCGTTGCATGGGTGCGGGCCGGCTTGCAGGGCGTATTGCTTCATCGCCCAGAGCATGGCGGCCCCGGTGCCCTTGGTGTCGCACGAGCCGCGCCCCCAGATGCGTCCGTCGCGCAGCTCGGCGGCAAGCGGGTCGATGGTCATGCCGTCGATCGCCACGGTGTCCATGTGACTTTCAAACAGCAGCCACGGCAGCGCGGGGTCGATTTCCAGCGTCACCAGCAGATTGTCGGCCCGGCCGGCGATGGGCAGCCGGCGCGTGGTGAAGCCCAGCGCCTGCGCCAGCCGCTCGTTGTGCTCGACCTGCTTCTGCTCGGTCAAGGGATCGCCGCTGACCACACTGTTGACGGTGTGGAGGCGCACCATGCTTTGCAACATGGCTTCGAGGGATGACAGCGCGGTCTGCACCTCATGGCTCATGGGAAATATCCGGGGATGAAAAAGATGGCGTCAAAACGGCCGGCGGGTGGGATTCACCAGCAGATTATCGTGGCCGGGGATGATCAGGTCGGCAATCTCGATCACTTCCGCGAGGCTTTCCTTCGCCTGCTCAGCGTCAAACGCGCCGCGCAGCACGCGCCCCGCTTCCAGGTGTTCCTGCGTGGGGACGGCATCGCCGGCGATCACTACCGTCATACGCGACAGCGCCAGCAGCAACCCGCAGGCGCCGGGGGTGTAGCCGGGCACAGGGAACAGATCCACCTGCGGCGCCAACCGATCGCTGGCGGGCTGACAGCGTTGCAGGTGTTCGATTTCATGTTTGAGCAGATGTTTGGCGTCAGGTTCCTGTTCCTGTGCAAAGCGTTCGACCAGCGATCGGCCGACCTGTTCGCGCTCCGCTTCGCTGATCCACCAGCGGGCGTGGGTCAGGCCCGGCAGGCCCCAGCGGTGCGCCGGGCGAAAACAGGTGAGAAACACATCCGTGATCTGTTCGATCTGCAGCCCCGCGCGTTCCAGCAGGCGCGGCCGGAGCGCCTTTTCCGGCAGGCCGGGGTCGACGAGGATGACCTGCTCGCCGCTGCGAATGAGGGTGCAGGTGGCGTGGGCGACGCCAGCGCCGCTGGGCGGGGTCCAGAGTTCATGCTGGCTCAGCGCGCCGATATGGATGATGCGGTAATCCATGCGAGGTATGCCGTGGGGATAAGGAGGAATGAAAAACGCGAAATGCTCGCCTGGGAAACTTCCGGGGTCCGGGGTCCGGGCTTCTGGCGGGTCCGGGGTCCGGGGCTTCCGGGGGGGGGGTTATTCCTGCAGGCCGTCTTCGCGGAGTTTGTGGACCTGATCGCCCATTTGTTCAAATTTGGTTTTCATGCGTTCGAGGACCAGCGGCGGCAGCAGGCGGTGGAGGCGATCGACATTGCCCCCGGCGGCAATCTGTTTGATGAGGCTGGAACTGGTGAAGGCGTAGGCTTCGCCGGTCATGATGAAGACGGTTTCGATGTCGGCGATGGCGCGGTTGGTCAGAGCCAGCTGGAACTCGTAGTGCAGGTCGGAGACATTGCGCAGACCGCGGAGGATGACGGTGGCGCCGACCGCGCGGGCGTAGTCGACGGTCAGGCCGGTGAAGGCTTCAACGCGGGTATTGGTGCAGCACTCGTCGACAAGGGTGCGGATCATGTCCAGGCGTTCGTGGACATCAAAAATTGTCTGCTTTTCTGGATTCTGCCCAATGGCGACGATAAGTTCATCAAAGAGGGACTGCCCGCGACGGATGACGTCGAGGTGCCCATTGGTGATGGGGTCAAAAGTCCCGGGAAAAATCGCTAGTTTGGGCCGTCGGCTCATGCTGCGGAAGTATATCAGGGCGTGCGGCGCGGAGCAGCCGGACACCTGGTTGCCCTAATCGTTACAGACGGAACTGAAGTTGCCGGAAGGGATGAAAAAATGCGTGAGGGCCTCTATTTGCATTTGCGTTCTTTGTAATCTTCATTGAAGCACACCTAGGAGGGTGTGGACGAGAGACGCAAACATTGAGGTGTCACCATGATTAAGTGGGGTAAGATCGTTGCAATCGCACTGGCTCCGGCCGCTCTGGCTGTGGCGGGTGTGGACTTTGGCGGTCAGCAGAACGGCGCGAATCGGCCCAGTTGGGGCCGCCCCGCCGTCAACAGCTGGGGCCAGGGCAACTTCATCGTCAATCGCTCCAATGCCCTCACCGGCGTGGTGCCGCTGAGCCTGCCGACCGGGTCCTTCGACCCGATCCACGGCTTCGGCGCTGAGAACATCGGCGTCAACGGCCTGCAGATGAAAGGCCCCGGCCAGACCCGCGTCATCTTCGACCGTCTGGTCGCCAACACCGTCGTGCATGTGCTCGGCGGCGACATCGACGACCAGATTCTCAGCAACGAAGAGCCGCAGGAACTGTTCCACCAGTTCCGCCCCGAAATCAGCGGCGGGTTCGTACTCGGCCGGAACTCGGAAACCGGTTCCAACCCGGGCCTCAAGCTGCCCCCGCCCCCGCCGGTGCCGACTCCCGAGCCCGCCAGTGCCGCCCTGCTGGGCGCCGCCCTGCTGCTGGGCCTGCGTCGCCCCGACCGCAAACGCGCCTGACCAGTCCGCGCTTCCTGAGCGCCACTGACTGACCGAACATCCCATTACCCTGGATCGGGTCTCGCACCGGAATGCCTCCCCGGACGAGACCCTTTTTCTTTGGGCGATCCCCTGCTGCGTTGGCGCTGACCTTGCCCGCTCCGCTTCAGCATCGCTGCTTGTCCACAGGCGGCCCCGGCTCATGCTCCGCGAAGGTGGCAGTACGCATTTTCCGGTATGATGTCACGTGAAGTCAGTCTGCTCCACCGTGATATCCGCTTCGTACATGTCCTCTGCTGGAGTTCACCAATGCTGCGCTGTCCGCATCTGGGTCTGGTGCTTTTACTGACCATCTCCACCATCAGCCAACGCGTGATAGGCGCGGAGGTCGCCCCCGCGCCGGATCCTGCCGTCCCGCTGCACCAGGTGCAAATCCGCGCCACGCCGGTGGTCACCTCCCGCAGCTTCTCCAAGGGCTTCGCCCCCAATCCGCGCGGCGGGTGGAACTGGATCGGCCAGTTCATGAACTACAAAGCCACCGGCGACAAAGTCAAAGTCACCGTCCCCCTGCCCACCGGCCAGCATTACCTGGCGTATCAGGACACCAACATTCGACCCGAGGCGGAATGGGTCATCATCGACCTGCAGACCGGCCAAAGCAAGATCGTCGACCTGCCGGGCTTTCATTCCTCTGTGCCGCCGGTGCTGGCGGGCAACGGGCGGCTGTTCTTCTCGGTCGACTACGGCCACATCTACTACTACGACCCGGTCGACGAAACCGTCAAGATTCTCGGCCGCACCCACGACAGCCTCGATGTGCTGCGCGGCTACTACAAATTCCTGCTCGGGCCCGACGGCATGATCTACGGCTCCGCGCAAACCACCTGCGGCACCACCACCGTCATCCGCATCAATCCCGACACCCTCGACTACAAAGTCATCACCGATGTGGGCGTCAAGGGCCGACGCGAACTGACCTATGGCTACTACCTGGGCATCCAACCGCCATGGATCTATGTCGCCGTCGGCCAGGGCGTCTGGGAACTGTGGGCGGTCAATATGGACACCGGCGCCAAACAGATGCTCGCCGAGCGGCTCAATGAACAAAACGCCCGCGTCACCGTCGAACACAATGCTCAAGGCAACTGCACCGCGCAATTGCATGGCGACCCCGAACGCGAATCCGTGTTGCTCAACGACGGCCAGATCGTCGCCCGCGCCAAGGTAGGTGAGAAGCTCCCAAGCCTGCCCGCCGGAAGCTGGCCTGAACTGACGTTCGCGCACAGCAAGGTCGTCACCGCATCGACCGCCATGCCGCAACTGATCGAGAAGGACCCTGTCAGCATCGAAGCCGATGGCACCGGCTTGCTGCACTGGCGCCCGGCGGGTGACGCCGCCGCGGTGCAGACCAGCACCTTCAAGATCAACCGCGCCGAACCGCAGGGCATTGAAGCCCTCACCGCGCTGCCCGATGGTTCCATCCTCGGCAGCACCCGCAGCTACTCCGGTTGGTTCCGCTACCACCCGGCCGCCGACAAGCTCGACTTCTTCGGCAAGGGCGGCCCCAGTCGTGCCCGCACCACCATCCTCGATGGCAAGGTCTACTTCGCCGGCTACCCCAACACCACGCTCTATGTGTACGACCCCACGCTGCCCTGGCGCGACGCGCTGACCAAAGATGCCAACGCCAACCCTCGGCAAATCGGCAGCCAGGGCCAGGGCCGCTCCGAAGCCCATTACGCCGTCAGCATGGCGTCGATGCCCGGCCGGGTGTACACGCTGGGGCGCCGGGAACGCTGGTCCACCGGCACCGGCCTGTGCTGCTATTTCCCCGAGAAAGACAGCTTCATTTATCTGGGGCAGGAGAACAAGGACCTCGAACCGGTCGACTTCGCGCTGCTGCCGCAGGCCGGCAAACTCGTCGTCTCCGGCGCCAGGAAGGACGCCCAGCTTCTGGTCTATGACCTCGACTTCAAAGAACTCACCCGCATCACCCTGCAGCCCGGCCTGGAGAACACCGGCGACCTGCTGACCGTCGGCGACGCCACCTTCATCGGCTGGTATCACGATCCCACCAATGCCAACACCGTGCTCTACCTGTACGACCTCGCGGCCGGCAAACTGGTCAAATCCATCCAGTTGCCCGCAGAGTCCGGCCCGGTGTTCGCCCGCGCGCAGGACCACACCTACTGGCTCTTCGCCAACCAAGCCCTGTACCGACTCGATCCCACCACCCTCCAGATGCAGGCGGTCGCTCGACTCGAACGCATGCTCGGCGCGCCCTTCTGGATCGGCAAGGAACTCTACGGACGGATCGGCGGCCAGGTGGTGAAGGTCGACGGAACCCTGCCGTAACCTCCGGAATCAGCGCCACGCCTCAAGCAGTGCCCGCGCGCGCGTGCACCTGCGAGTGGAACAATCGCCCACTGCCCTGATATGGCCCCAGCGTCCAGGGCAGGTTCCATTGCACATGCAGGTCGAGGTAGTAATCCGTCTGCCCGTCGATTTCCAGCGCCAAGCCCGTCGCTTCCCAGGGACTGAGCTCCCGGCCATCGGCACACACCGGCAGCAGTCGCGCCTGCACCTGCGGACACGTGCGGCCGAAGGGGACCAGCACCGTCACGAACAGCCTCCCGCCACCGCCTGACTGCCGGAAAACCAAGTGCTGCGGATTGTCATAGCCTGCAAGCGGGAACGGACAAGTTTCGATCCGGGCTTGGCCACAGGCGCCCGCCACGGGAACGATCAGCAGGTTGCCGGCCTCACGCTCGGTCCGCAGCCGGCCGTCGGCTTCGAGTCGGGCCGCAGGCAGCACATGAAAATGCAGGTCATAGTCGTGCGCGGCGTCGGTTTCCGGCGTGACCCGATCCATCAGAATCCAATAGCACCCACGCAGGTAAAACAGCTTCCGCCGCACCGTCGTCACCGGCTGCGGCAGATGCCGATACGCTTCATGGGCGCCGCTGAAATACGCATACGTTGACTCGCTGCGCCAATCGTTGATCTCCGGCAGGCACGTCCGTTCCCAGCGCCACTGCGTCTGCGCGGGGAGTTGGTCCTGCTGGTCGATGGTCAGCACATTGTGGCCCGCGCTGCTGCGGCGCCAGGCGCGGGCGGGATTGTCGCCATAGGTTCCGCTGCCATTGTCCACCAGCACCGGCTGGCCCTGGCTGTACAACTCAAAACTGAGCAGGTCCGTGTGGGCGTGACTGCTGACCACACTGCCGACGAGGCCGGCGTTGAGCGCGGCATAGTCCGCCGTGGGCGTCCAGTTCTGCCGCATCAGGTAGTAGCCGGCGTCGGGGAGCACGGAATCAAACGGCGGCAGGTGCGGCGGAAGTTTCTGGTACGCCGCCAGCAGATTGCGACCACCCCCAGGCAGCAGGCCGGGGATCGACACCCGATCCTGCCAGGCCGCCAACTCGCCATGGTCGCCGGGCTTGATGGTCGGCAGCGGCGCATCGAGATTCGGCAGCAGCGCCTGGGCCACCGCTTTGCCCTCGGCAAGTCCCAGCAGCGCCGTCGCCTGTCGCAGCCGGGCGATGCCCTTGCCCGGCTCATGGATCGCTCCGGTATCGCCGAAGCGCGGAAAGTCGCCGTCGGGCGCCAGCATCTTCCAAAGCGTGTGGCCCACCTGCTGCAGGTGCTGGTGGAAGGTCGGGCTGAACTGAATGTGATTGGCTTGTGCGAGCAGGAGCACTTCCAGGAAATGCTGCACGGTGCCCCAGTGGTAGCCGGAGCGTTCGCGGGTGAAGCCATCGGGATACATGAGCGTGCGCAGTTCGTGCTCGAAATACGTCGGCGCCAGGGCGGCAAACTGGGCGAAGCCGCGGAACTCCGGGAACAGCAGCCCCGCCGCCCAGAACCCGACCAGCGCGTGGAGCCACCAGTTGTGGCCGGAGCTGCCCAGGCGAGCTTCGTTCCATTGCCGAACCGATGACCACTCGACGGGCAGTTGCTGCAGCAGCCAACCGAACAGGGGCACGAGCGCCGCATCGGAGACTTCTGGAATCGGCAGCAGGATTCGCAGCAGATCACACAGGCCGCGGGTCTTGCCCCAGATGCCGCTGCCCCATTGCGCCCGCCCTGCAAGCACGGCCTGCGCCAGGCGCGAGGCGGACGCGGCGTCCAGCGCGAGGATCAGGTTCTCGGCGCCCACGCGAATCACCGGATTGCCGTGCGACCGATCCACCATCGGCTCCGCCAGCGCTGCCGCCAGCCGCGCCTGTGCGGCCGCCACATTCGCTGCCGTCGCCAGGCGGCGAACCTCCTCAACATACGCCAGCGTATACCCGGTGCTGGGCGACGGCCGACGACGCAGGTAGCGCACGAATGCCGCCGCGTCCGCGCGGCGATCCCGGCTGATGGCCGCCAGTTCGGGGCGGTTCCAGTCCACCGCCATCAGCATCTCCTGGTTCAAGTCGACATCCATGCACTGGCTTCCTTGATGAACTGCTGGCCTCGGCGCCGGCGTTGCGCCCAACGGCCGCGCCGGCGCAGCCGCGGGTTGGTCGCGCAGGTCAGAAGTATCCCCCCTGCGCGGTGATCTGCTGAATGCTCTGCCCCTGGGCAACCCAGCCGAAGATTTTCTTTTCGTTGGACTTGATCTCTTCCGCGCGGATCAGCACCGCACAGGCAAGCTCGCGCGGCACCACCAGCACGCCGTCGACGTCACCGAGCACCACATCGCCGGGCTTGATGGTGACGTCGCCGATCATGATGGGAATCTGGTAATGCGTGATCAGGCAGCGGCCCAGCGAGCCGTTGGAAATCCGGTACTTGTAGAACACCGGAAAATCGGCGGCGAGAATCTGATGTGTGTCACGGATGCCGCCGTCGATGCAGGCGGCCTTCACGCCCTTGCCTTTGGCGGTTGCCGTCATCACCCCGCCCCACAGCGTGGCTTTCAGGTCGCCGCTGGTGTCCCACAGCACGAAGTGGTCCGTCCCCAGTTCATCGAGCATCTGCGTGCGAAACGCCATTTCGCCAGTGATTTTCACGTTGGGCGCGCTTTTGACGGTAAACGCGAATCCCGCCACCGTCTGGTACTCCCGCAGCGGCAGGATGTGCCCCGGCAGCGCCTGATCGAGCAGACAGAACTCCCGCAGCACATCATTGACCGCGCCGGTGTAAAGCTGCTCGTAGCGTGCGAGCAACTCGCCCGGCTCGATCGTCAGCGGCGCAGCACTCACGCCTTCGCGGGTGGCAATCAGCTTATCCAGATTCATCATGCCGACTTCCCGGCGGTAGTCATCCACAGACATGGCGCGCTCCTCCTGCTGGGGTCAAAGGCTAAAGCCACCATCCACGAACAGGCTCTGCCCGGTGATGTAGCTGCCGGCGTCACTGCACAGCAACAGCGCCGCCCCCGCACAGTCCTCCGGCTGACCCAAGCGCTGCGCAGGAATGCGATCGAGCACCTGAGCGCGATACTCGGGCTGGGCGAGCGCGGCGCGGTTGCGGTCGGTGTCAATCACCCCCGGCGCGAGATTGTTGACTGTGATGCCGCGCGGCGCGAGCTGTTTCGCCAGGTTGCGGACCAGTGACGTCTGCGCGCTTTTGCTCGCGGCATAGATCACCATCTGCGGATGCGGGCGCGTTTCCTGCACGCTGCCGATGGTGAGGATGCGTCCCCAGCCGCGCTGCGCCATCGCTGGCGTCAGCGCCTGGATCAGTTCAAAGGTGCTGCGGACATTGACTGCGATGTGCTGGTCAAACTGCTCCCGCGTCACCTCGGCCCACGGCTGCGCCAACTGCACGCTGGCGTTGGCGATCAGGATGTCGATGCCGCCCAGCGCCTCCACTGCACGCTGCGCCAACTGCTGCGGCGCTGCGGCATCCGTCAGGTCTGCCGTCAACACCGGCGCGCGGCGACCCATGGCGCTGATCCGATCCGCCACCTTTGACGCGGCATCCTGCCGACCGGCACAATGCACCGCCACATCCGCGCCGGCTTCCGCCAGCGCCAAGGCCAGAGCAGCGCCGATTCCGCGCGACGAGCCGGTCACCAGCGCCCGCCGCCCCGCCAGATTGAATGTCGCCATCACGCCCATGACGTCACTCCGTCAATTTCATGCTGATGGTTGACGTGTCCGATCCAAGCCCAGCATTGGTTGCAGTGCCGCCAGCACGTAAGCAATATTGCCCAAGATACCCGCGGAATTTCGCTTGCCCACGGCTGTCAGTCGTGACGCGCGTGCGGGTGCGCCATTCCTGATGGATCAACTGCTCCAGCGCGGCATACGCCGGCTTGGGATTCAGTTGCTCATCCACCAGTCCCGACTTGAGATGATCTTCACCCGGCACCGCCCCGCCATCGGGCACGTTCCACCAGGTGATCGCGTACACCGACGGATGGCTGAACCACAGCCGATAGACGTGACGCACGAGCCGCGCCTGCAGCGCCCGGCCGGCGGCGTCGTCGGCCATGGAATGCAGCGTGATCTCACTGACATGCAGCGGTAGTTGGTGCTCGTCGAACTCAGCGAGCGCAGCGAGCATGCCGCGCGGCGTCAGATGCGCGCCGTCGAGCAGACGCTGCTGCGCCTCGATGCTGAACAGATGCCATTGCAGCCCGATGCCGTTGATGCGGGCGCCCTGCTTGCGCAGTTGACGAATGAGTTGATGAAAGTGCGGGCGACGGTCGTCATACCACGCGGCAAGGGTGGTTTCGTTCAGCACCAGATGCGCGTCGGATGGCAGGTACTGGTCCGCCCAACCAAAACACAGTCGTTCGTAGTCAGCAGGAAACGCACAGTGGCTGGGACTGGTGGGATTGAACGGCCGATTGAGCGGCTCGTTGACCACATCCCAGCGCTGAATCCGCTGCCCATAACGCTCGGCAAGCGCACGTATCCGGCCTTCCAGCAAGGCTTCGCTGTGCGCGGAATCCGTCAACCAATCCGGCACGGCGTGGCGCACGTTGTCCCACACCAGGCAATGGCCGTTCATGTTGAGCTGATGACGCTGACAGAAATCCACCACGACATCCGGCGGCGGTCGGCGAAACACCGGCACGCTGTCCGCACAGTAGCGCGGCTGACCCTGTACCGGCTCCAGACCTTTCCAGTACAGCGGCACCGTCGCGGCATTGAACAAGCCCAGATACGCCTGCTCATAGCGTTGGTTCATCTCCGCACTGGCGTAGCCGCCAAGCATGAAGATGTTGGCGCCGAACAGGAAGTCGGAACTGGTCTGTTCCACCGTCACTGTCACGTTGGCTGCAGGATTTCCCGCAGCATCCGTGGCCTGCAAGGTCACTTCACGCGTGCGATGCTGTTGGATGCGGGCATCGATCTCCGCATCCAGCTCCGTCATCTGACGTTCAAAAACCGAAAGCTCAGGTTGCATGGTTGTACTCACCATCCTCCCACGACGGGATACCACTCCGGCCGGCGCGGGTCCTGATGGAAGCGCGCGTAGTAGTCACCCTTCTCCTCGAAGTAGCGTTCATACTTCTCCATCCGATCCTCATCGAGCGTGACGCCCAGCCCCGGGCCGGTGGGCACCTGAATGCAGCCGGCCTGGTACTTCATCAACCCGCCTTCGATGATGTCGTCGGTGAGGTAGTGGTAGTGGGCGTCGCCGGCGACGATCATCTCGGGAATGCTCGCGGCGGTGTGCAACATGGCGGCCAGCTCGATGCCGAACTCCGCGCCTGAGTGCATCGCCACGCCCATGCGGAACGTGCGACACAGTGCCGCGAGATCCTTCACCCCGCGCGGCCCTTCCCAGTAATGCAGATCCGTCAGCACGATGTCCACCGCGCCCATGCGAATCGCGGGGCCCAGGTCATCAAACCGGGCGGGATACATGTTGGTGGCGATGGGAATGCGCACCTGCTGCCGCACGGCTGCGTTGCCGTCGAGACCCCAGGCGGGGTCCTCGAAATACTCCAATCCCAGCGGCTCCAGACGCCTCCCGATCTTCACCGCCGTGGGCACCGACCACGTGCCGTTGGGATCAATCCGCAGCCCGAAGTCATCGCCAAGTTGCTCCCGGCACAGCTCCATGGCGCGGGCTTCAACCTGCGGCGGCAACACGCCGGCTTTGAGCTTCATCGACTGCACACCCAACGTGTCGCGCAGCTCGCGGCACCAGTTCGCCATGTCCTGCGGCTCGGTGTCGTCTCCGCCCTCGGGACGGTCATAGCGCCAGAACAGATACGCGATCATGGGAATGCGATCGCGCACCGCTCCGCCCAGCAGATCGCACATCGGCCGACCGAGCACCTTGCCCTGAATGTCCAGGCACGCCATCTCGATCGCGCCGTACAGCCGGGCGTTGCTCAGGTAGTAGATGCTGCGCAGCACTTTGAGCTTGATGATTTCCAGGTGGAACGGGTCCAAACCGACGATCCGCGGCTTGAGCTTGAGCAATGCGCCGCGCTGGTCGCCGCCGCCCACTTCACCCAGCCCGACCACGCCTTCGTCGGTGATGAGTTCCAGCACCGTGCGCAGGAAGTAGCCGGGGTGGACGCCGGTGTTGTGCCGGAGCTGGCAGGTCAGCGGTATGGCGACGGTGCGAACCCGCAGGTCAACGATTTTCATGGCAGTGAGTCCCGCGTGAGAGTGTGACAGCGCTCGGCGGCGCGCTGCATGGCGGCTAAAAGCTTGCGCACGCGTTGGGGCGTCAGCGTGCTGGCGGTGGCGATGGCGGTGAGTGTGGCGGGGCCGGCGGCCTGGCTGCCTGCATGCAATTCAACCGGCACAGACAGCCCGTGAATATCCGGGTGATAGCTGCCGCGGTCGAGACAGTGCCCCTCCCGACGTAAGGCCGCCAGACGCCGGCGAAACTGCTGGGGCGTCTGATGGCGCCAGACTGCAGCCGGCGCAGTGCGGCAGAGCCGGGCGATTTCATCGCTGCTGGCGTCCCGCAGCAGCACGGGCCCGACGGAGCCGAAGCACAGGTGGAAGCGGGCGCCGATCTGCCCGGTGATGACGAACGGCGAATCCGGCTGCGCCCGCGCCAGCGTCGTGGCTTGATCGCCGTGACGCACGGACAGCTTGAACGTCAGCTCATGTTCGGCCGCCAGCGACTCGAGCAAGGGCTGCACCGCTTCCGCCAGACGCTGCTCGTGATTCACATCCCCCAGCAATGACCGAAGAGCCGCGCCCAGTTCATGACCCGCCCCATCGGCGCCGGGTTTGAGCCAGCCGGTTTGTTCCAGCGTGCGCACGATGCGATAGCAACTCGCCTGTGGAATGCCCAGCTGCGCCGCCAGGGCGCTGATCGAGCGGCTGGCGTCCGGATCCCGGGCGATGGCTTCGAGCACCTTGATGCCGCTGACCAGCGCGGGCACCAGCGGGGTCGCCGATGAGCTATTCATATATGATAATTGTTCTATCACATTTGATAAGGTATCCTGTCCCCCGGTGATTGACAAGCCCCCGCCCGCACATGGAATAGCCAGCATGACCACCCCCACCCCTCAGCCGCAGGGCGCGCCTCAGGCGGAACGCCCCAATGTGATCTGGATTTTCGGCGATCAGCACCGGGGGCAGGCGCTGAGCTGCGCCGGCGATCCGAACGTGCACACGCCCAATCTTGACCGCATGGCCAACCATGGGGCGCGGTTCACGCAGGCGGTGGCGGGTTGTCCGCTGTGCTCGCCGTTCCGCGGGTCGCTGCTGACTTCGCGATATCCGCACGAAGCGGTCCCCGCCCACAACGCGCCGATGCCCGACGGCATGCCGACGGTGGCACAGCCGTTCAATCAAGCGGGATACGACACCGCCTGGTTTGGCAAGTGGCACGTGGACGGCAGCGCCACGAAGCATGATCGCCGCATGGTGGTGGTGCCGCCGGATCGACGGGGCGGGTTCAAAACCTGGCTCGGTTATGAGTGCATCAACGGCGCGTGGGAGGTATGGATTCACGGCCACCAGAACGGGCAGGAAGTTCCTTTGCATCGCTTGGCGGATTTTGAAACGGACAGCCTCACCGATCTGCTGCTGGATTACATTCGCCAGCGCGCCCCGCAGGATGACGCCCGCGCCGGCACGGGGCGCGCGCTGGCGTCCCAGCCGTTTTTCGCCGCCCTGAGCGTGCAGCCGCCGCATGATCCGTATGTCGCCCCGGCGCGGTTCATGGGGCGTCACAATGCCGGCAGCCTGCAACTGCGCCCGAATGTGCCCAATCTGCCGTGGGTGACCGAGCGCTGTCGGCCGGAGCTTGCCGGGTACTACGGCATGATCGAAAACCTCGACTACAACGTCGGTCGGGTGCTGGACCTGCTCTGTCGCACCGGGCTCGACCGCAGCACCTATGTGCTGTTTTTTTCCGACCACGGCGACATGCACGGCTCACACGGCCGGTTCCACAAGCATGTGCCTTATGCCGAGTCGCTGCATATCCCCATGCTCATCCTGGGACCTGGTCCCAAATACGAAAGCAGCATTGGCACCTGGGATATGCCGATCAACCATGTCGACATCGCGCCCACTTCGCTGGGTCTGGCGAACCTCGCCAAGCCCGCGTGGATGCGCGGCTACGACTACTCCAGCGGCCTCGTCCGCGCGGAGCGCCT
Source organism: uncultured Phycisphaeraceae bacterium (assembly GCA_964605235.1). Classification (GTDB taxonomy): domain Bacteria; phylum Planctomycetota; class Phycisphaerae; order Phycisphaerales; family Phycisphaeraceae; genus CAZSBB01. The sequence continues at coordinate 34,335 of CAZSBB010000023.1, forward strand.
GGTGCCGACGGACATGCCCGAGTCCGCCTACTGTCAGTTGGTCAGCAACTGCCCCGGTGTTGGGCGGCCGTGGCGTGCGGTGGTCACGCGCGACGGCTGGAAGTATGCCGTCACCGATGCAGCGCCGTGGCTGCTGTTCAACACGCGCGAAGACCCCTACGAGCAAACCAACCTGGTTTTCAATCCGCTCTTCAAGCAACAGCGGCAGCGGCTGCATGAGTTGCTCGGCCAATGGATCACCAAGGTGGACGACCCATTCGCGCTGCCGGCGGGGTAAGGACGCCGTCATGCAATACCAGAACGTCACGCTGCACAATGTCGCGGAGGTTCAGCCGGTCGCCGGCGGCGTGCGCTTGCAGCGCGTCCCCGAAGCGGTGCGCCAACAACTCAATCCCAAAGCCCAGGAGCGGGCGCTGTTCCCCGCCAACTGCGAGATTCGTTTCATCACGGACGCGGATGTGACGCAGATCACGCTGTCGTGCGAATACCCCACGCCGATCCGCGTTTTTCATGGCTTGTTTGACGGCCGGGTGCAGGAAGTCATCGGACCCGAACCCACCACCATCACCCTGGCGCGGCCGGCGCTGCTGTCACAGCTCGAACGCGACTGGTGGCGCGATCATCCCTTTGATCCCGCGGTCTATCGGCTGGTGTTCAGCGCCATGGCGCGGGCGCCGGTGTGCCTGCACGCCATCAACGGCAAAGGCCATCAGCCGCCGCGACCGGAGCAGTTGCCTAAGCGCACTTATCTTGCCTACGGCACCAGCATCACCCAGGGCGCCAAGAGCGAAGCGCCGCATCTGAGCTATGCCGCGCAGACGGCGTGGCGCCTGGGCGCGGACCTGGTGAACCTGGGCTTTGGCTCCTCCGCTCATTGCGAGCCGGCGCTGGCGGATTACATCGCCAGCCGTGCGGACTGGGACCTGGCGACATTTGAAGTGTCGGTGAACATGCTGGGGTTTCCATTGGACGAGTTTCGCCGGCGGGTGGAATACCTGATTCACACCGTGGGCTCCGCGCGCCCTGCGCGGCCGATCGCCGGCATCACGCTGCTGCCGTTTCATCGCGATTGCATCGTGGACGCACCGGCCAGTCCATCCCGCGTTCCCGCCGAAGCATTCCGCCAATGCCTGCGCGAGGCCGTGACGCGCTGCGGCTTACCCAACGTGCATCTGATCGAAGGACCGGAGCTGCTGCGCAACCTTGGCGGCCTGACGATGGACCTGATCCATCCCTCCGACCACGGCATGATCGAAATCGCCCAGAACCTGGCGCTCCGGCTCCAACCACTGCTGCCGTGAATCTGGTCGCGGGGGCGGTCCTCAAGCAGGGATATTGAGCGCATTGAGTTGCTCATCCCAGGGGAACAATGGATGCCATACTCTTGCGAATCATTCATAAGTTGTATATGATTTGAGTGACTAAGGTGATGATGCCATGCTTGTGTTTTGGGCTGTGTATTTGCGTCAGCACCGCCGCGCAGTTCCCGCGGCCAGAGGCGTTTTTGCCAGTCTTTCCCCGCTGCTTTGTTACCTGAAGGCACGCCGCCCGCGCCAGACAAGCCTGGTGTCGGCGTCTATTGCATTGACAAAGGATCGCCATGTACCGCGTGAAAGCCCAGCAGGCATTGCCGGATACGCCCCTGATTTTCTCGGTGCCCTTGGATGGCGAGGACTTTCGGGACCACATCGCGCTGGCGTATGACCACGGCGCGACGCACATCGGCATCGGGCGGCTGCCGCGACAGTACGACGCGTTCATGCCGGACAATCGCGATCCGTATCCCAACTGGTCGCAGGGCGCGCTGGCGTTGTTTCGCCTGACGCCCCCGGAAGCGGTCGTGCCGTTCATCCCCAGTGAGATCGTGCAGCGCAATCTGGCGTGGTTGGATCAGCGCGTGGCGGCGGTGCGGCAGCGGGGTCTGAAGCTGGTGGTCAACGGCATCGAGCCGATGTGGTTGCCGGAGGCGGCGTACCAGGCCCATCCGCGCTGGCGCGGCGTGCAGTGTGAGCTGGGCCGGATCGCCAGCAAGCCCTACTGGTGTCCATCCATTGATGAGCCGCAGGTGCTCGAGTTGTACCGCGAATCCGCGCGGCTGCTGTGTCAGCGCTATCCGGAAATCGAACGCTTCAGCTTCTGGACCAACGACTGCGGCGCGGGGTTGTCGTGGACGACTTACAGCTATCCCGGGCTCAATGGGCCGACGGAATCCCGTCTGCGCGATCCGGGCGCGCGCATCGCCGGCTGGCTGGAAGCGATCCGCCAGGGCTCGATTGATGCGGGCGCCAGCGCGATCGTGAATGTGCAGTCGTTCAGCTTTCCCCCGGCGGAGACGGCCGCCATCCGCGCCAAGCTGGGGACGCATCTGTATCTCAACAGCGTCAACGGCGAAGGCCAGCGCATAGCCGGCCCGGGCGCCAACAGCGGGGGCGGAGTTGTTGGAACCCCGACCAATCCGGTGCTGGGACATTTCGACCGTCGCGCATTCGTCGAGCAATTGCAGCAGGTCTTCAGCAAGCCCAACGGCCACATGCGTTCCATCGCCATGAGCGAAAGCACGCTGGCGGAATCCCTGCAACTGCTGCGCGGCGTGCTCGACCACCCCGGCGAAGGCGTGCTGGAAGCCGAAGCTGTGCTGCTGCAAGCCGCCCGGGAAGTCGCCGGCGCAGCAGGCGGCGATCGGCTGGTGCGGGTATGGAACCGCGTGCAACTGGCGGTACATGCGCTGGCGCAGCTCCGACAGCGCGGGGTGTCCATGAGCCTGAGCTTCGGGTCAACTTCCTCGCGCTGGCTGGTGCGCCCGCTGGTTCCGCAGCCGCATCTGCTGACCGCTGCGGAGAAAGCCCACTACCGGCCCATGCTGTTCAGCGCCGATGGCGAAGACATCAACGCCAACCTGTGCGAAATCCTTGGCAAGCCGGTGTTCATCGGCGACAGCGTGGTGTGGATGGCGCGCTGGTGCATCGACGAAGCTCAGAAGCATCTCAATGCCGCGCGGGACGCCATCGTTACGTTGCTCAAGGATGAACTCACGGACGCGCAGCGCCGCGTCCTGGAGTTGTACCGCGACCGCATCCGCGCGCTCTACTGCGTGGCGGAGAACGGCCGCCTGACGATCATGTATCAGCACGCTTTGAACATCGCCCACATCCCGCGCTACGGCGCCAACCCGCTGGATTTTGATGACAACATCACCTTCGATCAGCGGGCGCTGGAGCTGCGGAAGATCGCACGGATGGACCTGGACAACACCTGGGAACTGATCGAACTGCTGGGCCGGCATGAGGTCAATGAGGTGCTCGCGCAGGGGATGACGCCGGAGCAGGAAACGGTCTTCATGTATGGGCCGAACCTGATCGAGCTGCTGGAAACCAAGCGGGCGGTGATGCTGGCGCACTGGCACGATTACGAGCGGCTGTACCCCACTTCCAAGCGTTATGAATTTGAACCCACGCCGCGCGAGCAGGACTTTTTGCCGCCGTCGGCGTAGCGGCGGACTGAGCTTTAGTTGGCGAGTTCCACCCAGACTCGCTGCTCGGCGGGCACCGCAAACCCTTGCAGTTCGACCAGACGGTAGCGCACCAGCACCCGCGCCCGGCCCTGCGGCCAGGTGATGTCATACGCCTGCGCATCGTCAAGCGTGACCGGCTGACCGGTGCGAGTTTTCAGGGCGATGGGTTTGATATCCACAGTTGCCGGGGCGTCCTTCGCATACGGCAGGTAGGCGGCAGCGAAGCCGACGGTTTGGCCGCGTTGGCGCCAGAGCAGGCCGGTGTCGCCTCCGCTGGCGTCTTTGGTGCTGAAGGCGATGACCTCACCTTGCGGTAGCAGGCGCAGCAGCAGGCCGCCGGCGCCCTTGCGGGTGCGCGTCCAGTTGATGGCATGGTCGGCAGCGAGCTGGCCCAGCGGCGTCAGCCCGGCGTAGTGGATGGAGGGTCCCAGCACATCGGGGGCGACGGCGGTGGGCTGGGGGGACTGCAGTTCCAGGTTGGTCTGGTTGGCGTGGTAGAGCCAGTCGTAGGTGTGTTCTGCCTGCGCCTGGCAGCGGTCGATGACGATCAGCGGGCCGGCGGTCAGCACCACGGTGCGTTCATGCTCGACATCTTTCCACGCGCCGTTTTCGCGGGCGCTGGCGATCTCCGCGCCGGGCATGGATTTGAGGTAGAGCAGTTCGCCGGTGTCGGTGTCGGCGTTCTGGCCATCCACCACGATGGAAGTGCTGCTGGCGATGGTTTCCAGAAAGTTCTGAAAGTTGTCGCCGTAGCCGCCCATGACATTGCGGGTGTACCAGCCGCCTGCGCCGTAGGCATTGATGGACAGCTTGTTGCGGTGGCCGTGGGTCAGGTCCCGGCCGTAGTGGAAATAGCAGTAGTGGTCGGTGCCGGGCAGGCGCAGGGCGACCCCGCCATAGTCGGGAAAGTTCGTGGTGCCGGTGGGACGGGGATCGATCGTCTGCACCTCGGGCACGCGCGGCTCGGTCTGGCGGAACTGGGCGAAATCCTCCATGTCATAGGGTTCACGACGCGACGGCTGATGGTGGAGCACCCACGCCAGACGCGGATCGGTGATGAACCTGGCAAAGATGTGCGCCCCGGTGCTTTCGGTGCTGAGCGTGCGCCAGCCGCCGGTGCCCAGCGTGGGGCTGCGGCCATCGGGCCCGTGCAGTTGGTGGGCGGCCAGCAGAATGGTTTCGTAGCGGGAATCCCAGGGCATCATGCCGTTGTGCAGGGCGATGCCCAGCGCGGGATAGGCGACGAGTTTGGCGACGCCCTGATAGCTGGGATTCTCCCACCACTGGCCATCGGGCAGGAAGCCCAGCTCCACCAGGCGCACGATGCCGTGGCGATCATGCAGCGCGCGGGCGACCACCGCGGGCAGGTCGGCTGCCACCCCGGCTTGCAGCGCAGCGCCATTGATCATCCATTGCAGGTTCATCACGCCGACCTTGTGATCCATCATGAGATTGGCGGAAGGCTCGAACACGCGGGCGCCGATGCGCTCCACCTGTTGGGCGGTGAGCACGCCGGCGGGACGAATGGCGTCGAGCGCGACGGCGAGATTGCTCAGCCAGACGCGCTCGGACATGTAGCTCGAACCAATACGGCAGGCGCCGGAGGTGGCGCTGCCCGCGACGGAAGCCTGCGCGGGCGCGACGATGGGCAGGTCGAGATAGCAGTCGGCATAACGATTGAGAATCGCGGCCGCGGCGACGGCGAAATCCTGACGCCCGGTCAGCAGATAACCCAGCCCCAGCTTGCGGGCGTTGGCGGCATTGGCGAGGTGGTCGGCCGCCCAGTTGAGCACGCCGGCGTCATACATGTGCCCGGAGTACGTGCGCCCGGAGATGGGGTCCTGGTACACGTTGAACGGCAAATTCGGTACGTCGATCTGCTGCAACTTGCCGCCGGTGATGGCATCCTGCTTGATGCCCATGGCCGCCAGCGGTGGATAGGCAGGCACATATTCCAGGGCTTTTTCCGCCTGTTTCGCCAGGTCAGAAAAATAGCGGGGCAAAGCCTTGCGGGCAGCAGGATCGCCCCACTGCTGCTGCAACTCCGTCATGCGTGCGGGATCGCACACCACCGCGGGATGCACCGGCTGCGCAGCGCCAATGCCCGCCACCAGATCGGTGAACAGCACCAGCCCCGGCACTTCATTCGCAGTGACCGCGAGCTGCGCCGTTTCGCCGTAGCCCAGACGCACATCCTTGACGACCGACGCGCTGGCGCTGATCTGCACCGGGAACGAGCCCGTGGCGCCGGGCGCCAGCACCAGTGGCTGCTCCGGCAAAACCACCTGAAAGCGCTGGATGCTGCTCGCTGATGTCAACGCTGCTTTCACGGTCAGCGTCGACTGCCCACGGTTGGTCATCGTGACCGCAAACCGCGTGGTCTGGCTGCCGTCTGCCAGCACTTCCCATTGGCCGGGATAGGATGGCTGGAGTCCCAGCGGGTTGCGCATCAGGCGAATGTCATCCAGATAGATGCGGGTGCGCGCTGGCGTGGTCGCCTCCTGATTTGCCCCGGCGGCAAGCTGCTGAATCTCGAACTGGAACTCCTGCTTCGTGGTGTCATACGTATCCGGCCAGGCGTTTTCCCAGCGCGACAAGTCCTGGCAGAAGGTGTACCACTGCTCCTGCGGGTCCATGGTGTCGATGCTGTAGTACAGCGTGCGGTAGCCGTAGCCATGGGGCGCCTGCTGGATGATGGGATTGATGTTCCAGATCGGCTTACCCGCGACTTTGATGCGGAATACCAGCAGGTCATAGCGGCTGAAGTCGATGCGCGCCGGGTCCAGATTCTGGAAAACGATGCGGCCGATGCCGTCGTCATCGGAAGTCCACATCAGGCTGTGCCCGCCGGCTTCGGTGTCGTCGCTGAGTTCGATGCGTCCGGCGCCCTGCGACTGCCATTGGTCCAGGCCCTGCTCGAAATCATCAATGACCAGCACGTCCGGCGCGGCAGGCGCGGCATCCGGCTTCGCTTCCACCAACCTGATCGATGCGGCGCCCCACACCAGCAACGCCGCGATGCACCAGCCGCGCAGCCGTCCAGCAGCAAATGATTGGTCGAACATATGGGCCATCACTCTCCAAGTTTGGGGAACAGATTCAGCAGTTGCTGGCGGGTGTCGTTGGCGTGGACATCCATGTATTGCAGGGCTTCGTTGTTGCCCATTTTGGTAAATATCCACAGTGCCCAGCGGGCCTGGATGGGCGGCAGGTTGTCCGCATGGGCGGCTGCGGGATCGGCCGTCGCGTTGGGGTCAAGGCTGGGGCCATCGCCTTCATCCCGCAGCGGGGTGGCGTTGGGATCGATCACGCGTTGCAGGTGGGCGTTGGTGGTGCCATTGCCGAAGTCGAGCTTCGTCCACTGTTCGGGCAACACCAGCAGCGCGCCCGAGCCCATGCCTTTGCCGTAGGCCGGGTCCAGATCGCGGTTGCCCAGCAGCACCCACGCGCCGCGTTGGGGATCGACCTGCTTGAGGCCCCGAGTGCCTTTGACCTCGCCGCCAAAGCCGCTGGGATAGCCGCGGAATTTCAGGTGCAGGGTGCGAAAGCGCACGGTGGGACGGATGGTCATTTCCTGGAACAGCGCTTCATGATCAGGCAGCAGGACGAACGCCAGATCAATCTCGCCATAGGGCGTGTCCCAGGTGACTTCGACCCGGCCCAGATTGCCGTCCTGGATTTTTTCAATGCGCGACAAACGGTAGCGCGTCACCTGGAGGTCGTCGAAAAAGACGTTGAGGTAGCCGTTGACGTACCACATGTGGGGAGCGGGTTCGGAGAACCCCAGGCCGGGCAGATAGGGCGCGGCAATGCGGCGTTCATCGGTCCACTTGTTGGCGGCGGCATCGTTGACCGCTGCATACTTCAAGCCGTATTTGATCTCGGCGTTTTCCAGGGAGAAGCCGGCCGACAACGCCCACTGACCTTTGTAGCCGGCGATGTGATGCTGCATGGCGCGCCGGATGTTGGAAGCGCGCACCGCAACGCCGCCGTCGCTGCCCTGCTGGGGCGCCGCCCACTGGCCCTCCGGCCAATCCACCGCCAGGCGCTCGACCCGGAGCCGATCGTATGCCAGCATCAAGGCCGTGGTTTCCCTGCTCGGAGCAACCTGCACCGTCTGCGTGGCGATGACGCCCGTCATGACGTCATGAACACGAAGCGTCCAGAGGCCCGGCGCTGCATTATGCGGCAGCGCCAGCTTGAATTCGCCGCGCCCGGCGGTGGTGTGCAGGTTGAGCGTCTCGGCAGGATCGAGCACCCCGGCCGGCGGTTCCAGGCGCACATGCACCACATGCCCACCCGGTTGGCCGGAGGAGGTCACCAGCTCCACCTGTGCCGTCAGCGCAGCGCCCGGCGCTGCGGTGGTTGGCGCCTGCAGATTCAATTGGTTGACGGCATAAGGCAGCAGCGCCAGCAACGTGGGGCGAACGGTTTCCAGCTCCAGCGTCACTTCCTTACCCGCGCCCAGATGGCGACCGGTGCGGACGTCGTAGACCTGCGCCGACTCGGGCAGCGCCAGTTGCGCCTGGCGATTGAGCCAGCGGTTTTTGCCGTGCTGGAAGTATTGCGCGGTCTGCAGCTCACCATCGAGCGTCTGGTCCGGGCCGGCCGCCCAGTAGTCGGGCGCAATGCCCAGCAGTTGCACGCCGTCAGGGGCGCGGAAGTGGTAGAGGTAAACCGGAGCGGTGAAGTTGTCGACCGTCAGCAGCGGGCGCGGCGTCTGGGGGCTGTACTGCGCGAGCAGGCGCGTGGCGGAAGCCAGGTCGGGGTCGAACGCCAGCGTCACCACCTGCCCGCGTCCCAGCGTGTGCGTGGTCATGGCGGGCGTGGCGAAAAGGCTCTGGATGAAAGCCGGATGCTCATTGGCCTGCGCGCGGGCCGCAGCGCCCAGCGTGGTGAAGGTTCCCGTCTGGGCAGCGCCCGCCAGCGACACGCCGAACACGCCGCTGGTGGCGCCGGTCAAGGCTGGAGCGCCGCTGGTCCATTCCACTTCCGTTGGTATTTCGCGGTGTTGTTCCAGCGCTTTGCTGCGGGCTTCCGCCTGCTCCGGCAAGGCGCCGGCCGCGGAAACACCCAACAGGCGGTCCATCGTCGGCCCCGCCGCATCCGCGCCAGTCAGGGGCAGCACCGCCAGCAGCGTGCCGCCAGTGGTGACAAAGGCCCGCAGTCCAGCCGCTTCCTCGGCGGTCAGGTCCAACGCGGCCGGGCAGATCACCAGCCTGGCCGTCTGATCGCCGGTCAGCGCGCTGATGGTGGTGAAGCGGTACGGCAGGTTCATCTGGTTGAGCGCGCGGGCCCAGGCCTCCAGCCCTGCCGCCCCCGCGCGCCAGACGATGCGCACGCTGCCGGTCTCGCGGCGCAGCGCCAGCAACTGCTCGGCGATCCCCTGCTCCAGCCGGCGCACTTCCTCACTCCACCAGCGCGTTTCATGGGTGGTGGTCAGGTCCGGGTTCAGGATGGCGAAGTTGCCCGCCGAGTCGAAATAGGACACCCCGTCTTTCTCGTCAAAAAGCCAGAGCCAGGGCACCGTGCGCGAGTAGGGTTCGTGGTCAGCTTTGGGCGCGTAGTGGGTCCAACTGGTGAGAATCGCATCATCGCGGCGGAAGGAGCGGAACAGGTCACGTTCCACGCCCAACCAGAGATTGGGGGTGTAGAGATGCTTGGGACTGTACATCTCCAGGAAGTCACAGGCCTGGAAAAAGCCGGGCACATCGTCATCACGGCTGAGCTTGACGCCGCAGTACCCGACCCGCGCCCCGGGGTCATGCTCATGAATGATCTGGGCGCCGCGGTTGCGCCAGTCGAGGTAATCGCTGGTGGTGGGTTCATCCGCCAGCGAGTAACCCAGCGGCGTGTAGCGCTGCACCTGGGCGACGTAAGCGCTTAATTGCTGTTCATCCTGCTCCCGGCTGTAGCGCTGCATATTGGTGAAACGATTAGGGGGCACCAGCACATTGGTCGGCACCAGCCGCAGGCCGTTCTCCGCCGCCATGCGGGCGACATCGGTGCGGCCTTTGCCGATCGGCGCATGCGCGGTGATGCCCAGGTCGCGCAGCAGTTGATAGCGGTGCCGTTCAATCCGTGAGCCGCGCTCGGTGCCCCAGACGATGACGTGGAAGCGATCCAAATCCTGCTGCCGATCCAGCCGCACATTCACCGGCAGCCGCTGTTCGTCTAGGATGGCCTGGTCTTGCACCAGCAGCAAGCGCAGGGAATAGGTGGTGAAGGAGGCGGTCCACGCGGGACAGGTGAGTTGGCCCGAGGTCGCCGGTGCTGATTGCCTGCTGACCAGCCGACCATCGGGGTCGTACACTTGAGCGACGACCTGAATGCCTTGGCCGGGGTCGCCTGTGAGTGCGAAGGTGATGGGCAATGCCGCGCCGGGGGTGAGCAGTTCCGCCGGCTGCACATCCTGGAGCTTGGCGGGAGCGACGCGGGTGGTCTTCAGTGCGCCAAACAGCGCGGACTGCCCTTCGCCCGTCATGCTCCAGATCACCAGCAGGTCGCCGGCGTAGGGCGTGGCGAGTGTCAGTTGCCCGCCTGATGCCCCGGCGGCGAGCGCGGCCTGCTGCTCCGCCACCACCTGCGCAAAGGGCGAGAGCACACGGCAGCGAAGCGTGGCGGCGCGGGGCAACGGGGTAGGCAGCTTCACTTCCAGCGTCAGGGATTCACCCGACGCAGTGACGGCTGCGGTTGCTTCGCGGTCATCACCGACGGCCAGCTGAATCGCCCGCGCGACCATGGCGTAGCTATGTTCCGGAACCAACGGCTGATCGAAGTACGGGTCGGTCTGCGGCACAAACGCAGTGAAGAACGTGCAGTGGTTGTCAAAGCCCAGCAGATGATGAACCTGACCCTGGCCAAAGGCGTAGCGTTGCAGCGCCAGTTTGCCGCGGTAGTGAGATGGATCGGCCGGCAGACGGGCGGTGAGCGCGCCGGTCAAGTCGGTGGGCTTGGTCCACTTCCCGCCCTCCTCCTGCCACGGCGGTAAATCGTTGGGGCGTTTGCCGATGACCAGCATGGGCAGACCGGCGGCGACGGCTTGCTGGAGTTGATTCTTCGCTGCGTCAGACAGGTCGCCCCACACCCCGGTGGCGGCAATCACGATGAGCTGGCACTGGCCTGACGCCAGCGCGTCCGCCAAAAACGCTTCGTCGAACTGGTTCTTGTACGCATTGCCCGTCACGGGCACCACGACGGCGTCGAGGAAGCTGAACCGCTGGGCGAGTTCCGCCGGCTCACGGGTGGCGAGGTTGTTCACCAGGCACAGCGCCCGCAGCGTCGGCGGTACGGACTGCACCCAGGGCACATGCGGGGTGACGATGCGTTCCTGGTAAGCCGATTGACTGAATGCCGGGATCGCCAGGCACGCGGTGATCACACCCATCAGCCTCAGCACGCGCGCAAACATTCTTCGCTGCAACATGGAATCCTGGTCGGCCGAGTTCACGCCCGGCGCCATCCTGAAAAAAGGGGAGAAAAACGCTCAACGCGGGAAAGGCGGGCGGCGGATGCGCGCCAGATACCAGGTCGGGTAGGTCGCACTGGGGCCCGTATTGTTGCGGCCGGCGTAGTCGCCGATGAAATAGCGATCCGACTTCTGGCTGGCGCCGCTGCCGTCGGCGAACAGCACATTCATCTGCGGGTGATCGACGTCGCCATGATTGACCGGCGGCTCGGCGTGCACCGTCCCGTTGGCGTTGGCGTCCTTGTACCAGGCTTCAAAACCATCGGCGACGGCTTCGTCAAACATCACGGGATAGCCCGAAGGACTTTCCGCCTTGCCCAGATCAATGCAGTTGGTGCGCTTGTAGTTCCCCGGCCCGTAAATGGACTCGATCTCCAGCGACGTGGGCGCCGTGGAGCGCACCGTCTGATTGCTGCCGTTCCCGGTGTACTTGCTGTAGTACTCCGCGACGAACTGGCCGGGGATATAGGACACGGTGGACACGCGCCCGCCGTTGTCGATGTTCTTGTTGGGGCAGCGCAATACGCCCTGAAATACCACCGGATCATGGGTGGGCGCGTTGAGGTATTGCTGGGCGAACTTCTGGAACAGGGCGTATTTGCTGTAGAACTTGGGGCTCCACGCCTGCGAACCCACCGCCGGGTCCTGACAGATGGGCACGACGCCCAGATTGTCAGTGGCGTACGCGGCGGCGCCGATGCCGACTTGCTTGAGGTTGGTCAGACAGGACGCCATGCGGGCGGCTTCACGGGCTTTCGCCAACGCGGGCAGCAGAATGGCGATGAGCAGCGCGATGATGCTGATCACCACCAGCAATTCGATCAGGGTGAATCCGCGGCCGGAGCGAAAACGGGCTGCGCGTTTCATGCCGAATCTCCTGCACTGTGCGGCCGCGTTCATGCACACGTTCGCGGGTCGACCAGCGGACAGCGCTCAGTTGTAGTAGTCCAGGTTGCGCAGCCGCACATAAGGCATGTACCACTGGGCGGCGGAAGGGTGACCCGACGCCCAATCCGCATCATTGGCTTGATTGGCGACGGAACCATCGAGATACAGGGCATTGAGGCTGCTGCGGTGATTGCTGGTGAAGGTGGTGTTGTAAAGAATGTAGATCGACTGATCGAAGAACAGCGGCCAGGCGCTGGGCGACTTGGCCTGGTCGGGGTAGATGCCCAGTTTGCTGGTCATGGGCGAAGGCAACGCGGCACTGTCGGACCAGCGGGTGCGGCCGCGGTAGCCGTAGATGTAGTAGCCCTCCCAGGCCTGCGCGGTGGTCATGCCACTCATGAGCTGCGGAGCGCCGGAGCCATTGTTCTCACCAAACCGATGGGCGTTCCAGTCGCCGATGAAAGCCCCGGACATGTAGGAGACATCGTGGTAGCCGAGGTTGCCGCTGACCGGCTTGCCGGGACATTCGAGGATGCTGCGTGTGCCTTTGGTCCAACTGACGCCGTAGACGCCGTTGATGCGCAGATAGCCGCTGGCGAAGGCTTCGAACTCGCGGGCGAGTTGGCCGCTGCTGTGGTTGGAGGTGTAGGAGAGCTGCCAGGCGTAGGTGTTGCCGCTCATGATGCGGCCGATGGGCACGCTCTTGAAGTCGATGTTGTAGCTGAACGCCGCGACGCCGAACTGGCGCAGGTTGGACCCGCACGCCGCCATGCGGGCGGCGTCGCGCGCCCCCGACAACGCCGGCAGCAGGATGGAGATGAGCAGCGCGATGATGCTGACCACCACCAGCAATTCGATGAGCGTAAAGCCAGGACTACTGGGGCGAACACGCGTCAGGTTCATATCCTGGACTCCTTGGTCATCCGGGCCGACGCCCAGTGACAGCTGTGGTTAGCGCGGTCGAACCGATGCCGCCAGATCCATCCCGCGCGCCGGCCGGGTGGACTGGTCGTCCGCGCTGACTGCAAAAGCAATGGTGCGGCCGCGGCTCAAGCGCTCGCCCTGAAGCTGCGCCAGCACCAGATCCACCGATGCCTGAGCCGCCTGGTCACCGTCGTGCACAACGTGAATCACCGGCAAACCCAGCGGCATCAGGTTGCCCCGACTGCTCATGACGGCAATGGTGAGTTCGGGCCCGCCATGCCGCGCCTCCTGCAACAAGGCCCGGGTGGCGCCGCGGGCGAGGATGTCGTCGAGAATCATCAGGCCGTCGCCCGACGCCAGCACGTCGGCGGCACGTTCCCGGAGCGCCAGGTAGCCCATGTGCTCCACTTCCATCATCCGTCGCCCGCTGGGCGTGGGCAGCGTGATGACGTTCAGCTTCCGGAACAAACCCGCCAGCCGCCGCAGGTGTTCACCGAAACCCAGCACGGCGATGCGTCGGCAGCCGCGTTGTTTGAGTTCCTCAAGTCCCAGGCGCACGCCCTGGGGATAGTCGATGCGCACGCCATGCGGCTCATCCTGCCAGTGCACCAGATGGGCGTGCGGCAGCTGCTGATCCGTGGCGTAGCGCAGCAGGCGATGCTTGGGAAACTCGCAGCCGATGAAGATGAAGCCGGCGTAACGCAGCGCCGCTTCGTCGGTCATGTAAGGTTCGGAATCGCCCGGGCGAATGTGGCTGAGCCACGCCGGCTCGATCACCACCCCCGCCGCCTGCCCCGCCTGATGACACGCCAGCAGGAACTGGGTGTAGTACGGGCTGATGTCGCCGTCGAACACATCCAGGCCGCAAACCCACAGGATTCTGCGCTCCCGCACCGCCCCGGGCGCGACAAACGTGCCGCGCCCCTGCTGCTTGATCAGCAAGCCTTCCTGCACCAACAAATCCTGGGTTTTACGGATGGTCCCCACGCTGACCTGGTACTGCTGGGCCAGGTCTTTCTCCGTGCCGATGCGGGTGGCGGGCGTCAGCTCGCCGCGCGTGATGCGTCGCTTCAGGTCCAGGTAAATGGAGCGGTAGAGCAGACTCCCCCCCAGTTGTGGACTCGACGGCGACCCGGGTGTAATATTCATACATATACTCTATATGACTTGTTTCTTGTGGTCAATGACTTTTTTCAACCCCAGCACGCTGACGCGGCTTATCATGCAGCCGGCAGCGGCAACGAGACGAACATGCCCGGTCGGCCCAACATTCTGTTCATCACCGCGGAAGACATGTGCCCGCATCTGGGTTGCTATGGCGATCCCAACGCGCTTTCGCCCCACCTTGACCGCTTTGCCGCCCAGGGCGTGTGCTTCACCAACACCTTCTCGGTGCATCCCTGCTGTTCGCCCAGCCGCTCGTGCCTGGCGACCGGCGTGTACCCGACGCAACTGGGGACCTTTCAGCACCGCGCCCGCATGTGGGTCGATCCGCAGCAGGTTCGCTGCATGACCGCGTTGCTGCGCGAGGCGGGCTACTACACCTTCAACGGCATGCAGGGCGGCGCGTACAAAACGGACTACAACTTTGAGCCCCGGGACCAGCCGTGGGACGCCGTTCGCTCACAGCAAATCCAATGGCGGCAGCGCCAGCCGGACCAGCCGTTCTTTGGTCAGGTGAATCTGTTCCGCACGCATCAGAGCCAATACGGCCGGCGTCAGGTGGGTGAGGCCGACCCACATCGCACCCACGACCCGGCGCGCATCGTGCTGCCCCCCTACCACCCCGATACGCCGGCGGTCCGGGAAATCTGGGCGGAATATCACGACCGCATCACCGAGATGGACCAGCAGTTCGCCCACCTGCTGGACCTGCTGCGCGCCGACGGCCTGGAAGAGAACACCATCGTCATCTTCCTGGGCGACAACGGCATGGGCATTCCCGCGGGTAAAATCTGGCTGTGGGAACAGGGCCTGCACGTGCCGCTGCTGGTGCGCGTGCCGGAGTCGCTGCGCGATTGCCTGCCGGCCTCCGTCGGCGCGCGCTGCACGGACCTGGTGAGTTTTCTCGACTTCGCCCCGACCGTGTTGTCGTTGTGCGGCGTGGAGATACCGCACTACATGCCGGGCCGGGTGTTCCTGGGACCAAACCGCTCCCGTGCGCCGCGCACCTGCTGTTTTGCCGCCCGGGATTTTCATGACGGCGCGGACTTCGACACCTCCCGGGCAGCGCGCGACCAGCGGTTTCACTACCTCCGCAATTTCATGCCGCACCAGGGCTGGGATGCGATTCTTTACAGTTGGAGCCGGGCCCCGTACATGCTCAAGGAATGGCTGGCGCAGGCCCAGGCGGGCGCGCTTGATGCCCGCACCCGGCAGGCGTGTTTCTTCAGCACCAGCAAACCCGCCGAGGAGTTGTACGACATCGAGTCGGACCCCGGCTGCATGCACAACCTCGCGGACGACCCCGCGCATCACGCCACGCTGCTGCGGATGCGCGCACAGTGCCGCCAGTGGATGATCGACACAGGCGACCTGGGGCTGTTGTCCCAGTATGAACTCTACCAACGTGCCGGGCAGGCCGGGACGCCGTACCAGTTGGCGACTGATCAGCGTCTCAATCCCGTGGCGGAATTGCTCCAGGCCGCGGAGGTGGCGAACGCCATGAATCCGGAGCATCTGCCTGAGCTATTGCGACTGCTGACCCACGACGATGCCGCGCTGCGGCGTTGGGGCGCCATCGGCCTGCTCGCGCTGGGCGCGCACGCCCGACCTGCCGTGGATCGCCTGTTGGGCGCGCTGGGCGATCCATCGCCTGATGTGCAGATGCTCGCCGGCGAGGCGCTGTGCGGGCTGGGCCGGCATGCCCCCGCGCTCGATGTTTTGCGGCAACTGCTGCATTTCCCCGACGCCATCATTCGCTCCGAAACGCTGTTGGCGCTGGTGCGCATCGGCGAGCCCGCCCGCGCACTGCTCCCGGAACTGGAAGCCGCCATGGCGCCCTGCCTGCATGATGACATTGCCTCGCACAACAACATCCACACCCACGCGCGCCTGTTGCAGGCTTGCCTGGGCGGGCCATGCGACGATGATGGTTCGATGATCGACTACCCCGCCACGCGGGTGCGCGAGTGCGTCAGACCAGTTCGGCAACAGTGACCATACTTCCCCGCCATGAGTGAAAGCCCGACGATGAGCCCAACCGTGCCCAACATCATTCTGCTGATGGCGGAAGACACCGGCATCCATCAAGGCTGCTACGGTGAAAGCTATGCCTATACCCCGAACATCGACCGGCTGGCGCAGCAGGGTCGACGGTACACGCAATACCTCTCCGTCGCTCCGGTGTGCGCCCCCGCCCGCTCGTGCCATGTCACCGGCATGTACCCCTGGGCGCTGGGCACGCACCAGATGCGGTCCAAATTGCTCAACCCGCCCCAGCTCTACACGAACGCGCTGCAGCAGCGCGGGTACTACGTCAACTGGCAGAACAAAACCGATTTCAACTTCACGCCGCCCGCCGACTTCGCCACCGAAACCAACTGCTGGCTCGAGCGTCTGCGCACCGGCACGTTGCCGCAGCAACCCTTTTTTCTGTACCGCAATTTTGAAGTCACCCACGAAAGCACCATGTGGGCGCAGCCGCGCGAAGGTGAGCACTGGGGCATGGCGCAGACCCGCCGGGAACTGATGTGGATGGTGCCCGAGGCGGCGCGGCATGATCCGCAGCACGCCCCCGTGCCGCCTTACCTGCCCAATACGCCCGAGGTCCGGGAAGACATCGCCCGCTACTTTGACGCCCTGACCATTCAGGACGCCCAGATCGGCGCGGTGCTCGCGGCGCTGGAGCAATCGCCCTATGCCGCCAATACCGTGGTGATTTACATGGCGGATCACGGCCGGGGCCTGGTCCGTGAAAAACGCTGGTGTTACCACGCCGGGCTCAACGTGCCGCTGATCGTGCGCTGGCCCGGCCACATTCAGGCCGGCACGGTCTGCACCGATGTCGTCAGCGGCGTGGACATTGCCCCGACCATGCTCTCCCTGGCGGGTGTGACTGCCGAGCAGATGCCCCGTCACTACCAGGGCCAGGCGTTTCTCGGCTCGGCGCAGCCCCGCACGCCCCGCGCCATCGCCTTCTCCGGGCGCGACCGCATGGACGAAGCTTTCGACCGCGTGCGCACCGCGCGCTCCAGCCAGTTCCATTACATCCGCAACTACTTTCCCAACATTCCCTATTGCCAGCGCAATCAGTACATGGAAAACCAGCTCACCACCCAGGTCATGCGTGAGCTTCATGCGACCGGCAAGCTGGAGGGAGCCGCCGGACTGTGGATGCGTCGACCCAAGCCCGCCGAGGAACTCTACGACGTGCAGCGCGATCCGCACATGATCCACAATCTGGCGGCCGATCCCACGCAGCATGCGGCGCTCGCGCAGTTGCGCCACGCTTTGGACGAGCATGTGCAGGCCGTCGACGATCACGGAACGCGCTCCGAGCGTGAGCTCATCGCCCGGGGGTTGGTGGAAGATCAGCTTGACGCCTACCGCGCCCGCATCGACCACCTGCCTGAGCCCTACCGCCTGGGCGCGGTGGATGCGATTCTGGAAAGCTCGGAAGCAGACCAGTTCACACCGAACTGGCCATGAAGCTGGGTTCCAGATCGCCGGTGATGTATTTCAGCGGCACGTGCCTGATCGCCCCCACAATCGGCTGCGATCTGCGATGATTCCCCGCCATGAGTAACTCGGCAGACCGTGTTCGTCACGATCCCTACGCAGCATTTCGACACCGGGGCTATCAGCTCTACTCGCTGGGGTGGATGCTGGTGCTGCTGGGCACGCAGGTGCAGAGCGTCGCTTTGCAGTGGGAAATTTATGAGCGCACCGAGCAGGCGATCGCCCTGGGCCTGGTCGGACTGGTGCAGATCGTGCCCGCCCTGCTCTTCCTGTTGCCCGCCGGCCACCTGGCGGACAGCCGGGACCGCCGCGGCGTGGTGACCGTCGGCATGGTGGGCACCACGCTGACCAGCCTGGCGCTGGCGGGCGCGTCGATGGCGTCCGCGCCGGTCTGGCTGCTGTATCTGCTGCTGTTTCTGGACGCCACCTTCCTGTCGCTGGCGCGGCCGGCACGCTCCGCCATGCTGCCGCTGATTGTTCCCGAAGCCGTCTTCGGCAACGCGGTGACGTGGAACAGCAGCCTGTTTCAACTGGCGATGGTGGTCGGGCCCGCCCTCGGCGGCCTGGTGGTCGCGTGGTGGTTGCCCGCGGCATACCTTTTCAGCGCCGCCGGCTCCACCCTCTTCGCCATCATCATGTGGTTCATCGCCCTGCGCCCGCAACAACGCAGCGGCAGCCGGGCGAGTCTGCAAACCCTGCTGGCGGGGATGAGCTTCGTCCGCCGCACGCCGCTGGTGCTCGCGGCCATCAGTCTGGACATGTTTGCCGTGCTGCTGGGCGGCGCGGTGTACCTGTTGCCGATCTTCGCCAAGGACATTCTGCAGGTGGGCGAATGGGGTTTCGGGCTGCTGCGGGCAGCGCCGGCAGTAGGCGCGTTGCTCATGGCGCTGGTGCTGGCGCACACGCCGCCGATGCGTCACGCCGGGCGCAACCTGCTGCTGGCGGTGGCGGGGTTCGGGCTGGCGACCATCATCTTTGGTGTTTCCCGATCCTTCTGGCTGTCGCTGGTGGCATTGGCGTTGACGGGCGCCTTGGACAATATCAGCGTGGTCATCCGGCACACGCTGGTGCAACTGGCGACGCCGGACTCCATGCGCGGCCGGGTGTCGGCGGTCAACAGCGTGTTCATCGGGTTGTCCAACGAACTGGGTGGATTCGAATCCGGCCTGGTCGCGCAGGGCTTCGGGCCAGTGGTCTCGGTGGTCAGCGGCGGCATCGGCACCATCGCCGTGGTCGCGGCGACGGCGGTCATGTCCCCCACGCTGCGCCAACTCGACCGCGTGGACGATGCGGCAGCCGAACAGAACCGCGCCAGTTAGCGCCACCGGCCCGAGTTTGCATCAGTCAATCGCCTGCACGTACTGCATCCATTGCGTCAGGGCCTGCTGCGCGGGCGTGAACCGGGCGCGCACATGGGCGGGCATGGCGAAGTGATAGTTGTGCTGGGGCGAATAGGTCATGATGTTGAAGTCGCGCGCCACATAGTTGAAATACAGGTTGGTGCGTGGCTGAGCGCAAACACTGCCCAGCCCGTTGTGCAGCAAGGCTTCGCTGAACAGCAGCACATCGCCCGGTTGACCGAGGATTTGCCGCGTTCCCGGCAATGTCTGGTCGGGATAATCCCGCCAGTTCAAATCGAAGTTCGACTTATGGCCACCTGGCAGCGCCAGCATGCAGCCGTTCTCCGGCGTGTTTTCGGTCAGGAAAAACACCACGTTGAGCATCCGCGTACTGATGACGCCCTGCCGGAAGCTGTACCCCTCGGGTCCGATGCCGCGATGCCAGGACCCGACCTCGTGGCCGGCGGTTTTGCTGATCGACCAGGTGTTCGCCAGTTGCGGGCCGCGCATGAACTCGCGCAGGTAGGGCAGCACGCGCGGATGGTCAATCAACTCGTCAAAGACCGGGCTCAACCGCAGCAAGCCGTTGAGCCGCAGAAAGCCGGGCCGCTCCTGTCGCGTGGGTTGGCTCTCGGCGCCATCGGGCTGGGGCCGGCGCCAGTGGCTGTCATCATGCGGCAGCGTTTCGAGACGGCGCACTTCCGCCAGCAGCCGCGCCACGGTCGGCGCATCGAGCGCCTGGCGCAGCAGCAGGTAGCCCTGCAAGTCGAACAGAAACCGATCCTCCACCGCGACACCGGACGCCTGGGCGGGCTGCGTCGACATGTTGAATCCTCCTTGGCGAATCTTCAGCATACTTCCGGGACCACATTCGGGCTGGTATTCTGACGATCATTCTCCATGATGCCCATGGCTCAGAGTCCTCCCAACCTGTTGAAAAATCCTGTCCCCGATCCCCCGGCGGGCACGGAGCTGGCGCTGCTGGCGGCTTCGCTGCGGGTGGTGTATCTGCGTGGCGGTGAGACCCGCGCGCTGCTGCGCGATCAGCGCCAGGTGCTGCCGTTCACGCTGATCGGTCAAAGCTGTGATGTCCCGCTGCGGGTGCAACTGGCGGATCAGGCGATTGTGCCGGTGCCGACCGGCGGCGGTTACATCCTGCCCGCGGGGCAGCCGCATCGGGTGTTCGCCAGCGGGCCGGGACAGGTCGGCCGTTTCCGCTGGGCCCATCTGCATCTGCAGTTCCAGGACGGCATCGACCTGTTCCACTTCTGCCAGTCGCCCGCGGGCGTCAGCGCGGCCACGGGTCGGCAGATCGGCCAACTGAACCTGGCGCTGCTCCGCGCCAGCCAAACCGCGCCACCGAGCATGGCCGGGGCTGTGCGGTTGCATCGCCTCTGCGCCCGGCTGCTGACGCTGCTGATCCGCTGTTGCCCGGCACGCGCGGAGGGGCTGGCGCAGTTGGCGACCTTGAGCCGCCTGGAGCCGGTGTTCCAGTTCATGCGCGAACATCTGGCGCGGCCGGTGCTGCGCGACGAGCTGGCGCACGCGGCCGGACTATCCCCCTCGCGCTTTCACGCGCTGTTTCAGCAAAGCACCGGCCGCAGCCCGTTGGCGTACCTGACACAACTGCGGCTGCAACGGGCACAGGAAATTTTGCTGAGCACCAACAGGCCCATCGCGCAGGTCGCCGAGGCGGTAGGTTTCCGGGATCCCTTCCATTTCACGCGCACCTTTACTCGGACCACGGGCATGAGTCCTCGGCGGTATCGCGTTGCTGCGCGGGACACCCATCCCCCCGCCGGCAGCTAGCCGGGATCGCGGCCGGAGCACGGAAGCCCATCCCGAGCGCTGCCCCAAGCCCTCTGCAGTTCCCCCGGGCCAATCTGTATATCGTTCATATCATCCGCTTATCTCATTTTCAGACAGCGTCTCCACATCTCCCCGAGGTACCTGTACTACAATTATCACTGCATATTTCTATTTATGGCTTGACACGACGGCAATTCCGGGGAGAATAATAAAACGTTCAAATCGTTCACTAAATCAAACGGGCGTGGGGCCACCCGATGGTGAAGCCCTGCCGGCCCGGGAGTCGCCAAGGTGAATGCACTGGTGTCCAAGTTCTGGCGTTCGTCGCTGCTGCGCTGGTTGTTGACCGACCAGGGCTCGGCGCCAGCCAACCCGTTGGACATTCAGCGCCAGCGCATCGACGTCGTCCGCTGCCTGCCGTTCTTCGCCCTGCACGTCGGCTGTCTGGCGGTCTGGTGGGTGGGCATCAGCGCCACGGCGGTGCTGGTTGCCCTGGGCCTGTACCTGTTGCGGATGTTCCTGATCACCGCCTTCTACCATCGCTATTTCGCCCATCGCGCCTTCAAGACCAGCCGCCTGGTGCAGGCCGTCGCCGCGGCGCTGGCGTGCACCGCCGGCCAGCGCGGGCCGTTGTGGTGGGCGGCCCATCATCGCCATCACCACAAGCATTCCGACCAGGATCAGGACATCCACTCGCCCCACATCGTCAGTCTGCTGCGCAGCCACATGGGCTGGTTCATGACCCCTGCCGCCTTCGCCACGCGCGACGAGTACATTCGTGACTGGCAGCGCTATCCCGAACTGCGCTGGCTCAACCGCTTCGACTGGGCGCCCTTCCTGCTGCTGGGCGGCATCCTGTGGCTGGCGGGCGCGCTGCTGGAACGCACCGCCCCCCAACTGGGCGTCACCGGGGCGCAGTTGTTCGTCTGGGGTTTCTGCCTCTCCACGGTGCTGGTCTACCACGCCACCTACACCATCAATTCGCTGGCGCATCGCTTTGGTTCCCGGCGTTACGCCACCGCCGACCACAGCCGCAACAATTTGTGGCTGGCGCTGCTGACGCTCGGGGAAGGCTGGCACAACAACCATCACCACTATCCCGGCGCCGCCCGGCAGGGCTTTTACTGGTGGGAAATCGATCTGACCTGGTATCTGCTGCTGCTGCTGGAGCGGCTGGGCGTCGTCCGCGACCTGCGGCCCGTGCCGGCGCCGGCGCTGGGGCGCAACCGGGTGGAGTCAGCAACCGTGCAGGAGGCCCACTGATGAAAGTCGCCATCATTGGCAGTGGCATCTCCGGCAGCGTCGCGGCGCACCACCTGCACCGCCGCTGCGACCTGACCGTTTTCGAAGCCGACTCGCGCATCGGCGGGCACACCCACACCGTGCAAGTCGAGCACGCCGGCCAAAGCTGGGCGATCGACACCGGCTTCATCGTCTACAACGAGCCGAACTATCCCCATTTCAGCCGCCTGCTCCGCGAACTGGAAGTGCCGACCCAGCCGACCAGCATGAGCTTCGCCGTGCGCTGCGATCGCACGGGTCTGGAATACAACGGCACGGGGCTCAATCGGCTCTTCGCCCAGCGCCGCAACTGCGTGCGCTGGAGCTTCTGGCGCATGCTCAGCGACATCCTGCGCTTTGGCCGTCAGGCGCCGCGCCTGCTCGACGATGAATCCCAGGACCCGACCGTCGAGGAGTTCCTTCACGCCGGCCGCTACAGCCCCATCTTCCGCGAGCACTATCTGGTGCCGCTGGGCGCCGCCCTGTGGTCCTGCCCCCCCGACAGCTTTCGGCAGTTCCAGATGCGTTTTGTGGTCCGCTTCCTGCACAACCACGCCATGCTGCAGCTCGGCGGCCGACCGGTCTGGCGGGTGATCCGGGGCGGTTCGCAGAACTACAGCGACAAGCTGACCGCGCCGTTCCGCGCCTGCATCCGCACCGGCACGCCGGTGGTCAATGTCCGCCGGGTGGCGGGGCGCCTGCAGTTGCGCACCGCCGCCGGCGAGAGCGAAGCTTTCGACCATGTGATCTTCGCCTGCCACGCCGACCAGGCGCTGCGGATTCTGGAGCAGCCGCTGCCGGTCGAGCGGCAGGTGCTCGCCTGCTTCCCCTACCAGCGGAACATCGCGACCCTGCATACGGACGAAAGCGTGCTGCCGACGCGCCGCCTGGCGCGCGCCAGTTGGAACGTGCATCTGCCCGCCGACCGCGAACGCTTCGCCCTGGTCACCTACAACATGAATCTGCTCCAGTCGCTCAAAGCGCCGTGCACTTTCTGCGTCACGCTCAACGACGATGGACGAATCGACCCCGCCCGGGTGCTGCGCCGCATCACCTACCACCATCCGCTGTATTTCCGGGACCGGGTCGCGGCCCAGCGGCGGCATCGGGAACTGATCGACCTGCAGGGCGTTTCCTACTGCGGCGCCTACTGGGGCTATGGCTTCCATGAAGACGGCGTCACCAGCGCCATGCGTGTCGCCGATGTGCTGCTGATGAAGCAGGCGGTGCCGCATGTATAGCTGCATCTACGAGGGTCAGGTGCGGCATCGCCGGCGGGCGCCGATCACCCACGCCTTTCGCTATCGCCTGTTCATGCTGCATCTGGACCTGGGCGAACTCGATGAGGTTTTCGCCGGACGCTGGCTGTGGTCCACCCGCCGACCCGCGCTGGCGTGGTTTCGCCGGGCGGATCACCTGGGGCCGGCCGGGCAGCAGCTCGACCAGAGCGTGCGCACGCTGGTCCAGCAACGCACCGGGCGCACGCCTCCGGGGCCGATCACGCTGCTGACCCACCTGCGTTACGCCGGCTATGTGATGAACCCGGTCAGCTTCTACTACTGCTGGGAAAGCTGTCGCACCCGCCTGCACAGCATTGTGGCTTCGATCACCAACACGCCCTGGGGCGAGCGACATCACTATGTGCTGCCGATTGACGCCCCGCCGCGCCGCACGCACCGCTTCACTTTCGCCAAGGATTTCCACGTCTCGCCCTTCATGCCGATGACGCAGCATTACGACTGGCGGCTGACCACCCCCGCCCAGCAGTTGTGCGTGCACATGATCAATCAGCAACAGGGCCGGGCGTTGTTTGACGCCACGCTGCTGCTGCGTCGTCGGGCGATCACCGGCCTGAACCTGGCGCGGGTGCTGGCGGCGTACCCGCTGATGACCGTGCAGGTGATCGCCGGCATCTACTGGCAGGCGCTGCGGCTGAAGCTCAAAGGCGCGCCGTTCCATCCCCATCCCCGCCATCGGCTGACCACTGCCGGAGAAACCTCATGAGTCAGACCGCCCTGCGCCAATCGCTGCCCCCGTTGGCATCCACCAGCTCTCCCCTTGGCCCCGGGACCTGGCTGCAGCGCCGCGCCCGAACGCTGGTGCTGCGGCAACTGGCCGGGCTGCAACACGGCCAACTGGTCCTGAACGAAGGCGACCAGCACTGGACGCTGGGGCATGAACCCGCGGGTGACCCGGCTGCTTCTCCCCATGCCGCGCAACTGACGGTGCGCGACCCGCGCTTCTACACCATGCTCGCCCTGCAGGGCAGCCTGGGCGCCGCCGAGGCGTATATCCGCCGCTGGTGGGACAGCGCGGACCTGGTCGGCCTGCTGCGCCTGCTGCTGCGTCATGCGCCGGTCGCCAGCGCGTTGTCGCGCGCCGGCATCGGTTGGCGCGATCTGCTCGAACGCATCCGTTATCGCCTGCACGCCAACACCATTGCGGGCAGTCGGCGCAACATCCACGCCCATTATGATCTGGGCAACGAGTTCTTCGCCCTGTTTCTGGACCCCACGCTCAGCTACTCCTGCGCGATCTTTCCATCGCCCCACGCCACGCTTGAGCAGGCGTCGCTCCACAAGCTGGACGTGGTCTGCCGCAAGCTGGACTTGCAGCCCACGGATCACCTGCTGGAAATCGGCGCCGGCTGGGGCGCGTTGGCGCTGCATGCCGCCATGCGGTACGGCTGTCGCGTCACCACCACCACGATCTCCCGGGCGCAGCATGAACAGGCGCGGCAACGCATCGCCGCGGCGGGTTTACAGCACCGCATCACCCTCCTGCAGCGCGATTACCGCGAGCTGACCGGCACCTACGACAAGCTGGTGAGCATCGAAATGATCGAAGCCGTCGGGCACGAAAACCTGCCCACCTTCTTCGGGCAGTGCGCCCGGTTGCTGACGCCCAGCGGGCTGATGCTCCTCCAGGGCATCACCATGAACGAGCAGAACTACGCCCGCTATCGCCGCCGGGTGGATTTCATCCAGCGCTACATTTTTCCCGGCAGTTGCTGCCCGGCCCTGAGCGCCCTGCTGGCGGCGGTGCGCGACGGCAGCGACCTGCGCGTCCACCATCTCGAAGACATCGGCGCCCACTATGTCCCCACGCTCGAAACCTGGCGGCAAAAGTTCGCCCAGGCCGCGCCGCAATTGGACGCCATGGGTTTTGACGACGCTTTTCAGCGCACCTGGGATTACTACTTCGCCTACTGCGCCGCGGGCTTTGCCGAACGCTACATCGGCGATGTGCAGTTGCTGCTGGCGCGGCCGGGCAATCGCGCCCCGCTGCTCTCCTGCGCCAGTATCGGAAACCTGCCGTCATGAACCGCTTGCTGGTCAATTTCGTGTGCTTCGAAGCCTTGTGGCTGCTGGTGATCGTCACCGCAGCCCAGGGGCGCGCGGTGCTGGGAATTGCGATGTCAGCCTTGTGGTGGGCGGTGCACCTGTGGCGCAGCGCCCACCGGCAGCGTGAGATGCAGGTGATGATGGTGGCCGCGGCGCTGGGAGCGGTGCTGGACTCGCTGCTGGTGCTCGCGGGGCAAATGTCGTTTCCCGCGCCGGCGCATTTTGGCCCGTTGACCACATCCTGGATGGTGGTGCTGTGGATCAATCTGGCGGCGACGCTCAATGGCTGCCTGCGCTGGCTGCGCGGCCGACTGTGGTTGACCGCGGCGCTGGGAGCGGTCAGCGCGCCTCTGGCGTACTACAGCGGGATGCAGCTGGGCGCGATCCAACTGGCGGCTCCGCTGCCGCAGAGCCTGGGCATGATCGCGCTGGTCTGGCTGGGTGCGCTGCCGCTGCTGGTGGGCTGTAATGAATGGCTGGCGGCCCATGCCGCCCGGCAGTCGGCGCAGGCCGACGCCGCCAACCCCATGCGCCCGGAAGGCACTCCCTGATGGATACCTGGGCGCTCATCGCAGTGGCGTATGCCGTCATGGTCGTATTGATGGCCCTGATGTGGTGGTGGCAGCGCGTCACCGGCAACGCGGGGATCGTCGATGTGGCGTGGAGCTTCGGTACCGGTTTATGCGGGATGTGGTTTGCATGGGGCGCAGCGGGCGCGCCGGCGCGCCGCGGACTGCTGGGCGCGCTGGTGGGCGTATGGGCGTTGCGGCTGGGACTGCATCTGCTGCATCGGATGCGTCAGGAACGGGAGGACGGGCGCTATGCCGCGCTGCGCGCCAAGTGGGGCGCGCGCACCCAGGCGTACCTGTTCGCCTTCTTCCAGGTGCAGGCGGCATGGGCGGTTCTGTTCGCGTTGCCCATGCTGTGCGCCGCCGCCAATCCCGTGCCGGCGCTGGCGTGGCATGACTGGCTGGCGCTGGGTATCTGGGTGATCGCGGTGGCGGGCGAAGCGGTCGCGGACCGGCAACTGGCGCGTTTTCGCCACCACCCGGCTCATCGAGGACTGGTCTGTCAGACGGGACTGTGGCGCTACAGCCGACATCCGAACTACTTTTTTGAATGGCTGCACTGGTGGAGCTATGTGGCGCTGAGCATCGGTTCGGTGTGGGTCTGGCCGGCGCTGGGCGGCCCGCTGGTGATGTACCTGTTCCTGACCCGGGTGACCGGCATTCCGCCGACCGAAGCCCAGGCCTTGCGCAGCCGGGGCGACGCCTATCGGCAATATCAACGCACGACCAACGCCCTGTTCCCCGGCCCGCGCCGCCGACCGCCGGTTGAACCCCATCTGGAGACCACCGCATGAACACGTCCTTCCACGACCGCCTGACCGCCGGCATCGTCAACTGGATGGAAAACAAGCCGACGCCTGACGGGGTGATCCGCGCGGGCATCCGTCGGCTGTGCGCGGCGCGCCTGCAACAACTCGACGCCGGCGATGGCGAAGCCCAGATGCACGCCCTGCAGGCTTTCATAGAGCGCATGAACACCGGGCCGATCGCCCCGGTTCCGCAGAAAGCCAACGAGCAGCATTACGAGTTGCCGCCGGAGTTTTTCGCGTTGTGCCTGGGCCCGCATCGCAAGTACAGCAGTTGCTACTGGTCGGCGCAGGCGCAACTGTTGGAGCAAGCCGAACGGGAGTCGCTGCTGCAGACCTGCGCCCACGCCGAACTGGCCGATGGTCAGGACATTCTCGAACTGGGCTGCGGCTGGGGTTCGCTGTCGTTGTGGATGGCCGGCCGATACCCGCGGGCCCGGATCACCGCGGTCTCCAACTCGGCGCCGCAGCGACAATACATCCTGCAGCAGGCGCAGCAGCGCGGGTTGACCAACCTGTCCGTGCTGACCGCGGACATGAACCAGTTGCAGCGTCCTGCCGCCGGCTATGACCGGGTGGTCAGCGTGGAAATGTTCGAGCACATGCGCAACTACCGCGCCCTGCTGGAGCGCATCGCCCACTGGCTGCGTCCCGAGGGCAAGCTGATGATCCATGTCTTCTGCCATGCCCGGCACGCTTATGCGTTCGACACCGACGGCGCCCGCAACTGGATGGGTCGGCACTTCTTCACCGGCGGCATCATGCCCAGCGACGATCTGCTGCTGCGCTGCAACGAACATCTGGGCGTGCGGCGGCAGTGGCGCTGGAGCGGCACGCACTATCAGCGCACCGCCAACGCCTGGCTGGCGAACCTGGACGCCAACCGCGGCGCGGCGCTGGAACTGCTGGGGCGGACCTACGGCGCGGCGGAGGCGCGCCGCTGGCTGCAACGGTGGCGCATCTTCTTCATGGCGTGCGCGGAGTTGTTCGGCTACCAGGGCGGCCGGCAATGGGGCGTGGCGCACTATCTGCTGGAGCCGCAACCATCACGGCTCATCAGCGCGGCGCCCGAGAGTCCGAGTTGGCACGTGGAGGCTGCGGCATTGCCGGCGTCTGCGGATTGACCGGCATCAGCGTGGCCAGGCGGGCTTGGCGGACCACGCCTGCAGACAGGTGAAGTCGGCAACCGAGGTGAAGTCCATCCCCGGCGCAAACACCCGCCAGCCCGCCAGCGCCAGCACCTGGGCGCGCCACGACTGGGCCACCTGCGGCCAGGGCGCGCGCGCGGACGGAACCCAGGCGCGCGCGGCTCGTCCTGACGCCAGATCGTCGTACGCCAGCGCCAGCAGACTCAACAGCCGCGCCGGCTCCGGTTCATGGGGCAAGCGTCCGGTGTGTCGCACATTCTGCCCCAGCGCCGTCGCCTGCGCCACCAGCGCATTGAAGTCAACGGTTGCGCCTGTTTCCTCTGCTGACGCCTGCGTGGGGCCGATCACCGGCACGACGGAAAGCACTGCAGGCAATGCGCCCCGAGTGGACCACGCCACAACCGCATCCGCCAGCGCCACCAGCAATTCGGCGGGGCTGAAGTGCGGGTGCAGGGGAACATCGTCACTGCTGCGCACCCGTTGGGCATAGTCGTGCAGTTGCGCGGCGGAGACGGTGACGCTGCTCTGACCAAAGATGTCGGCGACCTGGCTCAAGCCCACAATGTGGGTGTGTCGTGTTGCCGCCAGGTGGTCGAGATAGCGCAGAAAATTGCGGCGAATCGCCTGTCGCTGAGCCTCGGGACGCAACGGCGGCGGCAGCGGCTGGGGTCGATTGACGCCATCGTAGTAATTCCAGCAGGAATACTCGGTGGTGTTCAGGCGATGCGGATGGGCGCCGAACATGCTGGTGAAGGCATGGGTGCGAGCGGCCTCCGCCAGGTGGGCGTCAAAGGTTTCAAGGTGGCGGGTGAAGGCGTCATCCTCGGGATAGACGCCTTCGAAATAGCCTGGGCCGTTGTGGTTGGTGGCGGGGTCGATGACCAGGCCCAGGATGGAGAAGCAGAGGGTGCCGGCGAACCAGAAGGCGCGGTGGCCGGGCAGCGCGAAGGGAACGCCATAGAACACCTTGCCGCAGCGGCCGGCGGCGTGGACCGCCTGGGGCGTGTAGGAGCCGCCGTGCCGGGTCAAGCCGGCGCAGCGGCCGAACAGCCGTTCGATCAGCGCGAATCCTGGCGCTTCGGTTGCCAGGGCGATTTTGACGCCCTGGTCCCAATCGACCTCGACGATGCGTTCAGTGGTGGTGGGATGCCGCGAGCCATGGTGATAGTGGCTGGAAGCATCATGGCGGCGGACGGCGTCGAGCACATCGCGTCGGCCGCGTTGTTCGAGCGTGAGCGCCTTGTCGCCGATGACATGGAAGGAGCCGATGATGCCGCGCCGGGTCAGTTCATCGGCGATCCACAGCACAATGTCATCGGCGCCGCAGGCGGGCGGCGAAATGGAATCCTCGGTGTCGAAGTACAGGATGGAATACATGGTGCGGTGCGGACCTTGAGCGTGCGCGGGGTTAATCGTTGCCGGACGCTGGCGATTCCTGCGTCCACTGCCGCAGGTAAGGTTCCCAGAACGTCTGGGCGGCGGCGGGGTCGGTCAGTTGAGCGCCGCCGCTGCCGGGCAACGGCGCCAGGATGCTCATGGCATAGGGCAGATTCATCATGGTGCGGCTCAGATGCGGCGGACCGAAGCCGGGGATGAGCGCTTCGGGCTGCGGCGGGGCGAAGGCGACATGGCGCGCCACCCGCGCGTCGCCGGTCAACCGCTGGAGCAAGCCCAGCGTGATCGCCGGCCCCAGACCATTGCGTTTGACGACCTGGCCGGCGCCCCATTGCTCGCGCAGCCGCTGCGCCACGCGCGGATCACGGGTGTATTCATGCATCCGCCACCAACCCATCTGGCTAAAGTGCGGGAGGATGAAGTCTTCGATCGGCACGGACAGGCAGGCTTCTTTGAACCAGTGAATGGTCTTGAGCAAGGGCGCGTAGTGGGTGGCCTGATAGACCTCCAGCGCTTCGGACAGCGGCACCAGCGCGTCGCGGGTGGGCTCGTTGGCCCAGGTGCTGCGCGCCATTTCCCGGGCCCAGCCCTGCGCCTGGAGCAACCCGCGCGGATCGCCAGTGAGGAAGCTTTCCCAGGTTTTGTAGTCCAGGTTCTGGTAATGGCAGGAAATGCCCTGCATGCCCGCCCAGGGGAATATGCCGTAGACGTGATACCCGCCCCAGGGCGTCTGGTTCTTGCCCACGCGCGGCAGGCTGGCGTAGTTGACGGTGTTCACATCCATCTTGTGCCGGGCGCTGTCGCGGGCATAGCGCCAGTAGCGGTCCAATCCGCTGCGCAGAAACAGCAGGTAGAACGTGCGTCCCTCCTGATAGTGCGTGCCGACCCAGGTGCGATGAAACCAGCGGGGGTCGAACTCGCCGGTGACATAGCTGGTGGCGTAGGTGTGATAGTCCGGCCAGATCAGCGCGCCGTAATCCCCCAGCCGATCCGTCTGATCCAGCAGGACCTGTTCAAACCGCTGATCAATCGCCAACTCGGCGGAACCGAAGCGCTGCTCATCGCGTGGCCACAGGTCGCCCAGCACACGCGAGGCGCAGGTCCATGCCGGGTCCGCGACCGCCATCGCCTGCGCCTGGAACGCCCGGGCGAAGTCGGCCTGCTCCTCCGGGGCTTGCGCCTGGGCGGGGGTGAGCAGACGCACGCACCATTCGGTGGTCAGCGCCAGTCCCTGACCATTGGCGGCATAGGCCTCGGGCGCGTAGCCGAAGATGTAGCCGGCGTTGTACGGCGCCACCGTGCGGTCGTAGCCGCGTTGACGCAATGGATCACTGAACGCCCGGCCCATAACCGTGTAGCAGGCGTCGGGCGTCTGGAGATTCATCGAACGGCCATGATGGGCGAACCGCGCCTGGGCCACACCCAACGGACTGAGCAACTGCGCCTCGCTGAAGACCGTGCGGCCATGGCGCGGCCAGGCGTGCAGCGCCAGAAAATCGCCGCCGATTTCCAGCTCTTTCGGGAACAGTTGCCAGAGCCGACGACCGACCAGTTGCACCCCGCCCTGCTCGGTCAGCGCGGTCGCCCAGCCGGCGGTGCGACCGCCGCGCTGCAGCACCTCGCCCACCACCTGGTCGGGGCGCGCCCGCTCCAGGACAAACTGGTCATGCGCCTGCTGCAACAGGTAGACGGTGTGCCCCGGGTTCACCGCACCGGCGAGAAGGCTCCCGTCGGCGGCGGCGAACTGATACTGCTTGACGCCCGGCACCCCCAGCCGCAGGGCGGCATTGCTCAAGCGTTCCTGCCGGGTGTCGCCGGTGATGATGAAAGTATGATGCACCTCGACCGTGGGCTGATCGCGCACGAAGTACAGGCGGGTCAGATGCTGCCCGACCAGGCGTCCCTCCGCCAGGTGGTCGCCCTGCGCGGCGATGATCGCCCGCAGCGCGTTGGCTTCCTGCACCCAGACGCGCGTGCCCGAGCCGCCGGCGAACACATCGCCGCCTTCATTCACGGCGCAGCTCAGACCTTCGGTCTCCCCGGCGATAATCATGCGCTCATCGTCGGTGAATTGACCATCGCCATCGCGGTCCAGCCAGGCGGCGCTGAGCAACCGAAAGTCGGTTTTGGACACCACCGCCCGCATCGGTCCGGTGTTGATGACGATCTGCTGGGCGGATTCCGTCAGCGTCACGGACCGTGGCGGCGGCGGCGCGGCACGCTTGAGGTTCAACCGATAGGTGGGATACCACACATGGCTCGGGTCCAGCACGGCGCGCTGCCGGCCGCGGTAGTAGTCCGCCTGAAAGTCGACGCCCAACCAGCGAATCGAACCTTCGCGATACCACCGATTACGCGGCGTAAAGGCGGCATCCACCGGCTCCCAGCGGAAGTCGTAGGGATTATCCGGCTGCGCGCGGGTCAAGGTCCGACGTTCAAGCGTCAAATGCGCCAGGTCGGCGTCGGTCATCCGCCCCCGGGGAAAGGGGATGGCGGTGGAGATCGCCCGCAAGCCGGTGCCCAGATCGGCATGATCAGTCAGCACCAGGTTGATGTGCTCGGGCGGCGCCGGGGCAGGCGCTGCGGCGGGCAACACGACAAACGCGCGCTCGCCGCGCTGGACCACCTGCCCAGCGCGCGCCAGCGTCGCCCGCAGCCGATACGGACCGGGCGTCAGCTGCGCTGGATGAAAGCCCAGTCCAAGGTCAGGCGACCGCAACACTTCAGGACGCCGCTGCGCCCGCACTTGTCCAGCTTCATCGAGCAGTTCGAACGCCAGGGTGCAATCAGCTCGGGCGGCGCTTTCGCCGCGCACTTCCACGTAGGCCTCGCCGGCTTCATCCAGCGAGTCATAGGCCGCCTTGTCGAGATAAACCCGCAGCACCGGCGGGGGCGGCGCGGCCGCATAGTCAGCGCGGCTGCCGAAGTAGAGCCAGGGGAAATGGTCGACGGTTTCCATGGAATGACAGCGCGCCGACCGCCAGACGTAATGCTCGCCCATCCGGTAGCGATACGGGCCGCCGGGCACGGGAATGTAGGTCGTCGCATAGCGATACAGATTGAAGGCGATGACATCGCCGGCTTGCGGCGGCGCGGCGCGCAGCAGGTGGTAGGGAATGAAGCACTCAAGAGTGATGGCGTCGGCGGTGGCGTGGTAAGCCGCCTGCCAGCCCTCGGGTTTCCAGGGGGGGATGAGGAAATGGCGCAGCGCCGCCCGCTGACCGTCCTTGCCGATGATGAAGCGATAGCGGGTGAAGTCATTGATGTCCGGATTGAACTGCAGGGCGAAGGTGTCGAGCCCCTGGTCCGCCAGTTCGGGATCATCGGGCGCCGCCTGGCCGGACCCGTCATGCCACGCCGGGGGCAACGGCGCGCGGCGCGCCTGGACGGCGAGATACAAACCCTCAACCCCGCGCGCCACCCAGCCTTCAGTCGCCAGTTCGTCGGGCGCGGGCAGCGCGCTTTCCAGTTGCACCAGGCCGGAAAACCGGGCGGCGCGCGCCCAGCAGGCGTCCGTCAGCACGCCGTCGAGCGTGGGCGGCTGGTCGATCACTTCCTCGAGAAACAGCACCGCCCGCTCGTGATCTGCAAAGAGATCGGGATAGAACTGCAGCGCGGTGAACAAGTCCCCCGCCGCCGCCGGACGCCCCCCGAAAGCCGCGAGCATGATCCACAGCAGAATCCCACAGGGCAGTGGGCAAACCAACTTCATCAGCGCATCCTTTCCACCGCGCATCTCGGTCATTCCGGCCTGGCGCGACGTCCGCAAAGCCGATCATCCGGGTTTCACTGGGGTGACGACGGTGCGAACCACTCCTCCGGCGTCGCACTGACGTAAGGCGGCAGATTCCGCAGCAGCACCGCTTCGCCGGCGCCTTCCGTCCCGGTGAAGAACTGGTCGGCGGGAGTGTCGGCGCGGAGGCGGTACATTTGCGGTTGCTCGGTGCGGGGCAAGGCGATGGTGTAGCACCCCGAGGAATCCGGCAGCTGCGCGTCCATGACCTGACGCCACGGGCCGTCGACCTGTTCCACGAAAAACTGCCGTTGAGCGCCATGCACCGGCTTGATCAGCACCGCCAGGTCGTCGCGCAGCGCCGGCGCCTGGAAGTAGCAGAACCGGGCACGCAGCGGATTCTGCACCGCCAGCGACTGGGGCATTTCCACCACCAGCTTCATCTCCGCCGGCTTGTTCAGGACAAAGGCGTGCGGGGAATACCCATGGTTGAGCGTCCGATCCACGTCGGGGTCCAGGCCGGGGCTGGTGACGGTGTAGACGCCGGTGACGCCATCGCGGGGGATGGCGAGCGTGACGCGGGTGGCGTTGAGGCGATCGACCTGTTGGCGCAGCACGACCTGGCCGGCGGGTCCGGTGATCTCGATTTCGCCGCCGCCGTCGAAGACCATCTCCAGCGTCCAGTCGCCGTCGGTGGTTTCCAGCAGATGCAATCGGGCGGGGGCGCGGCTGGGTCGGTCACGGCGCGGGGCATAGCGGTAGTCCAGGAAATCGCCGCGGAGGTGCGTGGGCAAATGCCGGTCGCGCCACGCCTGGGGCGCCTGCGCCATGGCGCCGACGAAGCGCATCATCACGACGTTGTCGCCCTTGGGAATCGGGTGGAATGACGCGGTGTTGATCCAGTTGCCCACCAGGCGATTGCACAAGGCTTTGCCGAGGTTCAGGTACTTCTCATCCCGGGTCAGTTCGTAGCCGTAGGTGAAGGCGCTGAACACCCGGAACTCATCGGCGTGCACCGAGCCGCTGAGGTGGTCGGCGGCGCGCTGGCAGTAGATCAGCAGCGTATGACGGATGCGCGGATCGCCGGTGAGGTTCCAGTACTGCCACAAGCCGTCGTAGACCCACCCCGAGGAGGCATGCCAGAGGGTGACATGATCCGCCCAGGTTTCCACGTGGCGCAGTTTGTCGAGGCTGTCGATCCGGGCGAAGCCATCGGCGAGGCGACGGGCGGCGGCGAGATAGCGCTGGTCCCAGGTGGCCTGATAGAGCAGACACAGGCGGTGCAGCGCCATCCCGGCGTTGCGGTTCTGATTGCCGTCGGCGATCTGGGCGAGATTGTCGATCCAGGCGCCAGTGAAGTGGCCCTGCTCGATCATCTGCCGACCCCACAACTCCAGCACATCCAGGGCGCGGCGGTCGCCGGTCATCCAGTAGGCGAAGAGGTAATCATCCTTCTGCTGCAGGTTGGAGGAAGGCACATCGCCGCCGGGCGCGCCGCGCCAGCCGCCCAGCCAGTGGATTTCACTGTTGTCATAGTGGTACTCGGCGCCGGCGTTGCGGCCATGGGCGGTGTGATGGCAATGGGCGCGATCCGCGGAATACAACGTGTAAGTCTGGGCGTAGCGGAGAAAAGACCGGCCGCCGCCGCGGAAGGCGTTGAGCCAGGCGAAGGTGCCCCAGCCGTAGTGCGACTTGGGCCGGGCGCGGTGCCAGAGGCCCAGGCCGCCATCGTCCTCGCGGCGTCCGGGTTGGTAGGCGAACAGATGCTGGTGGTAGCCGCCCCAGTCCCAGAAGCCGTAGTAATGCCGTCGGGCGACGGCGGTCTGCATCAAGTTGAGCAAGGCATGGGCGTAGCGTTGCTCGTCGTCATAATTGGATGCATCCGGCGGAGCCTGCAGACACCAGTCCAGGGCGCGGGTGGCGCAGGACCAGACGGGGTCGACCTGCGCCAGCAGCGGCTGGTCGACCGCCCGCGCCTGCTCCCAGGCGGATGGCGGCGGGTTGGGGCGGGAGTAATCGTTGGTGTCGCGCCAGTTGAGCCACAGCTCATGGGTCTTGGCGGCGCCGGTGGCGTTGGTGCGGTCGCGCAGCCGCTGCATCCAGACGTCCAGGTCCTGCTCTTTGTGTTGTTTCTGATTGGCGAGATAGCGCTTCTGGCGCTCGGTGAGCCACCACCAGTAGCCGTCCCAGCTCAGGTCCATGACCCGGCCATGCTTGGGCCAGAAGTGCAGGCGTACGCAGCGGTCGTCCAGTTCAAACTCGAAGGGATACTGCTGCCAGGCGTCTTTGAGCACTGCGGTAAGCACCACCGGCCGGGCGATGTACTGCAGATAGCCGGCGAGCTTTTCTCCCCACGCCATAACCTCGCCGGTGTCGAGGTTGAGTTGCTTGAACTCCAGGTGATCCCGGTCAAAGCTGTCCTGCACCAGCGCGACATGCGGCGTTTCGGGGCGGTTGTGCCCGCTGGTCGCCTGTCCGGCATCCAACGGCTCCGTGCCCCAGACGGTGTAGCCCTGGGGATAGGACGCAGCGCAATGCTCCAGTTGCAGCCCAAGGTCCACCACCCGGTCTTCAGGCGACAATCCCGTGTAGATGAAGGTGTGCAGCACCCGCACGGAACTGCTGCCCCGGAAAAAGTGCAAGCGCAGGCTGTAGCGACCAAAGCGGTCCCCGGCGGCATTGACGTACCAGCCGTCGGCTTTGACGCAGGCGCGGATGGGGCCGTTCTCCTCCAGCACGACGGTGGCGTCCGGGTCGAGGTCGGCGCGCAGGATGCCCAGCTTCTCGTGTTCGACATAGAACCCATTGAACTGGCTGTCGGCGGTCTGCCCCGGCGGCTGGACGATAGGTTGGCCGTTGACGGTCAAACCGCTGAACGGATCAAAGCCGCGCTTGGGGATTCGCCCGGCAATGGCGCCGGTGTCGATGAGGATCGCCTGGTCATCCTCCGACGCCAAGGCGGGCAACGCGGGCGCGGGCTGGTCACCCAAGTGCAGCGTGTATGTCCGCGCGGGTTCCGCCAGGAAATCGAGCAGCAACCAGCGCACGCCCTGCCGACCCTCGGGGTCCCAGGTGGCGGTGACGCGGGCCTGCATCGGCTGGGGCGCGCCGGCGTCGTCCAGCAGGCGCAGGGGTTGGCCCGGGTGGTAGGTGTCGCGGGGAAATGGCACGCCGCAGGTCACTGCCGCGGGCGTGACCTCAGGGCGCGTGTCCGCGCTGGTGTGAATGGCAATGACCCCGGCAGTGGCGGGCACAGCCAAAAACAACAGCACCGCGGCAAGCACAAACTTCATGGCCCAGCCTCTCAAGCAAAAAACACAGGGGATTCATCCGTCGTGGCGGATCAGGTCAGGGGCGGCATTCGACTGGGGATTCATCTCGGCAGTCGGCAGTTGCGGTGCGGCGGATTTCCAGGCCTGCCGGGGTGTTCTGGGCGACCCAGTGAATTTCCCCGCCCGGGGTTGACGGCGGCGTTGCGATCAAGCGGCCGCGTTCGATCACGGCTGAATCCACCTGCTCCAGCGGTCGGCGCATCATGGCCTGCGCTTCGGCGGAGACCGAGGTCAGGTAGCCGATGCGGCGTGACTGAGCGGTGCAGTCGCCGCAGCCATAGACATAGGCCCGCACGCCGCGTGTCTGGTCGTCCGAGGGTTTCGCTGCGGCTGCATACAGCGCCCCGGTCGTCAGGTCGTAGTAGTACACCGAACCCAGGGCCGACTCACCGCCGCCGGAGCGCGTGATCAGGATGATGACCAGCGTCGCCAGCAGCAGCGCCGCCGCCACCGCCAACTTGACGCCATTGCGGGAACGAGCCATGAGGCTTGGGTCCTTCGACCAAAGGGTCAGCGGTCGAGGTAATCGGTCCACGCCGAAGCGCTGCCGTACCAGTCGACGGTGGGGAAGGCGGTGTCGCGGTAATCGCGCAGCCCGGCGGAACCATCGCCGAACACCCGTTGCCAGGCGTAGTTGTGACCGATGGTGCCGAAGGAGGCGGCGAAATGGAAGACGTCGGCGATCAACGCCGTATCGGAGTTGACCCGCCCCAGATGCTGCGTGCGCGGGGTGGAATCGCTGCTGGACCACGCCCAGTTGTCGGCGTTGACCGGCGCCGTCGCGTCATACGGCGCTGAACAGGTGCGCGGCTCATAGGAGCCGGCGGCATAGGCGGACTGGAATGGATTGGGCCACAGAATGGCGAAGTCGGCTTTGCTCCAACCCCTGCCGCTGGGTTGAATGCTGCCCCATCCCTGGGCGGCATCCGGACAGAAGAGCATGTTCGGATCGGTCGCGTAGCTCTGCGCGTAATACCGCCCCAGATTCAGGTGCGACCCGCCGTGGTAGAAATACATCGGCCAGGTGTCGACCCGCGCGGTGCGGTCCTTGTGATCCTGTCCATAAGTGAACAGGATCACCCCCCACTGCCGCAGGTTGCTCAGACACGTGGTGCGGCGCGCGGCTTGACGCGCCCCCGCCAACGCCGGCAGCAGAATGGAAATCAGCAGCGAAATGATCGAAATGACCACCAGCAGTTCGATCAGCGTAAAGGCGCGGCGTTTCATCGGGCGTCCCTTCAGTTAGTTCAAGTGTCACCCACAACCAGTTGGCATCCCAGCGAAAGCCGACGCACCGGTTGATCCGGTTGCGCAAAACGGCTCAGCAGCATGTCCGCGGCGCGGCGACCCATTTCCTGGGCCGGCACCGCCACCGTGGTCAATGCGCGATCCGTCAATTCGTGACCCAGTTGCTGACGGTCAAATCCAATCAGCCGAAAATCACGCCCCGCATGCAGGCCTAAGGCCGATGCCCCCAGCGCGAAACCCACCGCCAGTTCATCCGACGCACAGAAGACCACATCCGGCCGGGGATCCAAAGCAAAAAACGTCCGGGCCGCCTCCGCCCCATTGCCCGGGCCATAGTGCTCGCGCTGAATCAGATGGACGGCAGGAACCGCGCGGCCCAGCCCCTGCTCGAACCCCTGCAGACGCATCATGCCGGTGCGGTCAAAGGGCTCCAGTTCGTGGTGGTGCACCCCGACGAAGCAGGGCTGTTGACACCCCGCCGCCCGCGCCGCTTCACCCGCCAGGTAGCCGCCTTGTTCCTGATCCACCCCGACCACGTCATAACCACCCGGCGCCGCCACCGTCGCCCCGGCGCCCGTGGCGATCACCGTCAACAACTGATGCTCCGCAAACCGCAGCGCCGGCGTCGAGTTCGGATTGATCACCACCACCGCATCGCAGTCGGCTGGCGCCTGGCCATCGACTTGCTCCAGGTCCAGCGCCCGTCGAGCCACATGCGCCCCGAGCGCCTCGAGACACTCGGACGCCTGCGCCAACATCGCCGCAACCATCGGCCCGGGATGAGCCTGGGCGTGACAGATGATGACCCGCTTGCCCAG
Organism: uncultured Phycisphaeraceae bacterium; assembly: GCA_964605235.1. Classification (GTDB taxonomy): domain Bacteria; phylum Planctomycetota; class Phycisphaerae; order Phycisphaerales; family Phycisphaeraceae; genus CAZSBB01. The sequence goes on from CAZSBB010000023.1 coordinate 72,629, forward strand.
CAGCGGGCGAATCGGGGCGTCGACTACCGCCACCGCCGCACCGTCAACCGGAGCGACATAAGTGCCCGCCCCCCGCCGGGACACCAGGCAACCTTCCGCCACCAACTCCTGCACCGCCCGATGTGTGTTGGTTTGCCCGGCATTGAGCATCCGCGCCAACTGCGGAATCGACGGCAAACGCGACCCCGGAGGCCAGTGCGTCTCGAACCGCTGACTCAGCTGACGCTTGATCTGCTGGTACGCCAGCGGGGGCTTCGATGAATCAAGCATTGCTCCCTGCATGATTGTATTATAAAAACATATTATATCAATTGCAACACGATTTTAATCCGTTCCATTACAGGTATTTGCGAAATCTGAGCGCCAATCAAAAATATCGCCACCCGCGCTGCGAAATCGGCGCCGATTCCCTGAGCACAAGCGCCGACCGCAGCTGTGTTGATGACCGAATCCAGAGGGAGTGATGGCAGTGACCGACGGACCGGAGACGTTTCGGCTGGAGCACTCGCTTTCACTGCCGTGAGACGCTGGTGAAAGGTGTAAACACCAGGAAGCCGACCTGCGGGAGAGCCGGGGGTTACAGCGTGGGCGCGCCGCCGCGGGTGGGATTGAGGCGCACGCCGCAGAAGCGGGTTTCGTCATAGAACAGCGTTTCGTCTTCCCAGTACGCCGCCGTTTCGGGGCGATGGAACTGGCCGCTGTGTTCGAGATGCCAGCGCAGCAGCCGGGCGCTCAGCTCCGCGCGGATGCCGGCGCAGGCGGGGTCATGGATGCGGTTGTGATTTTCCAGCGGGTCGGCGTGCAGGTCGTAGAGCTCATCCTCGCCGGTGTGGGCGGCGACATACTTCCAGCGTTGCGTCCGCGCCATGCTCAAGTGCAACTTGCCGCCGCTGTACTGCGCCTGATCGCAGGCGAACACGCAATCGCGCGGCTCATGCGCCTGTCCGCGCAAGCACGGCAGCAGACTGCGCCCATGCTGATGACTCGACGCTTCGATGCCGAACCAGTCGAGAATGGTGTGATGCACATCGATCGACTGCACCAGTTCATCCACCCGGCGCGGCAAGTGCGGATCGCCGCCGGGCGCGAGCGTGCTGTGTGGATCGGCGATGAACAACGGAATGCGCACCAGATCATCCGTCAGCGTCCAGCTCTTGCCCAGCGCGCCATACCGGCCGGCGAAGTCGCCGTGGTCGGACAGGAAGACGACCAGCGTGTTTTGCCGGAGGTTGTGTTCATCGAGCGTGCGCAGCAGGGAGCCGACGTTGTCGTCGATCAGGGTGACCAGACCATACACCGCCGCCAGCCAGATGCGCAGCTCCTCGTCATTGAGATACTTGGCGTTCTGCCGCAGCCAGGCTTGCGTGGCGGTGGGTTTGCCCGCCAGTTCGTCCGGGGAGCGCGGGGGCAGCACCATGTCGGCCGGGTCGTACATGCGGTCGTACGGCGCGGGCGGGGTGAAGGGCCCATGCGGGGCGACATGGCTCACATAGCACGCGAACGGCTGGTCATGATGCGCGGCAATGAACTGCTGCGCCTGACGGGCGATGACATTTTCAAAGTAATGCTCGGAAGGGATGCGCGAAGTGCCGATGGTCCAGAAGCGCACGGGAAAACGCTCGATGTCGCGTCCTTCGGGATAGTGAATCTTCAGTCCCTGTGCGGCGAGATAGGCGTTGTACTCATGCTTGGTGAAGGAGGTCGCCCAGCCTTCGCCGGCGAGGTTGCGGTCGTCGCCGGCGAAATGCGTTTTGCCGAAGTATCCGGTGGCGATGCCCGCCTGTTGCAGCAAATGCCCGAGCCAGGGTTCGCCGGCGGGGCGACGCGGGACGTTGTTGTTCATCACGCCGTGGCCGATGGGGTAGCGACCCGACATCAGGCTCACGCGCGACGGCACGCACACGCCCGAACAGGTAAAGGCATTGGTGAACACCGCCGCCTCCCGCGCCAGGCGATCCAGCGCCGGCGTGCGCAAGCCGGGGGCACCGCGGCAACTCAGCCAAAGGTGATGTTGAGCGTCGGTTTGAATGAGCAGGAGATTGCGCAACACAGCATTCCGATCGAAAGCCTGGCGGTCGGTTGCGGGCGACCGCCGGCGGGCACGTTGACCTGGAAGTCATTCCCGGAGCTTTCCGGGGACCGGGCGGCATTGTAGGGGTTGCGGCAGGAAAAGTCGGCACGGGCTGCCCTGGCGCAGCCGCGGCGGCGGGCGCTGGACCACTACTGCATGTTCAGTTCTTGGCGTAGCTGAGGTTCGCCAGTTCGAAGTGCTGCCACCAGGTGATGTTGGCGGGAGCGGAAGGCTGGGCGTCCGCCAGCGTGACGGTGGCGACATGGCCGTCCAGGGCGACGACGTTCGCCGTGCTGCTCAGATGCCAGTAGCCGGTCTCATTGACGCGATACTCGGTGTAATGATTGGCTTTCACGACCGTGCCGGGCGTGCCGAAGGGATACCAGGAGTAGAGGGTGACGGTCGCGGTGTCATCGCCGGCGTCGGCAATGCTGATGAGCCTGCTGGGCTGGCGGGTGATCTCGGTGGTTTTGACGACTTTCCGACTGCTGCCGAGCGTGGGATGGTTGATTTGATTGGTGGAGATATTGCGGTTGGCCATGTATTGCGTGGGCACGCCCAGCACCAGCGGCTCCAGGGGATTTTCCGGACAACGCGTCAGCAGGGGCCAGCGTCCAGGGAAGTAATGGCCGTTGTTCAAACCGAAGGTGACCGCGGTGTCGGACGTAATCCAGCCGGTCATGGCCCAGGCGTTGCTGCCCAGACCATACAGTTCCGAAGGAATGATGATCTCCTGATTGTCGACGGTGTACGCGGCATGGGCGATCTGCAACTGCCGCAGGTTGCTCCCGCACTGAATCTTGTACGACGACCTGCGCGCCTGGCCCAGCGCCGGCAGCAGAATCGCCATGAGCAGCGAAATGATGCTGATGACCACCAGCAGTTCGATGAGCGTGAACGCGGTGCGACGCTGCTGAGTTGGCATGCCCACTCTCCTGTGATTTCATCGTCCAAGCATAGGCGACCAAGCGGATTGGTCTGGCCCAAGGTCGCATATTCTCGTTGACCCTGCACGAATATTCTATATGCTAACTATACAATTTCAATCCTTTTTTTCTCACCCCCTCCGAACCTTGCGGACCAGCCCGACCAACGGCCCAAACTTCCCGGGAGAATCCTGATGAGCGTCAATCCCAGCACTCCGGTCCATCTGTATCAAGGCATTGTCGACGATCTGCGCGAGATGATCCGCACCGGCCGACTGGCGGCAGGCGACCAGGTCCCCCCGCTGGGCAAGCTCGCCGAGCGCTATGGCGTCAGCGTCATCACCACCAAACGCGCCGTCGCGGAATTGCAGGCCCAGGGACTCGTCCACAGCGTGCGCGGCAAAGGCACGTTCGTCGCCCGCCAGACCACCCCCGCTCCCCGCAAGCGCGGCCTGTCCGCGCGACAGACGCCCCTGCGCACCGTCACCCTCATGACCATCAATGCCGATGTCCGCAACACCCGCTCGTTCATCGCCCAGATCTGGGATGCCGTCGAACAGCACGCCGAGGCCCTGGGGCTGCAATTCAACGTGCAGGTCATTCCCGACGGCGGCTCGCCCTTCCATGTCGATCTCTCCGTGCGCCCGGATCCGAGCAACGGTCTGATCTTCTTCGCTCCCAGCTATCCCTACCGCATGCTGCACCTGTTTGAAGACCGCCAGTTCCGCGGGGTGATGGTGGACTCCGCGCTGTCCTTCGCCCACAGCGTGCTGACCGACAATTTTGCGGGCATCGCCCAGTTGCTGGCGCATCTCAATGAGCTGGGCCATCGCCGGGTGCTGCTGGCGACGCGCGATCCGTACTCGCCCAATCCCACCAACGAAAACGAACGCGAGGCGGCGTTCCACTTCTTCACCCGGCAACTGGAAATCGTCGCCGAGGTGGTCCATGGGCAGACGGGCGAGGAATTGCTGCGGTCGATTGAAAACCACCGCGCCACGGCGGTGATGTTCACCCAGGATGGCCCGGCGGCACGCTTTCAGGAATTCGCCCAGCAGCGGGGCGTAAAAGTGCCCCAGCAATTGAGCGTCAGCGGGTTTGACGGCTGGATCAATCATCAGGACCCCCGGCAGGACTTGACCACGCTGGTGGTCGATCGCGCCGGGCTGGGCCAGGCCGCGGTGAATCTGCTGGCGCAGGTCGCCCGCGACGGCGTGACCCTGCCCCGCTGGGTGCGCGTGCCCGGCCAACTGCGCATCGGCAGCACCACCAGCACCGCCCGTTGAAACCCGTCCCGGCCCAACCCTTGACCGCCACTGCAAAGGATGTTCCATGTCCAGGTGCCATACGTTTCACTCATCTGTCGCAGGCCTGGCGCGCATCGCACTGGTGCTCATCAGCATGGCAGCAGCCGTCAGTCGCGCGGCCGTGGTGATCGACCGCCCCGCAGCGGTGACGATTGAGCGTCAGGGTCCGGCTGCCGAGGAATTGATCCTCGCTGAGGACCTGCTGCGGCGCAACCTGGCGCTGCTGTACCGTGATGCCGCGGCTCCCGTCGGCAACGCGGCGCCGCCTGTGCAACTGGTGCTGCAAGCCGACGCCCTGGTTTGGCATGACCTGCCGCGGTTGGAGGGCAATGACCCTTCCGCCATCGACGCGTGCGTCATCACCATTGCCGACGGCGCTCAGCCCCGCATCACCATCCACGGCGCCACCGTGCTGGCAACCTGCTACGGCGTGATGGATTTCCTGGAGCAGGAACTGGGCATGACCTGGCTCTTTCCCGGTGAACTGGGGCTCGCGCTGCCTGAGTCGCGCCGGTTTGAGCTCTCCCCCGGCTCCCGCCGGATCGTCCCCATGATCAGCAGTCGCCTGTACACCGGCCTGCGCTACGGCAACTCCGCCGACCGCCTGGCGTTTCGACAAAAATTCGGCAAGTCCCCGCTGATGGACCAGCGCTACTTCTTTGAAGCCGAGGACTACTTCAAAAGCCTGCGCCTGCATTTCCTCGCCAGCCCCTCGCACAACATGATCAACATCTTCCCGGTGGAGGAAACGCAGCGCGAGCATCCCGAACTGATGCCCATGCTCGACGACGGCTCGCGCTTCGTGCCCCCGGCGCAGCACGGCAAAGACCAGCGCAGCTTCCAGTCCTGGCATCCCTGCTACACCCATCCCCGGGCGGTGGAAATCGCCATTGCCAAGGCGAAGGCGGCTTTCGACGGCGGCGAGTTCTGCTACTCGCTGGGCATCAACGACGGTCGGCGCGTGCAGTGCCAGTGTGCTGCCTGCAAAGCCATCGGCTGGCCGGCGAGCTATTACCAGTTCGTCAGCCAGGTTGCCGATGCACTCAAGGACCGTTATCCGCCGCATCTGCTGGGGGTGCTGGTCTATGGCGATGTGCGCTATCCCGCCGATGACCTGCGCCTGCCCGCCAATGTGCTGTGCATGGTCAGTGGTCCCAGCGCCCTGACGTTGTGGTCGAAGCACGCCCAGAATCTGGGACGCTATGAGTACGCCTTCGGCATGGGGTTCTACCTGCCCAGCTTCCCGCTGGCGGCGCTCAAGCACAACGCTCAGGTGTACCGTCGCGCGTCCGTCCGCAGCTTCCGCGCGGAGATCGGCCCGCTGTGGGCGTTCGACGCGCCCAAGGTTTATGTGCTGAGCAAAATGCTCTGGAACCTGAACCTGGACCTCGACGCGGCGCTGGCGCACTGGTGCGCGGCCGGGTTCGGCCCCGCCGGCGATGCGGTGCGCGATTACTACCAGCTTTGGGCCAAACAGTGGGATTATCTGGCGGAAAACCGCGGCGACGACCCCGCCCAGCTTTGCGACATGAGCGTGTGGCGCAGCACCAGCGCGCAGTTCGGCCGGATGCCCGCCAGCGTGTTCAATGCCGCCGAGCAGCATCTCCAACGCGCCGCCGAATTGGTGCAGACGCAGCCGCAGCGCGCGCGGCTGACCATGCTGCGCACCCATTTTGACCTGAGCCACACCCAGGCGAAGGTCTACCACCTGGTGCAGCAGGCGTTCGCCCAGGCGACCACCGACGACCCGGCCGGCGTGCGCCAACTGTTCACCCAGGTGCGCGGGCTGCGACAGCGCATGGACGAGCTTCAGGCAGTCATCGGCAACCATCCCCAATGGACCGAAGGCGGGGGCACCAAGCAGGACCTCGAAGCCTACGCCACCCTGGATCATGAAATTTACTCAGCCATGCTCACCGCCCTGCTGCGGCTGCGCGCGACGGACAATTTCAGCGACCAGGACGCTGCGACCCTGCCCGACGGCATGCGCCCGCTGGCGACCGCCCGGCTGCGCTCGCCCGTCCCCGCCCGCCCGGAGGCTCTGGACAAGGGCTGGTACTGGGCGGGTGAGTCGGTGCAACACATGTTCGAGCCGATGCGGGTGCAGGTGGAACAGAACGTGCTGACGGCGCGCAAGCTCGAACCCACGCCGATCATCGCCGAGGGCAATCAGGCGGGGAACTACGAACAGCACTGGGCGTTCAGCCTGATTCCGTATCAACCCAAACTGCCGGCGCGTTCGCTCCTGAAATTCAAGCTGCGCGTGGAAGGTCAGCGCGGCGTGCTGAACGTGTACCTGGGCAACCTGTGGCGGTATGAGGAAGGCGATCACCTGCCGGCGAACCTGACGGTGGTGCTCGATGAGCCGGGCGTGCGCGAATTCGAGGTGGTGGTCGAGCCTTATTCCCCGGACGCCGCCCACGCCGGCCGCGCCAGTTCGATTCGCTTTGGTCTGCTGTTCACCCCGCGCGCGGAGGACGCCGCTTGCACGGTCCGCGCGGAGGTGAACACCATCGTCGCCGAGGCGGAAATGTAAGGAATGGTTTTTTGCGCCCCCCCGCGCCGCAGCAAAAATCCCCCGGCAGAGCCGGGGGCTAACGGAAGGTGGCGTTTTCCGCACCGTTAGCCCCGGGCTCCGCCCGGGGACACGCACTTCGGAGTTTCACTCATGACCAAAGCTACCTGTGTCGCGGTTAGTCTGACCGCCCTGCTGCTCTGCCAATCCGCCCATGCCGGGAACGTGGCGATTCGCTTTGACGTCCCGGCCGGCCTGGAGCTATACACCGGACGCCAACCCGTCACCTTCGGCGTGCCGTTCCCCGAAGGCGTGCTGCGCGTCAGCGATCACCTGCGCCTCACCCGCGCCGACGGCAGCGTCGCGCCGGGACAGTTTGAAGTCACCGCCCGCTGGACGCCTGACAGCCCATTTGTGCGCTGGCTGCTGATCGACTGCTTCGCCGACATCGTCAACGGGCAAGCCCAGCCGCTGACGCTCAGCTTCGGCGCGCAGGTGCAGCCGGATGACACCCCCGCCTTGCATATCACCGAGCAATCAGAACAGCAGGTCACCGTGGACACCGGAGCCGGCCGCTTCACCCTCGGCCGCGACGGCGGCAGCGTCGGCGATTTCCTGCTGCGCACCGGCGCGAATGAAATCTTCCGCGCCAGCCTCGACACTGCCACCAGCAAGGTGGAAGTGGAACGCCATGGCCCGGTGCGCACCGTGCTCAAATGGACCGGGCATTATGTGGATGCCGCCGGCGAGCCCATCGCCGAGCACATCACCCGCCTGCGGCTGTACGCCGGCTCCGCCACCGCCCGCCTGTACCACACCATGATCTGGCTCCGCGGCCCGGAAAGCACCATCGCGGAAGTCACTTTCCTGACCCCTGAACGGAATGGTGCGTTCACGCTCCATGCAGGTGTCGATGGCCAGACCATCACCGCCACCAGCAAAGTACTGGCGCTGCAGCAAACGGATTGGAACCAGGTCACCGGCAGCGCGACGGGTGAACACCTCGATGGCTGGATTGCCGCCGACCACGGCAACACGCGGCAACTGCTGGCGCTGCGCTGGCCGTGGCAGCAATATCCCACACAACTGCACGGCTCCACCACCGGCCAACTGGGCATTCGCCTGATCGGCCCCACTTCACCCATGAGTCTCCGCGCGGAAGACGTCGCAGTCCCGGCGGTCCAGAGCAACATCGACGTCTGGAACCTGCGCATCTTCCGCGAAGGCGTGCCCGGCAACGACGTGGTGTGGAACGGCAAGGAGGCGCGCCCGCATATTTCACCACGCGGCGTCGCCCGCACCTGGGAAATCCTGCTCTCCCACGATCCCGACGCCACTCCCGCCCAGCTCAACACGCTGGCGCAGCATCCGGTGCTCGGTTTTGCCGACCCCGCCTTTGCCGTGCAGGCGCAGTTGCCTTCCCCCGCTGCCCCGGTCGATGACGCCAGGCATGGTGAAATTGAAACCGCCCTGCGCAGCGCGTTTGGTTTCTACACCCGTCAGGACCAGGCCTATGGCGACTACGGCGTGTGGAACTGGGGCGACCTGCAATGGACCTGGACCTACAACGGCTTTGCCATCTACCGCTACTGGATGAACCACGGCAAAGGCTGGTCCATCCTGCCCTGGGCGCTCTGGCTGCGCAGCGGCGAACGCCAGTACTGGGAGAACGGCGAAGCCAACAGCCGGCATTGCATGGACGTCGACATCTGCCACATCCCCGGCTGGGAACGCGACCCCAACGACTACAAGCTCCGCGGCGGTCAGTACCACTACTCCGCACTGCACTGGGGCTATGGCCCGCAGGTGTTCACCTTCTTCATCGACTCGGAATACCTGCCCTACGCCTGGTACATGACCGGCTACGAGCGCGCCCACGACGTCATGCTCGAACACGCCGAAGCCCTCGCCCGCTGGCAGGCGCGCGACGGCTGGATGAAACACTTCCACGACGATCCGCGCGCCAACGCCGGGAGGCATCTGTATGTCATGCTCAAGAACCTGTGCGTGCTGTACGAAGCGACGTGGGATCAGCGCCTGCTGGGCCTGGCGGATGAAGTGCTGGAACTGATGCGGCAGGCGCAATTCGACAGCGGCAACTTCCCGCATGTGAAAACCAACCACTATCTCGACGAGCCGCTGTGCATTGCCGTGCGGGTGTTCGGCTGGGAACGCGTCGGCCCCATGCTGACCAAATGGGTCAATTTCCTCGGGGATTCACAGCATCCCGGGCCCACCGGCGCGGTCAGCGGGCCGATGTCGCCGTGGTCGGCGGTGCTGGTGGCGCAGCATGCCAATCAGGCGCAGTGGCGCGACAGCGCCCAGCGCGTGATGAACACGCTGGCGCAAACCGTGGTCACCGATCCCGGTCCATGGCAGGGCCTCAACAGCATTCCCGCGCACGAAGCGGGCCCGGCACTGCGCGATTGGCCAATCACGCTCGCCGCGCTGCAGGCCGCCGGTCAGCCGCGCGACGCGCAGGCGTTCATGCCCATGGCCGGCGTGTTCAGCAATTTCACCGTGCCGCAGGACCAGCGGTTGGAGGGTTACAGCAACTTCATGCATGTGGCGGCGGTTCTGGAAGATCAGGACGCCGAGCTGACCCTGCAACTGGCGTTTGTTGATCGGCCAGCCACCTGCACCGTGCGCGTGCTCCGGCCGGATGGTTCGGCCGCGCTGGAACAGACGCACGACCTGTCCAAACGCACCGTCAGCTATGAAGGCGAGCCGCTGCGGCTGACCATTCCCTCTGATGGACAGCATGGCGTCTATCTGCTGGAGCTGCGCGTCGCAGGCAAGGAGAACTACTCCGCCACCGTGCATCTGACCAGTTCCACCGGCAAGGTGGTGCACTGGGCGGGCGACGGCCGGCGGGCGTTTGTCTCGGGCATTCATGGCGGGCAATTCGTCGTGCGCCCGCGCTCGGCGGAAGCGGTTTCCATCAGTTTTCCGCTGGCGATGTACATCCAGGGGCGCACGGTGCTGCTGGATGATGCCGGTAAAGCCGTGGGCGCCAGCGTCGTCACGCAGGACAAGCCATTCACCGTCGGGAAGAACCCGATGCGCTATGCCGTGAGTGTGCCCTGGGGCGATCCCTGTCGCGCCCAGGGGCTGGACCCACAGCGGCTGTACACCGTGGTGCTGCCCGACAGCGGCGACTGGCATCGCCCGGTGGACCTGACGGGCTTTTCGCCATGGATCAGCCTGACTGCCGGGCAATGGTTCGATCCAGTTGCGTATCCACACCCCGATCTGTCGAGCTATCACTGAGGACCAGTGCAATGGCGTGCTGCTTGCCCCCCCTGGCGCCATCAACATTCAGCCCCCGGCGAGTCGCCTGGGGCTAAGTGAAAACCAACCTCCACCACATGCAGGAGTCAGTTTCGTGTTTGACAGCATTCTGATGCCTCCCCCCCAGCGCTGGCGCAAGCTGGCGGCGCGCTTGGTTTTGCCCGAAGAAATCACGGTTTTTGTGCCTGCTGCCATCGCTGACGACGATCCACTGTGGACGCTGCTGCGCGACGACGCGAGCACGATGCTCAAGCGCCCGGTGCGCCGGGTGGATGACGCCAGCAGTGCGGGTATCGTGCTGGGTCTGCATTCGCCGCGCGATGAGCAGGCGGGTTTGCTGCCGCCGGGCGGGTATCGCTTGCTGGTGGATGCCCAGCGCATCAGTCTGGATGCGGAGACCGATGCCGCGCTGTTTCACGGCGTGCAGACGCTCACGCAACTGCTCGCCATCGAACGCCGCGCGGGCGTCGTTCAGCAAGGCGTCATCCACGACTGGCCCGACCATGCCGAGCGCTGGTTCATGCTCGATCTGGGGCGCGGCCTGTTCCCCCTGCCCTACCTGCAGCAGATCATCCGCCTGCTCGCCCGGCTCAAGTACAACGGCGTCCATCTGCACGTCTGCGACAACGAACTCAACAGCATCCGCTACGACGGCCTGCCGCTGGGCCGTGAGCATCCGCACCCGCTCACGCTCGCCGACGTCGATGCGCTGCGCCGCTACGCCCAGCAATATCGCCTCAAAACCATGGTGGAAATCGAAAGCTGGGGTCACGCCGGCGCCATCCTGCAACACTACCCCGAGGTGTACGGCGCCACCCGGCCCCACGGCTACGGGCACAGCTTCGGCATCGGCCCCGCGTGGCTGGAACTGCTGGAAAAAATCTACGACCAGTGGGCGGCCGTGCTCCCCGATGGCAGCGATTTCCATGTCGGACTCGACGAAGCCAACTGGCGCCTGCTGCCCGGCGCGGATCCCCAGCAATTCAATCGGCAAACCCTCGTCAGCCAGATTCATCGCCTGCTGACCCAGCGCACGCAAGCCCACGGCAAACAGTTCCGCATGCTCCTCTGGGGCGGCGGCATCAAGCATCCCGATGTCCACGTCCCCGCCGAGCTGCGCGACAACGTAGTCATGCTGCCCTGGCATTACGCCACCGAGGAAGGCGTGCATCAGCAATTGCTGCGGCACTGGGTGCGCGACCTGAAACGCTTCAATGAGCGGGGCCAGATGCGCAGCCCCTTCATCAGCGGCGGCGGCAACGGCGGCATCCACGAATTCGGCGCGGTTGAAGCCACCATGCACTGGGGCGTCAAGAGCCTGGACTATCCCAACTGTCTGGGTGTGGAAGTCATGCAATGGGGCACCAACGACATCGCCGGGCGCATGCTCAGTATGTACCACGGCAGCGCCAGCGCATGGAACCCGCTGGCGGCGCAGAAACATCTCACCCAGGAAATGGCGCTGCCCATCCCGCGCGAGCAAGGCGTGGGCATGTTGGGTTTGGCGATGCGCAACTGGCAGTTCGCCTATCCCGATGCCGACCACGACAACCTCAATCGCGCCCGCGGCCCGGAAGTGCTGATGGGCAAGTACCGCGGCGGCCCGCAGCATGATGAGCCGGTTGCCGGCATCTGGATGCCGCAGACGATGTACCGCGGCGATCAGGATAAGTAGCCTCGCGCACCGCGCAGCAATTCACAGGTTGATCCACCCACCCCGCGCCAGCGCCGGCTCCGCCGCATCGAGAATCCGGCGAATCGCCAGCGTTTCCCGGCGGTCAATCTGCGCTTGCCCGGCGGCGAAAAAGTCCAGAATCGCCCCGGCGGCATCCCGGAACAACACGTTGTTGTCCACCACCAGATGCTCGGTGGATTTGGCGAACACCAGCGTCGCGGCGAACGGCGTCGGGCGGTTGCACGCCACGTTGATCACCGCGGTGCGCCCGTCCGCGAAATCCACCAGTAGTTGGGTGAAGTCCCCGTTGCGCCGGCACGCCACGCGCTGCGCCTGGCCGCCTAAGCAACTGACCGCCAGTTCCGTGGGATGGATGCCATATTCCTCAAAGCTGCGGCCGCCGCCCCACGCGACCACGTGCTGCAGTTGATCCGCGCCGACTTCGCGTACGCGCTGCTGAATTGCCGTGCAGCGCAGCGCGGAGCTGGATTGCACCGCCACGCCGCGTTCATCCGCCAGCGCGAACAGGCGCTCCAGCGTCGCGGCATCCTGCGCGGAAGGCTTGTCCACGAACACCGGCTTGCCGAAGCCCGCGACGCGCTCGAACAATTCCAGATGCAGTTCTGGATGGCCCGGCGCCAGCACGAGGTAGCCATCCACGTGGGCATCAAGTTCCTGGGCGTCGGCGAAATACGGCACGTCGTTCGCGGCCGCCCACGCCCGGCATGGTTCGGTCAGCAAACCGAAGCAGCCGGCGATGGTGAAGCCGCGCGTGGCGAGTTCGCCGCGCAGCAGGGACAGGTAAATCTTGGCGTGAAAGTTGTTGAGGTCGTTGTCGACATAACCAAGGCGAAACGGCGTGCGTGGCATGGACGGCTTCCTATGGGCGGGTGTGGACCAATGCTGGCGGCACATGGTATCGCTGCGCGCTGCCGTCAGCGCGACCGGCGCGTGCGCCCATACTGCCGACGAATCCGCAGCAGATCGCCCAGCGAACGCAGATAGGAGCTGCCGCGAATCTTGGACGCCCCGACGTCGCACCACTGGTCCAGCGGCACTTCGTACGCCAGCTCCTGCACCGGTCGGCCGGTGATCTGCCGCAGCCGACACAACAGCTCCACGTCAAACAACCACCCGGCGGTGAAGGGTTGAGCAAATGCCTGCATCACGGCGGGCGAGCTGCGTAAAAACTTCGCCCCGCACTGGGTATCCATGATCGGCATCCCCACCAGCAGGTCCACCAGCGTCACACTGGCGCGGCCGAGGTAGTGGCGCAATGGCTTACGCTCGATCTGCCGCCCCGCCAGCATCACGCGCGAGCCGATCGCCACTTCCACTTCCGGGCGCTCGCGCAACACCTCCAGCAAACGCGGGGCCTGATCCAGTGGCGCCGCCAGGTCGGCATCCCAGTAACCCACCTGCTGCGCTCCTTGCGCGAAGGCTCGCAGCACGCCTTGCCGCACTGCTTCCGCTTTGCCGCCGTTGCGTTCGAGCAGCAAGGCCTCCGCCACGCCATGGCTCTGGGCACACAAGTGCGTCAACACAGCTGCGGTCTGGTCGGTGCTGCCGTCGTTCACGAACAGCAGGCCGATCTCGCTCTGCGTCTGGGCAAACGCCAGCAACGCCGGCCCATCGAGCCGACGTTCCTCGTTGTAGCACGGCACCACCAGCACACTTGGTCGCATCGGCTCTCCCATCAACCGCAACCGATTACCCACCGCGACCGACCACCATGGCCACGAATCAATTTAGCCCCGGGTCATTGACCCGGGGCTATGTGACGAAGAACTGCGCCTGGCAAACTCTACCGCCCCGGCCGTCGCGCAGCCAGCATCACCCCGGCGCCCAGCGCCAACCACAGCAGCAGGCCCGTCACGCTCAGGCCCCACGCCCAGGTCCAACAGCGCGGCTGATACGTCATGCGCAACAAATGCCGCCCGGCTTGCAGCGGAACCGCCCGCAACGCGTAATCGCCCGGCAGCACGTCATAGCGTACCTGCACCGAACCCGGTAGCGCCGTCGCCCGCCAGCCCGGATCATAGCTGTCGGTCATCAGCAACACCGTCGGCGCCGAGGTCTGCACTTCCAGCGTCACCTGGTCGGTCGATTCCTCCAGCACGCGCACCGTGCCCTCGGCGCCCGCGACCGGAGCCGGGTTCGGCTGCTGTTCGAGAATCACCCGCTGGCGCGGCGCAAAGTCATGGGCGGTCAGCGTGCGCAAAATGTCATCCCGGTTGGTCAGTACTTCACAATGGTCCACCAGCAGAAAACGCGGCAAGGGATCCGCCATCGCCGCCACCCGCAAGCCGCCTTGCTCGTTCAAGCCCAGGATGGCGTGACATCGCAGCAGTTGCAGCAGCGGATGCACGCGCTCAAAGCGCACCGCATAGGTCGCATGGTCCGGGTCCACGCCCTGCGTCATCCCCACCAACTGGGCGTAGCGCTGCGCCACCAGTGGGTCGTAACCCCACACATCCAGCGTACCCAGCGACATGGCGACATTGGGGCGAAACAGGTTGAGCACTCGCGCGTCGGGCGGCAACTGGGCAAGCCGGCGCGGCAAGTCACGGGGCCAGCCGTCATCCAGCGACATCACCCGCGTGTGTCGACTGGCGAACCATGTCAACTCCAGCAGCGCCACGCACGCCATGACCACCGCCCAGCGGCGGGAGCAGTGACGCAGCGCCGCCAGTCCCGCGCCCGCCAGCAACAGCGCCGCCGCCACCGCCAGTTGCCGCGCCGCCAGCAGGCTCGTGTCGCGCGCGAAGGTCACGTTGTCATAGAGTTCCAGCTTCAGATAACTCTGCTGCGACTGCGCCAGCAGCTTCAGCCAGTGCATCCATCCCGGCGCTGCCTGCCCGTCCACCACCGCCTGTCGCAGCAGCAGCGCGCAGATGAGCAAACTGATGCTGAGCACCACCGTCACCGCCAGCAGGGCGATCATGCCGCGCCGGGGCAAGGCGGCGATCAGCAGACGTTGCACGCCCACGCCGGCCAGCAGCGCCAGGAACAGACTCAGGTGCAGGGCGATCTTGCACGTGCCCCGAAAGCTGGCGAACCCCGGCAACCACCGCCACAGCACCGCAAACACCGGCGTGGACGACCCCAATGCGATCACCAGCAAGACCAGCGCCAGCAGCGTCATAAAACGACGCTGCCGGCGCGCGCCAAAGCACGCGCCCACCCCCGCCAGCAGCAACCCGATCACCCCCACATGCACGCAGACTTCCCAGTAGTACCACCGGCCCCAGTAAGGCAATTGCGCGCCATCGCCCAGCACATCCGGCGCCAGCAGCGTCAGCAGATTCTCCGGCGGCAGCGAGAACGTCGCGCTGAATGCCTGCGAAGCGCCGCCCGCGCGCACGCTGGTTCCCGCCGCTTCCACGCCGGGCAACAACTGCACCGCGCCCAGCAGCAGCGCGAGCACGCCCACGGCCGCCAGCGCGCCAAGTGTGCGCCCACGCCGCCGGGTACGCCGCAGATGCAGCAACACGTACAGCCCGGCCGACAGCCCCGCGTAGTAAACCGTCTGCGGATGGCCCGCCAGCAGCATGTGCGCTGCGACTGCCGTGGTCAGCCAGACCGCGCGCCAACTCGGGCGGCGCAGCAGGCGGTCGACTCCCCAGAACAGCCAGCCCAGCCACGCGCCGGCCGCGAGTATCGTCAGGTGTCCCGCCTGCAGGCGCAGGTAGTACGCGGAGCCGAACATGAACATGCCGCCCGCGACCAGCGCCGCCAGCGCATGGAGCCCGCGCCCCCGCGCCCAGCCATACACGCCCGCGCCCGCCAGCAGCAGATGCAGCAGGCAAAAGGCATTGAGCGCCCAGCGCAGCGGCAGCGCCACATACAGCAGATTCATGGGATAAAACAGCGCGGATTGGAAGGAGCCAATGAAGCTCTGCCCGCCGAACACATGCGGATTCCAGAGCGGCAGTCGCCCGTGGCGCAGTTCCGCAGCGGCGAAGGCGCGGATGTGGCGGAAGTACAGGTTCAGATCGGTGGACGCCTGCGCGGGAACCAGCGGCTGAGGGGAAACCAGCACCGGCGCCAGGGCGATGAGCGCCAGCAAGAGCATGGCTGCCAGCGCCAGAGCGTCGGGTGAGCGCCACCAGCATGAGCGGCCGAGGGATGGTTGCATTCAGCGCGTCTCCAACGCTGCGGCGGGTAAGGGAGCGCGCAACGCCGCATGGATTTGCGCTGCATCCAAGTGATAAATCAGAATGCTAACGCCGGCGTAGGCGTCAGGCTCGTTCTGACGCAGGTAGGCGCACAGCCGCCCCAGTTGCAGGTAGCGGAAATCGCGCAGCATCTGCCGCGTGGGGTTGACGCCCTGAACCTCCGCCAGCCGCGCCCAGACCTGATTGAAATCCGCATCGCCGTGGTCAAACTGATCCAAGCGTTGAAGCATGCCCTGGTACGCGGTTTCCCGGCTGGGGGTCCACGGTCCGCCGTAGGAACCATTCACCTGCGCGAGCATGGTGGCGCTGATGCAATAGCTGCCCGGACCCAGGCGTGTTGGGGGTTGGCGCCAGACATCCAGCGAACCCACCCCACCGATCCAATGGACATCGCGCACGTAATGCTGCACGCTGGCGGAACCGAAGTAGGAGAGGTAAATCGTTTCCGTCGGATGCGTCGCGCGGCGTGATGCCGCCCAGCGCGCCAGGCTGGGCAAATCCTGCCCCCAGTCCAGCGAACTGTCCACCAGCCAGCGGTAACCCTGGCGCGGCCCACCCACCAGTTGATTAAAAAAACCAAGGTAATGCGGCCAGCAGAGCGCTGACTCGCAAGCCAGCACCCCCACCACAAAGCCGACATACGCTTGTCGCCAGGGCGCGCACCACCGCCGCGGCGCCAACCCCCCGGCGAGGATGAACAGCGCGGGATAGAGCGGCAGCAGGTGACGATGCCCGATGTTCAGGTTGCTCAGCAGCGCGACCGAGCCATACACGCCGATCAACGTCAACCACGGCGCCAGGCGGTAGAGTTGGCGCCAGCGCAGTCGCCACAGGCCCACGGTGCCAAGGCCCACGGCGCCCAGCAGCGCCAGCCATTCGCCCAGCGCGGTTTTGATGGTGAAAGCTGTGGGAAAGAAGCTGGCAAAACCCGTGACGCTGTACTGGCCATGCAGGTACGCCGGCCTGGCCTGGGCGCCGCGAAGGGTGTAGGCGGCGCCGTACAGGTAGGCCTCGGGCAGCAGTTGCTGGTTCCACGCCACTTGCAGCAGATTGCCCGTCCACTGAGGTTGCTGCGTCATGAGCGTGATCCAGGCGATGCGGAACTGGTTAGGCCGTTCGCCGGGGCTGGCGGCCTGGTAGCGAAACCCAAAGGCGCCCCAGATCAGCACCACCACCAGCATGAACTGCGCCAGCAGCACCAGCGCCACCACACCCGCCAGTTCCAATCGCGGACGGACACGCCAGCGCCGGTGGCCCCACGTCACCCACAAGGGCGCCCCCACCGCCACCCGCAGCAACGCCAACAGCACCGCCATCGGCGCAAGCAAAGGCGCGGACATCTTCGCCAGCGCCAGCAGCCCTGCCGCCACGCCGCCCAGGAACACCGTCCCCACGCTGACCTGATGCATGGAGCGCCACACCAGCGCCACGGCGAGTGTGAAGCCCAGGGCGGCGGCCAGGTCGGAGGTCATCAGCGGCGTCAGCGCCAGTACGGTGGGACTGAGCGTATAGAGCGTCAAGGCCAGCAATCCCCCCGGCGTGCCCCAGAGCAGCCGCGCGGCGCGGAATACCGTCAGACCCAGCGCCACGCCCAGCAGCGTCATGGCCATGCGCCCCAGCAGAATCATGCGCTCGGTGGGGTTGCCCAGCTTATACAGCAGTCCGTACGCCATTCGCCGATCGTTGCAGGTGAGCCAACTGGGCGCGTAGGGCGGAACGAAATTCGGCGCCAGCATGGCGGCGGGCAAGCCGGCGATCCGCTGGGGAAGCTGGCCAGCTTCGGGATTGACGCGGTAATCGCCGCGGGTCCAGGCGACATAGCCGCCGGCCAGGTGGACGTCTTCGTCAAAGGTCAGGCTGTGGTGCGAAATGGCGCTGAGCGCCAGCACCCCGTGGAGCGTCAGCAATGCCGCCGCCAGCAGGTTCACCACCCCAAGGCGTCGCCACAGCGCAGGCCGTGGTTTCATTGCAGTTTGCATGCTGGCACTGCGCCTTTTTCATTGCCGGGCATTGCGTCCCATGGTATCAAACGGCTTGTGGCTTCCCCCGCCGATCCGCAACTGAGCGTCCCCGGGACACCGCGCGCGTTGGCGGCAGACCGCCGGCCGGTGTTGTGGCTGGCGCTGGGCATGTTCTGCCTCTATCTGCTGACCAGTTCCCTGCGCGGGCCTCGCTTGGGTGACTCGGGCGAGATGTTCGGCGCGGCGCAGCACATGCTCGCGGTGCTGGGCGGCGCGGAACTGCAGCCATCGGCGTTAACCAAGTTCGGCCTGGGACAACCGCTGCTGAATCTGCTGGTGGCGTGGATCGCGCACGCCGTGGCGGACGGCGAGCTGACCCAGCGAATCTGGGGCATGCTGGCGATCAACACGCTGGGCGCGGCCCTGGGCACGGGCAGCGTGGTGCTGGTGCTGCTGACGGCGCGACGATTGGGTTATGGCCCGCGGGTGAGTCTGGGCTGTGCGTTGCTGGCGGGGTTGGCCACGATGACGTGGGTGTACGCCCAGAGCCTGTTTGCCGACTCGACGGTGGGTCTGTGCTGGCAATTGAGTCTGTGGGCGCTGCTGGTGTATCGCGATGAAGGTCGCCGCCGATGGTTGGTGCTGGCGGGCTGGGCGGCCGGCTATGCGGTGCTGTGCAAGGTCGCGGCGCTGCTGGCGTTGCCGGTGTTGCTGGTTTACGCCGGCTGGCGGATGCAGCAGCGCGGGCACGGCTGGCGCACGGCCGGCTGGTTGCTGGCGCCGCTGCTGGTGCTCGGCGCGCTGCTGCTGGGTTACAACCACCTGCGCTACAGTGCCACCTTGCAGTTTGGGTATGACCAGGGAAGGGATGGGCAATTCGGCTTCAACACGCCCTGGCTCGAAGGGTTGCTGGGCTTGCTCGTCAGTCCCGGCAAAGGCTTGTTCATCTACAACCCGATTCTGCTGCTGGCGCTGGGAGGATTCTGGTCATTTGCCCGGAAATGGCGCGCGGAAGCGGGTTTGATCCTGGGGCTGAGCCTGACGTTGCTGCTGGTGCATGCCCGCTGGTGGGCGTGGCATGGCGACTGGAGTTGGGGACCGCGATTCCTGGCGGGCTTGACGCCGTTGCTGGCCCTGCTGTGCGCGCCGCCGCTGCACCACTGGCGCAGTTGGCGGGGCCCGGCACTGGCGCTGCTGCTGCTGAGCAGTGCGACGGTGCAGGGCTTGGGCTTGCTGATATATCCGGGCGACTACATCCGCATCACGGCACTGCACACGCCGATCACGCCGCAGCCGTTTTATGACGCGCAGTTGTGGCCGGTGCGCGATGATGGCGCCTACCTGCGGTTTAACCTGTGGCTCAGTCCCTTGCTCGGGCACGCCTGGCTGATTCGAGCCGCGCTGCAGCCGACGTTGGCGGAGCAACAGCGCGTGCTGGCGCAGCCGCCGTGGTTGAGTCAGTATCCACAATGGGAGCTGACCAGCTTTCCCCAGGACCCCATCCTGCTGAATCTGTGGTGGCTCAAGGCGTGGCAAAGTCAGATGCCGGGCTACCGGTGGATGCTGCTGGCGGCAAGCGCGCTGGCGCTGGGCGCAGCGGCGGGGCTGGGCCGCAGCATGGCGCTGAGCTGGCGGGCAACGGCGGGTGACGGTGAGGTCAACGCAACAGATACTGCCGCAGCGCTGCCGCGTGGTTGAACTGCTCATCGCGCGCGGCATACAGCAACGTGACCCGACCCCGCCCGGCCGCCTGACGCAGCGGCGTCAGCACCGCATCATTTTCCGCCAGCTCCGCGTGGTAGCGACGGGTGAACTCCGCCCAGCGCGCCGGATCATGATCAAACCATTTCCGCAAGGCGGGCGAAGGCGCCGCCTCACGCAGCCACAGGTCCAGTTGCGCCGCCGTTTTGCTCAACCCCCGGGGCCAGAGCCGATCAACCAGCACGCGCACCCCGTCATCCGGCGTGCATGGTGCGTACACCCGTTTGAGTTCGTAGGACATGACATGGTCCAACATACAAAAACGCCGCCGCCGCGGGGCAGCGCTCCGGCAAGGTGGAGCGCGGCGTCCGCGGCGGGCGGCGGTGGGGATGGGGTCAAAATTACTTGGTGACCTGCTGCCAGAAGGCGTCGGCCTGCTTGAGCATGTCGCGTTCGTTGCCCTTGTTCCACAGTTCCAGGGCGTCGACGTTCTTGTTCTTGAGGAACAGCATCAGCCGGCCGTCGACGATCTTGAAGTTGCGCGGATCCACGGGGAACTTGTCATGCTTGACCATGCCCAGGGCGCACCAGCCGCCGTAAGCCGGGACGTACTTCTGCGGGTTTTCGTCAAAGAGCTTCTTGGCGTCGGCGTTGACGAACCAGTAGGTCACGTCCTGGTAGGTGGAGGTGAACTTGGGGCTGCCCATGACCGGCTTGTTGGCGACGAAGTAGGCGACCGGACAGTAGCCTTCGAGCGCGATGCCGGTGCTGGGCACGTTCTGGTGATGGATGTAAGCGCGGGACTCGCCGTTCATGCTGGCGGGATGGCAGTGGGTGCACATGGGGCACTCGGCGAAAGCGGTCAGGCTGACGCCCGCGACGAGCGCGGCAAACACGGCGGCGATGGTGAGGTTGCGATGCATGGGTCAGAACTCCTGTCAGAGCGCGGCCACCGCCCGGCTCCTGCGCTGCGCCGGAACACCCGGCAGCGGGCGGCGCGAAGGAGCTTGAATCCGTCGGTGAACCTGGGTTGGAATGCCTGAGTGCAGCGGCGTCGAGTCGCGATCTCGTTGCCGCCGGTCAGACGGGTTGCCACGCGGTACGCGGCACACCAATGCTTACCCGCCAGCGGCGCAGAGTATTCCGGCCCTCGGGAAATATGGGAAAAAAGTTGAGCACTGCCACCGGAAGGACGAGCATCCCCCGGCAGAGCCGGGGGCTAACGGGGGATGGCGTGAATCGAGCGCTCCCGCCGGGGCGGCTCGTGGTATCCGGCAGCGCGTCAAAAGGCGTCGTGCAGATCCCACGCGTGCGCGGCACGCAGCGCCACCGCCTGCTCACGCGCGAAAACCTGCGCCCCCGGCGGCTGATCGCCCACGCGGCCCAGATGCCCGGAGATTTCACAGGTGGCGACCTGGCGCTGGTTGACATAAACCTCCAGCACGCAGCGGTCGCGGAAGATGTGGAGGTGGATCACGTCTTCGTCGGGCAGCAGCGGCAGGTCGTAGGTGGAGTAGCCGATGGACAGCAGTTGGCGTTGCAGGTCATAGGCGACGGTGACGCCGGTGTGGACCGCCACGACGCCGGCGGGCTGGCGGTTAAACACCAGTTCGATTTCGTGGCCGGTGGTATGCAGGTTGGGGAAGTCGACGGGTTGGTCGGGCGAGAGTTTGTTGACCGGCAAATCACACTGCGGGCCGCGCAGGGCTGCCAGTTCCGGCGCGGGGGTGATGGCCAGCCGGCCGTCGGGGCGCAGCGTCAGCACGCGCGGGAGGGTGAGCATGCCGGTCCAGGCACTGTCGGGATGGTGGCCGCAGTTGATCCAACCCCAGATGATGCGCCGGCCGCGAGGATCAAGCAGCCCATTGGGGGCATAAAACGCACGCGGCCCCGCCAGGTCCAAGGGCAACCACGGGCCGGGGGTAAAGCGATCATTGCGGTACGTGCCGATGCTGTAGCGCACCTGGTCATGCGGCGACACGGTGAGCATCCAGGTGGTGTCATCCCCTGCACGCAGCGGGAAAAACAGCGGACATTCCCAGTTGCAACCGAAGCCGGTGCAGAGTTCGCCGAGGTAATCCCAGTGGTGCAGATCATTGCTGCGATAGAGCAGGACCGCCCCGCCGCGTCGGGGAATGCCTGAGCCGATGACCATGCGCCAGTGGTCGCCTTCGCGCCAGACATAAGGATCGCGGAAGCCTTCCAGATCGGAGCGCGGCGGGGTGGTGATGACCGGGCCAGCGGGGCGCTTGGTGAAGGTGCGCAGGCCGTCGTGACTGACCGCCAGGCATTGCACTTCGGGCATCACGCCGGTGTACAGCGCGGTGGGCGTGTCGCCATCGAGCACGCAGCAGCCGGACCAGACGCCCCCGCCATCGCCGGCGTGGGCTTCGGGCGCGAGCGCCAACGGCCAGTGTTCCCAATGCGCCAGGTCCTGGCTGACCACGTGCGCCCAGTACTTCAGCCCGCTTCTGGGCGCGGGGGTGTGCTGGAGGAACAGGTGGTACGCACCGTCATACCACAGCGGGCCGTTGGGATCGTTGATCCAGCCGGCGGGCGTGGCGACATGGTAGCGCGGGCGCAGCGGATCGGCGGCGGCGCGCGGAGTGAGCTGCGCCACCTGCTGGGCGGCCTGGTCAAGCAACTGCTGATGAGAAGAGGTCATGGTGGCGATCCAGCGAAGAGTAAGCAGACCAACCGAACACGTTACACACCCAGGGTCGCATCATCATGGGGCACGATCGCTTCATGCTGCTCTTCCTTTTCCGCCAGCGCCAGCGCCGCGAGCACTTCGGTGCTGTTGGCGCTGCGGCGGACGCGCAGGCGCGTGCCTTCCTGGCTGAAGATGCGGGCGAAGAGCGCCAGCAATTCGAGTTGGGCGGTTTGATCCTGTTCGGGAGTCAGCAACACGCAGATGATGCGGGCGGGCTGGCCATCGGGCGAGTCGAAGTCCACGCCATGTTCGCTGATGCCCAGAAAAATCCAGGGTTCTTTGAGTTCGATGAGGCGGGCGTGGGGCACCGCCAGGCCGTTCTCCAGGCCGGTGCGCATCATCATTTCGCGTTGCCAGACGGCGCCGCCAATGCGGTGCGTGGTCAAGCCGGTGACTTTGGCGGCCCGCTGGGCGAGTTCGGAAATGGCTTCGCGGGCGGTGGCGGCTTGCAGGCGCACGACGATGTGGCTGTCGGTGAGCAGATCGGTGAAGCTGCGGCGGCGTTGGCGTTGGAGCAGGCGTTGGAGCAGTGGGCCGGACATCAGGCTGGTGGTCAGCGCCATGATGACGATGGCGACAAAGAGCTGGTCGGTGATGAGGCCGGCGGTGCGGGCAAGCTGGCCGAGGATGATGCCCATGGCGCCCTGCGCCGCCATGCCGCAGCCGATGCCCAGGGCTTCGCGTTTACCCAACCCCCCGAGGCGCGCCCCCAGAAAGCACCCGCCGATTTTGCCCGAGCAGGCGATGACGAACACCAGCAGCACCATGCCCAGGTGAAAGCTTTCGAGGAAGTTCACATGCAGGCCGATGCTGGCGAAAAAGATGGGGGCGAAGATGTTGGTGATGAACTGATGGATGGTGTCGCGGGTGCGCTGGCGCAGGTGATGGGAATCGCCCAGGCAGACGCCGGCGACGAAGGCGCCCAGGATGGAATGCACGCCGATGTGCTCGGTGAAGGCGGCACAGAACAGCGCGGTGACCAGCACAAAGCCCAGCACGCCGCCGGGCCAGCTCCAGTGGGCCTGGATGTAGGGCAGCAGGCGATGCAGCAGCAGGCGCACGACCGTGAGCATCAGCAGGATGAACCCGAGCGTCAGCCCGATGGTCCACAGCACGCCGCCACTTCCGGAAGCTGCCGTCTGCGCCGCCTGCGCCGCTTCCAGGCCCACGCCCGGATTGATCAGCGCCAGCACGATGGCGAACAGCAGCCAGCCCACCAGGTCGTTCATCATGGCGGCGGACATGATGAGCATGCCGATGTCGCTCTTGAACATGTCCAGGTCCATGAGGATGCGGGCGATGACCGGCAGCGCGGTGATGCTCATGGAAATGCCGGCGAACAAGGCGAACGCCAGCAACGGATGCTCCCCACCGTAGCCCAACCAGCGCGGCGTCAGCGTCGACACGCCCGCGCCCATGACAAACGGCAGCGCCACGCCCAGCAGACTCACCAGCACGGCGGCGCGGCCCTGGCGCCAGACGGTCGACAGGTCCACTTCCAGCCCCGCCACCAGCAGCAGCATGGCGACGCTGAGCACCACCAGCCCTTCAAGCGCGATGGCGGTGGGTCCGGTGGTGGGATACAGCGCGTTGAACGTGTCTGGGCTGAGGTAACCGAACACGGTGGGCCCCAGCAGAATGCCCGCAACCAGTTCGCCCAGCACGGTGGGTTGGCGAAAACGGCGCGCCATCTCGCCCAGCCCGCGCGCCAGCGCCAGCATGACGCCCAGCCCCAGCAGGAAGATGGTGATCTCATGCGGGGTCAGGTTGTCGTTGGCCAGAATCGGCAGCGTGGTCCACATGCTCATGAAATCAGCTTAGCGAGCCCGGGAGCGGTCAGTGTTCGGTCTGCTCGTGGTGCAGCACATTGAGCGCCGCGAGCAGTTCGGTCTGCGTGCCTGCCCGGGCCACGGCATCCACCGCTTCGGGGCGGCCGAAGGTGCGCCCGATGATAGCGAGCAATTCAATCTGTGACGTGGCGTCCTCCTGCGGGGACAGCAGCAGGCAGATGACCCGCGCCGGCTCGCCATCGCGGGCGTCGAAGTCCACGCCGTTGGCGCTGACGCCGATGTACACCTGCGCGGCTTTGAGTCCGGGCAAGCGGGTGTGCGGCGCCGCCAGCCCATGCGCCAGGCCGGTGCTCATCAATTCTTCACGATGCCAGACCATGCGACACAGTTCGGTGGGCCCCACCGGGGTGAAGCGGGCGGCGTGCTGACAGAGTTCCTCGATCGCGCCGTAGCGCGTGCGGGCTTTGAGCTGGGGCAGGAAGCCGTTCTCCGCCAGCACATCGCGCAAGGTCAGTTGCCGTTGCCGGCGTAAGGCGCGTTGCATGAGCGGGCCGGCGATCAGGCTGGTCGCCAACGCCATGACCACGATGGCGACGAACAATTCTTCGCCGATCAGGCCATGGCTGTAGGCGAGTTTGCCCAGGATGATTTCCATGGCGCCGCGGGCGACCATGCCGAAGCCCACCGCCCAGCTTTCCTGACGGTCGAGGTTGACCATTTTGCCGCCGATGACGCAGCCGGCGACTTTGCCGATGATCGCCACCACCAGCACGATGATGACCATCAGCGGATCGAACGCGTCGATGAAGTGGACGCGCAGGCCGATGGTGGCGAAAAACAGCGGCCCGAAAATGTTGGCGATGAATTGGTGAATGACCTCGCGGGTGCGGGCCCGCAGATGCGCCGAGTCGCCCAGCGCCACGCCGGCGATGAACGCGCCGAAGATCGAATGGATGCCGATCCATTCCGTCAGGGCCGCGCACGCCAGCGCCATCGCCAGCACGAACACCAGCACCCCGCCGGGCCATTGGGCGTGGGCCTGCACATAGGGCAAGGCGCGGTGGAACACCATGCGCCCCAGCGTAAGCATCCCGCCAATGAATGTCAGGGTCAGGAGAATCGTCACCCCGATGCCGCTGCCCCCGGACGTCCCCCCTCCCGCAGCGGGTTCATTCACCAGCGTCTCGGCGGTCGCCGCCAGCGCCTGCACGGCTTCTCCGGCGTGGTGGGCCACCGCCCCGCCGACCCCCGTGCCGCCGGCGGCTTCGATCATCGCCAGCACCATCGCGAAGCCGATCCAGCCGACCAGGTCGTTGATCATCGCCGAGCTCATCACCAGCAGGCCCACATCGCTCTTGGCGAGATTCAGGTCCATGAGAATCTTGGCGATCACCGGCAAGGCGGTGATGGACAGGGCAATGCCCACGAACAGCGCGAAAGGCAGTTTCAGGTGCGGGCTCACGCCGCCCAGCAGGTCGCTGCCGAACCACGCCAGCACGAAACCGGTGGCGAACGGCACGATCATGCTCATCATGCTGATCGCCAGCGTCGCCCGGCCCTGCCGCAGCACGCTCGACAGGTCCACCTCCAGCCCGGCGATGAGCAACAGCAGCACCGCCCCGAGCATGCTCAGGGTTTCCAGCCCCAGCCACGCCGAACCGGTCTCGGGAAACAGCCACCCGGCGACGCCCGGCGCCATAGCACCTAAGACCGTCGGCCCCAGCACCACGCCGGCGAGGATTTCCCCCAATACCGCCGGCTGGCGAAACCGGCGCGCCAACTCGCCCAGTAATTTCGCCAGACCCAACAAGACCGCCAGGCCCGCCAGCAGGACGGTGATGTCCGCAGGTTCCAAGGCGCCGGCGGCGAGCAGGAGCGGTAAGGAAGTAATCGAAGGCATAGGGAGTTCCATGGGGGCAACTTATCCAAGTGTGCCGATTGTAGCGCCTCTGCCGGGTGTTTGCCCGCCATGATGCCCATGGAGGCGCCGCCAAAGATGCCCGGCGCGCCGACGGGGTTACAGTGAAGCCGCAGTTGAGTCGGTTGCGGCAGGTAAAAACCTGTCCGAACCGGGTTCAAAAAACGTTGGGCGACGGATAGTCCAGCGGTAGAATGGGTTTATGGGAGACGTGGCCTCGCGCGCCGACATGCCGAGTTCGCACAGTCACAGCCAGTTCGTGGTGCTGGCGGATCGGCGTGGCCCGCGCCCCATCGCCCTGTTGCGCCTGCTGCAACGGCGCCAACTGGCGGTGCGCGTGGTCTGGAGCCTGGACGAACTCGACGAAGTGCTGGCGCAGTCGCCGGTGCAGGTCGTGGTCGTGCATGAGCCCCAGCGCTGGCGCAGCCTGGCGGAGCGCGCCGAACATTGGCGCGGGCGTCAACAGGAGCTGCGCTGGTGGCAATTCGTCGATGGCGCTGACGGCGCCCAGCGGCTCGAACCATTGCCGCTGCTCACAGCGCCGCCGACCACGCCCCAGACCCGGCCGACCGCCCGCCTGTCGCCTCAGCAATGGAATGTGCTGATCGGCGCCGCCTTGCGGGGAACCGCCCCGCCGCGGAACCTGGCGTAGGATGAGAGTGGGAGTCCGTGACCATGACTGAGCAGCGTGTGGAAACTGACGCACCGCGCCGTGCGGCAGGTGGAGCAGTCGCCGCAGCCAATCCGCAAGCTGACGTGAATCCGCGCGTCCGCGACGTCGGGCCCATCCTGCTCGTCGGCGCGCCCAACTTCATCGATCATGTCCGCGAGTTGCTCGAACAGGCGGGCTTGCCCCAGCCCGTCGGCAGCGCCCGCACCTACCTGGCGGCGCTCGCCGAAGCCGGCGCCCTGCGCCCGCAGGTGGTCATCGGCAGCGTCGATGGCCTGCGCGAACTGGCGGCTTCCACCGCCACCGCCCTGCGCCGGCTGGTGCCGCGCGTCCGCCTGCTGCTGCTGCCCCAGCCCACCGATCAGGAACTGGCGATCGCCCGCCGGGCGGTGCTGGCGGGGTTCGACAATCTGCTGACGCAGCCGGTCGCCCCCGCGCGCCTGCGCGAGGCGGTGCTGGCGGAGCAGCCCATCGCTGCGTCGGCGTTGGCAGCCGAGGCGCCGGTGGTGACCGCCCCCGAAGAAAAAACCAGCCCGGTGGTGGTGATGCCCACTGCCCCGGAGCTTCTAGTCTCCTCCGAACCCAGTGCCGTGCATCACACGCTGGAACTGGTGGGTTCCCCAAGCACCGACGAATACCGCGTGGAACTGGGCGACACCGATCTGGTGGAGCAACTGCTGACCGATCGGCCCGACGTGCTGCCCATCGCCTTGCAACTGCTGGCGCAGAGCGCGCCGGACCTGGACCTGGTGTATGCCGCCGACCCCGCCGCCACGCCGGATGATCGGCAGCTGGCGCTGGTGGAACACGACGGCAAGCGCTTCGGCTGCCTGCATGCCCCGCTGACCACCGCCGAAGACACCCTCGTCGGCTGGGCGGGTTGGCTGGCGCGCTGGCTGGCGCTGCAGGCGCGCGTGACCCATCTGCACCGCGCCGCCACCACCGACTTCCTCACCGGGGCGTACAACCGCCGGCACTTCGAAGAACAACTGGCATACCTGCTCGCCAAGGCGCAGCGCGAACGGTTCCGCGTGACGCTGATGATCTTCGACATCGACGACTTCAAGCACTACAACGACACCTACGGCCACCCCGCCGGCGACGACATCCTGCGCGAGACGGCGCGGCTGATGCAGTCGGTGGTCCGCACCCACGACATCGTCGCCCGCATCGGCGGCGATGAGTTCGCCGTCATCTTCTGGGACGCCGAGGCCCCCCGCCGCCCCAACAGCGAACATCCCAATGATGTTCGCCGCGCCGCCCAGCGCTTCCAACGCGCCATCACCAACCACCAGTTCCCCAAGCTCAGCCAGCAGGCCCCCGGCGAACTGACCATCTCCGGCGGACTGGCGAGCTTTCCCTGGGACGGACGCACGCCCGCGGAGCTGATGGACAAAGCCGACGAAATGGCGCTGCAGTCCAAACGCCAGGGCAAAAACTGCCTGACCTTCGGCCCCGGCGCCAGTCGGACGGAATGATTACTCGCATAATCTTCGATTGAATTCCCAATTATTTGTATACTCCGCCGCTCAGCGCGCCCCGTGCGGCGCGTTTGTGGTGAGCCGCCGACTGCGGTAAACCATCGCGCAGCAAACCCCCGCAGGAGCATGGTCATGCTGGAAACCTATCGTACGCCCGGCAACTCGTCGTGGTTCGTCCATGATCGTTTTGGCATGTTCATTCACTGGGGGTTGTACGCCCTGCCCGCCCGGCATGAGTGGGTCAAAAGCCGCGAGAAGCTGAGCGACGCACGCTACGACCTGTACTTCAAGCATTTTGAGCCGGATTTGTACGACCCGCAGCAGTGGGCCGACGCCGCCGCCGATGCGGGGATGAAGTATTTCGTCATCACCACCAAGCATCACGACGGCTTCTGCCTGTGGGACAGCGCGCTGACGGATTACAAGTCCACCACAGCGCCCAACTGTCGGCAGGACCTGCTGACGCCGATGGTCAATGCCTTCCGCAGCCGGGGCCTGCGCACCGGCTTCTACCACTCGCTGCTGGATTGGCATCATCCTGATTACGTCGTGGATCACATCAACCATCCGCGCCGGGACGATGATGTGGCCGCGCTGAACCAGCAGCGCCGGCAGGAGCGCTACGCGCAATACCTGCATGGCCAGGTGCGCGAGCTGCTCACCCACTTCGGCCCGGTCGACCTGCTGTGGTTCGACTTCTCCTTCCATCCCGATCAAACCAAAGCCCGCGATGACTTCGCCTATCGCAAGGGCCGGGAAGCCTGGCAGAGCGAAAAGCTCTACGCCCTGATTCGCCAGCTGCAACCGCAGGTGCTGCTGACCAATCGCCTGGACCTGGAAATGCCGCTGGCGGGCGGCGACTTCCTGACCCCCGAGCAGACGCAGCCGCGCGGCTGGGTGCAGGCGGAAATCGACGGCCGGAAGGTGCCGGTGGTCTGGGAAGCGTGCCAGACTTTCTCCGGCTCCTGGGGTTACCACCGCGACGAAATGAACTGGCGCGATTCCGCCCAGCTCCTGCATACGCTCATCGACTGCGTGAGCAAAGGCGGCAACCTGCTGCTGAACGTCGGCCCCACCGGGCGCGGCGAGCTCGACGCCCGCGCCCTGGCGCGCCTCAAAGACCTGGGCCAGTGGATGCGCCGGCATGGGCGCAGCATCTATGGTTGTACGCAAGCTCCCACCGAGTTCCAGACGCCGCAGGATTGCCGACTGACCTATCACCCGGAAAAGCAGCGGCTGTATGTCCACCTGCTGGCGTGGCCCTACCGCTATCTGCATCTCGATGGCGCGTTCAAGCAGCGGGTTGAGTACGCCCAACTCCTGCACGACGGCAGCGAAGTGGACCTGGGCATGGATAAGTGGCACGCCAATCAGATCGAAAGCATGGACAACGTGCTGTCGCTGGTGCTGCCCCAGCAGCGCCCGGATGTGCTCGTGCCGGTGGTGGAACTGTTTTTGAAGTGACTGAACTTGTTGCTGCCTGGGCGACTCACACTGTCCCACTGGCCAGCGGTTGCTCATAAGCTGCTTTGCAGACACAAAGCGCAGAGAAGTGGTCTTCGACCCCGACAGGGGCGAAGATCAAGTGCGACAGATTTGTGACCAGCCGCATGGTTGACTGGTTGAGCCGTTCTGGCCCGGATGTCATCGACACTGCTTGACCAACCCACCACCGCGCAGGACAATATAGGATCAAATGATCCTGTTTTATCTCCTGCTGACGGCGACGGGGTTGGCGCTGCTAGTGACGGCTTGGCCGCGCTGGGGGTTGTTGGCGTGGTTGCGGCGGCGGCGCCGGGCGCGCTGGCAGCGGCAGGTCGAGGATGTGCTCAAGCATCTGCTCAGCGCCAGCTATGACGCCCAGCCGATGTCGCCCGCAGCGCTCACGGGGGCGGCGCGGCTGTCGCCACAAACCATGCTTCGGCTGCTCGAGCAGATGAGTCGGCATGAGTTGGTGCAATTCCATGACGAATGGGTGCGCCTGACCGCCACCGGCCGCAAGCGGGCGCTGCATGTGCTGCGGGCGCATCGGCTCTACGAACGCTACCTCGCCGACGAAGCGGGCCTCGCGATCAACCAGTTGCACCGCGATGCCGAGCGCATCGAGCATGAGCTGAGCCCCAGTGAAGTGGATCAGCTCAATGAAGCCCTGGGCTATCCGCGCGTCGATCCGCATGGCGATCCCATCCCCGATGCCGCCGGCCAACTGGAACGGCAGCCGCGCACCGTGCTGGGCGCCTGGCCGCTGAATCGGCCGGGGGTGGTGGCGCATGTGGAGGACGAGCCGCCCGGTGCGCTGCGGCAGCTCCTCGCCACGGGACTCAAGCCCGGCGCGCTGGTGCGCGTGCGTGCCGCCGACGCTCAGGGCCTGGACCTGCTCGTGGAGGGACAACCCGCGCGGCTCAGCGGCGCGCTGGCGCTGGGCGTGCATGTCACAGCGTTGCCCCCGGCCGGCCTGCACTCGGCCACAGCAACTGAACCAGCCGCTGGCGCCACCATCGCATTGTCAGCACTCCCGCTGGGCGCCGCAGCGACGGTGCTGGCGCTGGCGCCCGGCTGCCGCGGCCTGACCCGCCGGCGACTGCTGGACCTGGGCTTGACGCCTGGCGCGGTGGTGCAGGCGGAACTCGCCAACGTCGGACGCTCCGCCACCGCGTATCGCATCCGCGGCACGCTCATCGCCCTGCGGCAAACACAAGCCCGCGCGGTGCGCGTACAGCCGCTGATCCCCGCCACCACGCCGGGAGCGCCGGCATGAGCATTCCCCGCAACGAGCCGGTGCTCGCGCTGGCGGGCAATCCCAACACGGGCAAGTCCACGGTGTTCAATGCGCTCACCGGCCTGCGCCAGCACACCGGCAACTGGCCGGGCAAAACCGTCACCCGCGCCGAGGGAACCTTCCAGCGCCGCGGCCGACGCTATCGCCTGGTTGACCTGCCGGGCACCTATTCACTGCTGTCGGCGTCCACGGATGAGGAAATCGCCCGCGATTTCATCCTGCTGGGCCAACCCGATTGCACCATCGTCGTCACCGATGCCACCTGTCTCGAACGCAATCTCAATCTCGTCTACCAGGTGCTCGAAATCACCCCGCGCGTGGTGGTCTGCGTCAATCTGCTCGACGAAGCTCGAAGGCGCGGCTTCACCATCGATCTGCCCGCACTGGCGCAGCAACTTGGTGTGCCGGTGGTCGGCACGGCAGCGCGGCGGGGCGTCGGGCTGGGGCAACTGATCGACACCGTCGCCCAGGTGGTGCAGGGCCAACTTCATCCACTGCCTCACCTGCCGCCCACACCGGCGCCGTTGCGTCCGGCTGTGGAAGAGCTGTCCCAGCGCTTGCGCCGTGTGATGCCGGGGCTGACCAATCCGCGCTGGATCGCGTATCGATTGCTCGAAGGCGACCATCGCCTGCGCGAAGCCTTGACCACCGGCGAACTGGCGCAGCTCTGCTCCGGGACGCAGTGGGATGAACAAGCCCAGGTCGAGATCAAAGCCTTGCTGCATACGGTCGATCATCTGCGCCGGCAGGTGGGCGAGCATTTTCGCGATGAACTGGTCAGCGCGGTGTACGCCCAGGCGCATCAGGTGGCGCAGGCGGTGGTGCAGACGCAACCCGCGCAGGAACGCTGGGATCGCCGGCTGGATCGCGTGTTGACGCATCCGGTGTGGGGTTGGCCGACGA
This sequence comes from uncultured Phycisphaeraceae bacterium, assembly GCA_964605235.1. Classification (GTDB taxonomy): domain Bacteria; phylum Planctomycetota; class Phycisphaerae; order Phycisphaerales; family Phycisphaeraceae; genus CAZSBB01. The sequence goes on from CAZSBB010000023.1 coordinate 104,508, forward strand.
TGCTGCTGGCGCTGGCGCTGGTGTTCTGGCTGACAGTGGCGGGGGCGAATGTGCCGTCGCGGATTTTGTCGGGCTTGCTGATGGACCCCGGCGGGCTGGGGCCGTGGTTGCCCATGAGCCTGCTGGATGTGCTGCACCGGGGATTCGACGCGCTGGGCGCCCCCGGTTGGCTCAGCGGTTGTCTGCTCGACGGCGTGTACCTGTGCGTGGCGTGGGTGGTGAGTGTGATGCTGCCGCCGATGGCGATTTTCTTTCCGCTGTTCACCTTGCTGGAGGACCTGGGCTATCTGCCGCGCGTGGCGTTCAACCTGGACCCGTTGTTTCAGGGCTGCGGCGCCCACGGCAAACAGGCGCTGACCATGTGCATGGGGTTCGGCTGCAATGCCGCCGGGGTGACTGCTTGCCGGATTATTGACTCGCCGCGCGAGAAGCTCATTGCGATCCTGACCAACAACTTCATGATCTGCAACGGGCGCTTCCCGACGGTAATCGTCATCGCCGCCCTGACCGCTTCGCAACTGGGACTCTCGGCGGGATTGACCTCGGTGGTCAGCGCCGCCCTGGTGATGGGCCTGGTGCTGCTGGGAGTGGCGTTGATGTTCGCCAGTTCCTGGTTGCTGTCGCGCACGGTGCTGCGCGGCGAAGCCTCGACTTTCACGCTGGAAATGCCCCCCTACCGCCGGCCGGCAGTGCTGCGGATTCTCGTCAGTTCGCTCATTGACCGCACGCTGCTGGTGCTGGGCCGGGCGATCATGGTGGCGGCGCCGGCAGGGCTGGTGATCTGGCTGGTGGCGCATGTGCAGATCGCCGGGCAGCCGCTGGCGCAGAGCCTGACGGCAGCGCTCGACCCGCTGGGCCGGTTCATGGGCGTGGGCGGCGGCGTGGTGCTGCTGGCGTATGTGATCGCCATTCCCGCCAACGAAATTGTCGTGCCCACCATCATGCTGCTGCTGGTGCTGCTGGGCGGCGACCGCGGCCTGGGACTCTCGGCGGACCACATGATCAACGCCGACCCGCAGGTGATGGCAACCTTCCTCCGCGCCAACGGCTGGACCACCGCGACCTGCGTGTGTTTCCTGCTGCTGGTGCTGATCCACAACCCCTGCGGCACCACCATCTGGACCATCTGGAAGGAAACCCACAGCCGCCGCTGGACCCTGCTGGCGGCGCTGGGCCCGGTGGTGCTGGGCGTGGCGACCTGCGCCCTGGCGGCGCACGCGCTGGCGTGGCTGAGCTGACGCCCAGCCTTTGCATTCGGATGTGGTTCAAGCCCCGACCCCGTCATTTCCACCAGCTTCTCACCCGCGCACGACGGCAACAACCAGCAACTGTACGCCTCACCCGAGAGGTTGGTTTTAAAATGTATTTTAATTGAAAATACATTTTATATGCGACCGCGGATGATGGGCACGAACCGATGTGCCTGGGGGATATGGGGGCGTTGTAGCAGCCGGTTGCGTCAGTGCACTGGTTAGAGCACTTCGCATCATTTCTGGCCGTACCCGCAGGAGCGGAAGTAGTTG
>CAZSBB010000024.1:0-105974 GCA_964605235.1 uncultured Phycisphaeraceae bacterium
TGGAAAGTGTATTTTAATTGAAAATACATTTTAATAGCTGTCACGTTTGATGGGATGCAGAGGGAGGGGGGGGGGGGATGATGGCGGTGGGTTGGTGATGTTTCAGCGCCATCTTGACCAGGTTGCCAGCGTGGCGGCCAGCGCGGTGGGATCGCCGTGCAAAGCAGTGGGCAGGCGCACGCTCAGGGCGCCGCTGTAGCCCAGGCTGCGCACCTGGCGCACCACCGCAGCCCAGTCAAACTGCGTGGCGTCCAGCGTGGTCAGTTGCCAGCCGGCGTCGGTGCGTGTCGCGCCGGCGAGGGTGAGATTCAGCAGACGCGGGACCGCCAGATGCAGGCGATCCTCCAGCGCCACGCCGTCGGTGGTCAGCCAATCCGCCACGGAAAAGGTCAGACCCAGGTTGGGGCGGTTGACCCGCATGCCCAGCCGCACCGCGTCCTCCACCCGCGCCAGCCAGTTTCCCCCGCGCGGGCACAAACTCACCGGCAGGCCCCGCGGGGTGGTCAGCGCCAGCAGCGATTTGACCAGCTCGGCAGCGCGCCCGTCCGCGCGCGGAGCCGACGGGCGATCGTGTTCCCCACTGCTCATCAGCATGAGTTCGAGCATCTGGACGGTCCCCGCCAAGCGCGGCGCCAGTTCCGTCAGCGCTGCCGGCAGTTGGGGAACATTCACATCCACACTCACCCGCACCGCCAGCACCGCCAGCCCAGCGGCAGCGCATTGCGTCAAGCCGGCTGCCAGCGTCGACTGCTCCAGCGTGGGCGACTCCAGCACCACGCCGGCGTACCTGAGGGTGCGCAAGGTCCGCGCCCAATCCGGCTGAGCGAAGGCTTCCAAGGGTTGCAGCAGATGCAGGGGATGCGCCATGGCGGGAGATTTTATGCGAGCCGCAGGGCAAACACATGTATCAACTGGCTGACGAGCCCCGCGCGTGAGCAAGGGGTGGCGGCGCAGCCGCAGCGGAGTGACGCCAGGAAAGCAACCCCTCCCTCACGGTCGGGACTCGTTCCGCACAGGATGTCCGGGGGTACATGCGTCTGCCCTGATGCGAGCCGGCGTCGCCTGCGGGGCGGTTGAGCTTGGCATATCATGGCGGCTTTACCACGCTTGCTCGCGCGAGCACGGGAGTAGCCATGTCTCAAACCCGCAAGCCGGTCTTTGTGGATGCGGTGAACTGGACCCAGGTGTTGCCATGGCTGCGGCTGTTTCGCAGCTTTCGCATGGCGATCCGTCCGATCAAGCTGCTGCTGGCGCTCCTGCTGGTGGTGGCGTTGTACCTGAGCGGCCGACTGCTCGACGGCATGCTCGGCCCGCGCGCCTTCACCAATGAATTGGGACAGTACCGCATACTTGCCCCCGAGGACTTCCAGCGCCTGCGGATCGAGCGCCAGGAGTCACTCAAGCGGCAAGCCGCCTCCAACCGTTCGGGACGGCCAGGCGCCGCCCCGCAGATGCGCGGCGTATTCGAAACCGCGCTGGCCTACAACGTCACCGCATTTGAACGGCTGGTCGACGCGGCGGCGAACCTGCGCTTCGGCTTTGGGGAAGTGCTGCGCGGCCGACTGGCGGAGCCGCAAACCGTCGTCGGCTCACTGTATGACATGCTCGTCGCCACCCCCGGCTGGATATTTCAGCATCACCGCCCGTTCTGCTTCGCGTACGGCGGGGTCTGTCTGCTGCTGCTGGCGGTGGCGGGTGGAGCGCTGGCGCGGCTGGCGGCGCTTGATGCCGTGGGCAGCGGCGCGTACAGCGTGATGGATGGGCTGCGCTTCTCCCTCAGCCGCCTGTTCTGGTTCGTGCTGACGCCCATCTTCCCCCTGCTGATGGTCGGCTTCATCGGCGTTCTGCTGATGGCGGGCGGCTTCGTGTTCTTCAACCTGCCCGGGCTCAACATGCTCGGCGGATTGCTCTACGGCCTGGCGCTGCTGGGCGGGTTCGCCATCGCCCTGATCCTCCTGCTGCTGGCGGCCGGGGGACACATGCTCTTTCCCGCGCTGGCGGTGGAAGGCACCGACACCTTTGACGCCGTGAGCCGCAGCTTTGGATATGTCATCGCCCGACCATGGCATTGCCTGTTCTACACCCTCCTGGCGATCGTCTACGGCGCGGTGGGCTACCTGTTCTTCGGCGCCCTGGTGTTTCTGACCCTGCTGGCGACGCATCACTTCGTCAGCCAGGGCGTGGTGCGCGAAGCGACCGAAGGCGTCAACGCTTTCAACCAGCTGACTCAGGCGCCCAAATTCGGCCAGCTCATTTACCCGCTGAACTGGGACCAGCAGGCGGGCTTCACCGGCAAGGTGTCGGCAGCACTGATCTGGACCTGGGTGTTCATGCTCACCGCCCTGCTCGCGGCCTACGCCATCAGCTTCTATTACAGCGCCAACACCTGGATTTACCTGCTGCTCCGCCGCACCTGCGACGGCACCGAGTTCGACGAAATCTGCCCCGGCCCCCGCGCCAGCACACCCCCGCCCGCCGCCGATCCGCAGGCAGCGCCGGTCAGCGCGGAAGCCGCCGCCGCCTCCAACGCATCCGCATCCGACGACGGGGACAACCAGGCATGAGTTGGCCCCGGTTAGGGTTGTTGCTCCTGGTGCTGTGCGGCGCGGCAGGGGCGTCCGGTTGTGATCGTCAGCCGGCCCCGGAGTCCACCGCTCCGGCATCTGATGCATCCAGGCCGACGACTGCAGCGCTGCGCATCATCAGTCTCGCGCCGGCCCTGTCACAGATGATCATTGACCTGGGGCTGGGCGAACAGCTCGTCGGCGTGGCATCCTTTGATGACGCAGCGCCGCATGGTTTGCCGGTGGTGGGCAACTTTCTGGAAGTCAACACCGAGCGGCTGCTGGCGCTGCGGCCCACGCATGTGCTGACCATGGCGGGACAGAAAGGCGTGCCCGATCAGCTTTATGCCTTGCAGAAACAGCTGGGGTTCCAGCTGGGCGCGTGGGATTACCCGCCGCATGTGCATGAGGCGATGGATGTGCTCTGGCAGGAGGGGCAGCCGAGCGTGGGCAGCGTGCTGGAGCGGCCGGAGCAGGCGAAGGCGCTGCGGGCGCGCACGCTGGCGCAGCTGGAAGCGCTGCAGAAACTCACTGCCGATCAAGTGCGTCCCCGCGTGTTGCTGGTGCTGGGGGTGGGGCCGGTGATGGCGTGTGGGCCGGGCACGGTGTTCAACGATCTGCTGGTGGATTACGTGGGCGGGGTGAATGCCGCCGAGGAGGCGTCGATCACCGCGCCGGTGTATGACCGGGAGAAGCTGCTGTTGCTCCAGCCGGAGGTGATTCTGCTGCTGGAACCCAACGCCCCGCCGCTGGGCGATCTGGCGACGGACGATCGGCTGCGGGAGTTTCGCGGCTTGGACCTGCCGGCCGTGCAGGCGGGACGGATTGCATTGCTCAACGATCCATTGGTGTATCTGCCCACGACGACCCTGCCGCGCGTGGCGGCGGCGATGGCGCGGGCGATTCATCCGCAGCTTGCCGATAAGATTGACCAATTGCAGCGCCCCGATGAATCCACCCGCCCCCAGCCCTGAGTCTGTTCCCCTGCCGTCGCCCGACGGCAATCACGCCTCGTGCGCCACCCGGCGCACGTGGGTGTTGATCGGGCTGGCGGTGCTGGTGAGCCTCGTTGCCCTGCTGCGGCTGTGCGTGGGGGAAACCTTCGGCTTCCCGACTGGCGAGTATGCCGACTTGATGCTGCAACTGCGTCAGATGCGGCTGCTGTGCGCCCTGGCGGTGGGTGCGGCCCTGGCGGTCAGCGGGACCTCGCTGCAGGCACTGCTGCGCAATCCGCTGGCGGAGCCGTATCTGCTGGGGTTGAGCAGCGGGGCTGCGGTGGGCGTGATGGTGCAGATGCTGGTGAGTTACCACCTGGGCCAACATCTGGGCGCGATGCATTTGGGCGCGCTGGCGGGAGCGCTGTTGAGCATGTCGATCGTGTTTGCCGCCGGGCGGCGTCGGGGGTCGATTGATCCCCTGGGTCTGCTGCTGGTGGGCGTGGTGCTCAGCACGATCAACGGCGCGGTGGTGATGCTGCTCAATTACCTGGCGGGCCCCGGCGGGCTGCGCGATGACGTGATGCGCTGGATGATGGGCTATCTCAATGAAGCGCTGGAGCCGAGCACGGTTTACATTTCCATCGCGCTGATCGCCGGGGGCGTGCTGGTGTTGCTCAGTCAGGCGCGGGCGATGGATGTGGCGACGTTTTCCGACGCCGAGGCGTTGAGTCTGGGCGTGAACCTCACGCGGCTGCGGGCGCTGCTGTTTATGCTGTCGGGGTTGCTGGCGGCGACGGCGGTGGTGCTGGCGGGGCCGGTGGCGTTTGTGGGTTTGATCTGCCCGCACCTGGCGCGGCTGCTGCTGGGGCCGAGCCATCGCGCGCTGCTGATCGGCTCGGCGCTGCTGGGCATGACGCTCATCACGCTGGCGGATACGGCCGTGGTGGCGCTGGATGTGGGGCAAGGCCGGCTGCCGCTGGGGATATTCACGGCGACGCTCGGCGGCATCACGTTTCTGGCGATGCTGCGGCCGCAGTTGGGGCGTGGGTTGGAGTAAGGTGGCGATGAACGAATGCAACACGCAGTGGTCAATCACTTAGCCCCGGATCAATGACCCGGGGCTAAATGGGAAACGATATCCAGCGCAGGAGTTTTCATGCATCAGAGCACGCACTTTGTCGATCGTCTGCTGACCGCCATCGAGCACAAGGGGGCGCCGGTGTGCGTGGGGTTGGACCCGGTGGTGAGTCGCCTGCCCGATGAGCTGCGCCCCCCCGCCAACGGGCAGGAGCCGGATGTGCATGTGCAGGCGTGCGTGGAAGCGATCGGGCGCTACGTGCTGGGCGTGCTCGAAGCGGTGGCGCCGCATGTGCCGTGCGTGAAGTTCCAGTCGGCGTGCTTTGAACGCTACCTCTGGCCGGGCGTCGAAGCGCTGCATCGGCTGATGGACGATGCGCGGTCGATGGGTTTGCTGGTGATCAACGACGCCAAGCGCGGAGACATCGGCGTCAGTGCCGCCCACTATGCCGCCGGCTGTCTGGGCGATCCGCAAGTGACGGACCTGGGCAAAGTGCTCGGCCCCGACGCGCTGACGTGCAACAGTTATCTCGGTGACGACAGCCTCGAACCCTTGCTCAAAACCTGCGTGAGCGAGGGCAAGGGCTTGTTCGCGCTGGTGCGCACCAGCAACCCCGGCGGCGATGCGCTGCAAGGGTTGACGCTGCAGGACGGCCGGCAGGTGTGTGAAGCCGTGGCGGACTTGATCGCCCAATGCGGCAGCCAGCCGGAGATGCTTGGCGTCAGCGGCTACAGCGTGCTGGGCGCGGTGGTGGGCGCGACCAAGCCGCAGGACGCCGCCCGATTGCGCGCGCGGATGCCGCAGCAGATGTTTCTGGTGCCGGGCTTTGGCGCGCAGGGGGCGGGGGCGGATGATGTGAAGCCGTGCTTCAAAGCTGATGGCACGGGGGCGCTGGTGACCGCCAGTCGCTCGGTGCTGTACGCTTATGAAAAGCAACCGGGCGTGGACTGGCGCACCGCGGTGCGTGGGGCCGCCCAGGAATTGAAAGAGCAGATTCAGGCGATTTTGCGCTGAGCATTGCAGAGGCGATCAAGCATCATGACCGCAGTGGCACAACTGATCGGCGTCACCAAGGTGTACCGCAAGAGTCGCCAGGCCCCGCCGGTGCACGCGCTGCGCGGGGTCGACCTGACCATTCCGCGCGGGCAGTACCTGGCGATCATGGGGCCCTCGGGCAGCGGCAAAAGCACGCTCATGAACATCCTGGGCTGCCTGGACCGCCCCAGCGACGGGCAATTTCTGCTGGAAAATGAGGACGTGGCACGGATGGGCGACCGCGCGCTCAGCCACGTGCGCGGGCAACGCCTGGGCTTCGTGTTTCAGGCGTTCAACCTGATCCCGCAGTTGACGGTGGCGCAGAACGTGCAGGTGCCGCTGTTCTATCAGGGCATTCCCAGCAAGCAGCGCAACGCCGCCGCCGAGGCTTCCATCGCGCGGGTGGGCTTGACGGATCGCATGCATCACCGTCCCACGGAGCTGTCAGGAGGACAGCAACAGCGCGTCGCCATCGCCCGCGCGCTGGTCAATCAACCAAGTCTATTGCTGGCGGATGAACCGACGGGCAACCTGGACTCCGCCACCGGGCTGGCGATTCTCAAACTGTTCGACGAACTGCACGAGCAGGGCCTGACGCTGATCATGGTGACGCACGACGAAAGCGTCGCCGAGCGCTGCCAGCGCGTGGTCCGGCTCAAGGATGGGGCGCTGGATCGGGATGAGCTGGTGGTGAAGCGGGTTTTGCCACAGATGAACACGGATAGATGCAGTGAGAGAGATGAAGGCAGGGATAAGCAAAGAGATTAGCAGGCGGAATGGTGATGCGGTCAAACAGCGTAAGCACTGACGCCTGACCCCCGGATTCGCTCCCCGGATTCGCTACGCTCATCCGCGGCTTGGCTTCAGCACTTTTTCATGCTTATCCCGGTTTTATCTCTCCCGGTCTTCATCTGTGTTCATCTGTGGCAAAAAAACTCAGCCCCCGTTGTCTTCCTTCCACGCGTCGAACTCGCCGCGGGCGTCCGCTTCGGTGACGTATTTCTGGAAGTCGCCCATTTTGTAGCTGACGAAACGGAACACGTGGTCCAGGGTCAGCCACTCGAGGTCGGTGGGATCCTTGGGCACGTCCTGACGCAGGCGGTTGAGCTCCGCCAGCAGGGGTTCGGCTTTCATGGTCGCGCTCCGAGCCGGTTTACGCCACGGCGGCGGTGATCTTGCGGGCGGCGTCGGTGAGGTCCGCGCCGACCTGCATGGTGGGAATCTCGCTGCGGGCGGCATCGAGCAGCTTGCGGGCAGGCTCGACGTTGGTGCCTTCCAGCCGGACCACCAGCGGAACTTTGAAGCCGACTTCCTTGGCGGCGCTGATGATGGCGCGGGCGATCTTGTCGCACTGCATGATGCCGCCGAAGATGTTCACCAGCACGCCCTTAACGTTCTGGTCGTCGAGGATGATGCGGAAGGCTTCGGTGACGGCTTCCTCGCTGGCGCTGCCGCCGACGTCGAGGAAGTTGGCGGGCTCGGCGCCGTGGAGCTTCACGAGGTCCATGGTCGCCATCGCCAGACCCGCCCCATTGACCAGACAGCCGATGGTGCCGTCGAGCTTGATGTAGCTGAGGCCGAATTCATTGGCGCGCAGCTCGGCGGGGTCCTGTTCATCGGGATCCGCCAGCGCTGCGACGTCGGCGTGACGGAACAGGGCGTTGTCATCGAAGTTGATCTTGGCGTCGATCGCCAGCACCTGCCCGTCGGGGTTCTCGGCGTCAGCGGGCGTGAGCACCAGCGGATTGATCTCCGCCAGCGAGGCGTCAAGACTGATGAACAGCTTGGCGAGGCAGGTCATGACTTTGACCGCCTGGCCGACGGCCTTGCCTTTGAAGCCGAGTTGGAAGGCGATCTTGCGCGCCTGGTAGCCTTGCAGGCCGATGGTCGCGTTGATGGGTTCGCGGAGGATGGCTTCGGGCTTGTCGTGGGCGACCTGTTCGATCTCCACGCCGCCTTCACTGGAGGCGATCAGGACCGGGCAGTTGTTGGCGCGGTCGATCGCCATGCCGAGGTAGAACTCCTTGGCGATGTCGACGCCGGCGGCGACCAGGAGTTTCTTGACCTTGACGCCTTCCGGGCCGGTCTGCGGGGTGACCAGTGGCTTGGAGAGGATGGTCTGGGCGACTTCCTGGGCCTGGCTGGCGCTCTTGACGAGCTTGACGCCGCCGCCCTTGCCGCGCCCGCCGGCGTGCACCTGCGCTTTGACGACTGCAAGGGCAGCGCCATGCTCTTTGGCGAGCTGTGCAAAAGCGGCTTGCGCCTGGGCGGGGGTATCCACCACGACAGCGGGGGGAACGGGGACGCCGAATTTCGCCAGCAGTTCGCGGGCCTGGTATTCGTGGACTTTCATCGGGCGCTGCGCCTTTCATTGCATAGGGCCGGGGCGGTCATGATAGCGGAGCGCGGGCGGTGTTGCAGTGGGCGCGGGCGCGAGCGTCGGCGGATGAATGCTGCGCAAGCCAAACCGCTTGGATTTCACCACCGAGGCACAGAGGGCACAGAGGAAAACTCACCGAGAACAGCAGATCGATCATGCAGAAAACCATTACTCCCTGGCTTTTACTCGGTGTTCTCTGTGTCTCGGTGGTGACTCTTCATCTGATGTTTGTCTACCGCGCGGCTACCGGCACCCAGCGCTCGAGGATGCCCTGCAGCGTGCCGTCGGCGCGCCACTGGGCGAGGATGGCGTTGATGCGGTCGCGCAGGTCGGTGTCGTGCGGGTGCAGCGCCCACGCCAGTTCCTCGGTGGTCAACCGGTCGGGCAGCGCCAGCAACCGGTCGCTGCGCCGCTGCTGGGCGATCCACTGGATGCAAGGCGAATCGTGGATCACCACATCCAGCTCTCCCAGCACCAGCGCGTCGGCGGCCTTTTCCAGCGTGGGGAAGATGACCACCCTGGCGTTGGGCAGATGGGTGCGGGCGAAGGCGGCGCCGGTGGATTCGTTTTCCACGCCCACCCGGCCGGTGGTGGTGAGCACTGCCGCCGGGCCGGGCAGCCGGGCGCGGTCGGCGGCGCGGATCAGCGCCATCTGGCCGATGGTGAGATAGGGGTCGGTGAAAATCGCTTCGCGCTGCCGCTGCGGGGTGACGGTCATGCCCGCCATGATGATGTCGATCCGCTTGTCGCCCAGCTCATAAAGCAGGTTGGCGTAGTACATGGGCACAAAGCGCACCTCGCGCCCCAGCGCGCTGGCGAGGGCGCGGGCGCAGTCGGCTTCCACCCCCACCATCTGGCTGCCCCGGGTGTAAATGATCGGCGGGGCGGTGGCGGCGACCCCCACCCGCAGCTTGGGCAAGCCGGTGACGCGCAAGGGCGCGGCCGGGGCGGGCGCGTCGTCCAGGTCCGGGTCGGCGACTGGCCGCGAATCCGTCGCGCAGCCGGCCAAACCCAGCATCAACAATCCCACCAGGTACAAACGGCAACGCCCCCACCGTGCGGCAGATCGGTTCAGCATGGCATCTCTCCCAGGCAGTCCGCGACGAAACCAGACCATCTTCCCACAAGCTATTCCCCGGCCAGCACCCAGCGCGTCAAGACGATGCGCAAAACGAGCCCTGACCGTGAGGCAGGGGTTGCTGGCACGGCGCCAAACCCGTGCGGCTGCGCCGCAACCCGTTGCTGACGCGCGGGGCTCGTTGCACAAGCGTCATCCTCGTCGACGCCGACGCCCCCCCCTGCTCCCCCCACGTTAGACGAGCCTGCCCCGCTGTCAATCCCCCTCGCCGGCGGCGATGTTCAGGTCCTTGACCTTCTTGTTGAGCGTATTGCGGTTGATGCCCAGAAAGTCGGCGGCCTTGGTCTTGACCGAGCCCGTGTGGTTGAGCGCCTCGGTGATGAGAAACCGCTCGATGTCGTTGATGACCAGGCTGTAAATCTGGCCCTCGTACATCTGATACTGCTTGATCGCCTGCTCGGCGAGCTTGGCGCACTGGCCTTCGATGGATTCGTCGGTGGTGTCCCCGCGCACCTGCTGGGCGAACATGCGAATCTGCAGCGGCAGCAGATCCTCCGTGAAATCCTCGCCGGTGCACAGCACCACCGCGCGCTCGATGGCGTTCTCCAGCTCGCGCACGTTGCCCGGCCAGGGATAGCGCAGCATCACATTGAGCAGGTCCCGGCTGATTTTCTTGAGGTTCCGCTGGTTCTCCTGGTTGTAGCGGTCCAGGAAGAAATCGACCAGCCGGGGAATGTCCTCGCGCCGGCTGCGCAGCGGGGGAATGTTGATCGTCACCACATTCAAGCGGTAGTACAAATCCTCGCGGAAGGTGCCCTTGCGGGTCTCCTCCTCCAGGTCCAGATTGGTGGCGGCAATGACGCGCACGTCCACCTTGATGGTCTGGTGATCGCCCACGCGCTCGAACTCGCGTTCCTGCAGCACGCGCAGGAGCTTGACCTGCAGCTCCGGCGAAAGGGTGCCGATTTCGTCGAGGAAAATGGTGCCGGTGTCGGCGGCTTCAAAGCGCCCGACCTTGTCGCGCACCGCGCCGGTGAAGGCGCCCTTGATGTGGCCGAACAATTCGGACTCGAGCAGTTGGGGGCTCAGGGCGCCGCAGTTGACGCGCACCAGCGCCTTGTCCCGGCGGGGCGAGTTGTAATGGATCGCTTTGGCGATCAGTTCCTTGCCGCTGCCGGTTTCGCCCAGCAGCAGACAGGTCGCCCGGCTGGAGGCGACCTGGCCAATGGTCGCCAGCACGTCGAGCATCGCGGGGCTCGAGCCAATGATGTTGTCGAACTTGTATTTGTTGCGCAGGTTGTCGCGCAGCCGCTGGTTCTCCTCCAGCCACTGGTCTTTTTCGGTCTGGATGAGATTGTGAATGCGGATGGTCTGGGCGAACGAGCCGGCGATGATGGTCAGCAGGCGGGCGTCGGCGGCAAGGGTAATGTCGTCAACGTAAGGCTTGTCGATGGCGATGGCGCCCACGAAGCGTTCGCCGTCTTTGACTGGGACGCAGATGAAGCTGGTGGCGACGGTCGGGGGGGCGGCATTGCTGTCGGCGGGCAGGCGGCGCCGGCCGGTCCGGTTGAGAAAGCGCGGGTCCTTGCTCACATCGGGCACGATCGCCGGCTTCCCGGCTGCGAGCACCTGCCCCATGATGCCTTCGCCCGCGCCATACCGCCCGCGCGCCATTTCCTCTCGGCTCAGCCCCACTGCTGCCACAATCTGCAACTCAGCAACGGCGTCGTCCCACAGCGCCAGCGAAGCGCACTCAATGCCCATCCGGTCCACAAGCACGCTCATGGCGTGTTGAAACACCTGGCGCAGCTCCAACCCCTCACCCAGGATTTGGCTGATTCGCTCCAGCGTGTCTAATTCTTGTTCAGCTCGCATCATGACATGCTTATTTAAGCATCACCGAGACCAGCAGGCAAATCGAATTATTGGCAATAGTTTGGTGAGTGGTGGAGATTTGGGTAGTCGGACAGGGTAAATCACCCCGGAGATCAGGGGAGCAAGGCGGTGTCCTATCGTACGTGCCATGCTCGACGACGGCCGCTGCGCACCGGTGCTGTCACGCCCGGTTTATTCCAAAACTATTTGATTTGAAGATATTTATAGCAAACGGCGTCACCTTCCAGACGAAGCGTGCCCGGCCACCAAGCCGATCATCACTCGAAACCGCGCGTAATTCTTGCAGCATCCCCCAGCGTTGCGCTAACTTAGTGACATGCCATCAACTGCGTCACCTGCCGCCCAACCTGCACCGCCTTGCTGCCCAGCGCGGCGACGGTCGGCACTCGGGCAACTCCTGCTGCTGGGTTTGCTGATCACCATGCCCGTCGGCTGCGCGACCAGTTTCTTCAAAGGCGATCAGGTTGCCACTTCCGCTGCGGACGCCGACGGGCGTGAGCCGGTGTGGAACTTCCGGGCGGCGCAGATCCGGGTGTATCCCTCGTCGCGTTTCAAACTCAGGGAAGGCGCAGCCGTGCTGGACCTGCGGCTGGAGTTGACTGACGACATGGGCGATGCCGTCAAAGCCGTCGGGCAGGCGCAGGTGGAACTCTACCAAGGCGGGGAGCCCAACCGTCCCAGCCTCGACCGCAAGCTGTACGTCTGGCAGATCCCGCTGCGCACCCTGACCCATCAGCGCATGCACTGGGACTCGATCACCCGGGCTTACGTCTTCCAACTGGTGCTCGATGAAATCCCCCAGCGCAGCCGCTACGCCACCGTGGTGGTGAACCTCACGCTCGAAGACGGCCGGCGTCTGAACACCCGCCAGGTCATCGCGGTGGATGTGGAGTAAGCAATGATCGCAAAACTCACCACCGAGGCACAGAGGACACAGAGCGCAGACATGAGCAGGAGGGTTATCCACTGGTCATCCCTGCATGCTCTGTGAGGCTTGCTCGGTGATCTCAGTGGCTCTGTGGTTTGAATCGGTTTGAGATACTTTCTAAACCCACCCGCCGCGCTGCACCACCACGCTCAACCCAGCAATGCCGCGGGCCGACTGAACCGCCACAACCGATCGCGCATGTTCGCCAGGCAGACGCTGGCGTTGGACTCATACATCGCCACCCCGGTGCAGCCGCGTTCGTAGAGTTGTTTCGCCATGACTTCCGCATGGATGCCTGAACCGTAGCGCCACACCTGCCCGAACACCGGCACTTTGCCGCGCGCCAGGGCGATCAGGTCGTCGCACGCCAGTTCATCGGGGAAATTCGGCGCCGTGGCGCACCACGGGCCGAAGATCAGCCCATCCACCGCGCCTTGCTTGAGCCAGGCTTCCACATCGCAGCCGATCAGCAGGTTGTACCAGGGTTGATCGACGGTGCGGACATAAACGGGCACATGCCGGCCGCAGCGTTCCCGGACTTGCCGCCGGGTCTGCAGGAGGAAATCGGTGAACGCCTGGGCGCGGAAGCGCAGCCAGTCTTCCGTGCCGTCGCCCGGCAGCGTGCGCGGGTCGATGCCGGTTTTTTTCTGGTACGCCAGCACCAGGGGCAGGTCCCATTGCACCATGGGCGGGTGGCGCAGCACGTCGATGAGCAGGCCATCCACGCCGTAGCCGGCGATCTCGCAGAGGAGGTCGGACTTGTGTTGACAGACCTGCGGATCGGCGAAGCTGAGCTTACAGGAGCGCCCGCCGGATTTGTAGAGCTGGCAGGCGTCGGGGTGCGCCAGGTGAAAGGGCGTGTCGGGGGAAAACTGGTGGTTTTTTCGGGTGAATTCGTTGCTGATCCGCGCCCAGCCGAAAATGGTCTGACCGATTTCCCGGGCGGTGTCGACCGCCTGGCGCATGGTGTCGTAGCGTTGCAGGAGCGCGCCGATGGTGGCCTTGCCCCCCGCCGGGTGATCCGGAGCGATTGAACCATCATGCGGAGCGCTGTCGCCGCGGATGGTGCCGATTTTGGTGTGATACTCGCAGCGGACGGCATACGCCTTCCACGCCAGGATGTCATAGCCGGCTTCATGGTGCCGGCGCACCGCCGAGCCGGCTTCGTAACCGGCGGGGGCGGACATCACACTGTCGCAGGCGAAGTCGAGGATGCCCAGCAGTTGCCCGACTTTCTCGGGCAACGGTTGCTCGGCCACGGGAGTCAGTTCGATGGCGTCGAGCGCACAGTCCCGGCCCAGCGCGGCAATTTCCAGCGTGCGTCCGGTCAGGTCGGCGCTGGTGAAAAAAATGCGTTCAAATGCCGGCTCATGACGCAGAGTCTGGACATTGGTGAAGTGGGGCTGCCCGTCCAGCCGCAGGTACACGGTCAATTGTCGATCGGCGGGGGCGTAAAGTCGGACATGAATGGCGTGCCGACCTTTGACGGGCAGCGGCAGGCGGAGGATCGGGGCCTGCTGGTCGGCGCCGGCGCAGAGCAGTTCGCCGCGACTGGCGCCCCAGCAGCCGCGGCGCAGTTCCCAGCGGCCGGGGGTGGGCGCATCCGCCAGCAGGTCGGCGGGAACCAATTGCGAAAAATCATCCAGCACGACCGAAGGCCCAACCACGCGGCCGATCCAGGGATTTTCCCGTGCCATGCGTCCATTGCTCCGGGGGCGAAAGCGCGCCCCGCGCCCCAAAAAAACAGAGAGAAGCCTGTTGCCAGGCTTCTCTCATGTTAACGAGTGGGGTTGGGGGGTGCGGTTGTCTTAGGCTCGCACTACCTCCAGGTCGAAGGCTGCGGCTCCGTCCGCGGCGAGCCGGGAACTGCCGGGTTTTACCCGAGCAGCGCCAGCGCGCTCTGCGGCTGGCTGTTGGCGATCGCCAGCACGTTGGTGGAGGCGTTGACCAGAATCTGCGACCGGGTCATTTCCGCCGTCTGGGCGGCAAAGTCGGTGTCGCGGATGGCGCTCTCGGCGGCACTGGTGTTCTCCAGGGCGATGCCCAGGGAGCGAACGGTGGCGCCGATGACGTTCTTCTGGAAGGCGCCCAGTCGGCCGCGGAGGCTCGAGACCTGCCCGATCGCCAGATCGACGACCTTCTGTGCGGTTTCCAGGTTGCCGGTGACCAGGTTGGCGCTGGCGCCGGAAGCCAGATCGTTGAGGAAGGCGACGTCCGAATCACCCAGGCGTCGGGTGGCGACGTTGCCGATGCCCACGCGGACCTGGTTGTTGACATCGACACTGGGGCCGAGGTTGAACTGGGCGCCGCCACCAGTGATGGTGAAGGCGGCGACGGTCGCCTGCGCGGTGGCGCCGGCGGCGGTCAGTTCGACCGAGAGGTCCAGGAAGTCGGTGGCGATGGAAGCGGTGCGGCCCTTGCTGGTGGCGGCGATGCCGTTGATGATCGCGCCCACGTCCTGGCCGGCGTCGCGGATGGGATTGCTGACGTTGGCGAAGGTGGTGGGAGCGGCGACCTTGGCGACCTTTTCGTTGATGCTCGACAGGGTGTGGACCGCGCCAGCCTGGCCGCCGAGGTTCACGATGTCGAAGCTGACGAACTCTTCCGAGCCGTATTCGGTGCTCTTGATCACCAGGCCGGTGCCGCTGGTCGCCGCCGAGACGCCGGTGACATCCTTGAAGGTGTTGATGGTTTCGGCGATCGACGCCAGCGTGGTGCCGGAGGCGAAGCTGAACTCGCGGCTGCCCTTGCTGCCGGCGATTTCGAAGGTGAAGGTGGAGCTGGCGTTGGTCAGGTCCAGCGCGCCGTTGGTCGAGAGGAAGAGGCCCGCGTGCTGGGCGGAAGCGGTGACCACCAGTTCCACGTCGCGGTGCTCATTGTGGCTGAGCTTGGCGGCATTGATATTGAAGCTGTTGACCTTGGCGTGCTGGCCGCTGACGGTGAAGTCATAGGTGCCGTTGAGCAGCTTGGTGCCCTGGAAGCTGGTCGCCGAGGCGATGCGGTCGATGGTCTGCAGGATCGAGTCGATCTGGAGCTGGTTGGCTTCCTTCTCCTCACGGGAGAGGCCCGCGTCGTTGGCGGTCGAACCGACCAGCGACTGGACTTCCAGCAGCAGGGAGCTGATTTCCTGCAGGCCGCCCTCGGCGATGTTGATGACCTGATCAGCGCGCTCGGCGTTGTCGATGGCAGCGGTGATCGCCGCCTTCTCCGAACGCAGATTCTCGGAGGCGATCAGGCCCGCCGGGTCATCCGCCCCGCGGTTGATCCGCAGGCCGGTGCTCAGTCGCTCCAGCGACGTCTGCAAAGATTTGTTGTTGTTGCCCAGAATCCGCTGGGCAAGCATCGAGTTCACGTTGGTGTTGATGCGACTCATGGTTTTCGATCTCCCCTATGACGCCCGTACTCGTTAGGGCCCTCACACTCGGGCCAGGTTTCCTTGATTACCCAGACTGGGCCTTTTGCCCCGTCTGCTCGATCCTCAGTATCGGTAGCCCGCGCGTGACCCTTAAGCGCCACGCAAGCGGAATGCGCGGAACAATCGGAAAATTTCGCCAACCCATGTCCGCATAACCGGCGCTGGCGTCGGGATAACTTCCGCAGGTGTTCAACTGCCGCCGCAACGGCGTGGTCTGGGCGCGAAAAACGGTCAGCCAAACCTGCTTTAGACTGATGCACATGCCGCCGGAGCAAAGCTCGCATATTCCGTCAGCCGCCCCCGACGCCCGCTTTCCGCTGTGGCGCAACGTCAGTTTTCTGCTGATGTGGTCCAGCGTCGCCGCCAGCGGGTTTGGCGATCGCATGATCATGCTCGCCGCCTGGGCGCTGCTGGGTATGGAGCGCGACCAGACCCAGGCCGCGAGCATTCAGTCGGGCGTGTACTTCTTCTTTTTCCTGCCGTATCTCGTCTTCAGTCCGCTGGGCGGCTGGCTCGCCGATCGCTGGCCACGCAAGTGGCTGATGGTCGCCTGCGATGAAGTGCGGGGGTTGCTGCTGCTGTCGGCCGCCATCCTGCTGAGCCTGGGTTACCTGGGCCCGCTGACCGCGACTGACACCCACACCGGCTACTGGATCTTCGGGCTGACGCTGAGCGTGGGCGTCGCCGCCGCGGTGTTCAGCCCCACCCGCAACGCCACCATCCCGCAGATTGTCCCCGTGCAGCAGCTTCAGGCCGCCAACGCCATCGTGCTGGGCATCGCGGTCATCGCCAGCATGATCGGCCTGGTGGCGGGCAGTCGCATCATCGAACAAACCTCCGTGACCACCGGCCTGCTCGTGGGGGCCGGCCTCTTCCTCGGCTCCGGCTGGTTCTTCGCCTTCATGCGCCCCCATCCCCACGCCCACTACGCAGGCAATCCCGTCCAACGCACCAGCGAATGGCGCCGCCTGCTGCAGGGCGTCAGCTATCTGCGCCACCATCGACGTGTGCGGCAACTGGTCTGGCTCAACGTGCTGTTCTGGGCGGCGGCGAATGTCTTCGTCGCGGCGCTGGCGGCGCTGTGCAAGACACGCTACGGCATCCCTCTCGACCAACTCGCCAAACGCATCGCAGACCTCGGCGGCGCCACCGGCGTGGGCATGCTCGCCGGCAGCCTCGCCGTCGCCTGGCTCAACTGCCGCCGCGAGTCGCACTGGTTGGCGCTGCTGGGTCTCTTGGCGACCGCCGGCTGCATGATCGCCGTGGCGAGCACGCATTCCTTCCTGCTGGGTCTGGCGCTGGCGGCCCTGACCGGATTCTTCGGCAATGCCGCCATGATCTGCGTCGCCACGCTCACCCAGTCCCTGACACCCGATCGTCTGCGTGGGCGCGTCTTTGGTGTGCGTGAATGGCTGACCAACATCTCCATCCTGCTGGTCAACGGCGTGGTCTGGCGCGCCGCCGACGCCGACCGCTGGATGATTCCCGCGCTGTGGACCACCGCGCTGGTGCTGGCGCTGGTGGCGCTCGTGGGCCTGCTGCGCGAGCTGCCGCGCGGGCCGCATCCCGATGGCTTGGCGGTGGCGGCGTGGCGCGTCAGCCGATTGTTCGCCCTGGTCTGGCATCGGCTGGACGTGCGCGGAGCGCATCATGTGCCCAAGCAGGGGGCGGTCATTCTGGCTTCCAATCACACCACCGCGCTGGACCCGCTGCTGATCCAGGCCCGCCTGCAGCGCCCCATCGTCTGGATGATGCTGCAGACGCATCTGTTCAAGGTGCTCGCCCCGCTGTGGCGCATCATGCGGCCGATCGCCCTGGCGCAGGATGGGTCGGATGTGAATCGCATGCGGGCGCTGGTGAAGGCGCTGCGCGACGGGGCGCTGGTGGGGATGTTCCCCGAAGGACGCCTGCAACGCACCCAGCGCGAGCTCAACCCCTTCGCCCCCGGCGTGGCGCTGCTGGCGCGGCGAAGCGGCGCGTGGATCGTGCCCGTGTGGGTCAGCGGCACGCCGCGCCGCCAGCATATGGTGTGGCACTTCCTCTGCCCCAGCCGCAGCCGGGTGGTGTTCGGCCGGGCGTATCGCCCCCACCGGGACTGGAGCGATGAACAGATCACCGCCGACCTGCGGGCGCGCCTGCTGGCGCTGATGGATTAAATTCCATCTTCACACCGATCCGTTTGCAATTCCGCGCGCCGCCTCGGACACTATCATCACTGTCACGCACAGCGCAACGAGCCACCTCATACGGGAGATTTCACCATGGCGCGACCTGTCACCCTGTTCACCGGCCAGTGGGCCGACCTGCCGTTTGAAACCATGTGCCAGAAGGCCGCGGAGTTCGGCTACGACGGCCTGGAAATCGCCTGCTGGGGCGATCACTTCGACGTCCAACGCGCCCTGAAAGACAAGACCTACTGCAAACAGAAATGGGAAGTCCTCAGCGACTTCGGCCTGACCGCCTACGCCATCAGCAATCACCTGGTCGGTCAAGCCGTATGCGACCTGATCGACGAACGTCACAAGCTCATCCTGCCCAAACATGTCTGGGGCGACGGCAAACCCGAGGGCGTGCGCAAGCGCGCCGCCAGGGAAATGATCGACACCGGCAAGGCGGCGCGCAAGCTCATGGACGCCAAACCCGCCGGCGGTTACGACTGGGGTCGCAAGCCTGCCGTCGTCAACGGCTTCACCGGTTCAAGCATCTGGCACAGCATCTACGCCTTCCCCCCCACCGACCAGAACTACTGGAACAAGGGCTTTGCGGACTTCGGCAAACGCTTCAAGCCCATCCTTGACGCGTACGACAAGCTCAACGTCAACTTCGCGCTGGAAGTGCATCCCACGGAAATCGCTTTCGATATCGCCTCCGCGCAGCGCGCCATCGAAGCCGTCGGCGGGCACAAACGCTTCGGCTTCAACTATGACCCCTCGCACCTGGGCTATCAGGGCGTGGACTACGTCAGCTTCATCCGCACGTTCTGCTGCCGGATTTTCCATGTGCACGTCAAGGACGTGTGGTGGGGCCACGGCGACGGCAGCGTGGGCGTGTTCGGCGGGCATGTCAGCTTCGGCGACGCCCGGCGGTACTGGGACTTCCGCTCCCCGGGCCGCGGCGACATTGACTTCGAGGAAATCATCGTCGCCCTCAATGACATCAGCTATCAGGGCCCGCTGAGCGTCGAGTGGGAAGACAACCGCATGGACCGCGAGCACGGCGCCAGCGAAGCGTGCGGGTTCGTGCGCGACCTGGACTTCAAACCCTCGGGCATGGCGTTCGACGGCCAGTTCGATCGGTAAACCAACATTTGGTCGACGCTGCGTCATTTAGCCCCGGGTCAATGACCCGGGGCTAAATGGCATGATGGCGCCGCGCCACGACCGCAGCGAATGCGGTGCGGCGCTGACGGGTGACGTATAATCCTGCACATGAGCGGCGAAACCCTCATCCTCTGGTCCGTGGTGTGCTTCGGCCTGGCGCTGGTGCTGTTCCTGGTCGAGTTGTTCATTCCCTCCGGCGGACTCATCGGCATCGCCGCCTCCATCTGCCTGATTGCCGGCGTCATGTTCCTGTTCAAGATCAATACCCAACTGGGGCTGATCGGCGCCATCGTCTGTCTGGCGGCGTTGCCGTTCGGCGCAGCGCTGGTGATCAAAGTCTGGCCGCAGACCCCCATCGCCCGCATGCTGACGCTGCAGAATCCCGAGCCACGCTCGGTCGACGCCCCGGCAGAAGGCCCGCAGCAATCGCAGGTGAAAATCGGCGCGGTCGGCCAGGCGCTCACGGAACTGCGCCCGGTGGGCGCGTGCCTGATCGACGGCCACCGCCTGGACTGTCTGGCGGAACGCGGACTGATCCCCGCCGGCAGCAAAGTCCGCGTGGTGCAGATCGACGGCATGCAGATCAAAGTCCGCCCCGACTCGGCGTAAACGGCGCCGCGCTAACCACACCGCGCCCGCCTCCGCGCTTAGCTGACGAGCTAGCTCGTCAGCTAACCCCCCGCCGACCATGTCGCCATGGTTTCCCCTTGCCGCGTCCCCGGCGTTGTGCGAGCATGCCCCTATGCCGACCCACAAGCAATCGGGCCCTGAACGTGCCGGCAAAGCCCGGCCGCGCCGGCTGATGGTCGCCATGGCGCACGCCGACGACATGGAGTACTACTGCGGCGGCACGGTCGCCAAGTTCGTGCAGCAAGGCTGGGAGGTGGTGCTGACCATGCTCAGCGCCAACATCGCCGGGGCGGACCTGCAGCAGGACGGCCGGTATCTGGAACACCCGCCCGAAGAAATCGCGCCTGTGCGCGAAGCCGAGACGCACGCGGGGGCGGAAATCCTGGGCGTCAGCACCATCGTGCAGATGGGCTTCAAGGATTCGCTGTACTACACGGGCCAGGAACTGGTCTTCCTCGGCGACGCCGGCTACGACACCCAGCATCCCGCGGGCACCCAACCCCTGGCGGCAGCGCCCAGCCACCCGGCGTGTCTGCGGCGGATGCGACAGGTGCTCGAGAAGTACGAGCCGCAGATCGTCATCACCCACAATTTCTCCAGCGGCTTCGAGCACGCCTGTGCCGCGTCGGTGGTGAATCACGCCTTCAACCAGGCGGTGCGCGAAGGCGTGAAGCTCGAACAGCTCTGGATGCCGACGCAGGTGCGCCACGGCACCGGCGATGCGGACCTGCGCATGTTCCTGTCGCCCAACGTGGTGATTGATGTGACCGACCAGTGGACCGACAAGCTCAAAGCCCTGCGCGCCCACCGCAGCCAGCGGGTGGAGGACAGCATCAAGAAGGTGGAGATCATCGGGCGCTACTGGGGCCTGGTGCGCGGCACGCGCTACGCCGAGCCGTTTTATACGCTGCACGATGCGCGGTATCGGTGACCCCCGGAGAGGTGTGTTCGGAGGGGTGGTTTTTGCCACCGATGAACACGGATGAAGACGGGGGGAGATGCAGGCCGGGATCAAGCAGAATGCTCAGGCAGAGCAGCGAAGCAGCGCCTGAGCGCAGCGCGGCGGGGGTGCATATCTCGTCTATCATGACCGCACTTGCCTTCGTCCCCCGGGAGCTCGCGTCATGTTCATCGCCAACCTGCTGCACCTGAGCTTCAACATGTGGGAGGAGCACGATGTTCCCTCCGACATCTGGCGCAAGGCGACGCCCACGCTGCGCTTTGACCGGACGTTCTATGACCAGCTCATCGCCCGGATGGTGCAGGCGGGCTTCAACATGCTGGTGCTCGACCTGGGCGACGGCGTGCGCTACCGCTCGCATCCGGAGATCGCCCTGCCCGATGCCTGGACGCCCCGGCAGCTCAAAGACGAAGCGCACCGCCTGCGCGACCTGGGCATCACGCTGATTCCCAAGCTCAATTTCTCCGCCTGCCACGACACCTGGCTGGGTGAATGGTCACGCCGCGTCTCCACGCCCGCCTACTACCAGACCTGCCGGGAGCTGATTGAGGAAGTGATCGAACTGCTCGCACCGCCCTATTTTCATCTGGGCATGGATGAGGAGACCGCCGAGCATCAGCGGCGTTACAACTACGTGGTCATTCGCCAGCACGAATTGCTCTGGCACGATCTGTTGTGGTTCATCGAGCAGGTGGAGAGCCGGGGCGTGGCGCCCTGGATCTGGTCGGACCTGATCTGGCATCACGAGGAGACGTTCCTGCAGCGCGTGCCGCGCACGGTATTGCAGAGCAACTGGTACTACCACGACGATTTTTCGGACGACCATCCGCACGTGCGTCCCTACCGCACGCTCGAAACGCATGGCTACAACCAGATGCCCACCTGCTCGAACTTCAACTGCGTCGCCAACTCGGCGGGCACCGTCGCCTACGCCCGTCAGCACATCGCCCCGGAGCGGCTGCTGGGCTTCCTGCAAACCCCGTGGCGTCCCACCACGCCGGACTGGCGCAGCGCGCATGAAGCGGCGATCGATCTGCTCAGCGCTGCGGTGCGAGCATAGCCACGGATGAACACGGATGAAACCCGGGGGAGATGAAGGCAGGGATCAAGCAGAATCCCAAGGGAAAACGGCGAAGCCGCACATGAGCGCAGCGAATGTGGGGGTCACACCCGCAGCCCGCGCGTCGTCCACGTCACGCAATTGAGCAGCCCGCCCTCACGCGCCAGTCCCTCGCAGCGCAGCGGTTCAACCATGCACTGCGGCGCGGCGGCAGCGAGGATGCGCAGCGCCGCGTCGTCCGTCGCCAGGCCGAACGTCGGCATGACCAGCAGCGAACCGACCTGGAGGTAGTTCAGATAAACACCCACCGCCGCGGCAATGCCGTCATTGACCTCATCCGTGGGGGCGTAGGGCAACAACACGATCTTCACGTCCAGCCGGCGCAGCACCGCAAGCAACCGCTCCCGATACCCCGCCAGGTCAGAACCATAGTCGTTGACGATGAGCGTCTGGTCATCCAGCGGCCGCAGCACCCCGTCCACATGATGCAACGCATCGCCCGGCTCCGCAGGCACCAGGATCAATTCCTCGACCGCCAGCGCTTGCCGCAGTTGATTGCGGATTTCTTCCCGTTGCCGGGGCGCATTGGCGCGGTAGATGTAGTCGGTGAGAAACGCCCGGCGCTGCGTGCCGACGATGTTGCCGCCGTCGGCGATCAGATCGCTCGCGTTGGTTTGCGCAGCCGGCGTGGCGTGGGTGATGTCGCTGGGCAAGGTGCGCTGGTCATCACGACCAATCAGGTAGTTCGGCTCATACCGAAACTGCACCCAGCGACCCTCCGCCACCTGCACCGGCATGTAATCCCGCGCCCAGATGTCGCGCGTGCCAGCAATGATGCTCAGCGGAATGCCGTGACGCTCCAACACCATGGCCAAGCGCTCCGCCACAACCGGATGCCGCTGCGACAGCAGGGTGGAGATGAATACCCGGTCTTTGGTGGATTCTGGCAGCATGGCAGGAATAAGGCTGACTCAACCCGCAACCCGGCGGCGGTGCTGACGGTGGCTGCCTATGGTACGTTGATCCAGCAACGGGGAGCAAGCTCGATCGCCACGAAGCTGCGCTGCGCCGGCGGGAACCACAGCCCAAGATCAGGAAGAAACCATGACCGATGCCTTCACCATCATCGGAAAGAATAAAAAGCCGATTCGCACCGTGCAGGAATGGAAAGATAACGCACCACCCAAGAGCCCCGGCCTGCATTGGAAGGATGGCCGCAGCGCCAAGGAACTCGCCAAGGCATGGTGCGGTACGGGTTCGCCGATCATGCCGGCGGAATTGGGGACGCTGCTGGATTCACACCCAGACGCCAGGGGATTCAAGATCACCCAGGCATTCGCAGAACACGAGATCCGGTTCGACAGTTTTTTCGGCGGGCCCTGCAACGCCGACCTGGCGCTCATCGGCACCGCATCGGCCGGCAAGGTTTGCGTGGTGATTGAAGCGAAAGCCGATGAGCCGTTCTCCGACACGGTGGAAAAACGGCTGCAAGCAGCCAAGACTGCAAAGACTGAGAGCAATGCAAAATCCAGGATTCAAGGTTTGCTCAAAACCATCCTCCCCGAGCACACCGAAGGCTTGCCTGCAGACAATGTACTGCGTTATCAACTCTTGACCGGCACCGCCGGAGCGCTCGCATTGGCGGCGCAAGAGCACGCCGATCTGGCGGTCTTCATCGTGCATGAGTTCGTGACGAACCAAACCAACCCCCAGAAGCTCGCCATCAACGCCACTGCTTACAAGGACTTCCTCCACCGCCTGATGCAGCGTGTGCCCACAGCCACTGAACTGCAACGGCTGCTCGGCCCGTTCCACGCGCCGTGTCGAGCCACCGAGGGCTACGCGCCCGAGTTCAGTTCGGGCATGCCGCTGCTGATCGGGAAGGTATCGACGGACTGCAGATGAGTGGACGATCCTGCGATAGATTTCTCCTGAGGTTAACTCCGATGTTTGAGCTGCTGCACCTGATGGCGATCGGTCACTACCTGCTGGCGCGGTGGCTGCATCGAGTGGATGTCGACGAGCAGCGAACGTATCAACGCCTTCTGGCGGTGCAGCGGTTGCGGCAGGTGCGGACGGAACTGGTCCAGTTGTGCCAGCGCAAACAGTTGGCTCTGGAGCGGGCCCAGTTGCTTGCGCACGAGCCGTCCGAGCGGTATGCGGGCGACTATTTCACGCAGTTTGTGCTGCCTGAATTGCCCGTGCCGCCGGGTGAGTCATCATGAGTTCACGGTGCATATGCAGCGCAGACGACGCATGTCACCATGACACGCAAGTGACATTGCCAACCCATTTACTTCACGTCAGTTGCACGATTAGCACTCGAAAATAGGTGACATGACAGGCCCCCACCTGCCGACTTGCGTCGGCGGCTCGGAAAGCGTGTCGGCGTTCGGTAGCTCCCGACATTTGAATCACTAAGCTATTGTCCATGTCACGCCCCAACATCATTTTCCTGCATTCGCACAACACCGGCCAATACATCCAACCCTACGGCCACAGCGTGCCGACGCCCAATCTGCACCGGCTGGCGGAGGAAGGGGTGCTGTTTCGGCACTGCTTTGCCGCGAATCCGACGTGTTCGCCCAGCCGGGCGAGTTTCCTGAGCGGGATGTATCCGCACTCCTGCGGCATGATGGGCTTGGCGCATCGCGGGTTCGCCATGCGCGACTATGCCCTGCATGTGGTGGCGACCTTCAAACAGGCGGGCTACCTCACCGCGCTGTCGGGCGTCGAGCACACCGCGCCGTCCATCGACCAGGTGGGCTATGACCTGCGGCTGTGCGATCACGACACCAACTATCCCGACAGCGGCGACCACGGCGATGTCGCCCAGGCGGCGGTCGAATTCCTGCACCGCCAACATGATCGCCCCTTCTTCCTGTCGGTGGGGCTCAACGAAACCCATCGCCCTTTCCCCAAGGCCGACCCGGTGCACTATCCCGCCGAGGACGCCCGCTACTGTCGGCCCCCGGCCCTGTTCCCGGACACCCCCGCCACCCGCGCGGATATGGCGGACTTCAAAGCCGCGGCGCGGATCATGGATGAAAGCTACGGCCGCGTGCTGGCGGCACTGGACGAAACCGGGCTGGCGGAGAACACCCTCGTCTGCTGCTTCAGCGACCACGGCCTGCAGTTCCCCCGGCATATGTGCAACCTCACCGACCACGGCACGGCGGTCTACTGCATCCTGCGCGGCCCCGGTGGCTTTGCCGGCGGTCAGGTGCGCGAGGAACTGGTCAGCCTGATCGACCTGGCGCCCACGGCGTACGACGTGGCGGGCATTGCGCGGCCTGAACATGTGCAGGGAATGTCGCTGCGGAAGCTGGTGATGGATAAGGAGGGATGTGGAGGCGAGGGTGGAGGCAGAGGCGCAAGCGGGAGCGGGGGTGGTTGGGATAGCTCATGCGCGGGGGAACTGGGGGGATGGCGGGATGCGGTGTTCAGTGAATTGAACTATCACGCGAGCTATGAGCCGCAGCGGGCGGTGCGGACGGCGCGATACAAGTACATTCGGCGCTATGACCGCCGGGAGCGGGTGGTGCTGGCGAACTGCGATGAGAATCCGAGCAAGGCGGTGTTGCTCGAGCATGGCTGGACGGAGCAGCCACGCTGGCAGGAGGCGTTGTTCGATCTGACCTTTGATCCGGCCGAGTGCTGCAATCTGGCGGGGAGCGCCCGGCATGCGGACACGTTGCGGGCGCTGCGTGCCCGGCTGGAGACGTGGATGCGGGTGACGGACGATCCAATCCGGGTGACGGGCCACATCGAGCCGCCGCGGGGGGCGCGGATCACGCCCGCCGACGCGCCCTCGCCGCGCGATCCGGCGGTGTTCGCACCCTGAGGGGGCCATCCGTTCGCCTGCGGCAGTGACCGACGGCTGAATCACGCATCTACCCATCCCCTGAAAAAACCAACACCCCCGCGAGGTACGGGGGTGCTGGTGGAATGCGTTGGGTTGTCGGTGGTCGTGGCGGTAGCCGGTGCGACTCAGGCGGCGCGGCTGCGGCGACGACGGGCGAGCAGGGTCACACTGCCCAGCGCCAGCAGGGCGAGGGAAGCGGGTTCCGGCACGGCGCTGGCGGCCACCGCGGTGACGGCGCCGCTGCCGCCCATGTTGATGCGAATCTGGTCGAAGAGTTCAGCGCCGAAGGTGATGGTCTGGAAGCTGTTGTCGCCCAGCAGCGCCATGTTGTAGGTGCTGACCACGCTGCCGTTGAGGTAGGTCTGGACGGAACCGGGCTCGCCGGATTCGATGTCGAGCAGGGAGACGAAGCCGCCCTGATTGACGCGATCAAAGAGGAAGTTGAAGTAGCCGGCGGGGCGATTGCCTTCATCGTCGGGGGTGGCGATGCGGCCGGCGAGGTTGAAAGTGCCACGTTCGGAGATGACCAGCACCATGCCCATGGGGTCATGCGGCGAGCCGGCGCCGGTGCGCAGGTCGTCATCGCCGCCGGTGGGGCTCTGCGAGTTGAAGGCGATGCCGTAGTCGAAGCTGCGGTTGGGGTTGACGGTGTTGACGGTGACGCCCCAGGCGCTGTACTCGGTGTCGATGACCTGCCCGGCGAGGATGGAATTGCCCAGCGCGTCGGTATCGAAGTCGATAAGAATGTCATCAGGGGCAGCCTGGGCGACCGAGGTGATCAGCAGGCCGGCAACGAGGACGAGGAGGGTGGTGAGTTTGCGAAGCATCTGGCGTTTCTCCGTTCCATGATGAATGAAAGCAAGTGCGTTGGCCGCAGCGCCCGTGGCTGCGGCGTGGTGAGAGAACAGGACCACCAAAATGGAACGGAGCAAGGGTCAGATAAAAAAACCCGCGGCGCGGCGCGGGTCGACGGCGGGTCATGCGGATTTGCAGTGGTCGGCGGATCAGTGAAATTGGGTAAGCAGCGCCGGGCCGTCGAGTGCAGAGGCATCAAACCATGGGCAACAGCGCGTGCAGCGCAGCCGCATCGTTCGCTTCCAACGCGGCGCTGAGCTCCGGGCAGAACGCCCACAGCGCCGGCTGCCGACAATCCGCCAACCCCAGCGCGGCAACGGCGTGCAACCAGAGTTGATCCAACCCCGTGCCAAGGGTTGCGCTGACCGCCAGCGGCGATGTCGGCTTCGCGCCCGGTCCTGCTGCACCTGCTGCCGGAGGGGATTCCGGGGGAGATTCCGGGGGCAGGAGGCGATCGCATTGGTTCCACACCCACAGCCCCGGCGTGTGCGGCAAGTCCCCTGCCGCCGGCCAATCGTGCTCCGGATCACGCACGGCAATCAACAAATCCGCTGCCGCCCACGCCTGCTGCGCCAGCGCCACCGCCTGCCGCTCCAAGGCGTCGGCATCGGCGCGCAGGCCCGGCGTGTCCAGCCAGTGCACCGCCACCCCCGCCAGGTCCGCCACATGACCCACCCAGTCGCGCGTCGTGCCGGGCAAATCCGCCACCACGCTGGCACTCCGGCCGAGCAACCGATTGGTCAGCGTGCTCTTGCCCACATTCGCACAGCCCACCAGCGCGACCGTCGGCGGATGCAGCAACCGCTGCCAGCGCCGGCTGCGGGCGAGGATCGCATCGCGCTGCGCGCGCCAGCTTCCTTCCTGCAACGCCTCGCGCCACAACGTCGGCTGCGCCAGCAACTGATTGAGCCCAGCTGCGCTGCTCACCTGCGCCGCTGCGCTCAGCCAATGAGCTTCAAAAGGGTTGGCGGCTTCGGGGTAAAGCTCATGCGGCGGCAGTTCTGACGCCAACGTCACGCCTTGCCGCGCCAGGTGTT
Organism: uncultured Phycisphaeraceae bacterium; assembly: GCA_964605235.1. Classification (GTDB taxonomy): domain Bacteria; phylum Planctomycetota; class Phycisphaerae; order Phycisphaerales; family Phycisphaeraceae; genus CAZSBB01. The sequence continues at coordinate 27,041 of CAZSBB010000024.1, forward strand.
CGAGCAAACGCGCGACGATCAGCGGCCCGCCATGGGGCATGAGCTGCACCCAGTCCTCAGCGCCCAGCACCGCCAGGCCGCGGTCGAGCTGAGCGAAATCCACCAGCCGAATGCGGTGCGGCTGCCAGTCGGTTTGCCCGGTTAATGCCCGCAGCGCGGCGCCGGCGTGCGGGCCGCGCAGTTGCAGCAGCGCCACAGCGCCGGGCGCAGGCGGGGTGCAGAGCGTGACCTGCGTCGCCGCCGGGGGATCGGAAGTCGCAGTGACGTGGGGTTGCGTCATGGCGAACGCCCGCCGGGTGGCGAGGTGACGCCTGCCTGCCGGGGCTGGCGTGTTACTCGGTGATGCCCAGGTCGGCCTTGGTGAACAGCGCGGTGAAGGGAACGCCGGCTTTTTCGATATTTTCCCAGGCGCCTTCCTGGCGATCGATCACGGCGGCGATGCCCACGATGGTCGCGCCCAGTTCGCGCAGCACTTTGACCGCTTCGAGCACCTGCCCGCCGGTGGTGGCGATGTCCTCGACGATCAGCACGCGGTCGCCCTTTTCGAGCTTGCCTTCGATCTGCTTGGCGGTGCCGTAGTCTTTCTTCTGATTGCGGATGAGCACCGCGGGCTTGCCGCACGCCATGGAAGCAGCGCTGACCAGCGGGATGCCGCCCAGTTCCGCCCCGGCAATGCGGTCGACTTCATCCGTCACCAGCGCGGCAAAGCGTCGCCCCAGCTCGGCGAGAATGTCCGGCTGGGTTTCAAACAGGTACTTGTCCAGGTAATAGCTGCTTTGCCGACCGCTGCGCAGCGTGAAATTGCCGCGCAGCAATGCTGCCGAGCAGATCCGTTCGATGAGTTGCTGATCGTTCATGCGCGGCAGTGTAGCGAGCGCCTGCGCCTCGACCAAACCCGATCGTCGCCCCCCCGCCCCGTGCACTTTTAACGGAAAGCTCAGCCGGCCGTGGAGGACACTGGCGTCCGCAGGGGATCGCCGGACATCTGCTCATACCAGGCGTCATGATTCGCACGCCACGCCACCGGGGTGGGTTCAAGCTCCGCCTGCCGGGCGATCCACCAGTTCCAGCAGTCCATTGCAAGCAATGGGAGCATGGCGACCCCCGCCATCATCAGACAGACGCAGCGCAACATACCCACCCAACCATTCGTCACCACCAGCGTGGTCATCACCAGCACCAGGAGTGCGCTCAGCCCACCGAGCAGGCGCAGACGGGTCTGTGTATGGCTTTGCCACTGTCGCACGCTCAACAAGACGAGGCCCAGCACGGCAGTGGTCAAGGTGAGCACCGGGGGAATGAGCAGGTTCGCCAGTGACTCATGGCCCTCCACCCGCAGGAAGGTCATGTTGATTTCCATGACATCCACCAGCGCAGCGGTCACCAGCAACGCCATCGCCAGAAACCAACTGATCCAGTCCACGAACTGCCGCATAGAACCCCCGATCTCCGCCATGAAGCGGATCCAACGCGATAAATGCCACTCGCGCCCGCAACACACAGGCTTGCACTCACCAGCGAAAACCCCTCCCCCGAAACCCCCTGTCCAACCTGGCATCAGGTTATGTGTGAAGTCATGATTTTACATATGTATGTGGCTTTGTGCTTCACCCGATGGGGGGATTTTTATTGAAAACCCGTTGGTTGGGCGGCTTCGAGGTTTGCCTGAGCAGTCCAGCCGTTTTCACGAGACACGGGTCGGAGCGGCTTCAACAGCATGGCGCGAAGCCAAAGCGCCAGTTGACATGAGATTCAATCTCATTAGAATTGCAGACCTGTTTATAATTGATTCTCTACCGCAATTGAGGTTCCGATGGAAAAGTTACCCCTTCGTCGTCGCGCTCTGGCTTTTACCCTGATCGAACTGCTGGTGGTCATCAGCATCATTGCTCTGCTGATCGGCATCCTCCTGCCGGCGCTGGGGGCCGCTCGCGAGGCGGCACGCTCATCCCAAAGCCTGAGCAACCTGCGGCAGATCGGCATCGCCACCGGGGCCTACACCACCGAGCGCAACGGCTACTACTGTTTCATGTCCTCGGCGCCGGCTGCCGAACTCAACGGCAACAAGCCGCGCTGGGCGGATTACCTGTATCCGTATCTGCAGAACGTGAAGGTTTATCAGAGCCCGAACATTGATGATGTGGAAAAACTGCGGATGTCCAAACGCTTCTGGCATGCCGTGTCCAACCAGCCCGTCGAGCAGGCCGGCGTGGGCGGCGCGACCCTCGACCCCGGCAGCGCCACCGGCATCGCCAATGCCGACGCCCCCACCCATGGCGGATATGGCTGGAACTACCAGTACATCGGCAACGCCCGCCGCGGCAATCCCAGCTTTCCCAACGGCTACAATGCCCGCACCGAAGTCGATGTCATGGCTCCCGCGGAAACCATTGTCGTCGGCGACACCCACGGCTCGAAAAAGGGCGTCGCCACCGGCTGGACCGACCCGACCAACGGTGAAGCGGTCTACACCCTGGACCCCCCCGCCGGCTCCCTGAACCTCGGTTCGCAGGGCAGCGGACGCAGCGCTGCCTGGCAACCTTACTACTGGAACAACACCACGCTGGACGTCGACCTGGGCGATGCCGTCATCGATGACCCGGAAGATTTCCTCCGCCGCTCCACCCCCGCCCAACGCAACCGGGGCGCCGCCAACATGGCGTTCGCCGATGGCCACGCCGAGGCGATGACCCTGGCGCAAATCGACGACAGCGACGGCGACGGCCTGGTCGATCATGGCTACTGGAACGGGCGCGGCAAGCGGGGCAAAGACCTGCAATAACCCGGTTGACGCACCCGGCATACCCGCCCACCAGTCCCTACCATCCGCACAACAGACCCCACCCGCGCGGCAATTGCCATCGGGTGGGGTTTTTCATTTGCCTCCAGACCGCGGCGTGGTCCGCTCCGGCGTCGGCCCCCACCTGCCCCCAGTGTGGGACACGCCTTATTCCTCCTGCCTGGAGTTCACGATGACGAACAGTACCTCCTTTCAGACCCGTCGGGCGGCACGTCGTTCCGACAGCGCTCCCGCCAACGAGCAGACGCAACACCTCATGGCGGTGCTCGCCCATCAGGTGCGCGTCAGAAGTAAGAACGCAGACCCCCAGGGAACCGAACACCGCCCCCAGGTGCCTGCCGCCCATCGACGCCATCGCGCCCGGGCACGGCGCGGCTGGTTTGACTGGTTGCGCTGAAGTGCCTGACCCGCGCCCGTTTCCTACAACCGTCACAGACTGCCCACGCGGCGAAGGCAGTTGACTGGCTTGGGGGGGAATTAATTGGCCCCGCCGCTGCCGGGGATACATTCCAGCAGCGCCTGGCCGCGCCCGCTGCGCCGCCGTCGCGATGTCGTTCGCCTGCAGGGAGAGACCGCTATGACCATGCTTAACGTGCAAATCTGGGACGCCACCGGCAACAAACGCCAGGACGTGGAAGTGCCCGCCAACGCCCCCATCAATCGCCTGGTCGCGGTGCTCCTCGAACGGCTCAAGATGCCCCAGAACGCACCCGACGGCCAACCCCTGAGCTACAAGTTCCATCACAAGAACTCCGGCCGCCAACTGCTCGACGACCAGACCCTCGAAGAAGCTGGCGTCAACCCCGGCGACATCCTGCGCCTCCAACCCGAAATCACCGCCGGCTAACCCCCCCCCCCCGGAAGTTTTCCAGCGCTATTCAACAACTGAATCCCCTACCCCGCCTTCTTGAACCCCACCACCCTGCACATCTCGGCCAGCGAAGCCAACGCGGCTCAGGACGACCGCTTCCATCGCTTCAAGCTCATCGGCTGGTGGGATCAGCAGCGCCTCCGCAACGCTCGCGTGCTGGTCATCGGCGCGGGCGCCCTGGGTAATGAGCTGATCAAAAACCTCGCCCTGCTGGGGGTGGGCAATGTGCTCGTGGCCGACCTCGACCGCATTGAAAACAGCAACCTCTCGCGCTCCGTGCTCTATCGCCAGCAGCACAACGGCCAAAGCAAAGCCGTCGTCGCCGCCGCCGCCGCCAAGGACATTTATCCCGACCTGCGCGCCCAGGCGTTCCACGGCAATGTCGTCTACGACCTGGGCCTGGGCGTCTTCCACTGGGCGGATGTCGTGCTCGGCGGACTGGACAACCGCGAAGCGCGCCTCGCCATCAACCGCGCCTGCTGGAAACTCGGCAAGCCCTGGATTGACGGCGCCATCGAACAGATCAGCGGGCTGGTGCGAGTGTTCGATCCGCGCTCGGGCGATGCCGCGCCCTGCTACGAATGCACCATGAGCCAGACCGACTGGAAACTGCTCCAGATCCGGCGCTCGTGCAATCTGCTGTCCCGGCAGGAAATGACCGGCGGCAAAACCCCCACCACCCCGACCATCAGCTCCATCATCGCGGGCGTGCAGACGCAGGAAGCCGTCAAGCTGCTCCACGGCCTGGAAACGCTGGCGGGTCAGGGCTGGACGTTCACCGGCCTGACCAGCGAGGTCTATCCCGTCAGCTATCCCCGCAAGCCCGACTGCCACAGCCATGATCCGCTCGAACGCATCGAAGCCCTCGACGCTTCCGCCGCCACGCTCACCGGCACGGAACTGCTGCGCAGCGCCCGCGAACTGCTGGGCGAAGCCGACGTGCAACTGGAACTGGGCCGGGAAATGCTCGCCGGGCTGCACTGTGAAAAGTGCGGGCGCGATGAAGAGCTGTACGCCTCGCTGGGACAGGTCAGCGCCGACAAAGCCAACTGTCCCCATTGCGGCGCCCGCGACCGGGCGGTGCAAACCTATCACACCCTGCGCGGCAACGAGCCGTTCCTGCATCTGCCCCTGGCGCAGCTCGGGGTGCCGGCGTTCGACATCATCGGCGCCCGCAGCGCCACGCAGTATGTGGGCCTGGAACTCTCCGGCGATGCCGGCGCGGTGCTCGGTGAACTGCACGATTCGGCGGAGGACGTCGAATGGTTGTAATCCGCCAATCCGCGTTGCAGAACCTGTACGCCCACGGCCGCAGCCGCACCGATGTGGAAGTGTGCGGCGTGCTGGTGGGTCAATCGCCCAGCGCGCCCGGCGCGCCGACGCGCATCGACGCCATCATCACCGGCAGCAGCGCGTCATCCACCGGCGCGTCGGTCACGTTCACCGCCGACACCTGGACCCACATCCAGCAGACCATGGATCAGCAGTATCCCGACAGCCGCATCGTCGGCTGGTATCACACCCATCCGGACTTCGGCATTTTCCTGTCCGACATGGACCGCTTCATCCAGGAAAAGTTTTTCGACCTGCCCTGGCAGGTGGCGTTCGTGTTCGATCCGGTGCGCCAGGAGGAGGGGCTGTTCGTCTGGCAGGACGGGCAGCTCGCCACCAGCGCCTATGAGCTTGAAGACGACCAGTTCGCCCAGCGCGCCGCCGCGGAGCTGGACGCCGCCCGGCGCGCCCAGCGCTGGCACCGGCATCTGACCTATTCCCTGGCGGCGCTGCTGATGGTGCTGGCGTTGGTCCTGGGCGCGCTGCTGGCGCTGCCCTGGGGCCAGGGAGGGTGAAGGAGCGAGGCATGAGCAACCAGAAAATGACCATCACGTGGAATGACGTCAACAGCGATCAGGTCGATCGCCTGCTGCAACGTCAACAGGCGCTCAACGAAGCGCACGCCCACTTCGTCGCTCAGCACGCCGCCGCCCGGCAATCGGGCCAGACGCTGGTCCGCGCCCGGGGCGGCTGGCTGTACCGCGGCGGCATCTACATGGCGCTGTTCGGCCTGCTGGGCGGCCTGCTCGCCTGGGCCGCCAGCGAAGCCTTCAGCACCGCGGTGCCCAACCGCTATCAGGAAATTCAGCAGGTCGAGCAGGAACAACTCGCCCTGCGCCTGCAGATGGAGCGCGGCGAACTGCTGCCCATGGAAGCCGAGGCCCGCGTGCAGGGACTGTTCGAACGCCACGCCGACAGCCCGTACATCAGCATTCTCCGCGATGAAACACTCGATCCGGCGGAGCGCCAACAACGCATTCAGGAACGGCTGGAGCAGGACCGCGTGGTGCATTACGTCCACCGCTTGATCTGGTACTCCATCGTGGGCGTCATGCTCGCCATTGCCGTCGGCTGCGCCGAGCAGATCGTCAGCCGCAACTGGCGCAATGCCGCGGTCACCGCCGGGGTGGCGATGATCGTCGCGGTGTTCGGCGCCGCCTTGATCAGCCTGTTCATCAACCACATCTATGAAGCGCTCGGCGGCGGCACGGTGGGCATCGGCCTCAAACGCCAGATGCTCGCCCGCACCGTGGTCTGGACCCTCTTTGGCCTCTTCCTCTGCCTGGCGCCGGGACTGGTTCTGCGCAGCCCCAAGAAGCTGTTCATCGGACTCATCGGCGGCGCCATCGGCGGCTTCGTCGGCGGCTTGTGCTTTGATCCCGTCGACCTGCTGGCGGGTTCCGACGCGCTGTCGCGCCTGGTGGCGTTCCTCGCCATCGGCGTGGGCGTGGGCTGGGCGGTGGGCCTCATCGAAACCGCCGTCAAAACCGGCTGGCTCCGCGTGACCACCGGCCTGATCGCCGGCAAGCAGTTCATCATCTACAAGAATCCCACCTACCTGGGCGCTTCGCCCCTGTGTGAGATTTACCTCTTCCGCGATCCCAAGGTCAGCCAGCATCATGCCGCCATCCATGCGGTGCGCGGCGGATATGAAATCGAAGACCTCAACCGCGCCTCGCAAACCTTTGTCAACGGCGAGCCGATCCTGCGCAGCCGCCTGCGCGCCGGCGATGAAGTCCGCATTGGCCAAACCACCCTGATTTTCCTGGAACGCAAACAGGCCGTCTCCGTCGGCTGAAATACAGATGCTTCACCACAGAGACACAGAGAACACAGAGAACACAGAGAAATGAAGGTTGAGCGAGGCCAGAAACAACATGAGCACCCAGCAATGATTCTCTCGGTGCTCTCTGTGCCTCTGTGGTGAATGGTTCTTAAGCAGTTTGCTGGCCGCGATGTGCGCCAGTGAACGACACCCGCGCTGTTCCGCGCGGGGGAACAGAGAGAGGAAGACCGTCATGCCAGTACTCATTCTCGAACAAGGCAAGCAACGCGCCGGGCTGGTGCTCAACGGCCCGGTGGTCATCGGCCGCGCCAGTGGGCTGGACCTCGTCGTGCATGCCGAGGGCATGTCGCGCATCCACGCCCGCATCGCCCGCGAGAGCGGCCGGTTCTACATCGAGGACCTGGGCAGCCGCAACGGCGTCAAGGTCAACCAGCAACGCATCAGCGGACGCGTCTTCCTGCGCGGCGGGAACGTCATCCGGCTGGGGCGCGCCACGTTTCGCTATGAAGATGACGACCTGCTGCCCCAGGGCGTGCAGTCGATCTCCCCGCGCGCCGACCGCCTCAAACAACTGGTGTTCCGCTGCGGCCACTGCGATGCGGTGCTCAAGGCGGGCGCCGATCGCGCCGCCTCCATCGGACGCTGCCGCAACTGCCAGCGCCGGCTGATCATTCCCGACGCCAGCGGCCTGGTCGCCGAGCTGGCGGGTGGGCATCGGCGGCAGGTCGCCTCGGCGGCCGCGGCGCTGGCGCCCAACGCCAAGCCCGCCGCCAGCGCGCCCGCCGCTCCCCCGCCCCCGCCCGCCAAGCCGGCGCTGGACCCGGACGCCACACTCGCCGGCGATTTCGACGCCATCGACGAACATCAGCACGATCTGGACGCCCACGGCAGCGAGGACCACGACCTGCTCGGTGCGCCGGAAACCGAAGTCATCGCCTACCGCTCGCTGCACGACCACGGCGACGAAACCGAAGCGGACCTCGCGGAAAACGCGGCCGACGGTTTGGTTGCCGATGGCGCAACCGATGACGCAGCGCCGCTGACCACGCATCGCACCGGCGGCCTGGATGCCTTCGACGAGCATCACCATGACCACAAGCACGACCATCATCATGACGACGCCGGCGCTACGCTCGCAGGCGAGTTTGATGATGCCGATGATGACGACGATCAGCCGTTGACCCCGCCTCGGCGTCCGGTCGATCAGCCGGCGCCCAGTGCGCGGAAATCCGTGCCGGGCAATGGACGTCCGTCCCGGCCGCACCCCGCCGCACCGCGCGTGCGCCCCGACCGCATCGTCGCAGCGCTCAACCCCGCCCGGCAACTGGCGGTCGCCACCGCGCCTGCCGGCGCGGCGATCGAATGGCTGGAGGAAGAAGAAGACGCCGCCGCCGCTGACGCGCTGGTGGCGGGCGAAGTGGAGATCACCGAACCCAAAGCGCTGGGCCTGTGCGCCGTGTGCCAGTGCATGGTGGATGAGGAAGACACCTTGCACGCCTGCACCAGTTGCCAGGGCGTGTATCACCTGGAATGCTGGATGCAGAACCACGGCTGTGCGACCTACGGCTGCGAACAGGTGCACGCCCACAAACCCCAGAGCAAGAAGAACGCCAACGCGCCCACGCTCATCGGCGCGGCGCTGGCGGAACCCAAGGGCCGGCGCACGGAGACCACGCATCTGGAGCGTGACGCCGGCGTGCCGTGGGACATGATCAGCCTGGGCGCGAGTGTGTTCGCCCTGCTGCTGAGCCTGGCGACGGCGGGCTTGCCCAGCCTGGTGGTGTTGCTGGGCACGCTGGGATATCTGCTGCTGAAGCCGCGCAAGCGCAAGGTGTCCACGCTGGCGGTGGGGATGGCGTTGCTGTTGTCGGTGGTCGGCATTGCCGCGGGCGTGACGGCGGCGTGGTGGATGGTGACCAATGGCTGGATCAAGCTGTAAGGGGAGAGATGCGGTGATCGACTTCACCTGTAACCATTGCGGCAAACGCTTTTCCGTGCCCGACGATTTCGCCGGCCGCAAGGGCAAATGCAAGAGCTGCGGCGCGCTGATGGTCGTGCCGGGCGACGCCTCGGCAACCGAGGCGCCCAGCCCCGGCGGCGTCACCACGGCGGTCGCCAGTCCGGCCCGCGCCGCCCGGCGCGCCCTGCGCAAGCTCCCGCCGCGCACGCGCCGGTTGTTCGCCGACCAGAAGCACGTTCAGGAATACCTGGAGAACCACCAGCACATTCAGCTCATCTCCGCTGAAGGTGAGCCGGCCGAGCGCTATCGCATCCGCTACAAAGTGCAGGGGCTGGAGCTGGATCCCAAGGGTCAGCCGCGCGGGCGCAACGTGCATGAGATCGAAATCATCATGCCGCTGGACTATCCGCGCTTGGCGCCGGTGTGTCGCATGCTCACGCCGATCTTCCATCCCAACATCGACGATCACACCATCTGCGTGGGCGACCACTGGGTGGCGGGCGAAGCGTTGTCGGACCTGATCGTGCGCATCGGACAGATGATCACCTACCAGGCGTACAACATCCGCAGTCCGCTCAACGCCGAGGCGGCAATGTGGGCGGACCTGCACGCCCGCTCCCTGCCGGTGGACAACCGCGACTTGTACCTGCCCGAGCCGACGCCGGACATGATGTGAGTGAACGAGCCGAAGGCGCCAGCGACGGGCAGGGCGCGGGGTTGCCCTGCGCCGGGTGGGCTGTGCACCGGCGGGTTGTTCGCTGCTGCATTGGCGTTGGTTGACGGAGCCCGGGCGCTGACGCTTCCGGCTCGTTGGGATGTGGTTTGACGAGCCGGAAGCGTCAGCGACGGGCAGGGCGCGGGGTTGCCCTGCGCCGGGTGGGCTGTGCACCGGCGGGTTGTTCGCTGCTGCATTGGCGTTGGTTGACGGAGCCCGGGCGCTGACGCTTCCGGCTCGTTGGGATGTGGTTTGACGAGCCGGAAGCGTCAGCGACGGGCAGGGCGCGGGGTTGCCCTGCGCCGGGTGGGCTGTGCACCGGCGGGTTGTGCGCTGCTGCATTGGCGTTTGCTGACGTAGCCCGGGCGCTGACGCTTCCGGCTCGTTGTTGCTCTGCGCTGGGGAGCGCTGCTGGTAAGATGCGGCGACACACTTCGTCGTGGAGCTGGTCATGCTGAAGGTGCTGGTGGCGGGTCTGGGTCCGATCGGTTTTGCCGCGGCCCGGGCAGTGCGCGCCGAGGACGGGGTGAAGCTGGTCGGGCTGGTGGACAGCGACGCCGACCAGCAGGGCCGCACGTTGCCGGAGCTGGGCGAACTGGGCGCGGAGCCGGCGCGGGATCAGTGCCACACCGAGCCGCGCGTCTGCGGCAGCATTGCCCAGGCGATCGCCGCGGGGGGGCCGGCCGACGTTGCGATTCTGACCACCACCAGTCGCTTTGATGTCCAGGCTCCGTTGGTGCAGGAATGTCTGGAACACGGGCTGGCGGTGCTGAGCAGTTGTGAGGAATTGGCGTGGCCGTGGTATCGCCATGCGGAGCTGGCGGCGCAGGTGGACCAGCGGGCGCGGGCGGCGGGCCGGGCGGTGCTGGGCACGGGGGTGAACCCCGGCTTCGTGATGGATCGGTTGCCGGTGGTGCTGGCGACGATGCTGCGACGCGTGACGGCAGTGCGCTGCGTGCGCCGGCTCAACGCCGGTTTACGCCGCACGTCATTGCAGCAGAAGATCGGCGCGACGCTTGCGCCGGCGCGCTTCGCCGAGTTGGCGGCGCGGCGGGAACTGGGCCACGAAGGGCTGGCGGAATCGGCAGCAATGCTGGCGGCGGGACTGGGGCGCAGCGTGGCGCCGGGGTCGGTGGAGGAAACGCTTGAGCCGGTGCTGGCGACCAGTGCGACGGAGTCGGCGCTGGGTCTCATTCAACCAGGGCAGGTGGCGGGCATTCATCATGTCGCGCGCTGGTCGGGCGAAGGGTTGACCCTGGAACTGGACCTGACCATGGCGGTGGGCGTGACCGACCCGGCCGACCGCGTGACGCTCGACGGCCCGGTGCAACTGAACTGCAAGATTCCCGGCGCCATCCCCGGCGACTCGGCGACCGTCGCGGCATTGCTCAACCACATCAAGCTGGTGCATGAAGCGCCCGCCGGCTTGCGCACCATGCTCGAAGTGCCGTGCCCGGGTTGCCACAATCTTGAACTGCTCCCGCAGGGCGCTGCATCACCTTCTCCAACCTCGAACTGAGCCCTGCACTTACCGCCATGAATACCAAACCACTCGAACTGCTGGACCCCGGACTGGGGTTGCGTCCGAACCTGCTCAAACATCTGCCGGCGCGGCCGACGCTGGCGTTTCCGCTGGAGCAAGCGCCTACGCCGCGCCAGGCGCTGCAATGGCAGCAACGCGCGCGCCAAGCTTTCGCCCAGTGCGTGGGGCCGGCGCTGCCGACGGGCACGCTCAAGACGCGCGTGCTCGAACGCAAACAACTACGCGGCTACCACCGCACCACCTTCACGCTCGCCACCACCGCCCACCTCAAAGCGCTGTGCTGGTACTGCGTGCCCGAGGGCGTCAGCGCCAGCAACCCGCGCCCGGCGCTGATCGCCACCCCCGGGCATGGTGTGGGCGCCAAAGACCTGATCGCGCTCAAGCCCAATCGCAAACAGCGCCCCGAAGGCGTCGGCTACCAGAAGGACTACGCCCTGCAGGCGGTGCGGCTGGGTTATCCCACCCTGGTCATCGAGCCGCTGGGCCTTCGCCAGCGCGTCGACCCGCGGCGCCTTGCCGCCGACACCGGCTGCTATGCAGGGGTGTGTCTGGCGACCATGCTGGGCGCCACGCTGGCGGGAATCCGCATCAACGATCTGCGGCGGGGACTGGACTGGTTGCTGGCGCGCCCGGAAGTGCTCGACGAACGGGTGGGGCTCATGGGCATCTCCGGCGGCGGGCAGATGACGCTGTGGACTCTGGCGCTCGAGCCGCGGCTGCGCGTCGGCGTGGTCAGCGGTTACTTCAACAGCTTCCGCACCTCGATCATGGGCATGTACCACTGCGTCTGCAATGTCGTGCCGGGACTGGCGACGCAACTGGACATGACCGACCTGGCGGCGCTGGTCGCCCCGCGCCCGCTGCTGATCGAATCCGCCCAGAGCGATCCGATCTTTCCCATCCAGCACAGCCGGCGCGCGTTTCGCACCACGCAGCGGATTTACGACGTGTGGGACGCCCGCGCGCGGGTGCAGCAGGACGTGTTCCCCGGCGACCACCAATGGTCGGGGGCGAAGCTCGAAGCGTTCCTGGCGCAATGGCTGTGAGTTGCGCAGGCGGGCTTACGGATTTTCCGTGGTGTCGCCTTCGGGATCCCAGTATTTGACGAAGAGGTCCCGGCCGTTGTTGTACAGCACCGGGTCGTTGGCGTTGATGCGCAGCCAGGGCATGGAGTCGATCCAGTCCATGTACTCGGCGTGGCCATCGAGGAAGAAGTAGTTGCTGCCGCCGGTGGTCTTGTCGCCGGCGTACTTCGCCACGCCGTAGAGCTTGCCGGCGTTGTGGCGGTCGGAACTCGCCAGGCCCGAAAGCCCGCCCTGGGTGATCGAAGCGCAGCGCCCGACGGTAGGCGCCCAGCTGATGGCGCGGGTGAGGTTGGGATAGTGGCCGCCGCTGATCAAGCCGATGCCGGTGTCCGCCAGCAGCACTTTGTTGGAGGGCTTCTGGAAGTCCAGATGCCGGCGGGGCAGGCGGGCGGTGATATTGGTGGTGTAGCGACTGATGCCGTAGCCGGGGTAGTACCGGCGGTAGGCTTTGCCGGGGACCACATAGTTGTAGGTGGAACCGGTCGAACGCTCAGCTTCCTGCAGCGGGCACTCCATCAGTTGGATCGCACCGTTGATGTAGTTGTCATGGATGACGTCCATCCACATGGCGTAGGTGTAGAGGTAGGAAACTTTGACGCCATCGCCGTTGGGCTTGGCCGCCGAGTTGAACGGGGGGAAGTATTCATTTTCATCGGCGGTGTAGGTCAGCACCGCCGTGCCCAGTTGGCGGATGTTGGAGAGGCACTGGGCGTCCTGGGCGCTCTTGCGGGCTTTGGCGAGCGCCGGCAGGAGGATCGCCACCAGCAGGCTGATGATGCTGATGACCACCAGCAGTTCGATCAAAGTGAACCCGCGAGGTCGTCGATGCGTCTGCAACATGGTGCATCTCCTGCTGGGAGCCGCCCCGCGGTTCAGATCGGCTCGAGTGGACCGGATTAAGGGATGTATAAATCGCCTTATGATGTCTTACCTGTCACTTACCCGACTCCTCTCAAATCTAGCCGAGGCCGGCCCAATAGTCCAGATATAAGTTGCAAAACAACGTCACGCCAAGTTGATTATATGTCTTAATATTGTCGCACTTTCCGTCACAGTGCGCTGTTCGGCAGGCGGGATGGGAGACGCCTGAAAAGAACAGGCCGCGCGTTGGACCCACGCGCGGCCTGAAGAGTTGATGGGAGGAATCCGCTTACTTGAACGGCAGAAAACGCTGATGCGCCTTGAGCAGCCGCTCACCCATCTCGCGCAGACGCTTGCCGGGCAAGTGGGCGCTGACGGGATCCATCCGCAGCGCCTGCAGCGCCATTTCGCGGTCCCGGGCGAAGCAGGCTTCGACCGCGAGTTGGAAGACCTGCAGGTGCGGCTCGATCAGGCCGACCACGCTGTCGGGCAGCGCGCCGAAAACCAGCGGGGTGACGCCGTTGGCGTCGATGCGCACGGCGGTCTCCACCACGGCGCCCAGCGGCAGGTTGGCGATCTGGCCGATGTTGGGCACGTTGCCCACGTCGATGAAGGTCTTGCCCAGCCAGTGGGAACTGATGATGTCGGCAGCGGTTTCCCGGCTGCGGACCAGACGCTCGGCGGGAATGGTTTTGCCGCGCACCAGTTGGCGCAGGCGCTGCTGTGCCCGGCGGTACATGCCCTTGCGGTCGGCGATGCTGGTGCGGATCAGGCCGTATTGCTTGAGCGTGGCGGGGGAGGTGATGTAGCAGTTGAACCATTCGCAGATGTGGCGGTCGCCCAGGTAAGGCAGCGCGCCGGTCTGGCGGAACAGTTCGGTGGCGACTTCCCGGCGCGGCGAGGCGTGCCCCGCCGAGTCGACATGCATTTCCGCCAGCAGTTGCGTGAAGCTGCGTTGAGCGATTTTCTTCCGCAGGTCGGCAAAAAGGTCCCGCCGGCCTAAACGCAGCTCGGTGATCCAGAAGAAGTGGTTGATGCCCGCGTACTGCACCGCCAACTGGTCTTCGCTTTCGACCTTGTAGTGACGTTTGAAGAAGTGCAGGTTCTCAAACAGCCCATGACACAAGCCGACCACCGGCCCGTCGCACAGGCGGGCGAGCACCTCGGTAAGGGTGGTCATGGGGTTGGTGTAGTTGAGCACTGCCGCGCCGGGGGCGTAGCGGTTGATGTCCTGCGCCATCTCGGCGAAGACTTTGAAGTTGCGCATCAGCCGCGCCCAGCCGCCGGGGCCGGAGGTGTCGCCGACGGTGTGGTAGATGCCGTATTTCTCAGGAATCTTCAGGTCATGCGCCATGGCGTCGAGGCCGCCGGTGGAGATGGCGATGATGAAGTAGTTCGCCTTGCGGAACGCCTGGGCGCGGTTGTCGGTGGACACGATGACGGGCTTGACGCCCAGCTGCGCCGCGGCTTTATCGAGGTAAGCCTTGGTCAGATCGCTGGCAGCCTTGTTGATGTCATAGAGCACATACTCGGCGTCCCCCAGCCCGGGGGTCAGCAGCAGGTCTTTCACAATGTTGGGGGTCCAGGTGACGCTGCCCCCGCCGACAAAGCAGATCTTCAGTCGCGCCATGATGCGGTTCTCCCAAAAGTAGGCGTGAAGTTGGGCAACGTAGACAGCGCAGGCGGCAGCGTCAAACGCGGGGCCGGCGGGAAGGTCGGTGGAATCCAGCGGCCGAAAATGATCCTTGACTTGCTATTTACACGTGTTAGCATAGGGCTATCTCATGAATACCCGCGAAGCCAAGCTGCCCGCCTCCCGCCCCCCCACCATCACCAGCATCGCGCGTCAGGCGGGCGTCAGCCACGCCACCGTCAGCCTCGTGCTCAACGAACGCGGCGGCGATGTCCGCATCAATGCCGAAACCGCCAAACGCATCCGCCGCATCGCCGAGGAAGCCAATTACGTTCCCAATCACCTGGCGCGCGGCTTGCGCGGCAAGTCCACGCAAACCATCGGCGTGCTCTGGTCCCTCTGCGGGCCGCACCACAGCGAAGGCGTCACCCGCCGGCTCACCCTGCTGGCGCAGCAGCGCGGCTACAGCATCTCGATCGCCGACTCCCTGAGCGAAGCGCCGGTGATCCAGAAAGCCCTGGCGGATTTCGTTCGCCGCGGCGTCGATGGCGTCATCATTCAGTTCGGCGGGGAAAGCCTGGTCAACGCCGAGATCACCCGCCTGCTCAACCGGTTCAAGGCGGTCGTGGTCGTCGCCCGCCCGGCGCTGGAAGTCCCCTGGGACCAGGTCACGCAGGACGCCAGCCACGCCATCGCCGATGCCGTCAAGCAGTTGGTCGACGCCGGCCACCGCCGTCTGGCGATGATCGGCGACACGCGCTCCACGCGCGACCGCGCCACCAATCTTCATGCCGCCATGCGCCGTTGTGGGCTCGACCCTCAAACGCTGCAATGGATCGATATTCGCTTTCGCGTGGGCCTGACCCAGCCGGCGGAGGTCTATCAGGCGCTCGCCAGTCAATGCGGGGCGAACGTGGGCTTCGACGGGTTATTGTGCAGTTGCGATGAACTGGCGGCCGGCAGCATTGCGTGGTTGCGCGAGCAGGGCCGGCGCGTGCCGCAGGACGTGGGCGTGGTCGGCTTCAACGACAGCCACTTCGTGTCCTACTTCACCCCGCCGATCGCCAGCGTGGCGCGCAGCGACGACGTGGTGGCGGATCGCGCGATCCAACTGCTCTTCGAGCGGCTGGCGGACCCCTCCCGGCCCGTGCGCCAGCTGGTGGTGCCGATGCATTACATCCCCCGTGAATCGGCGGGCATGCGGGCGCTGGGGGCAACCAACGGAAAGGACTGAGCCATGCGACGGACCACCACTCTGCTGGCGGGCGTGCTGCTGGCGCTGGCGTCCCAGGCCCACGCGGAACCCGCCCCGGGCTTTGACGCCCAGGGCTTTGAGCCCCCGAGCTATCAGGCCGGCCCACTCCAGGGACAAGCCGGCTGGCGCGCCGTTGAGTTGGGCGCGGGGCTGGAAGACGTGCTGGTGAGCGCCGACGACGCGTACGCCGGCAAGCAGGCGGTGCAGCTCAAGAACGTCGGCCACCGGGTGATCGCCCGGCTCAACCTGGTGCAGCGGCGCACGTTTTACGTGGACGTCATGCTCAAGCTGCCGCCCAAAGAAGCGATCAAAGCGAATCCGAGCCTGCTGCTGCGCGGGCGTGGAACTGACAACAAACCGGCGATCCGCGTGGTGGTGTCATTCAACGGCGGCGGGGGCGTCAACGATGTGCCCGCCGGCGCCGCCAACCGCTACACCGCGGGGCAATGGACCCGCGTAACGGTGAAGATCGATTTCGAAACGCAAACCTGGAGCCTGTACCTCAACGGCCAGCTTGCCGGCGCAGGTCTGGCGTTCCAGGGCGGCCAGCCAATCGTGCAGATCGACACGTTTGATTTCGACTGGACCAGTCAACCCGACGCGCCCGGCGCGGGCTTGCTGCTCGACAACTTCACCATTGGCCACACCGATCCGCTGGCGCTCGCGCCCGCACCTTGAAGTACGGGGTTTCTCCCTGATCAGGAAGCACATCATGCGCAACATGCACACCCTGCCACGTCGTGCCGCCGGCTTCACGCTCATCGAACTGCTGGTGGTGATCTCCATCATCGCGCTGCTGATCGCCATCCTCCTGCCCGCGCTCGCCAAAGCGCGGGAAGCAGCGCAGGCGATCGCCTGCAGTTCGCAACTGCGGCAAATGGGCCTGGGCGCCATGACCTACATCGAAGACGCGCGCGGCTCCTTCCCCAGTCGCTTTTTCCACTACGGCACGCGCGGCAGCGAAGCCGCCAACCCCGGCTTTGCCGACTACGTGGGCGCCGGCGCCACCGGCATCCGCGACACCATTTTCACCTGCCCCACGCTGCAGCGCAAGCTGACCACCGGCCACTGGAACCGCAACTCCACCTATACCTCCAACCAGTACCTCAACTACACCTTCAGCGACAGCCTCAAGCGCCTGGCGGCGATCAGTCGCCCCACCGAGACGTGCTACCTCTTTGACGGCGCGCCCAGCTTCGTCACCGGCAAAAGCTGGTTCTACACCGATGTGACCCGCAGCAGTTCCAGCTCCATCAATCTGCTGCAATACCCCCACGCCCACGCCAACAATGTGCTGTTTCTGGATTGTCACGTGACCACCGGCATCGAAGCCGACTTCCTGCAGTTGGTCGCTGAGCCGTTCTGGACCGGCAACTGAACTCTCATAGGTGAAACGCCATGCTGACTTCCCGTGCCCTGCTCCTGCTGGCGCCGCTGATCCTGCGCGCGGCCGTCGTCAACGCCGAACCCATGGAAATGGTCGGTCCCCACGCTCCGGGCTGGAGCATTCACCATGCCCCGGATGCGCCGCAGACAGTCAAAGCCGCCGCCCTGACGCTCCAACGCTGCGTGCAGCAGGCGACCGGCGCGCAGTTTCCCATTGTGACCACAGCGCCTGCAGGCCCGGCAATCCATCTGGGCGCCAATGCCGCCAGCCAGCGCGCGGGGGTGGACCTGCAGGGCGTCGCACCTGAAGGCTATCGCATCGTCTGCCGGCCCCACGCCATTTACATCCTGGGTCAGGACACTCCCGACGGCCAAACCACTGAACGCGGCGGGTTTGCTGCCGGCACCCGCAACGGCGTCCATGGCTTCCTGCAGGACGAGCTGGGCATCCGCTGGGTCATGCCCGGGCCGCTGGGCGAAGAAATTCCGCAACGAAAAACCTGGTCCATCGACCCCAGTGAGCGCATCAGCAATCCCGGATTCCCCAACCGGCGGCTGCCCTACATCCAGAACGCGCTGCCCGAAGTGCGCATCTGGGAGGAACGCATGCGGCTGGGTTACTCCCTGCGCCTCAACCATGGGCACAACTGGCGCGCCACGGTGCCCGCGGAGTTGTACGACGAACACCCCGACTGGTTCGCCATGGCCGACGGCAAACGCGTGCCGCCGGTCGGGCGCTACAAGCTGGAAACCACCAATCCCCAACTGCTCGATTATTTCGCCCAGCGGGCCGTCGCCGCGCTGCGGCAGCAGCCGAACCTCTACACCTATTCGGTGTCGCCTTCCGACTCGGGCGGCTGGAGCACGAGCCCCGAAAGCCTGGCGTTGTATGAAACCGCCAGCACTGGCGCGGCGAGCATCACGCCGCTGGTGCTGGACTTTTACGTGCAGGTCGCCCGGCGGGTCAAGCAGCAATATCCCCAGGGCGCGGTCGCGGGTTACATTTACGCCAACTATGTCGAGCCGCCCAACGCGGGGCTGCCCACCCTGCCCGACAACCTCTATCTGGTGCTGGCGCCCAGCTTCAACTACGGCTACACGCTCTTTCGCGCTGACACGCAGGCGCGCTTCGCCCGCGTGCTGCAGCAGTGGACCTCCGCCTCCCGGCAGGTGGGTTACTACGATCTGATGAACTGGGTCAGTCAGGACATGGGCGCGCCGGCGGCGCCGGGCCTCGCCATTCTCAATCAGTTGTTTCCCCGGCTGCGTGACGCCGGCGTCGTCAGCGTGTACCTCTATGGCCAGGACGCCTGGGGACACGGCGCGCTGTCGAATTACCTCCTGGCGCAGCTCCTGTGGAATCCCTCAGCCGACCCGGCGCTGCTGGCCGACGAGTTCTGCATTGCCGCCTACGGCCCTACCGCCGGGCCTCTCATGCGCCAGCTCTACGCACTGCTTGATGACGCCACAGCCGCGTACTACCGCGCCCATGACGACGCCAGCTACACCCTCACGCCCCTGATGCTCAAGCAGATTTACGGAATGAACTACGCCCGGTTGGAAGCGCTCTATCTGCAAGCCCGCGCCGGCGCGACCGAAGCCCGACATCAAGCCCGGCTGAAAATGTTTGAGCAGAACCTGGTCCTGCTGGAATGGAATCTGCGCCAGCGCGGCCTGGTGGCGCCGGAAGCCACCGCGGCTCTGCGCAGTGATGACGCCCAACTGCAAGCCATGCTCGCCGAGCCCGACAACAAACTGGCGCTGGGAGCTGACGCCCTGGTCATGCCCACGCTGGAAAAGGCGGAGAAAGTGGCGGTGCGGCTGCAGCCGGGCATTTCCGCCAACACCCCGGACAACTATCTGCTGCGCGGGCCCAATCTGCTCTTGCTGTATCCGCAGGGCGATGATGAGATCGTCATCGAGCCCAGCCACGTCACCCAGCGCGGCGAGATGGTGCGCTACCGCGTGTTCGACTCCGTCGGCCAGATGATCAGCAACGGCGTGCTGGCGAATAATCAACCCATACGTTTCGTCGGCAGCGCCAAGCAGCCCTGCTTCATGAAGCTCGATGCCCGGTCCGCGTCCTACCAGTTGCAGGTCCGCGGCGCGCCGTGGGCGGTGCGGGTAGGCGTGGAGAAAGACCATCTGGGTTTGCATCTGCTCCAGCGCACCACACCGCTGTGCCTGCAGGTGCCGGCCGGCGTGGCGGAGTTCACCATGACACTCAGCAGTGCCGCCCCCGGTGAAACCGCCGCCGCCGAGTTGGTCAGCCCCAGCGGTAAAGTGGCGGCACGCTTCGACACCAGCACCGCGCCGGCGGACCGCCAGACGGTGCGCGTCGATGAGCCGGGGTCGTGGACGGTTCGTTTTGTTCCGCCGCGCCAGGGGCAGGTGGATGACATTTACCTGAGTTTTGATGCGCAGATTTCGCCCTGGGTCAGCCTGGACCTGCGCGCCCCGCTGCAGGTGACGCCGGTGCGCTGATGGCGGCGTTGTGTCGACCACTCCACCTGTGAGATTTCGGGAGGTCGCTTCCGGAGGTAACTTCCGGGGGGCTGTTGGCTTTACCGCGCCGGGGCCGCGCACTAGACTGCCCGCTTCATTCATCCCCGCCACGATTCCCGCGCGGGAACAAGGAAGTATCCACATGAACGAAGTGCGTCTGGGCGTGATCGGTTGCGGTGGCATGGCGCAAAACCACATGCGGGCTTTCAAGGATGTGCCTCGGCTCAAGTTCACCGCCGCCGCCGAACCGTTTGAATCCAACCTCAAAACCGTCGTCGACACCTACGGCGTCAAGGGTTTCAAGACCGGCGAAGAACTGCTCGCCAGCGGGCTGGTTGATGCCGTCTTCATCGGCACCCCCCACTACTTCCACCCCACCTACTCCATGCAGGCGTTCGACCGCGACATCCATGTGCTGACCGAAAAGCCCGTGGCGGTCACCGCCAAAGCCGCCCAGGAAGTCAACGAAGCCCACGCCCGCAAGCCGCAGCTCAAGTATGCCGCGATGTTCCAGCTCCGCACCATTCCCAAGTGGAAGCGGATGAAGGAAATCATCAGCTCCGGCACGCTGGGCAAAATCCAACGCTTCCACTGGACCGCCACCGACTGGTTCCGCACCGAAGCCTACTACAAGAGCGGCGGGTGGCGCGCCACCTGGGCGGGCGAAGGCGGCGGCGTGCTGCTTAACCAGTGCCCCCACAACCTCGACCTGCTTTACTGGCTCGTGGGCATGCCCCAGCGCATCAGCGCCCACATCAGCCTGGGCAAGTACCACCAGATCGAAGTCGAGGATGAAGTCACCGCGTACCTGGAATGGGCCAACGGCGCCACCGGCGTGTTCATCACCAGCACCGGCGAAGCCCCCGGCACCAACTACCTCGAAATTGTCGGCGACCGCGGCCGGATGATCAGCAACTCCAAACGCCACGAAGTCATCCAGCTTGACGAACTGGGCTTCTCCGCCAGCGAGTTCTGCAAGAACTCCACCCAGCGCATGGGCATGCCCACCCCCACCGGCGTCGAAATCACCTGCCCCGCCGGCGGCTCGCACAAGGAAATCTTCCAGAACTTCGTCAACGCCATCCTCGACGGCGAAGCGCTCATCGCCCCCGCCGAGGAAGGCCTCCACAGCGTCGAACTGTGCAACGCCATGATCCAATCCGGCCTGCAACACCAGACCGTCAACATCCCCTCCGACCGCGCCGGCTACGAAAACCTGCTGCAGGAACTCATCGCCAAAAGCCAGGCGAACAAGAAGGCGTAAACCGCAGCAGTTTTGCCACAGATGAACACGGATAAGAGATTTGGAATTTGGTGATGTGTTGATGTGGTGATTTGCTGATGTGATGAATCGCGGCCTGTTCGCTCCCCAAGGCGTTGGCAGCCGCACTCAAATCAACAAATCCCCAATCATTAAATCAACAAATTCTTCATCTCTTATCCGTGTTCATCTGTGGCTACAAACAGCCTCACCCCCCGCCATACACGCTCAGATGGCCCAGCGCCAGCAGGGCGTACCAGGTGTATTCGCAGTCGCGCACCTCGTCGGTCCAGCTGCCGCAGAAGCCGCCGGCGTTGGACCAGAGTGTGTCGATGAAATCCAGACAGGGCTCGACGTGGACGCTCAGGTCCGCCTGCAAGGCTGCCAGGGCGTGCAGCGCGGTGGCGGTGGAGAGCAGGTCAGGAATGGGCGTCAGGGGATGCGCCATGAAGCCGCCCTGTGGATGAGCGCGCTGGGTAAGCCAGTCAATCAGTTCAGTGGAAGCTGGCTCCTGCCACTGGGCGAGCAACGTCGCGGCGGCGGCGGTCGGCGGCGTCAAGCCCAGTGGCTGATCCAATTCGTTGGCGTAACCCCCATCGTCGCAGCGCAGTTGGGCGAGCGCAGCCGCCAATTCCGAGGATTCCGGCGGCTGAGCCTGAATGTCCTGATACGCACCCCACGCCAGGAACATGGCGTAGACGCTGCCGCGCTGCTGCTGCGCCCGCACGTGGAAGCCGCCGTCTGCGCTGCGATGCTCAGCTAATTTCCGCAGCACCTGCGCCCGCACCATCTCCGGCGGCTGCTTCGCGGCATGGGCCCAGCAGCGCGCCAGGCAGCAGGTGTGGATGAAGTCCAGTTCCTCCCCCGCGCCAAACGTGTGCAGGTAATCCAGCAGCGCCGGCGTGCGCTCGTCCAGCGCCAGCGCCGCTTCGACGCCGAACAACGTGTAGTACAAATCGGGCTGGCCGGCGCGATCGACATAGCCTCCTGCCGGGCTCTGCTGCTGGCGGAGAAAGGCGCGCACATCGGCGCAGGCGTCACCCAGCAACCGGGGCGACAGCCGGGCGACCTGAAGCATCTGTAGTCTCAGACTCACGGCACCAGCCTTCGATCTTCAGGTCATCAAAAATCCGCGTCAGCACCCGCCGCAGCAAACCCTTGAGGCTCGCCTGCTCGATGTCCGCCAGCGTGCGCCCGCACTGGGCTTTGTAGCCTTCGAGCAGACGCTCGCAGCGCTGCTGCACTTCCAACTCGACAAAGCGCTGTCGCAGGTGCGTCAGGTCGATCCCCTCGGCGCCGCGCCGCCGCCAGAGCTGCTCGGTCAGCGCCTTGTCGGCCGGGCGAGCGCGCTCGTGCGCCACCGCCAGCACAATCGACGGCCGCTGCGCCAGCACGTCGGCGGGATCGTCACCGTCGAGCCAGTCCTGCAGATCATCGCGGATCTGGTAGGCGATGCCCAGGTTCTCGCTGAAGCTCTGCAGCGCGGCATGCAGGTCGTCGTCGGCTCCGCCCAGCACCGCGCCCAGCCGCAGGGCGACCTCAAACGCCGGGGCGGTTTTGCCGGCAAAAATGCCCAATACCTGTTGCGTCGTCAGCGGCTGGGGATGCCGCGCCCACCACAGCTCTGCGCCTTGGCCCTGACACAGCCGTCGGTGCCCGGCCGCGGCGATGCGGGTCATCGCGGCAATCTGCTCGGGCGTCGCCCCGCAGTCGGCGATGAGCTGATAACCCAGGCCCAGCAGGTAGTCGCCGATGTTCAGCGCCACCGGCAGGCCGTGCGCCGCGTGCAGCGTGGGCTCGCCATAGCGTTCATCGTCGTCGTCCTCGATGTCGTCATGCACCAGCGAAGCTTTGTGAAAGCACTCCACCGCGACAAGCAATTTGGCTAACCCATCCGGCAACGGCGGCGGGGTTTCACCGGCGGCGGCTTCAGTTTGCAGCGCCTGCCAGGCGCATGCGGCCAGGAAGGGACGCCAGCGTTTGCCGTCCTGCGCCAGCCACTGCCGCGCCAGTTGATCGGTCACATCGTCCGTGGGGCCCAGCAGTTCCTCGAGGCGCGTGGGGGTGAAGCAATCCTGCACCTGTTCGCGCAGGGCGTCGAGGTTCAGACGCCAGGTGCGGTCATCGCTGGTGAGGTGGATCACATCCCAGATCCAGTCGAGGTCGACATTGGTGTCCTTGCAGTCGTCCTGCAGCAGCGGGACCGCGACGCCGGGGATGGCGGCGGCTTCCATGTAGGGGAAGGCTTTTTCCAGCACGGAGAGGCAGCTCACGCCGACGATGGCGTCGATCTTGCCGGTGGCGATGATGGCGGTGACCAGGGCGCTGCCCTCGGCGATCAGCACGGCATACCCAAGCCGCTCGGCTTCGAGTTGCAGGTCCTGCAGGCTGCACTGGCCGCAGTGCTTGCACAGCAGGCCGAACTCATCGAACGGCGCGGGGCAGGTGTCTTCCACGCGCAGGCACTTGGGCAGCAGCAGCAGACGCCGCTCAAACGGCACCCGCGCCAGGTCCGCCAGCCACAGCGCGTTGTTGATCAGCACGGCCGCGAAGTGGAGGTAGCGTTCATCCCCGCCGATCTGCCGAAGCATGATCCCGCCCTGCTGGCGCAGCTCCTCCAGACTCAACGGCGGCACCAGCGCCTGCTCCTTGGCGAACTGCTTGGCCTGCTGCCAGAGCCATTGCCGCTGGGCGAGATCATTGGGGATATCCGGCTGAGTCTGGCGCGCAGGACGCACGGGCGTGGGAGCGGGAATCGAAACAATCGGCAATTGCACGGCGGACTCCTGCGGGGCCGTTGATGGCGTTCAAGTATAGGCGCCAAAGCCAAAGAACCAATGCTTCTTGGCGAAACGGTAGAGCCAGTGTTCCTCGGGCACTTCCTGTCCGGGCAGATGCTGACTGTGCCGGGCTTCGAGCGCCTGCAATTCCGCCAGGGCAGCACCGTCGCCGCGGTGGGCGCTGTCGGTGGCCTGATGGCGGGCGACCACCTGTTCGAGCAGATCCGGGCGTTCGAGCACCACGCAGCCGCGCGTCGCTTGCGCTGCCGTGCGGCGGAAATCCTCGAGATACTGCGAGCGGGTCATGGTGTCATAAATGCTCGGCTGATCGTGGATGGTTTCGCGGGCGAACTGCACGATGGGACAGGGTTCGATCTCGCCCCAGGGGTTGATGTGATGGCTGATGCCGGTGGCGGCCGGGCAGAGGGCTTCGCCGCGGTCGTCCCAGTAGGCGTCGACAATGCCGATGGGTTTGCGCCAGCGCATGGTGACGATGAACCGGCGGATGTTGACGATCTGCTCGGGCGTCAGCGCCAGCTCGGGATGCGGGTCAGCGCCCACCGGCCGGTAGGTGTGGAACCAGCAGTAGTGGACACCGAGTTGGATGAGACGGTCGAGCCAGGCTTCGCTGACGAGTTCGTAGTTGGTCTGGCAGACGCTGGTGGCGACGCCGGTGATCAGGCGATTGCGGATGCAGGCGTGCAGGCCGTCGAGGGTGCGATCAAGCACATGCAGTCGGCCGCGCCGGGTGTCGCTGACGATTTCATTGCCTTCGATGGAGATGAGCGGGGTCACATTGCCGCAGCGGAAGAGCGCTTTGGCGAACTCGTCATCGATGAGCTGGCCGTTGGTGAAAAGCTGGAAGTAGCAGTCGGAATGCCGGCTGAGCAGGTCGATGAGCTGGCTGTGCATGGTGGGTTCGCCACCGAGCAGGCCGAAGAAGCTGTTGCCGTGGCGCTTGGCGTCGGCGATGACGCGGCTCAGGTCGTCGAGGGAGATTTCCTGGCGTGGGCCATCGACTTTCACCCAGCAGCCCTGACAGCGCAGGTTGCAGGAGTTGATGATGGAGATGTAGAGGAAGGGCGGGAAGTAGACGCCCTTTTTCAGCCGGGCTTTGTGCTTCTGCACGCTGCGCATGGACTTGTAGCCGAAGGTGTAGCCGAACTTCCACAACAGGCGCGGGCTGGTGGTGCGCCACATGCGCCAGGCGAGTTTCTCAAGCATCGCTGTGCCCCCCCGCGTGGGGAGCAGCGGCGCCATCGCCCTGCACCTGGGCCCGGAAGCGCGCGGCCTTGGCCTGGATCATCTCCATCGACGGCAGGCTTTGCAGCACTTCGTCGGGGATGTCGAGCGCCTGCTTGAGCTTGGTCAGACACCGCTGCCGCTCGCGCAGGGCTTTGGATTCATCGCGTTCCCGGCTGAAGCGTTCCTTGGCGGCCTCGCTGCGCTGCCGCAGCGCGGAGTAGATGTCGCCGCCGAGCAGCGCGGAGATGTCGACTTTCATCGACTGCCGCTGCACAGCCTGGTCGGTGACCACATCGCCATTGATGGGGCCCGCTGCATACTTGGGAAACATGATCGCCACTTCCGGACACACGCGCGAGCAGGCGGGGCAATCGGTCTTGCAGTTGTCGTGATGCTGCACGGCAATGCGGTTCTGCGCGTCCACGCCATACACGTCGAACAGGCAAAAGCTCAAACACTGCATGCAGTTGGTGCAGCGCTGGTAGTCGATCACCGGGAACCACGGCTTCCACGACCGCCGCGCGCCGGCCAGCTCCGTCCGCAGGGCGTTGACCTGGGCACAAATCTCCGAAGTGGCGTGATCCGCCAGTTCCAGCAAGCGCACGGGTTGATCCGGCTGATCCGCAGGCGGTTGGGTGAAGCAACCGAGCACCAGCAGCGCGGCATCCGGCCCGGCATCGGCGGTGGAACCCTGACGCACACAAGAAACGCGATGACCCGCCTCCAGCAGCGCGAGGACCAGTTCCGTGCGGCGCGCCGGCTCCAGCGCTGCCGCGCCCGGGCCTTCGTACAACACCACCGCAAAGGCGGTTGCAGTCGCGCTGCTCATGGCGTTGTCCCCTGCAAGCCGGCGAGCACCTGGTCCGCTGACTGCTCGCGCATGTTCAGCACCCGCACGCGCTGCGGATCGAGCTTGTGCCCCGCCGCTTCAAACAAGCCCAGCACCGCCCGGCGATGGCACGCGGCAATGCGCAGGTCATCCGCCTGCGCAAGCTGCGCCAGCAGCGGATCGCGGCGGGCGGACATTTCACACAGGTCGGGCGCCGCCTGGAAATTCGTGCCGGCGAGGGTGAGCTGGGTCAGCACCTGCCGCTTGAGGTCGCTGGGGATCACGTTGGCGTACTGGCAGTGGCAGTACAACACGCACGCGTCGGCGCCGGCGGCAGGTGAGGATGATTCAGTCATGGCGCAATCCCTGCATCCGATCAATGGCGGCATCAAGCAGTTCGACATAGCCCTGCACCGGCACCGCCTGGGCGTCAGGCTCCCCTTCCACGCGGTACAACCAGCCTGCATCGTAGGGCTGCTTTTCGATCAAAGTCGCCTGCTCGACCAGTGCGGGGTTGCCTCCGACAAACCGACCCGTCGCCACGCAGTAGAGGTCGGTGATGGCTTTGAATCCTTCCACCCAGCCGATGATCTGCCCGGCGGCAACCGTGCCGTCCGGCTGGGCTTCCCAGTCATGTTCGACGATCTCCCCAAGCATACGCACCGCAAAGCGCGTGAATCCCACCGTCCACACCGCCGCATCACCGTCGCCATCGCGCCGCAGCCAGAAGTGGCTGGGGGTGTACAGCCGATCATCCGGCAAGCGAGTGCGAAACCGCGAACGCTGGTAGGAGATGAGGTTCAGAGGCGGGTTCCTGGGGATCTATTTTTTAGCCACAGATGAACACAGATGAAGACCGAGAGAGATAAAGCAGGGATAAAGAAATTTAAGCTAGCAGAGAAACATTGAATGGAGACAACAGGAACACGCAGACTCAATGCGGCACGACATGCTGCGGAAAGCATCCCGCTCACAATTGGTTCTTAATCCCTGTCTTATCTCTCTCTGCCTTCATCTGTGTTCATCCGTGGCAAAAAAACCATTCAAACCACCGGCAGACTCAGCAGCGAACCTTCGGGGCGCGGGCCGGGGTGGGTGGCGGCGGGGGCTTCGTGTTCGACTTCCTCGAAGGTCTGGTAGCTCACGCCCAGGTCGCGGAGCATCTGGTGGTCCTGCTCGGGGGAGCGGCCGAAGGTGGTCAGGTAGTTGCCGATCAGGAAGCTGTTGCCGCCGGCGAAGAACATCCAGCTCTGCATGTCGCGCAGAATCTTTTCCCGCCCGCCGGCGATTTTCAGCTCGGCAGTGGGCAGCAGGAAGCGATACAGGGCGACGATGTGCAGGGCCTCAAGCGGCGTGAGCATTTCCACCTGCCCGTGCAGCGGCGTGCCGTGGATGGCGTTGAGGAAGTTGATGGGCACCACATCCGCGCCGATGTCGCGCAGCTCCAGCGCCATGTCAATGCGGTCGTCCCACACCTCGCCCATGCCGAAGATGCCGCCCGAGCAGAGCGACAGCCCCGCGGCCTTGGCGGCCCGCAGCGTGCGCAGCCGGTCGTCATAGGTGTGCGTGGTGCAGATGTTGGGGAAGTGTCGGCGGGAAGCTTCAAGGTTGTGGTTGATCCGCAGCACGCCCATGCCCTTGAGCCGATGAGCCTGCTGCTCGTTCAGTTCGCCCAGCGTGGCGCAGGCGCGGATGCGCCCGGTTTCATTGGTCTGACGGAAATAGGGTTCGAGCCAATCCAGCTCGGCGTCGGTGGGCCCGCGCCCGGAGTTGACGATGCCGAAGCTGTTGGCGCCGTTGGCGAGCGCCTGCTCGGTGGCCTGCTGCATTTCCTCGACCGACAGTTTGCCAGGGGCGACATGGGTCTGGTGATGCTTGGACTGCGAGCAGTAGGAGCAATCCTCGGAGCAGTTGCCCACCTTGCCCGCGACGATGGAGCAGAACTTGACGCTCGGGCCGGTGAACCGGAGGCGGATCTTGTTCGCCCAGAAAAACAGGTCGTAGCGGGCGTCGCCGGCCACCTGCGCCAGCTCATGGGCCTGGGCGCGGCCAAGCAATTCCCCCGCCAGAACGCGCTGGGCAAGGTCGGCAATACGGCTGGCGGTACGGTCGTAGTGGGCGTAATCCATGGCGGGATTGTAGGGGATCAGGCTAAGCGTGACCGGGTCGGGTTCTAGCGGCTCATGCGCGGGGCAGCGCCGCCCCCGCCGGTGCTGGAGGACGAATTGGTCTGGAACGCCCGCGCCAGGTCCAGGTTCTGCATCAGACGCATCTGCTTGCGGCCCAGATCGGTGCGGTAAACCAGCAGCCGCTGCGCGGTGTTGTGCAGCACGAACAAGGCTTCTTCATCCTGCCGGGTGCGGGCAGTCATGGCGGTGATCGGCCCACTGGTGACGACCATCGCGGCGTCGGCGGTGGGCAGGATGGCTTTGGTTTGCAGTTGGGTCAGCAGCACGGCGGTCAGCACGAACGCGGACGCCAGCAGGCCCCAGCAGGCGAGTTGATGTTCTTTGGAGGTCATGGGAATGCTCGCAGAAAAAGGGGAAAGCAATCGAATCGGACCCGCAGCGGGGAGGACGGGTCAGCGTCCGCCGGCAGCGCCTTGAATGTCGCGGACCATGTCGGTGCCGCCCATGATTTCGACGTTGTCGCTCGAGCCGTTGTAGAACAGCGAGATGCAGCGGGCGCTGTTGAGCTCGATGACGTAAATGGAATCCTGCTGCGTGCGTCCGGTGCTTTGGCCGGCGACCATGATGTACTGCACGCCGGCGAACTGGGCGGGAGCCGGGCTGGGGGTGAGCATCACCAGCGCCACCGCCGCCAGCAGGACAAGGTTGAGCGCCAACAGAGCTTGCAGGGGTTTGGACCGCTTCATCGCGCGACTCCTGTCAGGGGGAATTTGCATTCACGCCACCGGGCCGGGCTTGGGGGCCGGCAGTCGGTGATCCGGAAAAAGGCGGGATCAGTCCTGATGCGATCGACCCGAGGAGCGAATGGACGCCACCACCACGCCGACGATCAGCACCGCGGCAGCAATGGGGCCAAACCAGTCACTGCGTTCAGGCGCCGCATCGACCTGCGCCAGCAGCGGCGAGGTCCAGGCGGCCACGGTCGTCAGCAGGTAGGAAAGCATTGCAAAAGATGATATGCCCGCCGCGCAGGGGTGTAAAGACTACTGAGCCGCCAATCGGACACCATCGTGCGGAGGATGGTGCTGCGGCCCCGGCCGGCGCATGCGATATTCGCAGGGTAAAATCGCGTGACTGCCGCCGTCGGCGCAAGTCGGCTGTCAGTTGGCCGTTTCCCCATCAGATCAGGAGTGCTGGGCATGTCGGACCTGCGGATCGCCACCGTGCAGTTTGAGAACAAGGACAACGACAAGGCATACAACCTGGGCCGCATTGCCGCGCTGACCCGCCGGGCGGTGGATCAGGGGGCGCAGATCGTGTGCTTCCACGAGGTGTGCATCCCGGGCTATTCCTGGATGCAACCGCTGACCCATCAGCAGATGCTCGACGTCGCCGAGTTCGTGCCCGATGGCCCCAGCGTGCAGGCGCTCATCAAGATCGCGCGCGAGCACAACACCATCGTCATGGCGGGGCTGACGGAAAAGGACCAGCAGAACAAGGTCTACAACACCTACGTGACGGTCGGCCCCGAGGGCTACATCACGCGCTTCCGCAAGCTGCATACGTTTGTGAACCCGTTCCTCTCGCCGGGCGACGCGTACAACGTGATCGACCTGCTGGGCTGGAAGGTCGGCTTCCTGATCTGCTACGACAACAATCTCGTGGAAAATCCGCGCATGACCGCGCTGCTGGGAGCAGAGGTCATCATCGCGCCGCACGTAACCTGCTGCCTGCCCTCGCCGTTGCCGGGGCGCGGGACCGTGGACCGCAAGCTGTGGGAAAATCGGCACCGCGATCCAACCCGCCTGCGGCTGGAGTTCCAGGGACCCAAGGGCCGCGGCTGGCTGATGAAATGGCTGCCCACCCGCGCCTATGAGAACGGCGTGTACTACGTGTTCAGCAATCCGGTCGGCTGGGATTACGACACCGTCAAGCCGGGGCTGGCGATGGTGATCGACCCCTATGGCGATGTGCTGGTGGAAAGCCACGAGTTGGGCGACGACGTGGTGGTGGGTCTGCTCACGCGCGAAAAGCTCACCGGCACGCCGGGCGAACGCTATCGCAAAGCACGTCGGCCGGGGCTGTACCAGAAGCTGGTGGAGCCGCAGGAATCGGTGACGCTGCCGGGCTGGACGATGGAGCATCAGCGTAAGTGAGCCGGGCGCCGCAGCGCTGACTGGCGCCGGGAAACGAGCCGGAAGCGTGAGCGACGGGAAGGGCGTCTGGCGGCAAAACGTCCTGGGTTCTTGCCCCGGGCGCGCGGCGTCACAAGCTCTGCCCGTCGCTCACGCTTCCGGCTCGTTTGGCAGGGCAACGGTCAGGATCAAAAAAAGGGATAAGTACATTATTTTTGGCGAAAATAATGTACTTATCCCTTTTTTTGATCCCGCCAGCGCCATGGCCGCCGGTTTCGAATCCGCGCGTTTTTCCTGTTACGATGCCCGGTCTGTCGGCCGGTGGACGCCGACTGCGCTCCTCTACTGTCCCGTTTGCCCGTCAAGGATCAGCCCCATGACCGATTGCCGTGCCGCCGCCAAGGATACGCTCAAGACTGCCTTGGGAGAACGTATGGTCTACCGCCTGGATCGCCTGGGCGCCAAGCTCGACCATCTGCCCTACAGCATCAAGGTGCTGCTCGAAGCGTGCCTGCGCAACTGCGACGGCTACATCGTCACCGCCGACAGCGTGGACGCCCTGCTCAAGTACAACGCCAAACAGGTGGGCGAAGTGGAGATTCCCTTCATGCCCGGCCGGGTCGTGCTGCAGGACTTCACGGGCGTGCCGGCGGTTGTCGATCTCGCCGCCATGCGGGCCGCCATGCAGCGCATGACCAGCGATGCGAGCAAAGTGCAGCAGGTCAACCCGCTGGTCCCCTGCGATCTGGTCATCGACCACTCCGTGCAGGTCGACGCCTTCGGCTCCGCGCAAGCCCTGACCATCAACAGCGAACATGAGTTCGAACGCAACACCGAACGCTACCAGTTCCTCAAGTGGGGCCAGCAGGCGTTCAACAACTTCCGCGTCGTCCCCCCCGCCACCGGCATCGTCCATCAGGTCAATCTCGAATACCTCGCCAAGGTGGTGTGGGAAGAAGCGGGCACGCTCTACCCCGACTCGCTCGTCGGCACCGACAGCCACACCACCATGATCAACGGCCTGGGCGTCGTGGGCTGGGGCGTCGGCGGCATCGAAGCCGAAGCCGTCATGCTCGGCCAGCCGATCTACATGCTCATCCCCGAAGTCGTGGGCTTCAAGCTCATCGGCAAGCTCCCCGAAGGCGCCACCGCCACCGACCTGGTCCTCACCGTCACCCAGATGCTCCGCAAGCATGGCGTGGTCAACAAATTCGTCGAGTTCTTCGGCCCCGGCATGGCGAACATGCCCCTGGCCAACCGCGCCACCATCGCCAACATGGCGCCTGAGTATGGCGCGACGATCGGCTTCTTCCCCGTCGATGAGCAAACCCTCAAATACCTCCGTCTCTCCGGCCGGGATGAAAACCTCGTCAAGGCGGTCGAGCAATACTGCAAACTCCAGGGCCTCTGGCGCGACGCGAGCAAGGAAGACGGCATCGTCTATTCCTCCACGCTGGAACTGGACCTGGCGACCGTCGTCCCCAGCCTCGCCGGCCCCAAGCGCCCGCAGGACCGCATCGCCCTGTCCAGCATGCAGAGCCAGTGGCAGAGCGATCTCAACAAAACCTTCAGCAAGCCCGACGGCCTGACCAACCCCGGCGTCGACACCACCTACGCCGGCTCGTCCTTCAAACTCCAGCACGGCGCGGTCGTCATTGCCGCCATCACCAGTTGCACCAACACTTCCAACCCGGAAGTCATGGTCGCCGCCGGCCTGGTCGCCCGCAAAGCCCGCAAGCTGGGCCTCAAGAGCAAGCCCTGGGTCAAGACCAGCCTCGCCCCCGGCAGCAAGGTCGTCACCGAGTACTACGACAAAGCCGGCCTCACCGCCGACCTCGACGCCCTGGGCTTCAACCTCGTCGGCTACGGCTGCACCACCTGCATCGGCAACTCCGGCCCGCTGCCCGACGAGATCGCCAAGTCCGTCGAAGCCGGCGATCTCGTCGTCGCCTCCGTGCTCTCGGGCAACCGCAACTTTGAAGGCCGCGTCAATCCCCACGTCAAAGCCAACTACCTCGCCTCGCCCCCGCTGTGCGTCGCCTACGCCATTGCCGGCACCGTCAACCTCGACCTGAGCAAAGACCCCATCGCCAAGGATCAAAACGGCAAGGCGGTCTACCTCAAGGACATCTGGCCCACGCAGAAGGAAATCGACGACACCATCGCCCACTGCGTCACCAGCGCCCAGTTCCAGGGCTCCTATGGCGATGTCTTTGCCGGCTCCAGGGAATGGCAGGCGATCCAGGCCCCCAGCGGCGCGCTGTACCAGTGGGACGAAGCGAGCACCTATGTGCAGGAGCCGCCCTTCTTCCAGGAACTCACCGGCGATGTGCAGCCCATCGGCGCCATCCGCGGGGCGCGCTGCCTGGTCAAGGTGGCCGACAGCGTGACCACCGACCACATCTCCCCCGCCGGCTCGATCAAGAAAGACTCCCCGGCCGGCAAGTACCTGACTGCCAAGGGCGTGCCCGTGAGCCTGTTCAACAGCTACGGCGCGCGGCGCGGCAACGACCGCGTCATGGTCCGCGGCACCTTCGCCAACATCCGGGTGCGCAACCAACTCGCCCCCGGCACCGAAGGCGGCTGGTCCACCTACCTCGGCGACGACCAACAGCTCAAGCGCGGCACGGTCACCAGCATCTTTGAAACTGCCTGTGCCTACGGCGCCTGCCAGACCTCCGATGCCGACATCAACCGCACCGCCGACGCCACCCCGCTGGTGGTGCTCGCGGGCAAGGACTACGGCATGGGCAGCTCGCGCGACTGGGCCGCCAAGGGCACCTACCTGCTGGGCGTCAAAGCCGTGATCGCCGAGAGCTTCGAGCGCATCCACCGCAGCAACCTGGTGGGCATGGGCGTGCTGCCCCTGTGCTACAAGGCCGGCGAAACCGCCCAGAGCCTGGGCCTCGACGGCACCGAGACGTTCGACATCGACATCAACGACGCGGTCAAGCCGCGCCAGGACATCCGCGTCACCGCCACCCGCGCCGACGGCAGCCAGATCAGCTTCACCACCGTCTGCCGCATCGACACCCCGGTGGAAGTGGACTACTACCGTAACGGCGGCATCCTGCACACCGTGCTGCGGAAAATGGCGGGAAGCTGAGCGGCCAACACTTCACTGCACGACCAACACTGCCCCCGGTCAGTGACCGGGGGTTTTTTGTTTCCTGCGCATCATGCTTGTAGGTCCGGGCTTGCCCGGACAGGTCGAACCCCTGGCGTGCGTGTCCGGGCAATCCCGGACATACATGCTCAGCGGCCAGGTTGTCACGGCAGATCCCCCGGCGGAGCCGGGGGCTAACGGAAAATCGCGCCGCATCCGTTAGCCCCGGGCTTTGCCCGGGGATTCCCATCCGTCAATCGTGAATGTTGATGAAGATGTAGCGGATGCTCTGCCCGGCTTCGCAGCGGACGTAGTGCTTGGTGAGCTTGGGGATTTCGATCACCATGTCTTTGCGCACCGGGACCGGCCGGCCGTTGTAGTACAGCGTGCCGGCGCCTTCGATCACCACGAAATACTGCGACCAGGTGGCGTGGGCGTCCTCGGCGACCTGGCCGGGGCCGGTGATGGCGCAGTCGCCGATCTGAAGCTGTTTCGCTTCGCCGCGGCCTTTGTCCAGCACGTCGTGGCAAACCTGATTGACCGCGCCGGCATCGGTGTAAGTAGGGAACTCGTCAAAGTGTTTGCAGTACATGGTCAGCCTCATTTCGCAGCGGAATTTGTAGGTCCGGGCTGGCCCGGACAGGGAAAATCATGGGCGTCTGTGCCCGGGCAGGGATTGATCAGCGGCGTCTGTGTCCGGGCAAGCCCGGACCTACGATGCAGGCGCCCGACTGCGACGGAGCAAAATGCGGTAGTACCCCTGTTCACGGTGCGGCGGGCGCCGGCGCGGCAGCAGGCGCAGCGCTGTCGGTCGGGGCCGGGGCCGGGGGCGGGGTTGGCTGAGGTTCATGGGCGAGCACCCAGCCGGACTTGGGCAGCAGGCCGGGCAGTTGTTTTTCGATGACGCCGAAGTACCAGCAGCCCAGCAGCGCCGCCGCGAGCAGAATGATGGCGATGAGCCAGTTCCGCCCGGCGTTGCTCTGGGCATAGGGATCGGTCAGGTCCCGATCGGCGCCGGCGGGGAGTTGCGCCATGGTGGTCAGCGAGCGGCCGAAGGGCAGGTTGATCCACGCCCGGGCATTGACCGCCCAGCCGTTGGCGTCGAGGATGGGCCCGATGCAGCGTTGCCGGAGCTTGAGCCAGGCGATGACCATGGATGGGCCGGAGATCACGAGGATGAGCGCCAGGACGCCCAGCGGCATCCAGATGCCCAGGCCGAAGAACGCTTCGAGCAACGCCCCCAGCGCTGCGGTGATGCCGCCGACCGCCACGCCGATCGCCGCGAGGGTGCCGATGTCGATCTTGGGTTTCTGTTCCGGCGCTTTGCCGGTGGTCGCGCTGGCGGCGGTGGTCTGGGCGGCGGTGGTGAGCTTGCCGGTGGCGGCAGTGTCGGCCGCGGCGGCGCGCTTGGCGATCATCTCCTGAATCCACCGGATCAGCTTCTTGTAAGGCGACCAGAACGCCTGGCGAATGCTGATGGGGTTCTCCACCACCTTGGTGATGGCGGCATCCCAGTCGCGTCCCTGGCGATCGTAGAAAATGCCGTTGCGGCCGACCGCCAGGTAATCGCTGTCGCCGGCGGTGAAGGCGGCGACGATGTTCATCTTCTCGCCGCTGCCGCGCCGCTGCAGGTCGCAATAGGCCAGGTAGGCGTTGCTCTGCCCGGCAAAACCGCTGTGTTTGCCCACGTCTTCCACGCGCACGCACAGGTCGCAGGCGCGCTGGTCAAGGTACAACCGCCCCGCCTGGAACACGGCCTTGTCCTGCCGACTGTAGAACTGGGCGAAGTTCACAAAGTTGCGCAGCAGCTTGACCAGATCGCGGTTGAACCGCGCCAGCTTGTCCACCGCCCCGATGGCGTCGATCTGCGGCTTAAGCGCCAGGTCCTGATCAATCAACGCCTGCAATTTCGCCTGCCCATCGCCCGCCAGCAGTTCCCGCGCGGCGGCGATGCCCAGCTTCTCCACCGCTCCGCCGGCTTTGGATTTCTCCCAGCTTTCGTAGGCTGCCAGCTTGCACTGGACTTCACCCCACTGGGCGGCGGTCAGCTCGGTCAGTTCACCCAGCAGCGGCTTGATGACCGATTCCCGCAGCGCGGCAATCGCGCCGGCCCACGCGGGGTTGAGCCCCTCCGTCAGCGGCAGCGGCGCGTCGGGAGCAATCTTCGCCAGGGGGAAATGGGCGACTTCCTCAGCGGTGATTTTCAGGTCCTGCGCCGCCAGCGCGAGGTACTCGCTTTCCTGCCGATTCAGCGCCGCCAGGGCGCG
Source organism: uncultured Phycisphaeraceae bacterium (assembly GCA_964605235.1). Lineage (GTDB taxonomy): Bacteria > Planctomycetota > Phycisphaerae > Phycisphaerales > Phycisphaeraceae > CAZSBB01. The sequence goes on from CAZSBB010000024.1 coordinate 62,525, forward strand.
GGCATCGAATGCCGCCAGCCGGCAGCGGGCGAAGAAGTCGTCCACCTTGGCGCGGACCTTGTTGACCGTCGCCACCGCGCCGGGCGTGGCTTCACCCAGCGGCAGCAGGGTCGCCTGGTCGGCTTCACCCTTGGCCCACCAGTCGGAGAAAGCTTGCAGCTGGGCGTAGAAATCCTTGACCTTGGCGGCATTGATGCCGGGCTTGCCGCTGCGGTCAGTTTCCGCACCGAGACAATCGACGATCTGGCCGATCAGGGTCTTGACTGCTTCGTCGTCGGTGGCTTCGGCGGGGACCACGCCATCGCCGTTGAATCTGGTCTGGGCGAGAATGGCGACCTGGTTGGCGGTGTCTTCCACTTTGAGGGTGGTGTCACTGCCCCGGCCGAGGCTGCGCAGCACCTCCTGGGCGGACGCAAGCAGTTGCTGGCCTTCCGCGTCGGCGTCGTTGATGGCGCTCAGCGGCAGCGTGCCATCCATCTTGAGCAGTTGCTCGGGGTCTTTGACCATCCGGCACGCCCACGCCACCGCCGCCAGCAGTTCCGGGGCGCGGATTCGGCCGTCTTTATCGGTGTCGATCAGGTCCAGCGTGGCGTTGTCGAACTCCAGCCCGCGCGTGGGGCACGCCAGGGCGACCCACAGCTTCTGGTCCAGTTGGGCGAGATTCAGCAGGTCACTGCCGCGCCGGATCACGACCTGATCGAACCCGCCGGTGCGGAAGAAACGCCAACGATGCGCAGTTGCGGTGGACATCCGATTCCCTTCCCTGTTCATTAGGATCGCCCGAGGCACTACGGCGATACGGCGACAGATTACCAGATGATCGCCCGGCTAGACCCGGCGCGTGCGGCGGTAGCGGGCGGGGGAAACGCCCATGATGCGGGTGAACGCCCGGGTGAAGTGAAACCGGTTGGCGAATCCGGTGGCGTCGGCGATGGCGTCGAGGCTGTCATCGCTGTCAAGCATGCGGCGCACGGCTTCCCCCAGCCGGCGCTCCAGGGCGTACCGCGCGGGCGTCTGGCCCATGGTCTGGCGAAACCGGCGGATGAACTGCGTCGTGCTCAGGTGGCACACCTGCGCCAGTTCATCGTTGGACGTCCGCTGCGCCAGGTGCGCTTCAATATGCCGGAGCGCCGGCCAAAGCGGGGTCTGCTCGTCCACCCCCTGCCGAAGCTGCCGCTGCGCCACCGGGTCCAACGTGGCGACCAGTTCCCCCAGCGCCGCGCCCGCCAACGCCTTGCCCAGCAGCAACCCCGTCACGGTTGAGCCCTGCGCCGTCAGCTCCGCGCGCAGCCGCTGCGTCAGCGCCCTGAGCACCGGCACGCTCGGGAGCGCCAGGGGACGCCCGAACCATTGACGCACGCGCTCGCCGCTGAGCCCGGTCCAGTCAAAGTGCAGGTAAAGATGCCCGACGGGGCGGGTGCAGTGGCAGTCGAACATGACCCACGCGGGAATCAGATGCACCCGGCGCGGCGTCAACACATGCTCGCCCCCCGCCCAGCGCACGCTCGCCCCCGCGCCCTGACTGACATACAGCCGCCAGTACGTGCTGCGCACCTGCCGGGAGTTCCAACTGGGGTTGATCTGCAGCACCGCCGCCGAAAACAGGCGAATCTGAAAGCGATCCACCAGCGGACCCGGGACATAACGTGCGTCGGTGTCCTGCTGCATGGCAGAAAAGGATACATAATCGCCGTCTGCCGTCATAGCCATCGCACAGCTCATCGGCACAATGCTCACAGCGCCATTGACCCGCTCGTCGCAGGGTTCTGTGGTTCGCGCCTGACCGCCAAAGGACACCTCATGACCACCGCCGCCGTCACCCTCGCCGACCTGGAAATGCATGTGGACCACCTCGACCCCGGGCGCGCCGCCGCGATCTACCGCGAGCACGGCGCCCTGGTGGTGCGCGGGCTCATGCGCGATTATGCCGAGCAGATTCGTCAGGACATCGAGCAGGCCGCCCAGACCGCCATCAGCCTGCTCGAGCAGGCGGAAAAACGCCCCGAAGGCTGGGTGACGCCCGATGGCACGCTGTTCCTGCCCGCCCCCGCTGGTTTCAAACGCGACAAGCAGATCATGGTGCTCGCCGCCGGCTACTACCACAGTGCTGCGTTCCTGCGCAGCGCTTTTGAACCCAAGGCGCTCGACATCCTCGCCCAGATCATCGGCCCGGACATTGAGCTGTCCCATGGCGGGCAATGTCTCTACAAAGAACCTGCCGGCGGACACCCCAAACTGCTGCATCAGGACTCGGCGTACTTCCAGCACAAATACGATGGCCCCACCGCCATCCTCAGCTATGCCGTGCCCACCCACTTCCAGAACGGCGCCCTGCATGTCATCCCCGGCTCCCATCGGCTGGGCGTCATCGAACACGTCGACACCTTCTCGCACCTGGGACTCGACCCCAAGCAGTGGACCCTCGACCGCGCCCTGATGATCCCCGGCGAGCCCGGCGACAGCATCTTCTTCCATGTCGACACCATCCACGGCTCGCCCGAAAACCATTCCGACGGCCCACGCCCGGTCTTCATCCATCGCTACCGCCATCCTGATGACTACGTCACCATCGGCGGCTCCACCGTCGCCAACCGCAAACTGGCGGAAAAAGCGCAGAACGAAGCGAAAAAGGAAAACCAGCGCGGCCTGATGGTGCGCGGCACGCGCCGGTGGAACCCCCAACGCGCCGCCCAAGCGTAAGCATGCCCGTTTGACGCCGCCCGCCGCAGGAGAAGCCCCTCATGTCGTATCAGATCGGCCTGGACACGCTGCACCTTCGGCCCACGCCCCGGCTGGCGCATACGGAGTATTTCGACCATGAACCGCTGGCGCGACACATCGTCGGCGCTGAGCCGCAAAACTTCCGCCGCGCTATGCAGGACGCCTGGGAATACGATTTCATCTGGAGCACCAACGATGGTCCGACGCCCTGGGCGCAGCGTGGGCGCGTCACCGACATGGGCCATGCCGTCTACGTCGCCGACGGCAGCGATTTCCGCCCGCCGCAAACCTGTCCCTTCACCAGTGAAGCGGATGTCTGGGCGTTTGATGCCGTGGAGGAATACGGCCTGCCGGACTTCGCCGAACTGGTGCAGTTCTATCGCCAACTGCACCAGGAACGTCAGCAACTGCAACCCAACTGCATCGTGCCCGGCGGGTACTACAAAACCATCATCTCCGGCGCCATCGACGCCTTCGGCTGGGACGCCCTGCTGCTGGCGGCGATCGACCTGCGTAAGTTCGAGCAGGTGCTCGACTCCTTCTTCCGCCTGACGCTGCATCATGTCAAAGCCTGGGCGCAGACGGACATCGTGGCGTTCATTCAGCATGATGATTTCGTCTGGTCCAGCGGCCCGTTCATGGACCCGGCGTTCTACCGGCAGGCGATCATCCCCCGCTATGCCGAGCTATGGAAGGTGCTGCACGCCGCGGGCAAGAAGGTGCTGTTCTGCAGCGATGCGAACTGGGAAATGTTCGTCGCGGACATCGCCGCCGCCGGAGCGGACGGGTTCATTTTCGAACCGATGCTGCCGCTGGAGCCGGTGGTGCGCGACTTTGGTCAGACGCATGTGATCGTGGGCAGCAAGGTGGATTGCCGAACGATGACCTACGGCACGCACGACGACATCGCCCGCGAGATCGACCAGACGCTGGAACTGGCGGCCGACTGTCCGGGCTTCATGTTCGCAGTGGGCAATCACATTCCCGCCGATGTGCCGATTGCGGCGGGGCTGTTCTATTTCGAGCATCTGCGGAACCACTGGCAGCGCCGGGCGCCGCAGCCACAGCGTTGATGTCAACATAACGAGCCGGAAGCGTGAGCGACGGGCTACGCGCACCCCATCCAATGCAGTCGGTTGTTTCGCGGATCCATTGGATTTCGAGCGCGTAGCCCGTCGCTCACGCTTCCGGCTCGTTGTCGCGTGCTCGGCTACGCCAGGCGTCCGGTGGTGCCGAGTTCAAACGTGCAGCCCACGGACAGCCGACGTGGGGGGAGCGCTGGTTCCGCCAACCGCTGCGCCAACATGCTTGCCGCCAGCCGGCCCAGCAACGCCATCGGCGCGACCACGGTGGTCAGGACACCGCTGGGCGTTTTCCGGCCGCGTTGCTGACCGTCGAAGCCGATCAGCGCGTAATCCCGCCCCGCCTGCAGGCCGTGCGCCAGCATGCCGTGCATGAATCCCACCGCCAGATCATCGCTGGCGGCGAACACCAGTTCCGGGCGCGGCTGGAGTTGCAGGTACTGCCCGGCTGCGGTGGCGCCCATCAAAGTGGTGTACTGCTTGACGTACATGCAATCGTCGGGCGCGATGGTGAGCTGCGCCGCCTGGGCGAAGCTGTCGCGGCGAATGGTGGATGTGCGGTCGTAGGTGGTTGGATCGTTCGGCCGCGCCGACCCCAGAAAGCAGGCCCGGGTAAAGCCCTGCCTGCGCGCGTACTGCCCCGCCAGCGTCGCGCCCTGTTCGCTGTCGACGCTGAGCACGTCGTACCCCGCCACCGCGGCCAGGGGCGTGTGGGCGGCGGTGTTGATGATGATCAAAGGCTGCTGGGGATTGGGCGTCAACGGCTCGGGGGTGTTGGGATTGACCAGCAGGATGGCGTCCGCCCCGCACTGCGCCCGCAGCGAAAGGTTCTCAGGCAAACGGTACGCCCCCGGCTCCACCCGGCAACCGGCGGCCGCCAGCGGTTGAGTGAAGGCGACGACGGCATCGCGCACGAACTGGTCGGCCGCCAGCGAGATGGTCAGCGCCAGCACATGCCTGCCGCGCAGCAATTCCCCTTCGCGTTGCGATGCAGCGGCGTCGCCCGGTGCGGTTGCCGGCGCAGCGGTCAGCTCCGGCGGCAGCGCGCTTAAGCCATGCACATCCGCCAGCAGTTGCGGCGCTGCCGCCAGTTCCGTCACAAATGTGCCCTGTCCCGACCGGGAGATGAGCAAGCCATCCTGCACCAGTTCCCGCACGGCGCGATGGGTGTTGGTCTGACCCGCCTGCAGTTGCCGCGCCAGTTCCTTCACCGGCGGCAACTGCGCGCCCACTGGCCAGGTGCGGCCAAGCTGTTGCGTCAACAGGCGTTTAATGACCTGATACGTCTTGTGCTGGTCCAGAATGTGGGAGCGGGATTTGGTCATCAAAGCACCCGGAGTTGAGAGGAAAACGGGCCATCTGGGGCTGCTGCTCCCGACCCCGGATAAATCTTAACATCATCTTACCGCGATTGACGGTCTTTGTTGCCGGCGCTGCTCTGGGGTATCGTCTGGCCTCATGTATGCCAATCTGCGCGACACCCGCCTGTACTTTGATGTTCATGGACCGGGCCTGACTTTCCGCGAGGGCCGAGGCTGCGACAAGCCGGTGCTGTTTCTGCTGCATGGCGGGCCGGGGGCGGACCACCGCGGCTTCAAGCCGGGCATGGATTTCCTGGCTGATCTGGTGCAACTGGTTTACGTCGATCATCGCGGCAACGGACGCTCCAGCCGCGCCGACCCGGAAACCTGGGACCTGGACCATCACATCGACGACCTCGAAGGCTTGCGGCAACACCTGGGCCTGGAGCGCATCAGCGTGCTGGGCCACAGCTATGGCGGGATGGTGGCGCAGGGCTACGCCCTCCGTTATCCGCAGGCGGTGGCGAACCTGGTGCTCAGCGCCACCGCGCCCAGCTTCCGCCATCGTCAGGCGGCGCAGCAGTTCCTCGCCACGCATGCCGGCGCCGCCGAGCGGGAGCTTTGCGAGTTCCTGTGGAATGGCGCTTTTCGTGATGAAGCGCACCTCAAGGAGTTCTTCCGCGTGCTGGGGCCGTGGTATGCCCGCAGCTTCAATGCCGAGAAGTTCGAGCGCACCTGGACGGCTGGGGTGTGGAATGTGGAGCAGATCAATCGGGCGTTCGCCGGCTGCCTGCGCACGTTTGACTACCTGCCGGACTTGCCGCGCATCAGTTGCCCGACGCTGGTGCTCGGGGGCGTGCACGACTGGATCTGTCCCATCGAGCAATCGGAGTTGATCGCCCAGCTCATTCCCCGGGCGCAGCTCAAGACGCTGCCCAACGCCGCCCACAGCCTGGGCGCTGACGAACCCGAAGCCTACCAGGCGATCCTGCGCGGCTTTTTCACCTGTGCCACCGTCTGATCCGCACTTGTCCCCGCCTGCGAAACCAGCTCATGGACAGCCTGTTTTATTTCGACACCGAGGACTCCATCTCCCCGCCCGAGCATGGCAATGACGATGTGATTCTGGAAATCATCCGGGTGCTGGAACAGCATGGCGTCCGCGGCTCGTTCCACATCATCGGCGACAAGCTGCGCTGCCTCGAACAACGCCGGCGCCATGACATCCTTGACGCCCTGCAGCGCCATGATGTGTCCAGCCATTACAACCGCGGGTCGGTCCATCCCACCACCACCGCGCAGGTGCTCGGCTGCGACTGGGACGAAGGCGTGCGGGTGGCGCTGGCGTGCGAGGAGCCGGGCTTTGCCGACTTCCACCGGATTCTGGGGCGCTGCGCCGGGCTGACGCGCCATGGCGGGTCGTTCACGCCGCAGACGGCGCATGCGGTTGGACGTTGCGGCAAGGTGTTCTACGGCGTGCCGTTCCATCCGCCGGGAGCGCGGGCGTTCTGGTTTGCCCGCACGCTGTGCTTCACCGGCGCGGGGCTGGTGTTCGGCGCGGATGGGCACGCGGGGCCGGGCTGCCTCGAAGGCGTATATGTCGATGAAGCCGCCTGCGCCGCGAAACTGGCGCAGCTCAAGCCCATCCTCCCCCAGGTCATGGCGCAATGGGACTACACCGCGTTGTTCGGCGCCCACCCGCTGCGGATGAACACCACCGAATACGCCTGCTGGAATCACTACGGCGGGGTCAATCGCCCCCAGCCCCTCCCCCCGCCGCTGCGCCCGGACGCCGACCGCGCCGCCATTCGCCGCAGCTTCACCACGCTGGTGGCGTACCTCGGCTCGGTGCCCGAACTGCACTTCCTGGGACTCGACGGCCTGCAACAACGCTATGGAAAAATCCGCCACTGGCTGACCGGCGCGGAGTTGGATGCATATGCCCACACGGTCCTGGCGGGCGACGACATTCCCGGGCATGACGACTTCAGCCCCGCGGAGTTGCTTGTCGCCCTGGCGCAGGCAGTCGTGCAACACCAGCAGCACGGCAGTTGGCCCACGCGTCTGGCGTGCCCGGCGGTGATCGGCCCCAAGCGGCTGCCGCGCCCGGGCGCGACGCTGGCGCTCCCCGCCCGCGTCGCGCCGACTACGGCCGCCGCGCTGCTGGCGTTCGTGCAGCGGGAGCAGGCGTTGCCCGCGGAATTGTCGCTCGACGGCCTGGCCCTGACACCCGGCGAAGTGCTGGACCTGCTGGCGCGCTACACGCTGGCGCGGACGGCTGGCGATCTGCCGGAGCAACACTGGACCCTCACCGCGCGGCCGGCGTTTCCACGTTTTGCCGAGGCTTGGCCGGCGCAGGTGCTGGATTTGCGCCAGTGGCGGGTCTTCGCCCCGGACATCGACTTCACGCCGGCGGCAGACTTGTCCTGCGCGCAGGCGTGGAGCGTCAAGCCGGCCCACCCGCGCTAAAGCGCGGCGGCGGCCTGAGCGGTCCGGTTCACATCACTTCCAGCAGGATGGTGGCGCTGAACCCCGCCAGCGTCAGCAGCGCCAGCATCAGCGCCCATTGCAGGAACATGCTGGCGTAACGCAGCCACTGGTGGGTGAGGAAGACGGCGATGGCGCCGGGGATCGCCGCCAGGAAGAAGCACGCCGCCCAGGTCCGCGCCGGATTGGCGAACAACCCGATCTCCGTGGGCGCCGCGGCGCTGGCGCGGATCAGCAGAAACACGCCCACGATCGCCGAGACGCACATCACCACACAGAAAATCCACCACACCGCTTCGTGCGAACTGACGCTGCGGGCACGCTCATCCGGCGGGGGTTTGAACTCCTGGGCAGCCTTGAACACCTTGAGGTATTCATGCACGCGGGTGACGACGAACACCTGATAAACCCAGTCGTTGACCTGAATCAGTTCCAGCCGGCCGTTGCTTTCGATGATGGTGCGATGCAGCGCCAGCAGCTTGCCCATAAACACCGAGGAGATGTTGCCCACGTTGCGGAAGTCCAGGATCAGGTGCGGCTTGGTCTGGCCCTCAACCAGGCGGGCGAAGTGCTCGAACATCAGGTCCAGATCGCCCCGGGCACTGAGGCTGGCTTCCCGGAAAGTGACCAGCAGCACCCCGTTGCGCTCTTCCAAGTCATAAAGGTCCAGCGGCGTGGACATGACAGGCGCTCCCAAACTTCCCGGGACAAATATACCCGATGTGCGTGCCGCTCACATCCAAAGCCGGGCGAAGCAGCAGGGTCAGCTGCGCTTTTTCTTGCGCTTGCCCCCCTGCTCGCGGGCTTGTCGACGGGCTTTTTTCGCGGCGCGTTGCGTCTGGGCTTTACGTTCCTTGGCGGCTTTGCGCTGCTGGCGCTGGCGCTGGGCGTCATTCTCGTTGCCACTCCCGCCGCTTCCCCCGGCTCCCCCGGATCCCCCGGCTCCCCCGCCGAGGGCTTGCAGGATCACCAGTTCCAGCAGGCGGGCTTCGGCGCTGACCTTGGCGATGCGCACCAGGAAGCGGGCGCCGATGGCGATGCGCCGGCCGGAGCGTTCGGCGACCAGGGCGCCGTCCTGCCGATTGAAGCGCCAGCGTTCGCCGCGCTGGCCCAGTCCCCCCGCCGAGAGATCGCTCATGCGGATGAAGCCGTCCACCAGATAGCGGTCGATCTGCACGAACAAGCCGGTGGGCGTGACGCCGGTGACGGTGCCTTCAAAGTCGTCGCCCAGGTGGTCTTCGAGCAGTTGCAGCACCAGGAACTGGCGCAGGTCGCGCTCGGCGGCTTCGCTGTTGCGCTCGGTGGTCGAACAGTGCCGACTGATCTCCTGCAGGCGGGTTTCATCCGGCAAACGCGGATGCTCGCGCAGGGCGTGGCGGTCGGACTTTTTCGCCGGCCGGTTGCCCAGGCCCTGTTCCAGCACCACATCCAGGGCGCGGTGGACGATCAGGTCCGGGTAGCGGCGGATGGGGCTGGTGAAGTGCGTGTAATGCTCGCTGGCGAGGGCGAAGTGGCCCAGCAGCAGCGGCGCGTACTCGGCTTTGGCGAGCGTGCGCAAGACCGCGAGATGGACCGCCTGCTGCGCCGGTTTGCCGCGCACCGCATCGAGCAGTTGCTGCAATTCCTTGCGCGTCGGCCGGGCGGGAATGTTGTGTCCCGCCACGCGCGCGAACTGCCGCAGCCCGTCCATGTCGAAGTAGCTCGGGTCGGGATGGATGCGGCGAATCATCGGCACATCCAGCCGATCGAACAGTCGGGCGACCGCCTCGTTCGCTTCAACCATGAACATTTCGATCAGCTTGTGCGTGAAGGCGTCATCCTCAGGCTGCGCGTCGACGACGTGCCCTGCTTCGTCATAGACGAGGTCCACCTCGGGCAGCCCCAGCTCGATCATGCCCGCGTCGAGGCGACGTTTGCGGATGACCTGCGCCAGGTCGTTCATGTCGCTCAGCAGGCCGAGCAGTTCCTGCGAATACTTGGGGTCCGTCTTGGCGTGTTTGCGGGCGAGCTTCAGGTCGCGGTCGATCAGCGCCTGGGCTTCGATGTAGGTCAGCCGCTTGGCGGAACGGATGACGGTGTTGGCGTACTTTTCACCGACGACCTTGCCCGCTGCGTCGTAGCGGATGAACGCGCTCTTGGTGAAGCGGTTGACCCCCTCCTGCAGCGAGCACACGCCGTTGGACAGCAGCTCGGGCAGCATGGGGATGACTTTGCGCGGCAGGTACGTCGAGTTGGCGCGCCGCGCCGCCTCGACATCCAACGCCCCGCCGGCCTTGACGAAATGCGACACGTCGGCGATGTGGACGCCCAGCTCCCACGCGGCGTCATCGTTCTCCGCGCGCGGGTCGAGCTTGCGCAGGCTGATGGCGTCGTCGAAGTCCTTGGCGTCGGGCGGGTCGATGGTGCAGATGAGCTGCCCGGTCAGGTCCAGGCGTTCGGCGGGGACGGCTTGCGGATCAAAGCTGTTCGACGCGGCGCGGGCTTCCTCCAGCACCTCAGGCGTGAAGCGGCCAGGCAGGCCGAAGGCGCGGATGACCGCCTGCGTTTCGACCTCCGGCAACCCCGCTTCGCCGAGCACCTCGGTGATGACGCCCTCGGCGAGGAAATCATCGGTCGGGTACTGGAGCAGTTCGATGACCACCTTGTCGCCTTCGCGGGCGTTGGAGGCGGACGCATCGCGCACCACGACGGGGTCAGTCAGCGCGTTGCCGTCGGTCTGCACGAACCATTTGCGGTCGTTCTGAAACAGCGTGCCGACGAAATGCTGCTGGGCGCGTTGGATGATTTCGACGATCTGCCCGGTGTAGGGGCTGCGGCCGTCGCCGGCGCGGCGGTCGTCCTGGCGCACCTTGGCGCGCACGCGGTCGCCGGTCATCGCGCCGGCGGTGACATGGGCGGGGACGAACAGGTCGCCGTGGGCGGTGCGTTTGTCAGGATCGGGGCAGACGAAGCCGAAGCCCCGGCTGGTGCGGCGGAAGGTGCCGACCATTTCCCGGCCGATGGGCGGGAGGGCGATGGCGTCGGCGCTGGAGAAAATCGCCTGGCCGGCGCTGATGAGCTGCTCGGCGGCGCGTTGGAACTCCTCGAAATCCGCTTCGGAGATATTGAGGGTTTCCGCCAGTTCGCGGATGGAAAGGGGACGGTAGCGCGAATCCGACAGATGGTCGAGAATTCGCCGGGAAAAACGTTCAGGCATTGCAGGTCCAAGGCCGCCCAGTCAGCGGCGGCGGGAAACAAATCACAGGGAAAGCAGTCGGACAACCCGGAGCGATCCGCCGGTATTGTAGCACGCTTGGGGAGACAAGTCTGCCAAGCCCCCGCCGGGAAGCTATGATGGAGGGTTCGGCGTCCAACCCACGCCCCCCGAGGAGACCCGCCCCATGCGTATCCTGCTGGCCAATCCGCGCGGCTTCTGCGCCGGCGTCAACATGGCGATCCAGTGCGTCGAAGAAGCGCTCAAGATCGTCGGCCGCCCGCTCTATGTCTATCACGAGATCGTGCACAACCGCCACGTGGTCGACCGCTTCCGCCAGCAGGGCGTCATCTTCGTCGACAGCATCGATGAAGTGCCCGCCCACCAGATGGTCATTTTCAGCGCCCACGGCGTGTCCCCGGCGGTGCGCAATGCCGCCAAGGCGCGCGGCTGCACCATGATCGACGCCACCTGTCCGCTGGTGACCAAGGTCCACATGGAAGCCATCCGCTACGCGCGCCAGGGCTACAAGATCCTGCTCATCGGCCACGCCGGGCATGATGAAGTCGTCGGCACCGTCGGCGAAGCGCCTGACGCCATCACCATCGTCGAAAGCCCCGAGGACGTCGCCCGCCTCACCTTCACCGCGGCGGACAAGATCGCCTACATCACCCAGACCACCCTCAGCCGCGATGACGCCGAGATCATCATCAAAGCCATCATCGAGCATTTCCCCCACGCCAAGGTGCCCCCCTCCGAGGACATCTGCTACGCCACCACCAATCGGCAGGGCGCCGTGCGCGAGCTGGCGGCCGAGGCGGACCTGGTGCTGGTGGTCGGCTCCAAGAACAGTTCCAACTCCCTGCGGCTGACGGAAATCGCCGAGCATGACGGCGCTCCCGCCCGCCTGGTCGACGACAAGAGCGAGATGGACCATTCCTGGTTTGAGGGCGTCAACACGGTGCTGCTCACCGCCGGCGCTTCGGCGCCGGAATACCTGGTGCAGGAAATCCTCCAGGAACTGATCGACCGTTACGGCGGCGAAGTGGAAGAACGTCACCACGTCCGCGAAGACATGCACTTCAATCTGCCCATCGGCTTGCGCGTACTGCGCGACGGCGGACAGATGCAACGGGCGTGAATCGCCCCGCGCTCCGCTCCCATAAACGGGCCGGAAGCGTGAGCGACGGGCAGAGCGTACGGCGGTCGCAACACCATCGGATTACCTCTGACGCCAGGGTGGGCGTTCGCCCTTCCCGGCGCTGACGCTTCCGGCTCGTTAACCGATCCAATGCCATGAATGCTCGCACCGCCCTGCGCCAGTTGCCGCGCCTGACCAAGCCGGGGTTGTTCATCACCGCCACTGACACCGGCGTGGGCAAGACCGTCATCACCTGCGCCATCGCCCACGCCCTGCGCCAGCAAGGCTGTCGCCAAGTCGGCGTATGCAAGCCCTTCGCCAGCGGCTGCGTCCGGCTGCGCGAAGGTCTGGTCAGTTCCGACGCCGAAGCCCTGGCGCATTTTGCCGACAGCCAGCACCCGCTGGAAATCGTCAACCCCATCCGCCTGCTGCCGCCCCTGGCGCCCGGCCCCGCTGCGGCGCAAAGCCATGTCGCCATCGACTGGCAAATGCTCAGCCACGCGCTGCATCTGCTCGACAGCAGCAGCGACGCCCTGCTGATTGAAGGCGTCGGCGGGTTGCTTGTGCCGCTGTGTCCCGAGGATTCGAGCCTCACCGTGCTGGACCTGATCCTCGCTCTGGGCTTGCCGGTGCTGATCGTCACGCGCCCCGCGCTGGGCACGCTCAACCACACCGCTCTGACCGCCCGGGTGCTGCAACAGGCGGGCGCCGCCGTCGCCGGGCTGGTGGTCAATGGTTACGAAGCCGACCCGGCGGGCCACGGCCACCGCGAGGACCCGTCCATGGCGTCCAACCCGCAATGGATGACGAAAATGACCGGGCTGCCGGTGCTGGCGCTGGCGCCGCGTTGCCCGGAAGCGGAGGTGAAACCCGAGCAGGGCCGACTCGCCCCCGCCCTGCTCGACGCCATCGCGGCGGTCTACTGGCGCGAAGTGCTGGCGTCCCCGGCCGACTGAGGCGCCGTCGCGCCCGCGCTGTCGCCGACGGCGCCATTGCCGTTGAGCCCCGGTTGCTCACGGTCGCCGCGAAACACCCGGCGAATCGACCGGCGGACGCCATCGAGCGGCGTCAGCTTCGAGCGCGGCTGATCCAGCGTCCCGGTGACGTGAATCGTCAGCACTTCATCCTTGACCACCTGAATCAACTCGCCCACCGGACCCAGGCGCGGGCTCGAGCGATTGCGCGTCACCAGATCCAAATCCAGCTCGCGCGTGCTGTAGCGCATCGCTCCGTTGCCTTCCACATCCAGCGTCGGCGAACTGATGCGCACCAGCTCCAGCGGCACCAGATCGCCATCGAGCAGGAAATGCACGTCGGCGGCATCGAACGACCGCGACAGCGGCGCCGACAGATTGAGCAGTTGCAACACCGTCAGCGTCAACGGCAATTCATACATGCGGGCTTTGCGAATGGTGATTTCGCCGCGCCCCCGCCGGGTGGAGATGTCATCGGGCAAACCCGCCACGCGCAGGTTCGCCGACAGCACCGCCTGATCGTCGGACTTCGGCTCGGCGCGGGGACTGACGATGCCCTGCATCGCCGCATCCAGCAAGGTCAGTTCCACCTCGAAACGTCCGCCGTCGGCGAGATCGACCTGCCCGCTGCCCAGCAGTTTCCCGCCGTACGCCTGGCCGGTCAGGTCGGTGATGTGCAGCAGCGCCGGCGTCTGCGGATCGCTGGTGAAGCGAGCCGTCACCGGCGCCAGCAGGCGATCCACCGCCCGCAACCGCTCGGCTTGCAGCGTCAGATTCAACGTCGGCCAAGGCGCGCCGGACGCGCGGCGAACATCCATCTCCAGGCGACCATCCAGCTCGGTGATCGGCGCCCCCAGCGTGGCGCGCGCCTGTTGCAGCAGCACCGGGCCCCGCAGTTCCAGTTCATCCAGTTGCCCGTCCTTGAGCTGCGCTTTGAGGTGCGCGTCCTGCACCTGATACGCGCCCTGCATCTCCAGAGCGCTGATGGCTTTGGTGACCGCGCTGGGCAGCGACGCGCAGGTGGTGGTGCAGATTTCCTGATTTTGCGCGGAGAAAACCACATCCAGCAGCGGGTTGGCGCTGCGAACGTCGAGCGTGCCTTGGACCTGCAATTTGCCCGTGCCGTAGCTGGCGGTCAAGCCGCTGGTGCTCAGCACCTGATCCACAAAGCTCAGGGAGCCCGCCATCTCCGTCAGGGCGATGCGCTGGCCGCGCATGTCGAAGCTCAACTCGCGCGGCGAAACCGTCAGGCGATGTTCGCCGGCCTGATCCACCTTCCGGGTGAAGGACCACTGCGCGTCGCAATATCCTGCCGCCCGATGACCTTCCAGCAGCCGCAGCAGCGCGGGGCGCCCGGCGTGCTCCGCCGAGAGCAGGTCCGCCACCGGGTCTTCCAGCCGGAGGTTATGCAAAGTGAAGGTCAGGTCCGCCTCATCCTGCGGAGAGCGCAAGCCGAACTTGCCCGCAAAGGTGACGCGGGTGTCGTTGTGTTTCGCGGTGAAGTCATTGATGCGCACATCGCCGGGCCGGAGCGTCAACTGACCTTGCACATGCTGCAAGTCGTAGCGTCCGCCAAACGGCCGGGCGGTGGCGTCGGGCACGCGGGCGTCCACCAGAAAATCGAGGTTGGCGTTTTCGTCGGCGAAAATCAGGCCGCCGGCGTCCACTTCACCCGTGAGATTCAGCTCGCGCACGATCTTCCCGGCAGTGCTGGGCAAGGCGGCATACAACACGTCGTCAATCGGAAAATTGATGGCGACGAACTTGATCTGCGGCAGCGCCCGCATGCGCCCTTCGATCTCCTGCCGGGTGTACCCGCCGGTCAGCGTGCCGGTGCCTCCGGTCAAGCCGGTGAGCGTCGCCTGCTCGATCGTCGCGCCCTCGGGCCCGGCGATGAACTTCCCGCCCGTCAACCGCAAGGGGTAAGGCCACTGCCGCAGCAGCAGATTCACATTCGTCAGCTCGTATTCCACCGTCGTGACATACGGCCGCTTGTCGCCCGGCTCACGCTGCGTGTGCGCCCGCACATTCACCGTGCCCCCCAGCTCATACACCGGCCGGCGCAGCAACCGGCGCACCTGAGCCAAACGCTGCCCCGGCTCGCTGTCCGACGCGGGGCTGGTCTGCTCCAGCGCGGAGAGCTCGGTCAATAGCTGCTTCTGCTGGGTGGGGGTGAGCAGCGCGCCGGTTTGCAGATCCGTCAGCCGGGCGTACGCCTCACGGTTGAACAGGTCATCGAACGAACGCTGCTGCCCCGGCTTGATCGCTTCATACAAAGCCTGATCCAAAGGCACGCCCACGCCGGTGACATACATGTCAACCTGAGCGCCCGGCCCGGGCGGCGCGATTCGGCCGCGCACGCTGATCTTGGCGCCGGTCGGGCCTTGGCCATGGAAGCTTTCGAGGCGGATTTCCTCGTCGTTGAAGCGCAGCTCGCCTTTGACCTGATCCAGCGGATACGGGAATTGCCAGTAGCGCAGCTTGGCGTCGCGCAGCTCCAGGCGGCCGTCGTAGCTGAAACGCCCGCCGGCGGTCTGGCGCGTGACCAGCACATCCGCCTGGAACTGACCTGCGGGAGAAAATCGGCCGAACTGCTCCTGCACCGCCGGGGGGAACCACGGCACGTAGCGCGGCTGATCGGGAATCGCACCGACAATCCGCGCGCTCAGCCGCAGCGGCGCCGCGGCGTCGTAACCATCGACCTGCCCGTTGATGGTGTAGGTCAAGCCTTCGATCTGCCCGGTGAGCTGGTTAAACCGCACGCTGCGCTGGTCGAAGGTGATGCGCCCGCTGCGCACACTCATGCGCGCGGAGGATTCGGTGTAGGGCAAAGTCAGCGCGATGTCGCGCAGTTCCAGATGGGCGTAAAATTTCGCCCCCTCGGCGGCGCTCGGTTGATACCCCAGCCGGACCATCGGCACTGAGCCGGTCGGATCGAGTTGATCCCACCAGCGCCGCAGCTCCGGCGGGAGCAAGTGACGTTGGGGATCGTCAAACGTCAACCCCGACAGCTCGGCATTGACCGACAGTGTCTTGAGGTTCAAATCCCCGGTGAGCGCCGGCCCCGCCGAGCCATCGGGCAGCGCCTGCCGCAGCGCGAAGTAGTACTCGCCGTTCTGCCGGGCGTCGGCGCTGAGGTTGCCCGACACCGCCATCTGGCCGTTGACCTGGAATTGCCCATCGCGCCACTGGCCAAACAGGATGCGCCCGCGCCGGATGTAAATTTCGGGCAGGCGGTCGGGCATCTCCAGCGCTCCCGCCGAGCCGGTGCTGCTGCGGGCTTCGGTGAGCTTCTGGTAGTTGTAGCCGGCGCCTTCGCGCTCGGTGACATGCAGCGTCGGATTGATGAAGGTCAGTGTGCGCGGCATGAAGCTGCCGCCCAGCAGCGCCAGCAGGCTGTGCCGGACGACCACCTGGTCGGCATCGAACAACTGGGCCGGGCCTTCGGGCAGGTCCGCCACGCGCAGTGTGACATTCTGCAGCACAATGCTGCCGTCCCAGCGAATGCGGGCGCGGCGGATGCGGGCTTCGGCGCCGGTCATCGCGGTGAGCAGTTCACTCGCCAGTCGGGTCAGGCGGTGCGGGCGGGTCAGGTGCGCGCCCAGGCCGACCAGCGTCAACCCCAACGCCAGCACCAACAACCCCAACCCGCGCACGGGGCGACGCCGGGGCATTTTGCCGACAAGATGCGAGCTTCGAGGCAACAGCAATCCTCAGTCTCGGAGGGTTGGGGTAGCGTCATGCCGCCGCAGCCGAACCCACCGGGCTACGGGAAGGAACTTCGGGCAGACAACCCATTGTACGCCCAAGCCGCGGTGAAAGTCGCTTTTTGCAGTCACGGCGCGAAGGCGGCGTCCGGGCGCCAGGTGCAGGCCGGCGGGGAATCCCGAGGCGGCATTGCCACCCGAACGGCGCGGCTTATGATGCCCACCATGCCGGCCCCCACCGATGAACAATTCATGCGTCAGGCGCTGCGGCTGGCGCGGCGCGGCGAAGGCGCTGTGGAACCCAATCCCATGGTCGGCGCGGTGCTGGTGCGCCGGGGAAAAGTCGTCGGCGCCGGCTGGCATCGCCGCTGCGGCGGACCCCATGCGGAAATCCACGCACTGCGCCAGGCAGGCCGCCAGGCGCGCGGGGCCACGCTGTACGTCACACTCGAACCCTGTTGTCATCATGGCAAGACGCCCCCCTGCACGCAGGCAGTGCTCGCCGCCGGGGTGCAGCGCGTGGTCATCGCCATGGTGGACCCGTTCCCCCAGGTGGCGGGCGCGGGGATCAAGCAACTGCGCGCTGCGGGCGTGCAGGTGGAAGTTGGGCTTGGGGAAGCGGAGGCGCAAGCGATGAATGCGCCGTTTGTGCGCCGGGTGACCGCCGGCCGACCGTGGGTGATCGCCAAGTGGGCCAGCACGCTGGATGGGAAGATCGCCGCCCGCAGCGGGGACAGCAAGTGGATCAGCAACGAGGACAGCCGGGCGCTGGTGCATGGGCTGCGGGGGCGCGTGGACGCCATTCTCACGGGCATCGGCACCGTGCTGGCGGATGACCCGCTGCTGACGGCGCGCCCCCGGAAGGTGCGAAATCCAGACGAATATCAGCGACCCCGCCGCATCGCCCGCCGGGTGGTGGTGGACCCGCGTCTGCGGCTGCCGCTGGAGTGTCAGTTGCTGACCACGCTGGATCGTGCGCCGTTGACGGTGGCGATGGCTGCCGATGCCGGGCGCGCAGCGCAACGTCGGGCTGCGGAGTTGGTGAAACGCGGGGTGGAGATCGTGCCCCTGCCGCCGCTTCGCGCTCATGCTGGCTCACCCGGAAAATTGGACCTGTCCCGTTTGTTGCAGCACCTGACCCATCAGCATCAGGCGACCAATGTGCTGGTGGAAGCGGGGCCGGGGCTGGTGGGTGCGCTGATGGCGCAAGGTTTGATTGATCAGGTGTGGGCGTTCATCGCCCCCAAATTGCTCGGAGATGCCGCCGGCCGCGCCCCGGTGGAAGGCTTCACCCGCAGCCGCATTGCGGACAGCAGCAATCTGCGTTTGCAGCAGGTGCGCCGCATGGGGGACGATGTTTTGCTGGATTACCGGGTAGGCAACCCATAACGCATCCCAAGCCGCGGATGAGCGCAGCGAATCCGGGGGTTTGACGAGTAAATCAGCAGTTGCCCCGCAACCTCCGCAACCCCCAGATTCGCTGCGCTTATCTGCGGCTTCGCCCTCATGATGATTGCACGCATAGCGGCGTCTACGGCATATCCCCCGACCCCGCGTAGATCATCCACGCGTCGTTGGGACCCTCGGCGTGAAACAGGTTGTCTGCTTTGAACGCGAATTCGCCATACTTGGTGTTCGCCAGATGAGAATCAGCAAAGTCCACATGCTGATCGTTGAACACCACGGACCCGCGCCAGCCCTTGCCTTGTCCGGTATGCACCGACCACACCTGATCGCTTCAGTTCGTGCCGGCGTTGCGATCGCTGACTACCGCCGCTTGGGCATTGCTCGTCTGCCGCCACTCGGATTGCCGGCCGCCCGGGGCAGCGATGGCCAGCATGGCGTAGGAATAGTTGTCCGGGGTCAACACCATGCCGCTGGTCCACTCGGTCTTGATTTCCGAAGGTGAAATGATGGATTGACCGGCAAGATAGTGGCTATTGAGCAACGCGAGGTAACGGGATTCCACATCGGCATATAGCAGTAGGCCGGTCTTGTTCAGGCCCGGATAATAACCCCCATTGTCCTGTGCATAGAGCGCCAACCCCGAATGAACCATGCGGGCCTGGCATGAATTCTGCAGGTAGCTTGAGACGCGACGGGGTGATTCACACGACACCACTACCAGCAGCAAAATCAACCCCACGGTGGCGATGACCACCAGCAGCACCACCCAGGTGAAACCCCCGCGCCGATACACCTCTCGGCGATGCCCGATGGCCACCACGCAGACCGTCACGATCTTGTCGTCGATGGTGTAAACCACGCGATAGTCCCCCACGCGAATGCGCCAGGCGGTCAGCGCTCCCTGCATCTTCACCGCCCCGGCGGGGCGCGGCTCGGCTGCCAGTTCGTCAATGGCGACGCTGATGCGCCGCTTCATGGGACGTTCAAGCCGCTGCAGCGCCCGCAGAGCTGAGGGCAGAATCTCCACCCGGTAACGCATGCCTCAAAGGTCCAGGTCGGTTTTGGCCTGCGCCCATGGCACGGGTCGTTCGCCCCGGCGTTTCATGGCGGCCCGGGCTTGCTGCGCCTGCTTGAGCCAATGGGCGTTCTCCGCCGCCTCCAGCAGCGCCAGGTCCGCCATCGGCACCAGGGCGCACAGTTGCTTGCCCCGCCGTTCGATCACCGTGCGTTCGCCGCGCAACGCCGCCCGGCTGGCGAGTTCCGGCAGCTTCTCCCGGGCTTCACTGATGGGCATTCTGGTCATGGAACACCTTGGCGGGAACCGTGGATCAACCGTACAAATTGTACGATTCGGACAATGGTCAATCAACCCCCGACCCCGCGTAGATCATCCAGGCGTCGTTGGGACCCTCGGCGCAGAACAAGTTGTCATCCTTGAACGCCTTGCCAGCCAGTTCGGTGTCGAAGCGGGGCGACTTGCGGTACTCAACATGATTGTCGTTGAAGGCAACCCACCAGAACCAGCGTCCGTCAGGATCAGCGTGAATTGAGCGCGCATCGTTGCGGCAATCACTGCCAGCATTGCGGTCGGTCACGGCGGGAGCTTGGGAGTTGGATGTTTCCCGCCATTCCGCACGCCGGCCTCCCGGTAAGACGATCATGGGCAAAGCCATCGAGTAGTTGGCGGATGTCAAGGTTCCCCCGGGCGCCAGCGGCGTCTTGTCATCATCGGGCAGTATCAGGTAGTCCTCGGTGAAGTAGTGATTGTTGAGCAGGGACTGCAACCGCGTCTCCACATCGGCGAATTGCACCTCCCCCGCCGCGTCCAGTCCGGGGTAGCAGCCGTTGTGGTCCTGAGCATAGAGTACCAAGGACGAATGGATGCCGCGAAGCTGCGTGGCTGCCTGCGGTTGGCGGCGGTGATCCGGGTAGCAGCGTGTGTTACTCAGACTCACCAAGGCAGCCACAAACGCGATCATGGCCAGCACTACAATCAGTTCCACGAGCGAAAAGGCCTGGTGGTGACCACGGTATTCCCGATGCTTGCTGCCCATGCTGCAACCCCCGTGGCGGAATTGGTGGGATCGGTATTCGTCATTTTACCGCCGATACCCCGGCGCATGAATAGTCAATTGGCATCTGTTGGGGGAATCCCCCGGCAGAGCCGGGGGCTAATGGGAGGCGCGCCAAACCGTCAGCCCCGGGCTCTGCCCGGGGATGTGCGGCGGACCCATGCGACGCGATGCCGCCATCATCCCGTCATCGTGTCGTCGGATTGATCGCCGTCCAGCCCCGGGCCGGTGCTTTCGTTGGGGTCGTCATCCTCACCCGCCGACGTCGCCTCCATGGGCGTGCCGGCCCCCACCAGATCACAGCGCGGCTGGTCGTCGCCCTCGGCGTCCATCCAGTCGTTGAGCATCTGCCGCAGCTCGTTTTCCAGCCGGGCGAGTTCCGTTTTGCCGGCAAGATTATGGGTTTCGCGCGGGTCTTCGATCAGGTCGTACAACTCGCCGCGGTCGCCGATGTTGTGGATGAACTTGTGGGTCGGCGTGCGCACCATGCGATGCTGGTAGCCGCGCCCCGCGCTGCCGTCGTAGGCGGCAAACACCGCCGGGCGCGGGTGGGTGTCGGTCTGCCCTTCCGCCAGCGGGCGCAGGTTCACGCCCTGGCTGTCGGGCATCGGGTCCAGGTCGGCAAAAGCGCACAACGTGTTCGCCAGGTCGCGGTGGTCGGTCAGGCTGGTGATCTGTTTCTGATTCTGCTGGCCGGGCGTCTTGATGAACAGCGGGCAGCGCACCACTTCCTCGTACAAGCACATCTTCTGGTACAGGCGATGGCTGCCGAGCATGTCGCCATGGTCGGAGGTGAAGACGATGGTCGCTTCGTCGTACAGCCCTTTCTCCCGCAGCGCGGTGAGCACCATGCCCACGCAATGGTCCAGCAGGGAGCACATGCCGAAGTACATCGCCCAGGCGTGCTGCCACATTTCATACGGCACATGCGCGCCCAACTGCCCGGGCACGTTGGCGAGCTGGCTGGCGGGCATGCCGCTGAACCACCGCCCCACCGTGCCCGAGAGTTGCACCGCTTCGGGCGCCACCTGCAGCGCCCATTGCCGGGGCGCCCACAGCGGCGGATGCGGCAACCAGAACATGGCGAACAGCGCCAGCGGCTTATCCCCGTCATGCGCGGCAATCGTTTCCCGGATGTTGTTCGCCAGCGTCACATCGAAAAACAAGTTCTCCCGCAAAGGGAACATCGCGGTGCGCGGCGAAGTGCCCGCCGAGAGCGTCGGTCGACCTGCCTCATGTTCCAGCACCGGATCGCGGAACACCGACATATCCGGCAGCATCAGGCCACGCTTGCTCAGCTTGCGATGGTGCGAGCCCACGGACGTCGGCCCGATGAACTGCACGCCCGGACAACGGGCGACGAAATCCGGGCTGCTGCGCACATGCTGGATGCCGGCGTGGATCACGTCGTAGCCGGCGTCGAGCAGGCGATTGGGCAGCAGCGGCAGGTCGGGTTTGATGGTGCCGAACTGGCGTTCCTGGCGAAACCAGCCGTTGATGATCGCGCCGTGCTGGCGTTGGGAGAGCCCGGTCATCAGCGTTCCCCGGGTGGGCACGCTCAGCGGGCAGAGGGTGTAATGTCGGCCGAACACGGAAGACTGCCGGGAAAACTCGTCCAGATGCGGCGTTTCGCACTGGCGATCGCCATAGACCTGGAACACGTCATAGCGCAGTTGTTCCGCCATGATGAAAATGAGCGGGTGACGCGACATGCCAAGAGGCTACCGGTCAGGTACATTCGTGGCAATGGCTAAAGCTCCCGGAAACACTCCTGGAAATGTTTCCAGCAACGTTGGGCCCACCCCGACAGCTTGGCGGCTGGCGCTGGACGCGACGGCTGACGGCGTGACGGTGCGCTTGAAAGTGGTGCCTGGCGCCAGTCGCAGTCGCGTGATGGGGCTGTTGGGAGATCGGCTGAAGCTGGCGGTGGCTGCTCCGCCGGAGGACGGCAAAGCCAATGGTGAAGTCTGCCAGTTGCTGGCGGAAATTTTCGCGGTGGCGCGGCAGAATGTGCAACTGATTGCCGGCTCCCGCCAGCCGCGCAAAGCGGTGGAATTGAGGGGACTGACGCTCTGTGCCGCCGTCGAGCGGCTGGAGCGCCACACCGCGTCCCGCTGAAGGATGGTCCATGGCGACGGGTTTGATTACCGACGAACGTTTCCTGTTGCATCACACCGGCGCAGGCCACCCGGAGCGCGCCGATCGGCTGCGGGCGGTGACCACCCGGTTTCACGGCACCGGCTTGCTGAATTATCTCCAGCCGTTGCCGTTCACGGCCGCCCCGCTGGAGCTGCTGCGTCGCATCCATGCCGAGGAATATCTGCAACGGCTGGAAAACGCCTGTGCGCGGCAGGAGCAGTTCATCGATGTGCCGGACTCCACCATTGTGCCCATCAGCTACGAGATCGCCAAGCTGGCGGTGGGCGGGGTGCTGGCGGCGGTGGATGCGGTGCGGGCGGGGCAGGTCGCCAATGCGTTCTGCGCCATCCGTCCTCCGGGCCATCACGCCGAGCGCGATCGCTCCATGGGCTTCTGTCTGCTCAACAACATCGCCGCGGCCGCCGAGCATCTGGTCTGTAACCATCAGCTTAAGCGCGTGGCGATCGTGGACTTCGACGTGCACCACGGCAACGGCACGCAGCACATTTTTGAAGACCGCGCCGACGTGCTGTTTATCAGCATTCATCAGGACCCGCGCACGCTCTACCCCGGCACCGGCTTCGCCAGTGAGACGGGCGTCGCGGCGGGCAAGGGTTTCACCCTCAACATCGAAGCGCCGCCGGGCGGCGATGATGCGTTTTATCGGGAAGCTTTCCAACGACAGATTCTGCCCAGGCTGCGCGACTATCACCCGGAGTTTCTGCTCATCAGCGCCGGGTTTGATGCCGCCAGGAACGATCCGCTGGCGCTCATGGAGCTGAGCGACGGCGCGTTTGCGTGGATGACCCAGCAGCTCATGACGGTGGCGGATGAATGCTGCAATGGGCAGCTCGTTTCGCTGCTGGAGGGGGGCTACGATCTGCAAACTTTAGCGCGATGCGTGGAACTGCACGTGCGTTCGCTGGTGGGCCAGGTGGTGTGAAAATCAAGTCCCGCCGCAGGTGTGAGCATCATCATGCAACAGAGCTACATTGAAGTGGAACAGGCGGGACAGGTCATTCGCGGCACGACCTATCGGCCCGATGGTTTACAGCGTGGGCCGGCGGTGCTGCTGCTGCATGGCTTCACCGGCCAGCGCATCGAAGCCGGGTTCCTGTTTGTGACGCTGGGGCGGCTGCTGGCGCAGCGCGGCATCGCGGCGGTCACGTTCGACTTCCGCCACAGCGGCGAATCCGACGGCAGTTTCGACCAGATGCTGGTGACCGGGGAACTCGCCGACGCACTGCGGATGACCACCTGGCTGCAAAGTCAGCCGTTTGCCGACCGCACCCGGCTGGGGTTGCTGGGCTTTTCGCTCGGCGGGCTGCTGGCGGCGGCGTGCATGGCGCGGACCGACGCCTACCGGGCGCTGACTTTGCTGGCCCCCACCACCGTCGCCAACATCTGCCGCTTTGCCGGCGAACAAGCTGCCGACGCCCCGGTGACGGTGGGTTGCCACCAGCTGCACCGCGACTTTTTCCGCGATGTCAAAACGCTCAACCCCGTGGCGGATGTGATTCGCAACCCGCGCCCCACGCTGCTGGTGCAGGGCACGGAGGACCAGGCTGTGACGCCCGCGGTGTCGCAGGCGTACGTCGCGGCGCTGCAGCGCACGCAGGTGCCGTGTGAACACGCCCTGATTGCCGGGGCGGACCATGGTTTTGGCAAGCCGACGCATCGGCAGCAGCTTTGCCAGACGGTGGTCGATTTCTTCGCCCGGCAACTGGGGCGATGACCAGCGCACCGGCAGCCGCGGGGGCACGACCGACAATTTCTCCTTGGTGAACCTTGGGCAGCGGGTAAAATCCGCCGGTGATGCCGCTGTCCCTCCTGCTTCTGTTCCGGCTGCGCCGCCTGGGTTTTGCCATCGTCGCGGTCATCCTCACCGGCAGCGTGTGGTTGCTGATGATGGACATCGTGATGCGCTACCCGCGCGGCTCGGTCATGCTCAAGTGGATGGAAATCTGGTACGGCCAGTACCCGATGTTCAGCCACGGCATCCGGGGCATGATGGGGATTTATCCTGCGAGTCTGCCGGCGCACTGGCTGAGCACCGGCGCCGGGTTGCTGGCGTTCATCCTGTCGCAATGGTTTCTGCTGCGTTCGCCGGGGGAGCCGTGGCGCGTGCAACTGCTGGCGACCGGCCCGATGCCGCCGCTGGTGCGGGCGATGGGCGCGCTGCCGATGGCGGTGCTGACAGTGGGCGCCAGTTCGATGGTGCTCGAAGCGTTGCGGTTCTGGGGCGATCTGCCGTTGCCCCGGGTTTATGTGCTGGGCTTCAAGTTCTATCCCACCGCGTGGATCGCCCTGATCCTGCTGCTCGGTTCATGGTGGGGTTGGACGCGCTGGCTGAAGCGGCGCTGGGCGTTTCATGACCGCTATGTGCAACTGGGCGGGTTGGTGTACTACCTCTTCGTCGCCTCGGGTTTGCTGCTGCTGCTGGGCGGATTCATGCAGATACTGAGCGTCGGCTTTGTGGGCAATTTCTGGGAGAACGGCTCCTACACCGCGATGGGGACCTCCCTGAGCGTGATGCTCTGGACGCTGGCCCCCGCGCTGACACTGGTGTACTACGCCGGCGATTACCAGCGCGAAGGCCGGTTTGCCACGCTGATGGGCACAGCCTGAGCCCGTCCCCGATCACCTCACACCCGCAATGAAAAACACCCCGGGATGGCCCGGGGCGTGGGGTGTCATGCGGGGCGGTCGATGCGGGCTTACTGCAGCAGCGAGAGCACGGAGGAAGCGGTGTTGTTCGCCAGAGCCAGGACCGAAGTGCCCGCCTGCTGGAGAATCTGAGCGCGGGTGAGCTTGGACGTTTCCTTGGCGAAGTCGGTGTCGCGGATGCGGCTTTCCGAGGCGGTCAGATTTTCCAGAGCGATCTGCTGACTGCGGAAAGTGGTGTCGAGGGTGTTGCGTTCGAAGGCGCCCAGCCGGCCGCGGAGGATGGCGATCTGGTCGATGGAGGCGTCGATGATGTCGGACGCCTCGCGCTGGTGGCCGGCGATGAGGCTGTTGTCGCCGCCGGACACGATGGTGTTGAGGAAGCCGACGGTGCCGTTGCCCAGATTGCTGGCGGCGACGGACTGGATGCCAAAGCCCACGCGCTGGGAGCTGTCGACCGAGGGTCCGATCTGGAAGTCAGCGCCGCCGCCGACCACGGTGAACTGCGTGGTCTGAAGGGTCTGGGCCGCGGTCTGGGTCAGGGTCATTTCCAGATTGACGGTGCTGGAGCGGAGGCTGACCTTTCGGCCGTCGCCCAGGGCGAGGCTGCCGTTGACCAGGGCGAGCACGTCGGCGCCTTCGTCGCGGAGGACGGCGGAGCCGCCCTGGGCATCGAAGGTCTGGAAGAAGTCGCCGTCTTCGAGCTTGCGGATGGAGACGAAGGCATCGGAGCCGACTTCCTGGCTGTTGATGATCAGGCCGGAGGTCTGGTTGGTGGCGCTGGCGAGGTAAGCGGACAAGCCGGTGGCGTCGGCTACGCGGTTGATGGCGAAGGCGACAGCCGAGAGCGCGGTGCCCGAGACGAAGCTGAACACCTGCACGCCCTTGGGTCCGGTCAGTTCAAAGGTGATGGAGGACAGCAGCGCGCCGGGGCTGCCGGCGGTGTTGCCGGAGATGAACAGCGAAGCGGTTTCGGCGCTGGCGAGCACTTCCACACTGACGGGAATGGTGCTGTTGGTGCCGAAGTTCGCCCCGAAGATGTCCACATCGGTGATGATGCTGTCGTCGACCCCCGAGACCACATAGTCCAGCGAGCCGTTGAGCAGCTTGAGCCCGGCAAAGCTGGCGGTGTTGGAGATGCGGGTGATGCTTTCTACCGCCGAGTCGATCTGGAGCTGATTGGCGGCGATTTCCTCGTCGGAGAAGGCGCCGGTGTTGGCGGCTTCGACCACCAGGCCCTTGATGGAGATCAGCAGTTGCGAGATCTCGGCAAGGGCGGCTTCGGTGGTGGCGATGACGTTGGAAGCGCGTTCAATGTTGTCCACCGCCTGGGTGATGCTGGAGATCTCCGAGCGCAAGCGCTCCGAGACGATCAAGCCAGCGGGGTTGTCAGCGCCGCGGTTGATCGCCAGCCCGGTGCTCAGCCGGCGAAGGCTGGCTTCCAGGGCGTTGTTGCTCTTGCCCAGGTTGTTCTGAGCAATGATGGCCGCGACATTGGTGTTTATTCTCGACATGACAATCCTCCTTGATTGTCGTCTCAGTTCCGACCGTGCCCGGGGTCACAATCCGGTGTGCCGTTATGGGGCGCGGGGTTGAGCCTGTGCCGGCCACCCGACCATTCGGGGGGCCAAAAGGGTCCTTTATCGTTTCTGGGCGGAAGGCATTTTGCCCATCCGCCGCAGGTTGTTGGTGGCTGCCGCCAGGTCGTCTACCTGCACCTGGGCCGCCTCGGCGTTTTCCCGTTTAATGGCTTCATACACTTCCTTGCGATGCACCTGCACACTGCGGGGGGCGTTGATGCCCAGCCGCACTTTATCGCCACGAATGTCGACGACGGTGATTTCAATCTCGTCGCCGATCATGATGGTTTCGTCGCGCTGACGCGAAAGCACCAGCATAGTTCCGGCTCCTTCCCTGGGGCCTGGGTCGGCGCGGCGAACATCACCGCGTCCGACCTACCTCCCGGCGCCTCCTTGCGCCAGGTCACAACCTGCACGCCTCACGCCGACATGGCGCTGACCGGACTGCCCAGTTCGACCAGCGGCACCCGCGTCGTGAAGCGACGATCGGACAACACCAACTGCTCACCCATCTTGCGGTTCACATTGATCACCAGCGGGCCTTGCAGGTTGCCGGTGAGGGTCTGATCCCGCTTGTTGACGATCACGAACACCTGCGCCTCTTCCACGCTCTGCATGTCCAGGTCGCGCATCTGCTCGGGCTTGATGGGCACCTTGTAAGTCGAGACGAACAGGCTCGGGTCGGTCACCACGAACGCCAGGTCCGGGGCGTCAATGGACTGCAGCCAGAAGAAGAAGGTGTCCTCGCCCGGCTCGATCAGCACATAGTGCTTGTAGGCGGGAAAGCCCAGCAGCCCCTTGGGGAAGGAGATCACGCGGGCGTCATCCACTTCCACTTTGCCAAACCGGGTCGTGTTCACCAGCATCGTCGTACCCTTGTCTCGGCCATCCATCCTGGACTTTTCCGCCGAACCGTTCGGCGGCGAAGGCGTCCTGCCCTCGTCTGGCGGTTGCTCAGCGACCGGCCGTAGGCCGCTGGCCCGCGCAACTACTGCGCTCCCTAGCGCAAATAATCCAACAAGCTCAACTGCAAGTTTTGCGCTCCCACGCTCAAAGTTGCCTGCAATTGTTGCTGCATCTGCGTGAACTGAAGGATGAGCTCCGTCAGATCCCCGCCTTGCAGGTCGTTGAGCAGGATTTCCTCGGCGTTTTTCAACTCTTGCGACCTTTCCAGGGCTTGCTCGGCTCGTTGTGACCTCACCCCGACCAGGGCTCGGACCTGAGCACTGTGCTCAATGTCCGTGTCCAATAAACCAGTAGCAAGGTCAATGCCACGCGAATCATTGTTCCGCAGCGCATCGCGGAGATTGATCAAATTTGTGAACAGATTTTCCACGCGGACCTGTGCGTTATCCTCACCGGCGATCACATTTCCACCGCCGGCGTTCTGGCGAATGCCCAAATCAAACGCCGCCTGCGATTCGTTGAGCACTTCAATCGTGAAGTCCCCCGCCCCGGCGGTCTGATCCTCAAACGCCAAGCCGTTGCCGTCGGCCGCCAGGCCCAGGTTGAAGTCCGTGCCGGCATCGCCCGGGGCGCCGACCGTCAAACCCGCCGCCGACGCAGCCGCGCTGATCTTGCTCAGCACATCCGCCACGCTGCCAGCGCCATCGATGTTCACATTGAACGTGGTGCCGTCGTGCAGCGTCACGCTGAAGTCGTCCGCGCCCGCCGCCGTGCCCACGCCCAGCCCGAAGTTGAAATCGCTCAGCCGGGTGGTGGTGTCGAACGTGCGCAGGCCCAGGTCCGTCGCGGTGCTGCCGCCGGCGTTTTCGCCCACGCTCAGGGCGATGCCGCTGACTTCGCTGATCAGGTTCAGGCTGCCGCCCTGGGCATCCACTTCCAGCCGCAGCCCCAGATTCAAGCTGGTAATGACGTTTTGCAGGTCCTGCACGGTCTGCGCCCCGGAGAAGTCGGCAACCTTGGTCGTCGCTCCCTGGGTGATCTTCAGCCCGCTGGTCCAGTCCACGCTCGTCTGCAACTCCGACAACGCGGTGAGACTGCTCAGCCGGGGATCGACATCGCCGCCCGCTGTCGTCGCGCCGTTGCTGGCGCTGATCTTCAAACCCAGATCGCCGGCGGTGCGGCCGGTGCCGGTGTCGGTGATCGACACGCTACCCGTCGCGCCCGCGGTGAGTTCGAAGCCGGTGTCCGTCACGGTGATCGTGCCAGCAGTGGGATCGGTCGCGTCAATCGACTGCTGCAGCCGCAGCGCCACATCGCCCAGCGACTCGGCGGTGGACAGGTCCACGCTGCGAGTGATGCCGTTGACCGTCAGTTGCACGGTGCCGCGCGTCACGCCGGCGCCCAGAGCGCCGTTCAGGTCCGCCAGGCGGGTGGAAGCGGAGGCGACCGGGTTGAGGTCCACCAGGCTTTGCACCCGGCTCGACAGCGCGCCAAAAGCATCGGCGCCGCTGAGGTTGAAGCTCAAGGCGTCGATCAGGCCGGTGTCGCCCACCAGGGCATCAGTGGAACCATGGAAGCGCACGCCGCCGAGGAAAGCGGTGAACGCCTGGCCGTCGGCGGCGCCGTTGGCGCGCCCGGTGAACAGGCCGATGTCCTGCACCTTGCGGTTGGCGATCTCGATCAGCGCCGACAATTGCGCGTCGATGACCGATGCTTCCGCCTCACGGGTGCCGGCATCCGACCCGACGCCGATCTGGCTCAGGCCGGTGGTCTTGGCCTGGATCAGCAGGTCATTCACATCCGCCAGGGCCTGGTCGATGTTGTTGAGCATCGACGTCATGTGGGTCAGGTTGCGTTCCTGCTGCGCCCGGGCGTCCAGTTGCGACTGCACCAGCAGAATCGCGGCACTGCGGGCGGGGGCATCGGAAGGCTTGTTGACCTGCCGGCCCAGCGAGATCGCCGTCTGCGCGTCGCTCAACTGCTTCTGCAGCTTGCGCAACTGTGACTGCAACTGATAGCTGCTCAGTTGCGCGGTCGTGCGGCCCAGACTGGAAGGAATGCTGCTCATGGTTTAGATCAACTGCAACAGGTTCTGCATCAGTTCATCCACGACCGACAGGAACCGGGCACTGCCCTGGAACACACGCTGAAACGCCATCAGGTTGATGGTCTCCTCGTCGACATTCACGCCGCTGATCGCCTGGAACTGCGCCTGCAGGCTGTCGGCGATGATGACCGCCGAGTCATAGTCGGTGCCCGCTTCGGACACCCGCACCGCCATTTGCTCGACATGACGGTTCCACATATCGGTGAGACTGATGCCGCCCAGATCGCTCAATGACGCGCTGCGCAACTGGGCGATCGCCAGAGCATTGCTGTTGTCGCCCGGCACATGATCCTGACCGGTGGCGAGCCGGCCGGCGTCGGCGGCGACTTCACCGGCGATCGCAATATCCGCGGCACTGTCGCCCTTGAAAAAGCCGTTGATGCCCAGCGCCGCCAGCACGCCGGAGCTGTCATCGCTGAAGCTCACTTCCAGGTTGCTGCCATCGGTTTCGAGCTTGAGCCGCCCGTCGGCCGTGATGGACGCATTGAGATTGCCGACCGCATTGAGCTGGTCCACCAGGTCCTGCAGCGAGGTGTCGTTGGCGGGGTCGATGCCGTCGAGGTCCAGATCGATGCGGGTGGAAATGCGCTGGCCGGTGGTGCGGTCGGTGACATGCACGGTGAAGCCGCCGTGGTCCGGGGTGAACGGCAGCGCCGCCCCGGCATCCAGCAGTGACACGTCCTTGTCTTCCACGCGCACGGAGCCGGTGACGCTGCTGTAACCGGTTTCGCCCTGGCCCTGACTGTGCAGGCGATTGACCTGATAAATGAGCTGGCGGGCGAAGGCATCCAGATCGTCAACGGCGGCATTCACGTCGGCATCGCGCGCCGTCACCAGCGCGCCCAGCGAGCCGGACTGCGGCAGCAGCGGCGACTGGTCGTCACGGGTTTCGAGCGTCAGGGTGACGTCATCGCCATCGGTCTGCTTGCGCAGCGCGATGCCTCGGCTGTGGTCATTGAGCACCACCGGGATGGAGCCGACGTACACATTGACCATGCCCGATTCCTGCTCGACGGCACTGATGTCCAGATACTCGCTGAGCTGGCCCAGGAGCTGGTCGCGCTCGTCGCGCAGGGCGTGCGCCCCGCCGCTGGCGTGATCGGTGACGGTGATGCGGGCGTTGAGGGTCGCCACGCGATTGAGCAGGTCGTTGACGGTGGTGACGCCGGCACTGATGGAGCTGTCGATCTGGCTGCGCAGGTCGGTCAGGTTGCCGCGCAGCTCCTGCATGTAAGACGCCAGCCGCTGACCTTCCTCGATCACCAGCGTGCGTTTGGCGTAGTCGTCAGGCGTGTTCGCCAGCTCGCTCCAGGCGTCGAAAAAGCGGGTCAGATTGCTGGACAGGTCGTTGTCGGTGAACTCATTTTCCAGGGCTTCGATCTGCGTCAGCACATCCTTGCGCACCGACGCCGCCGCGGTGTCGGAATTGGAATTGCGGATGCGGGCTTCAAGCGCTTCGGACACATTGCGCACGATCTGCTGAATCTGCACGCCCCGGCCCAGGAACACGCCCTGGGCGATCTCGCCGCCCTGGATGGGCGTCAGCGCGACGGTGCGCCGGTGATAGCCGGGCGTACCCACATTGGCGATGTTGTGGCCGATCGTTTCGATCGCCGCCCGACTGGTGGTCAGGCCCGTTCGTCCAATGCTCAGTGCGCCGCCAAGGCTCATCGCAGTGCTTCCACAAAAACGCCGTCGCTACTCGTTCCACCGGTTTACGCGGTCATCGAAAAGGTGCTGGCGGGCAGCCGCCGGGCGGCAGGCGCGGGGCCCCCGCTGCGGCCGTAGGTCGCCACGCCCGTGCACAGCGCGGACACGCGCTGCACCAGTTGATTCATGTGTCGCGCCATTTCCTGCGACGCCCGCTTGGACGCCTGCGACTGCTGCTGCACCTGCAGCATGCGCTGCCGCAGTTCCGCGCGCCGCACCAGCAGCTTCGTGCGCTGCGGCTCGGGCAGCAGTTGCGCCAGCTCCGCCAGCGGCAACGGCGCCGCGGCGCCCGGCTGCACCAGCAGCGTCAGTTCCGCCGCCAGCATCTGCCGCTGTTTTTCCAGCTCGGCGATGCGCTGCACCTGCACGTTCTCCTGCCGCGCCAGCTCGGCAATCATCCGCTGGTCCGACTTTCGCAGCGCGTCGCGCTGGGTCAGCAGCAAACCGCTGAGCTTTTCATGAGCGCGAAGCTGCTCTTCCAGCAGGTTCTCCAGGGCGCTGATCTGTTGTTCCAGATGTCTATCCATGCTGCTTCACCTCCCCGTGGCCGGCCGCATGTCCGCTGGGCCGGGCAATCTGGCGATACACCGCATCCACCAGACCTTTGAACGCCGGCCCGCTGGCCATGCGATCCGCCAGTTGGGTGTCGAGCTGCGCCCCGAAGGCGTCCTCGCCGAATCCGCCGTGGAACATTTCCGTGCGGAAGGGATCCTGCCGCGCCGTCTGCAGCAGCGGCAGCAGAAACGTGCTGGCGACGAGCTGCTGCGCCGAAGCGCGGGCGGTTTGTTCGTCCTGGCTCTGCTCGCTGCGGGCGGCGCCCTGGGCCTGCATCAACGCCGCGGCAAAGCTGTCGCGCAGCGCACCGCCGGTGCGCGACGGCATGGCGTCAGGCGACAACAGCGGGTTCGAGATGGCGGCGACGTTGAAACTCACAGGGTCACTCCACAATCAGCTTGGCGTGCAATTTGCCGACTTTTTCCAGCTCTTTGATGATGGCGATGCGGTCGGCGGCATCGACGCGCAGTTGCTTGAGCGCGCTGAGCAGGTCCGACAACCGCGCTCCGCCGCGCTGCTGCGGGTCCAGCGCGAGCCACGCGCTCTTGTCCTCCAGCGGGCGATCCGGCGTCGCCACCGGCGGGGGGGTCAGCGTGGTGATGGTCAAACCCTTGTGCGAGATGACCACCGGGGAAATCTGCACGTCAGCGCCGAAAATGATGGTGCCGGTCTTCTCGTTGATCTTGACCTTCGCGCCTGAGCCGATCAGCGCCGGATCGATGTAGCTGGTGAGGAACTGGCTCAGGAACGCCGCCGGGTCCGCGCGGTCGGCGGGAGGAATGGCCACGATGATGTTCTTGGGATCCACCGCCCGCGCCAGGTTGGGGCCTTCATCGAGCGTCATGGCGCTGTTGATGTGGCCGGCGAGATTGCTGGCGGTGGGCCAACTGGCGATGCTGTCATCGAGCACCAGGGTGACCTGGCCCTGCTCATCCATGTACTGAGCGCGCACGTCGCGGACGAGCTGCGCCCCGCGCTTGATGATGCCGGTGTTGGGATTGGCGGTGTCCTCGACGATCACCGGACCTTCCGCAAAGGCGAAGACCGGCGCCCCGGGGATCGGGCCGGTCAAGGGAATCATGAACAGTCGGCCGCCGACGAGGCTCTTGGCGGGGCCGATGGCGCTCAGGTGCACATCCAGGCGATCGCCTTCGCGGACGCCAGCCGGCGGGATTTCCGCCGACAGCGCCACCAGGGCGACATTGCGCGAATCCTTGAGTTCCGAAGCCACCACGCTGGCGTCGGAGAGCTGTTGAATGACCCGCGCCAGCGAGCGCATCGCGGGGGCGAACTTGCCGCCGTCGCCCGTGCCCGACAGGCCGAACACCAGCCCCATGCCCACCAGCTTGCCGCCTTCAGCGCCCTTGATGCGCACCACATCCTGCACCTGCAGGGCGTGCGCGGGGCTGACCAGCGCCAACAACAGCAGCACACTCCCCAGCAGGGTGCGGCAGCGGGCAGCGGGTTGGATCAGGCGATGGAGCATGACTTCATTCATCCGGCTACGTCGACTCAGAACGCGAACAGGCCTTCAAGCACCTTGGTCAAAATGCCCTTCTTGGTGGCTTTGCGCAGCTCGCCACGGGTTTCTTTGGTCAGGTGCAGGTCGTACATCTGGGTGGACAGCACGGTGTTGTCGGCGGCGACGTCGTCCTTGCGGCAGACGCCGGTCAGCACGAGGGTGACCACCTCGCCGTCGCTGTCCATGGTTTTGCGGGCTTCGAGCACCAGCGTGCCGTTGGGCTTGATGTCGATGATGCGGGCGGTCAGGCGAGTGGTGAAGGTGTCGGTGCGCTTGGCGCTGCCGTCGCCGTCGAATTCCTTCTTGAACTTCACGCCGACCTTCGGGCCATCGGAAGTTTCACCGGGCTTGAGCCGGGCTTCGAGCAGGTCCGCCAGGTTGAAGTGGGGGAAATCGCTGATTTCGCCGTCGACTTTGGTTTCTTTGCTGGTGGAGAACTTGGTGCTGCTGTCGTTGGAGATCGACTCGCGGATGATGATGGTGACCAGATCGTGCAACTGGAACTTGCGCGGCTCGGGGATCGCCACGGCGGAAAAGCTCGCCTGGGCGACGCCCACCGACAACGTGCCGCGCTGGCCATCCCGGCTGACGGTCGGCGCCGCCGACGCCGTTTCCTGCGGCTGCAGATACAGCGAAGAACTCTGCCCATACAGCAGGTTCGTCAACAGGCTCAGCGCCAGCGCGATCGGGAAACCGGATCGAGTCAATGCACACCTCCAGCGGGCGCTTCACTGGCGCCTTCAAGCACCACCTGCACCTCGCGGGCGCCGATGACTTTGGCCTGAAACAGGGAACGGGAACGATCATTGCGGACGTTGATGATCTGCCCGCGACTGCCGTCTTCTTCAGCGCGGCCGGTCATGCGGATCACCAGCCCGCCGCTGACGCATTGCACCGCCACGACTTCGCCGCGCTGCACCAGCACCGGCTCCTGCACGTCGGCGGCATAAACGACTTCGCCCGCGCGGACGCTGCGCTGGGCGAGTTGGCCGATGAGCTGCCGCAGCTCGGTGACGGGTTGGCCGCGGTCGGCGTCGAGGGTGACCGCCTGCACTTCCACATCGCCGGGGGCGATCGTCTGGCCGCGGCGCAGCGGGCGCGTCGCCACCGCCGCCAGGGTCTGCCGACTCACCTGCACATACAGCCGTTGCTCGCTGACCAGCGTGGTCCCCTGCCACTTGCGCACCGCCAGCGGCAGCCGGCCCAGGCGCGCGGTGCTCAGCGGCTCAAGTTCCCACCGGCCATCAAGCGCCGACTGCGACAGCAGCGCAGCATCGGCGGCGGCAAACGTGAGTTGCATTTCGCCGGCGTGATATTCCAGATGCTCGCGGAGATAGCGTTCAATCACCTGCTGCACGCTGATCACGCTGTTGAGCGCCACTGCCGCCTGCGGATTGGCGATCACCGGAGCGGGCGCGGGCGCGGGTTCGACGGACAGCAGCGCAGGTTGCACCACAGGCTCCGCGACTGGCTGCGCCACGGGCGCGGCCGGGGCGGGCGTGCCGCGCTGCACCTGGCAGACGCCAAAGCCGCTCAAGCTGACCCGGCCAAGGTTGGCGCCGGCGCCGCTGAGCTGACGTTGCAGTTGCACCAGCGTGACTTCCGTGGTTTTGTTGCCGGAGAAGGCGGCGATTTCCACGTTCGCCAGTTGCTCGGCATCCAGCCCGCGCAGGTCCGCCACATCGCCCAGGCGAATGCGGTCGCCGCTGACGGTCGCCTGCTGCCGCAAGCGCACTTCGCCGGCCAGGGCGAAGGCGCTTTGCCCGAGGATCAGGGCCAGCAGCGTCAGGATGGCAGTGTGCTTACGCATGGCTTTCACTTACCGGGGGACTTAGAACCGGCGGAGATTGCTGATGACTTCCAGGGTCGCGTCGGCGGCCTGGATGGACTGGCTGTTCATTTCAAACGCGCGCTGGGCTTTGATCAGCTCGACGAGTTCGCGCACGGGATCGACGTTGGAGGATTCGAGCACACCCTGAATCACGGTGCCGAGGTTGCCGCTGCCGGGCACATCCTCGATGGGCGGGCCGGAGGCGTCGGACTCGACGTAGATGTTGCCGCCGATGGCTTTGAGGCCGTGGGAGTTGACGAAGTTCGCCAGTTCGATCTGGCCGGCTTCCTGCAGCGCGGCCTCGCCGGGCAGCTTGTAGTAGACGGTGCCGTCTTCGCTGACGGAGATGTCCTCGGCATCGGTGGGCAGGGTGATGCCGGGTTCCAGGCGTGGGCCCGAGGCGTTGCCGAGCACGATGTCGCCTTCGCTGTTGACGAAGAAGTTGCCCGCGCGGGTGTAGCCGATCGCCGCTTCGCCGCGGTTGATGGCGACTTTGAAGAAGCCGTCGCCGTTGATCATGAGGTCGAGCGGGCGATCGGTGAGGACGGGGTTGCCGACGGTCAGGTCGAGCTGGGTGTTGCTCAGGCGGGTGCCCATGCCCACGAGCAGGCCGGCGGGGCGTTCATCGCCGTTGTCGTTTTCGACGCCGGGCTGCATTTTTTCCTGATAGAGCAGGTCTTCGAAGTTGGCGCGGGAGCCTTTGAAGCCGGTGGTGTTGACGTTCGCCAGGTTGTTGGCGATCACGTCGATGCTGGTGGACAGCGCCGAGAGTCCGGTGGCGGCGGAATGGAGGGCGATGACGGCCATGGTGAGTTCGTCCTTGCTTAGGCGACGCGTCCGAGGGTGTTGATCGCCTGCTGCATGAGCTGGTCGTGGTAACGGATGAGGTTGGCGTTGCCGGTGGCGGCCTTGGTGGCTTCGACGAGTTTCATCAGGGTCTGGACCGGATCAGCGCCGCTGGCTTCCACCGCGCCCTGGCGCACGGCAATGCGGTCGGCGGGGGTGCGCAGGTCGCCGCCGGTGCGCCAGGTGAAGAGGTTTTCGCCGTGTTTTTCGAGGCTGTCGAGATTCTGCACGCCGCTGACGCCCAGGCGATCGATGGTTTCGCCATCGACCAGCACCCGGCCGTCGGGGGACACGGCAAACACGCCGCGCCCGGGGACCTGGATGGGTTGATCCCGTTCGTTGAGCACCTTGCGGCCGGTGCCGACGCTGACGAGATAGCCTTCATCATTGCGGCTGAACCGGCCGTCACGGGTGAGGAAGACCGGGGGCTCGCCCTGCTCCGGTCGGCCGGCGATGTTGAAGAAGGTCTGCGGGTCTTCCAGCGCCAGGTCGTAGGGGTTGCCGGTCTGCGTAAAGGCGCCGGGGGCAAAGCTGATGCGCTGGGGTCCGGCGAGCACGCCGCCGCCGAGCCGTTCGAGCAGTTGGCCCGAGACATCGAAACCGTGGTTTTCCTCCACCGCTTCGGGGTCACGCTGCTGGAGCGTGGGCAGGTCCACCTTGAAGCCGACCGTTTCCACGTTTGCCAGGTTGTGGGCATAGATGTCCTGGCGGTACAGGTTGGTCAGCATGCCGGTGGCGGAAAGGTAGAGCCCGTAGTTCACGACCGGTGCTCCCGGACAGGCTTGACGAATCGGTTGGGGCGTGACCCGCTGGCGGGGTGCTTGAGCGCGCCGTAGCGCATGGGGTTGATCTGCTGGCGGTGCAGTTGTTCCGCCAGATGCGCCAGGCGGACAAGGGTTTCCCCCAGGTGGGCGTCGCCGGAGCGCTTGAAGATGTCCAGAGGCTTACTTTCCATGAGCGGGACTCCTTTCCCGGGCCCGGACTGAGCAACCTGCGCAGCCTGCGCCCGTCTGGTGTAGGGCAAGGAGGATGCCAAAGGGGATATGAACACCGCTCACGCACTTGGCGCGTGCTGTGAAGTGCGTAAATGGCTGGATTTATGGAAGCTGGGGGCACGCCGCGCCAGGGGGTGCGCAAAGCTGGATGAGGCGGCGTCGAAAATTGCGCAGCGCAAAGCGCAACGCCCCCGCGCAAGGGTTGCGCGAATGGGAGTTACACCGACAGATGCCAATCCAGGTGGTGACGAGTGGATCGTCAGAGGCGCGGGCAGAGCAATCGCGCGCGCACCGCGAGCCCGACCGGTGCGGCGTAGGGCTCGCTGTGCGCGCGCCTCAGTGAGCATGAAAACACGACGAGCGTCGTTCAGCCGTCGAGCATGTGCTTCCGCTGCTCGAACAGTTGCTCAAGGCGAACCTTCAACCCCGGCGACTGCTGGGCGTCATCGAGTTGACCGGCCACGGCCACCAGCAGCCGGACCAGATGGTCGAAGTCCGACACGCTGATCGTCTCGGCTTCGATCCTGCCCTTGACGTCATTCATGTTGTGGTAGTTGCCCAGCGGCAGACAGACGCACGTGGCGCAGTAGCCATACGACTGGAACACCGACGCCTCGCAGGTGCCCCCGGGCATGAGCTTGCGCTGCCAGCGAAACGTGCTGTCCCGGCTGGCTTCGGCGCGGGCGATCTGGGCAATGCGATACGTCAGGTCCGGGTCGAACGTGCTGGTGTAATCCCCCACCCGGACAATCGGCCCACCGCCAATGGGCGACTCCGCAAAGCTCTTGGAATTCTCCAGACACACCAGGCGCGCCCCGCGCGGCAGCGACTTGGCTTTGCATGCCGCGATCGCCCCGATGAAACCCACTTCCTCCGCCCGCGTCAGCAGCACGCGCACGTCGCCGGCCATCTTTTTGCTGATGCGGTCGTACGCTGCCAGCGCTGCCGTCACCCCCGCCACGTCATCGCAGCCGGGCGCGTGCAGGCGATCGCCGACGATTCGGCTTTCGCCCACATCCCACGTGAGCACATCCAGCGGCTTACCCACCACCGGCTGGTCAAACTTCACCCGCAACAGCTTAGCGCTGTCATTGGCGCCAAAGCCGGTGGACTGGCGGCTGTCGAGCACTTCCATGATGCGCCCGCGCTGCGGCTTATCGTTCCCATGATGCAGACGCACGCGCGTGCGCGGGAAGTAACTGAGCTCCACGCCGCCGCGGAATTCGGCGACCGCTTCCTTTTTCCCCGTGATTTCCCGCAGCACAAACGCCGGGTGGTCCATGTGGGCGGTGATGTACAGCGGGGTTTTGCTCTGCCGCTCTTTGTGCTTAAGCGTCAGGTTGCCGTAGCGGTCAGCCGTAAGCGTCAGATGCTTGCGCCGGGCGACATAGCGCTCGACCCACTGCACGATGCGTCCTTCCTGCCCGGCGGCGGTGGGAAGGTTGGTCAGTTCCAATAGCCAGCGGTGCGCCTGCGTCGTCATGGTGGGGGTACTCGCAGCAAGGGGATTTACGACAAGTTGGGCGGATCATGATACCGCCGCTCGACGTTGTTATGCTTTGCCCTGCACCAAGATCAGCAGGAGCTGTGACCGCGTGGACTGGGCCATTGAAACCGAAGACCTGCATGTGACCCGCGGAACCACCCAGGTGCTGCGCGGCATCAACTGCCAACTCCCGCGCGGCTCGTGCACCGCCATCCTCGGACCCAACGGCTCGGGCAAAACCACCTTCACCCGCGCCGTCACCGGACAAACGTTCGTCACCCGCGGCACCGTCCGCGTGCTGGGCCAGACCATCGGCCAAACCGATATCCGCAGCCTCCGCCAACGCATCGGCGTGGTCAATCCCACCACCGATGGCGCGGGCGTCCACGTTTCCGGCGCCACCGTCGACAGCGACCTGTCCGCCCACGAAGCCGTCTGCACCGGGTTCTTCGGCAGCATCGGGCTGTACGAACGTCCCACCGCTGAGCAACACGCCCGCGCCGATGCCGTGCTCGATCAAGTCGGCCTGCACCACCGCCGGGAGCTGCGCTTCGCCCTGCTGTCCACCGGCGAGCAGCGCCGCTGCCTCATCGCCCGCGCGCTGGTGCATCAACCCGAACTGCTGGTCCTCGACGAAGCCACCGCCGGCATGGATGTGCGCGGGCGCGAACAAGTCCTCGCCACCGTGCAGCAGATTCTCAAGCAACCCAATCCGCCCACCGTGCTGTTCATCACGCATCACGTGGAGGAACTTCCGCCCTCCACCAGTCTGGTGCTGCTGCTGCGCGATGGGCAGGTCATCGCCCAGGGTTCGCCGCGTCAGGTCATGACGCCCGAGTGGCTCACCCGTGTGTTCGACTGCAAAGTATTCGTCAAGCAACTGCACGGCCGGTACTGGTTGGAAGTGCTGCCCGAAGCCTGGCTGGACCTGTTGCGCGACGGCAAAGAATTGACTGCCCCCGCCCCCACCGAAAAAGGATGACCCCGATGCAATACGTGTTCGACACCAGCAAGACCCAACGCTATCGCTTCCCCACGCACACCAACGAGCTGGTCATGTGCCGCTCGCAGGGGCAGTGCTCGGAGGTGTTCATCGTGGTGCTGGAGCCCGGCGAAGCGCCGCCGATGCATCGCCATCCCGACACCGAGCAGATTTTCTTCATCACCGAAGGCCAGGGTCGGCTGGAACTGGGCGGCGAAAAGCAGCAGTTCGACGTGAAGCCCGGCGACTGCGTGCGCATTCCCGTCAACGCCGAGCATCGCATCCATTGCGTGGGCCAGAAACCGCTGCGCTACTTCGCGGTCGACTGTTTCCCCGGCGGCCGGCCGACTGACGAGCCGACGTGGGACGTGCACGCCCGCGCCAACTGCGACAAGTTCCAGTGGGACTATGACCAGGTGGTGGGCAAGAAGTAAGTCGCGCCGGGGGATAAGCCCGCATCACGCGGAAACATCGGGCGTTTCCAACTGCACCAGCAGTTGCCGCAGCGCGTGTTCGACGTGCTCGCGTTCGCGTTGGGACAAGTGATCCACCACGGATTGCGCCTGATCAAACCGGGCGGCGATCGCGCGGTCAATCAACTGGCGGCCCTTGGCAGTCAGCTCAATCAGCACCCCCCGGCGGTCAGCGGGGTCAGGCAGCCGACGCACCAGCGCCAAGGCTTCGAGCCGATCAATGCGATTGGTCATCGCGCCCGAGGACAGCATCACTTCGCGCAGCAGTTGGGTGGGTGACAGTCGGTATGGCCGACCCAACCGCCGCAGCGTCGCCAACACATCAAATTGCCAGAGCGTCAGGCCGAACGGCTCCAGCGCCTGCTCCGCGCCCTGCTGCAACAGCAACGCCAGCCGCAACACCCGCCCGACCACGCCCATCGGGGCCGGGTCCAGCTCCGGACGTTCCGCACGCCATTGCGCCTGCAACTGATCGATCAGGTCGGTTTGCATGCACACAGGATATGGGCATTTATTTTTATGTCAAGTATCTTGACATGAAGATAAATAGCCCTACCATTCCGTGACGCACCGTGCCTGACTGATGACCCTTTGCTGGAGCCCGCCCATGCTCAAGACCCCGGTTGAACAACACGTCTGGCTGATCCCGCAACACCAACACGCCCAGATCAGCGGTTACCTGGCGGCGCACTGGGGCGGGGTCAACGGCTTCGCCCGGCCGGGGGCATTCCTTGCTGATGCTGCCCCCCATCGCGCCGCCAGTCTGCGTGATGAAGTGGTGCTGGGGATCGCCGAGCACGACAACGGCTGGTGGGAGACGGAAGCCATGCCGCGCTTCAGCGCCCGCGACGGCTTGCCGGTGGGCCTGGGCGAAGCGGCGGCTCCGTCACCAGCGAATGAATTTGACGCCTGGCGACAGGATGGGTTCGAGCGTTGGCGCTTGGGCATCGCGCGCCTGGCGACAAGGCATCCCTATGCTGCGCTCCTGACCAGCCTGCATGCCTACTGGTTGTACGCGGTGACGTTCGAGGACCTGATGGCGGGTGAAGACGACAGCCGCCGCCATTTCATTTTTGGCGCGCCCGAAGTGGCTGCGGGTCTGGCGAAAGACGCCGCGGCCGTGCGTCAATTCCTCGACGAGCAACAGCGTCGTCAGACGGAATTCATCGCCCGGGTTGAACGCGACCCCCGACTGGCGGGCGCTGTTGCCGACGCTCACTTGCGTCCCCATCTGCGGCTGCTGCAACTGCTCGATGCGTTGTCGCTGTTCCTCTCCATGAATGATCAGCGGGAACATCGCTTGCCGCATGTGCCGCGTGGGAGCTGGGCGGACCGGGTCACGCTGAACTGGCGGCGGGAGGATGAACTGACCATTCGGCTGGACCCGTACCCCTTTGACCTCGACCCCCTGCCGGTGCCGCTGCCTGTGCGTTTGGCGCCGCGGCATGCGTCATGGGACCGCACCGCCCCGCTGACCCACCTGCACCGCCAACCCTTGGCTGTCATTCCGTGGCAACTGACCAGCGGAACTGCATCGATGCCAGCGCGACAAGCGGAAAAGCAGATGCAGGCAGCGGCTTGCGTAGACTGAACCGGGCTGCGCCGACCTCAGGCTTAGATTTCCCGGCCGTTCACTTCGATCAGCAGATCAACAAAGACCTGATCCAGAATGGCGGGATCGCGCGTTGCCGGCGGCGCTTGCAGGTCCGCGCGCAGCCGCTTCATTTGCTGATCCAGAAACGCAGCAATCACGGGATTGCGCGGGCCCTGATCGAGCTCTTCACCCGCCATCTTCCGGCGCAGCAGCCCAGCGATTTCCCGCCGCAGCCGCGCGTTGGCGATGGTCTTCTCAACCAACTTCCCGAATTCAATCGGCACCACGCCCAGCCCCCGCTCAATCCACAGGCACGCCAGCACCGGCCGAAGCACATAGAAATACTTCTTGGTCCATACGTGATCGCCCTGCAAGTGCGTGCGATAGTTTTTCTCCGCCATGTGCAGGTAGTGATACATGCACGCGATGGGCGAGTAGTACTGCTTCATCAGCGGCCGCAGACGCCGCCGCAGCGTTGATTGCTTCTGGTAGACAATCGGCGACTGCAGCCACTCCAGCAACGGCGGGTTGGACTTGCGCAGCAGTTGCAGGGCCTTGGGCAGATCCCAGCCGGCAATGTCCAGTTCATCATCAATGGGCTTTTCGATGACGTCGCGTTTCTGCTGGGTGGTCAGGTACCAACGCGTCGGCCGCAGGTAGATGAACCGGACATCGTAGTCGCTGTCAGCCGAGGGAAATCCCCAGGCGCGACTGCCCGACTCGCAGGCATAGAGGATGGTCACGCCTTCTTCCCGGGCGAGGGTATTGAGGCCAGCAAGGATGCGCCGTCTGATGGTGTGCATGACGTATCATTCTATTTCGTCCGTGGCCGCGTCCATCGGCGGCGGGGGTGGAACGGGGCTGGCGTCATGAGGAGCATGTCATGTACCCACAGCAGGTGAAGTGGCTGGCGTGCCCGGCCTGTCACGGCGCGCTGGAGTTGACCAGCGCAGCCCAGGTGGGGGAACGGGTGCGGCAAGGCCAGCTGACCTGCCGGGCCTGCGCCGTGGATTACCCCGTGGAGCAGTTCATTCCGCGGTTTGTGCCCAGGCAGAACTATGCCGACAGTTTCGGCTGGCAATGGAACAAGCATCGCTGCACCCAGCTGGATCAGGTGATCGGTTCCACCGCATCGCACACGCGATTTTTCGCCGAAACCCGCTGGCCGCCGCGGCTGGAGGGGCAGTTGGTGCTGGAAGTCGGGGGCGGAGCGGGTCGTTTCACCGCCCATGCGTTGAACACCGGGGCCGCGGTGGTGTCGATCGACTACAGCAATGCGGTGGACGCCAACTATGCTTCGCACGGCGGGGGGACGAATCTGCTGATCGCCCAGGCGGATTTGTATCAGATGCCGTTCACCGATGGGCAGTTCGACCATTTGTATTGCCTGGGCGTCTTGCAGCACACGCCGGATGTGCGCCGCTCGTTCATGAGCCTGCCGCGCGTGTTGCGGCCAGGCGGCAGTCTGACCATCGACGTGTACCGCACCTTCTACGGGTTCGAACGGCTGATCACCAAGTATTGGCTGCGTCCGCTGACGCGCCGCCTGCCACAGGAACGGCTGTATGCGTGGGTGGAGCGCTATGTCCGCTTGATGTGGCCGCTGTCACGATTGCTCAACCATCTGCCCGGAGGCGCCCAACTGAACTGGGCGGGGCTGTGCATTCCCAACTACGCCAGGGTGTTTCCCGACCTCTCGCCGCAGGCGCTCAAGCAATGGGCGATCCTGGACGCCTTCGACATGCTTTCGCCGCGCTACGATCAACCGCAAGCGCTGGCGACCATCCAGCGCTGGTTCCAGGAGGCGGGTCTGATCGACATTGATGTGCACTACGGCTACAACGGCATCGAAGGCCGGGGTCGGCGTCCCGGATGAGACGTCCAGGGAGCAGTTCCCGGGGCAGGTTCCGGGGCAGGTTCCGGGGGGCCGGTTCCGGGGGGCCGGTTCCGGGGGCAGGTTCCGGGGGCAGGTTCC